>CAJTQL010000005.1:0-120718 GCA_910578285.1 uncultured Helicobacteraceae bacterium
GGTGGGTTGAGGTGGGTGGGGTGTGGGGGTGTCCTATTGCATTGTGGAACATATCGTGAGAGCGTGGCAATTCAACGTTGCAAAATCCCAAGCAGTTTGTGATTCTAAACTCGCGTGAGCGAGTGAAGAATCTGGAGCAACAAGAGATGTTTTTTGTTGACTCTGATTGATAAATGAAAATATAGTTTCAAGCGCACATTATCTTTAGAATCACTCACCAAAAGTGCAACTAAAGTGCACCTCCAAAAAATTTCCGCAGCTTGGACATTCGGGGTGTCATAAAATCTTTTCTTGGGAGAGTCTACTTAACAAATTATACCTAATTTTTAACAAAAACAACTGCAAGCTTACTTGACATTTCCCGCGCATAGGTCATGTATCAATAAAACTTAAGCTTTGATGTGTTAGAATGGCGCAAGATGCGGATTAAGAGTTTGACAAAAATTTCATAAAGGAAGGACAATGAAAAGTAAACCTCAAAAGAGATTCTCTATTGTAACCAAGCTTACTTTAGCCATAGGTATCTTGATTGTTCTAATACTTCTTGCTGTCAATACAACAAGCTATTTTTTGTCCAAACAAGACCATTTTATTTATCTACAAGAAATCCAAAAACAAACAATGATGAATGTGGCGCGAGTCTTCGATATGCAAAGGGATTTGCGACAAGTTACCATCGAATCGTTGGCAGATTTTTTTAAAGATGTCCCATATACAGCAGAAGAAAGAATCTATGATGTCCTTGAGTCGACTGCAAAAACCAATGGATTTGATGTGATGTTTTTAAACTATGCTGATTATGATGCAACTTTCAAATCAGACCGAACGAAAGATTTTCCCGACACATTCGATGGCAAGAGCCGACCATGGTATAAGCTCGCGGAGCAAGTGCGAACATTTGCCTCAACTGAAATCCATCGTTCGATTATTACCAATCATGTCTCTATTCTCTATTCTATGCCGATTCTAAAAAATGGCAAACTTGTTGCTGTTGTAGCGGGAGCATACAATCTCAAAAAACTTGCTAAAATCGTCCTTTCTCTTGGACAAACAGAGAATTCGTATGTTGGAATCTATAATCCACAAGGCATGATATTGCTCCATGAACAAACCGACAGAATGCTCACAACCAACACATTGAGCCAAAATATTGCAAATGCGATCAAAGCAAATCCGAAACTGCTCGAGACAAATGCACTATTTTACACGCAAGATGGAGAGGGCGAGACACAGGCTATCATGTGTACCACAACATCAAATCCAGAATTTCGCGTTTGTTCTATCACGCAAAATAGCACCTATACGCAGGCAATCAACACCACTCTCGCACAACAAGGGATCATGAGCATTACCGCCATGATGTTTGCGCTGTTTCTCATTACTTTCCTCATTTCTCGCTCTTTGCGCCCTCTTGATGTTATCCAAGAAGGTTTGAATATCGTTTTTGCCTATATTAACCATGAATCTGAACAAGCCCCAAGCAAAATAGACATCTCATCAAACGATGAATTTGGAGCAATGGCAAAAGTGATTAATCACAATATCGAAAAAACCACCACAGGATTGAAACAAGATATTATCGCTATCACACAATCGACAAATACTGTCCAAGCCATAGAAAATGGGGATTTGACAGCAAGGATTGTCGAAAATCCCTATAATCCGCAATTGCTTGAGCTCAAAAACGTGCTCAATCGTATGCTTGATGTGCTGCAAAACAAAATTGGTTCAAATATGAATGTGATTCATGATGTCTTTGAATCCTACAAAATGCTCGACTTCACGACAGAGATTCCTAATGCGCAAGGCAATGTTGAGACAACAACCAACATCTTGGGTGAGGAAATCAAACAAATGCTCGTTTCTTCGAGCAATTATGCCAAAGATTTAGTCAAACAAACTGATGAGCTGCAACTTTCGATGAACAAGCTCCTTGAAGGTGGCGTAAGTCAAGCAGAGGCTTTGGGGCAATCAGCTTTGACAATCGAAGAAATCACCTCATCGATGCAAAATGTTTCTGACAAAACAACAGAAGTTACGAGACAAGCAGAAGATATTAAGAATATCGTCATTGTCATCAAAGACATCGCCGACCAAACAAACCTGCTCGCCCTTAATGCCGCGATTGAAGCCGCCCGTGCAGGCGAACATGGACGCGGCTTTGCTGTCGTGGCTGACGAGGTGCGCAAGCTCGCTGAACGTACGAGCAAAAGCCTAAGTGAAATCGAGGCGAATGTGAATGTTTTGGTACAAGGAATCAACGAAATGAGCGAATCGATTAAGACGCAAACAGAAGGGATTAGCCAAATCAATGAGACGATTGCACATGTGAATGGAATCACGCAGGATAATGTCAATATCGCCAAAAACACAGACAATATCACCAAAGTCGTGAATAAAATCGCTGATGATATTCTTGAAGATGTGAATAAGAAAAAGTTCTAGCATATGCAGATTGATTATGGCGGTATCTTGTGAGGATTGCAAACTAACAACGGCAAGGCGAGCCTAGCAAAAGCGCAGCTGCCGCTCATAGAGTGCAAGATGTTGTGCAACAATCGCATCTACCGAAAATTCGGCAAGAATCTTCTTGCGCGATGCATGCCCAAAAGCCTCGCGTAGCGCAGAATCAGAGGCGAGTTCGGCAATCTTTTGTGCAAGCAATTCAGAATCGCCCACAGGGACAAGGAAACCATTGCACCCATCATCAACAACCTCGCGGCAGCCCACAGCGTCTGTTGTAACGATAGGCAATGCCATGCTGCCTGCTTCAAGCAATGTGCGCGGGATTCCCTCGCGATAGCTGGGCAGCACGAAAATATCGGCGCACGCGAGCAGCTCGAAAATATCCTCACGTTTGCCAAGCCAATGCACAGCTGAATTGGAGCGCAAAAACTCGGCTGAAAGCGGCGCGATGTTGCCATTATCAACATCGCCAACAAACAAAAAGCGCACATGCGGCAGGCTCGCTTGAAGTTTTTTTGCAGCCTGATAATATTCCACCACACCCTTATGCGCAATCGCACGCGCGACCATCAACACAACAATCTCGCCCTGCATGATTCCCAATGCGTCTTTATAGCGCTGCACATCGTCTGCACGTATCAAATCACGTGCAAAAATCTTGGGATTGATGCCCGAACCTTTGATAAGTACAGCCTTAGACTTTGAAACAAGCCCTTTATTATAATAAAGTTGTAAGTCGTCTTTGTTTTGAAACACAACGGCTTTAGCAAATAAAAATGCGAGTTTATTGAGTGATTCTATCAACATACGCAATACAAAAGTCTTGAATCCTTGTTGGATATAGAAGCTGCCAAGCCCTGTAACGGTGCAAATCGTGCAAGGAACGCCCACAATCTTTGCAGCAATTGCACCATAGACATTGGGTTTAATCGTGAATGTCTGCACAATATCAGGATGAAGAACACGCAAACAACGAGCAATACGATAGATTGTGGCAATCTCGCGGAATGGATTGAGGCTTTTGCGTGAAATTGCATAGCTCTGTGCCACAATTCCATGCGCAGCAAAACGCGCAAAGTATTCGCCCTCTGGGCAAAGCGCGATGACCTCATGCCCTCTTTTGACAAGCTCTTGCATAATCGGCAGGCGAAAAAGATAGAGATTCATATCAAGATGAGATAAAAAAACAATCTTCATGTGCTTCCTTTTGCGTTCTTTTATTGCCAATCCTCGTCATCAAATAGACTCGATTCTTCGTCTTTAAGTCGCCACTTTCTATCTTTGTCTTCATAGGCGATTTCTCCTAAAATATCTCGTATCATTTTTTTATTTGCCTGAATGCCATTTTTTGAAAGCGGAATGATGTTTAAGACAATATCATCAAATGTGGCGCTTTGGTTGGATTCCTTTGTTCTGCCCAAAAAGGCGCGGATAAGATATTCAACTCTTTTTTCAATCGGAATCGCATAGTTTGTAAAGCTCGAATCCTCTCTTAGGTGGTATTTCTTATGCACATCACATTCAAATCGTTCATTGATAGCAGGGATAAAATTGGCAAACTTATTGGCGATTTCATGGAGATAGCCATGATTCATGGATTTGATAATCAAGGAGTTCCATATCTCTTCTAAGTTTGCGCCATTGTTTTCGATGATGATTTCTTCAATGTCTTTAAACATCTGTTCCATAATGTCGATTCCAACCTCGAGCTTTGCTCGCACTTTGGCATTATCGACTTTCTTAAAATAGATGATGATTTGCCCGCTCAACACGGTGCTTGGATTCTGCCTCTTCTTAAATGTTGTCTGTCCATTGTCCTGCCGCACACTGCCGACATATTCAAAACCAATATTCTCGGCGCTATCGACAAGAATCTGCCATAATTTTGGGTCTTGATGTTGGAACACAAACGCAAGCCAACGATTCCATTTCAGCACGCGATACATTTCTTTTAGCGAGGCTTTCATTAAGTCATAATATTCATAGCGACTCTTTTCGAGGCTGCCTTTTTCGATACATTCCTTTTCTTTCAGGCTAGAATCGACAGGAAAGTCAAGCCATGCATTCCACATCGTGCTTAAATCGAGATACGGAATCTTCGCGCCATAGGGTGGGTCCGTGTAGATAAAATCCACGCTTTCCGTTTCGATTTCTTGCAGATTTGTTGCGTCCGCTTGAAAGATTCTTGCGCCATTGCTCTTGTGAATCCTCGAATCACTCTGTGCGAGATTCTCTCTTTGACTTAGCATTGCGCCTTTGAAATCCTTAATGACATTCTCGAGAGGATAGAGATAGCTCTGATAGAAAGAATCGCTTGGGGCATTTTCGAGTTCTTGTTTGCCTCGCATAATTCTATCTATCTTGCCCCTAAAAGATTCGACAATATCCACAAATGTTGGTTTTTTGGCAATGCGATAGCGGTAATAGATAAAAATTGCGCTATTGCCAGCCTTGTTTGTTAGCCCTTCGTGTTGGGAAATATGATAGGTCAAATTAATCACATTTAAGACATTATAGAATGCCAACATGAGGCTATACCTCAACTCTCTTTGAATCTTTCTATAAAATGTGCGCTTGAAAATCAATTTGCGCAAAAGCGCGAGCTCGGCGAGCTGCACATTGCTAAAGAGCCCCAACACGGAATCCACATCACTCCCCTTTGGCAAAGGCTCATCTTGCGGAATCCATAGCATAGAATCCTGCTCCTTTTGTGTCGCAACCTCGCCAAATTCTAAATCGATAGCATTAGGATAATATTGCGCATGTTTTAAGAGATTCCTTGCCTCCCTCTCATTCTTGGGGCGCAGATTCTCAAACTCGTTTAGAATCTCTTCGCTTAGCTCATAGAGTTTGCCCAAATCGACTTTGACGCTCAATGCCTTTGCCATAAACACACTCAAGGGATTCAAATCGATATGGATTCCAATCCTGCCGTTCATCATCGCCTCAATTGCCGTTACGCCGCTGCCACTAAATGGGTCGAGCACGACATCGCCCTCGCTTGTAAAGTTCTTGATGTTTTGCGTAACAATGTCCCAACTCTGCCGCGTGAAATACGCCAAGCAGCCATAATGCCGCGCCTTCTTTCTCTTTTGAGGTTTGACAATCGCCTTTGGCAATTCGCGGCTTAAATACCAATCCTCACTCTTTTTCTCTCTCTTGCGACTTGTAATCTTTTCGCCGCACAAATACATGCGCAAAAGATTCCATTTCTCTTGCAATTCATGTTCTAAATCCACATCGAGCAGAATCTCCTGCCCCTCGAGCCGAAAAAGAACCAAACGACACCCATTACACAATGCAAAATACTTAGCATTGAATCCCACAGCATAGCTCAAAGCTTGTTTGTACGATTCACTGCCTTTGTCAATCACCACACTCGGGGCTTTTGCATCGAGCACACAATAAATCTTAGAATCCACATAAAGCGTATAATCAAGCATTAAATCCGCAGCAATCTTTTTATTGCTTCCAATCTTAAAATCTGCCCTTTCTCGTTTAGAAAGAATCATTTCAAGCTTGCGAGGATTCTTATCATCTTTGAGCACAAATCCTAACTCTTTTAAAAGTGGTGCAATCACAAATTCCCGCACAGAATCTTCTTTGAAATCCTCGTTTTCCAAAGCCGAAAAATCAAAAGTCAGCATTCCAATCCTTTATTGGTTTCTCGCCCACACAGCGAGCGCAAAGAGAGTGAATAGCATCTTTGCGCGCTTTTGCGTAGCAAAATTTTGTGGTTTGTGCAAAAGCTCTTGGACAAAGGCGCGCGGCAGAAGCTCGGGGAGCAGCGCACAATCGCTGATACGTTGCGTGATTATGTCGCGCAGCTCGTGCGTAACCCAATGCGCAAGCGGCACCTCAAAACCACGTTTGGGGGCAGAGACAAGCTCGGGCGGAAGATATTTTTTTGCGAGTTTGCGCAAAATAACTTTTGTATGTCGCTTCGAAATCTTTAGAGAATCGCTAAGATTTGTGCTCGATTCGAGCATTTCGCTACCCAAAAAAGGACTGCGCGCCTCGAGGGCATGCTGCATGGTGGCAATGTCCATTTTGGGCAGCAAATCGCAAAGCAACAAAAGTTGTGAATCAAGATAGAGCCACCTAGAAAGCGGCGAGAGAGTGAAATCAGCGCAAACATTACGCACAAAAGAATCGAGGCTTTGCGCATATGCACAAGGCGCAAACGCAAAGACATCTTCAAACGAATCAATCGTTGCGCTCGCATACAATGCAGCGCCTTGTTTGTGTGCCATTGCAAGCAATCGCAACGCATAGGTGTAGAGGGATTTTTGGTTATGACTTTTGGGTAAAAAGGGCACAATCCACGACATAGCGCGCGCAATGCCGACCCAACCAAGCGCAAAAGGCACATAGCGACGATAGCCCCCAAACAACTCATCAGCACCATCACCATTGAGAATCACGCTAACATGCTTCTTTGCCTCTTTGGCGATATAATAGCTAGGGATTGCCGAGCTGTCCATAAACGGACGCCCATAGGCGCAAAGAATCTGCTCAATGTCGTTGGCAAGACATTGTGTGTCAATAGACAATACAGAATGTCGTGTGCCATATTTTTTTGCAACAAGCTCTGCAAGGGGGCTTTCATCATACATTCCCTCAAAAGCAACGGTAAAGGTTTGTAGTGATGGGCAAAACTCGCTTGCGATTGCAACAATCAATGACGAATCGATTCCTCCGCTTAGAAAGCTGCCAACCTCAATGCTCGAGGATTCAAGACGTCTTTTGACACACACGCGCAACGAATCTTCGACATGCGCCATTGCAAGAGGCAAGCTCGAGATTTTTGGGCGCGCAAACAGCGCGCGCAAATCAAAATAGCGCACAGGCTGCAAGGGCTGCAAAGAATCGAGCGCGAGTGTCGCGGTGTGCGCGGGAGGCAATGCAAATACATGCCGATAGGGTGCGCCATCGGAATAAAAAAAGCCAAAGCGCAAGAAGAATCGCAGCGATTCGAGCTCGATTTCAAGTGGCGCACAATGCGCAAGGGTAGCAAGCTCGCTCGCAAAGGCAAAATGTGTGCCATTGTGATAGATAAACAATGGCTTCTTGCCCATTTTGTCGCGCGCAATTGTGAGCGTGCGCTCACTTTTGTCGAGGATTGCGAGTGCAAACATGCCATCAAAGTCAGCAAAGATAGAATCGCCAAAGGCGGCAAACAGCGCGAGAATCGTTTCAGTGTCTGATTGTGTTTGGAACACAAAGTCTGGAATCTTCTTGCGCAGCTCATGGTGGTTATAGATTTCGCCATTGAACACGATGGCAAGATTTCCCATTTCCATAGGCTGATTTGCATTCATGCTCAAATCTTGAATACTAAGGCGCGTGTGAAACAACGCGAGATTCTCGAAATAGAGACTGCCATTTGAATCAGGACCGCGATGCCACAAACTCTGCAAGATTGCCGCCTCATCGGGGGCTAGGTTGATTGTTCCGGCGATTCCACACATCAGTCTATCCTTTTGCGCACTTTGAAAATGCGCCCTAGCGGATTGCTCGCCACAAGCGCAAACGTTTCATTTTCGCCAAACACAAAGAGCTGCAAGGTTGTGCTATAAAACGAAAATTCATCGCACACAATGAGCTTGTTTTGGGATTCGAGCCACACGGCAAAAAGCCGTGAGGGAGTGGAGAAATCGACACGTTCTGCGTGCGGAATCGTGCGCACAAACGCGCTAGCAGAATCGGAATCGACGCTCACTTCGCGCATGCGCACAAACGCGCGCAATGGCACGCGCGATTCGCCATTGTGGAGCTCGCCTGTTTGGGGCATAAGCGTGAGATTGCCATCGGCAAAAATTGTGTTGGCAGTGACTCGATGCACATGCGCGACATGGAGCATGGAATCCTCACGCATGATTCCGCCTGCAAAGTCGATATTGCTAAAACTCGCAATCACATCGAAAATCTCAAACATTTGCAGCGGGAGATAATAGAAAATATCATGCTGCATGGGAGGCACATCAAGCATGCCATTTTCGAGGCGCAAGAGAAAATTGCGCGGCGAATTCGCAGGGAAGTCGCGCAAAAGCTGCTCGACAATCGCATTGTCTTCGCCGATATTGCGATATTTTTCTGTGGTATATGTCGTGAGGGCAGCGAGCGTGGCTGACGCGTTCATATTCGGCGTGGCGAGCATGAGGCTCACGGGGTAATTCACAGCGCCTGAATGCTTGCCGCCATCAATGAGCGTCTTGACATCGCCATAATAGCGCGCACCATAGCCATAATCCCACCAAGTAATCAGATAATCAATTGGTTTTGCAAGAGTTTTGAGCGCTTGGAGCAATTGCGCCTCGTCTTTGTGGAAAACGCTTGGGACGTTGTATTGCATGATGTGCGCAAAACTCGGCATACAAAGCAGTGCGGCAAGAGGCAGAGCGACAAACAAGCGCCATTTGGGCAACAGCGACAAACAAAAAAGCAGCACAAAGCCAAGCCCAAGCGCCAAGAAGGGCGTGGCAAAGAGATTGAAACGCAAGCCAATCTTTGCGCCCGCAAAGCCCAAAAGCACAAATGGCAAACCAAGCAAAAAATGAGGACGCTGCACGCATAGCGCGATATAGCCCAATAGCGACACCACAAACAGCGGCACGGTCGATGAGATTCGCTGCATGGCTTCAACGAGCGAAACACTCGAAACTTCGCGGATTGTGCCAACAACGTCATGGAACACGAGTGGGCTATCTTGGGGTAATTGCTGCAAAAAATAAGCTTGGAATGGATATAGAAGCACGGAAAAGCCCCCAAAAAGCGCGGCGACAAGCAACGACAATGCGATAAACGCGCCATGTGCTTTTGGATTCCGCACACACACAAACACACCAGCAAGCAGAATCTGCAACCACCAAAACGGCACAAGCAGCACAGAGAGCGCAGCGATGATGGGCAGCATCGCAAACGGAGCGCGCACAATCGCACAAAAGCGCCCAACAAACGCCCAGACAACACAGAGCGCGAAAATGGCAAGAAACAGGTTGGAAAGCCCAGCGTGCCACTGCTGTGCGAGGATTGCAAAGACAAAAAAGGCGCATAGCATGATTTGTGATTGTGTCTGTGTAAAGCGCAACAAGCAAAAGATGGCACAAAGTGGCAACACAATAATGAGCATATCGGTGTCATAATAACCTATCATTGTGCGGTTGTAATAGCTCACAACAATGCCGCCAAAAAAGGCTACAAAGCACGCGCAAAAGGTTTTGAGGCGCTCATCAAAGCGGCTTGGAACAAAAGCAATAAAAAAGAAATAGAGAGGAAACGCCACAAGAGAGCCAAAAATAGCAGGCAAAAACAGCAGCAGCCAATCGAGAGGCAGCGGCAACACAAAGGCAAATGCAGCGCTTAGAATCGACAATAAGGAATGTACAGGCGAGAGATCGCCGTCTTGATGAAAGCCTGCGAGAATATCGCGTGCGCCCTCCGCATAGTAGTAGCCGTCATTGTTGTTGAGCATAGGAATGCAATCGAGCAAAAAGTCCGCATTGCCAAGTGCAAAAAAAAGCCAGTGCAAGCGGACACAAAACAGCGCGACAAACACCAAAACGCTCAAGCACAGATGTTGTGCGCGCAAGAGAGGTTTAGGGTGTTGTGAGGGTGGTTCGATATACAAGTTTGCCATTTTTGACTTCATTAAACACCGCATTACGCAAGCTTTCGCCATTTTTGAGACTAAAGACACCGCTCACGCCTTCAAAAGAGTCTTGGTTGCGAATCTTATCATTGAGGCAGGCTCTATCGTCTTTGTCGCATGTCTCAAGCGCTTTGAGAACGAGGAGATAGGCGTCAGCAAACATGATACTAAAACTACTCACAGATTCTTTATATTTCTCTTCATAGACTTTGATAAATTTTTTGCCAAGCTCGGTTTGTTCGCTGTTGGTCGAGTAGTAATCGGTTACAATCACGCCCTCGCCCGCGTCTTTAGCGACATCAAAAAAGATGTCGCTACCAGCGACTCCATCACCACCCACAACGGGCATTGAAAGCCCTAGCTGCTTGTATTGCACCATAATCAATGCAGCTTCGTTGTAGTAGATGGGGATAAATAGCACATCGGGATTTGCTGCCTTAATGCTTGAAAGCTGTGCCTTGAAGTCTTTGTTGCCCGCCTTAAATTCTGACTTGATGATGACCTTTCCGCCAAGCTTCTTGAATTGCTTCTCAAACGCATGGGTAAGCCCAATGGAATAATCGCTGCTGCTATCAAAAAGAATCGCCGCGCGTCTTGCGCCAAGCTCAGAAAAGGAAAAGCTCGCGCCCGCTGTGCCCTGAAAGCTATCAGCAAACGCGATTCGTGTAACAAATTTTTTGCCTTTTGTGACTCTATCTCCTGTGGCAACAGCAGGAATCAGAGGTGTTTGAGAATCCTCAACTGTTTTAATCATTGCAAGGGTATTGGTGGTAATAAGGGGACCAAAGACTACGCTAACCTTGTCTGTTGCTGTGAGCTTGCGAATGGCGTTTGCCGATTCGATTTTCTCGCTTTTGTTGTCAAGCACAATGAATTTGAGCGAATCGCCCTTCGCATTTTGCGGCACAAGGCTTTGCATGACCTCTAATCCTCGAAAACCTGCCTGCCCAAAGCCAGCAAGCGAACCGCTTAGGGGCATCACCACACCAGCCTTGATTTCATCGGCACAAAGAGGAGCGCCAAGAATCGCGCCCACAAAGAGAGAAGCAAGAATTTTTTTCATACGAGACTCCTTTTTATGAAATTAGGGCAATAGTTGTTGGTTGTAGATTCCTTCGGTTTCTTTGGGAGCAGAAACATCGGTGTAGAAGTATTGCTCACCATCTTTAATGTCAGAATAGACACCGCTTGGGATATTGAAATTGCGTTTGAGTCCCGGCTCGATTTGCAAGAGACGTTCATAAAAATGAGAAAACACCGGAGCGCTTGTTACACTGCCCGTTTCACGTGCGCCAAGCGGAGTGTTGTCGTCTCTACCATACCACACCACGGTTTGGATTGTGGGCGAAAAGCCACAAAACCAAGCATCGATATTATTATTCGTGCTGCCTGTCTTGCCGGCAATCTCGATTCCCTTGACACGTGCGCGACGTCCTGTGCCGCGATTGACAGCATTGCGCAAAAGGTCAATCATCAAGAAAGCTTGACGTTCCTCTGTGATTTTGGTGGCGCGCTCATAGAATCGAATCTCTTTGCCCCTTATGTCGGTAATCGAATCGATGAGCATGGGCTCCATAATAGTGCCATAATTGGAAAAGATTGTATAAGAACGGCTCATTTCAAGCGGTGAGACAGCAAAGCTGCCAAGCGCTATCGTGAGGTTGCGTGGCGCATTGACAAAGCCATATTGGTCAATTTTTTGCCATACCCGTTCGAATCCGACATCTTCGACAAGATTGATTGTTGCGAGATTGAGACTCTGTTCGAGAGCTGTTTTGAGCGTTACAAGCCCCTTGAATGCATTGGTATAATTTTTGGGCTGCCAAATGCGCTTTTCGCCGTTGCTGACATATTCGTATGTACGCGCAATATCGGCGAGCAAATCACTTTCAGAATAGCTATAATCAAGCGCTGCTTGGTAGATAAAAGGCTTAAAACTGCTGCCGGGCTGGCGCTTTGCCTGTGTTACACGATTAAAATTGCTTTTTTTGTAATCCACACCTCCAACCATAGCGCGAATCCTGCCACTGCGATTCTCGAGCACGACAATCGCACCATTGAGGCTTTCGTTGTCATGATTGGGTTGTCGTTTGCGAATCTGCTCATAGCCATAGACAAGAGCCTCTTGTGCGGCTTCTTGATAGTCTAAATCGAGATTGAGCTTAATCACATAGCCGCCTGTTTTGATGTCTTGCAGTTGTGCAAGCTGACGCAAAACCTCATTCACAACATAGGGGGCGACATTTGCACTCAATGTGTCGTTGTAGATTTTAGGCACTTCATCAATGCCTCTTTGCAGCTCATCATCTGTAATCCAACCAAGCGCATACATGCGTTGCAAGATATTATTGGCACGTCCAAGCGCAAAATCAAGATTTTTCGTTGGGTCATAGAACGCTGGCGCACGCACAAGCCCTGCGAGCAGGGCAGATTCTTTGAGCGTGAGCCTGTCTAAATCTTTGCGAAAATAGCCCAAAGCTGCCGTGCGAATGCCATAGTAACCATGCCCAAAATAAGCACGATTGAGATAACGTTCAAGAATCTCTTCCTTGCTCAAGACTTGTTCGATGCGAATCGCAAGCAAGGCTTCTTTAATCTTTCTATCAAACGTGCGCTCGGGAGTGAGGACAATATTTTTAATCAGCTGCTGCGTAATCGTGCTGCCGCCCTCAAGCATTTTGCCACTCGCAAGATTCTTGACCATCGCGCGTGAAATCGCGTCTATGTTGATGCCCGGGTGCTCAAAAAAGAGTGTGTCTTCGACAGCAGCGAGCGCCTCAATGACACGTGCAGGGAAATCTTCAAAAGATGCATAGAATCGAAATTCTTTGTCATAGAGATTTGCTACAAGCCTTCCTTTGCGGTCGATGATTTGAGTCGTGAGCGGCGGGGTGTAATGCACGACTTGGTCGAGATCAAATCGAATGGAGTTATAATAATGCACAAGAATAGCAACGATTCCAATCCCGATGAACAAGCAAAGCACCATAAAAAGTTTAAAAAGTTTTCTCACATCAATGCTCCGCAAAATTTTTGCGCAATTATAGCAGAGAGTCTCTTATGTGCCTTTTTATTCGTGCCAAGCGAAACGTTGATGCGCAACATGGGCTCGCTGACTGTGGGCGGGCGGATTGCCCCCACACAAAAGCCTTCCTTGGCAAGATGTTTTTGAGCTACAATCGCCTCGGCACTGCTCGCAAGCGGAATCGAAACAATGGGTGTGCGCAATGTGCGTCCAAGCGCAGCGCTCCAAATCTCTTGACGCTTTTGCAGTTGCCTTGCAAACCGAGCGCTGTGGCGCAGGATATAGCAAAAATTCACAAATGCAAGCGCCGTATCAAACAACGAAAGAGCAGTGCTATAAATCAGCGGCTTGGCACGATTTGTGAGGAAAGCGATGATGTCGCTATGCGCGAGGATATACGCACCATAACTGCCATATGCCTTACTGAATGTGCCCATTTTGATATAGTTGGGTGCAATAGGCAGATTGTGGTAGTCAAAATAGCCCAAGAGATTTTTACCGATTGTGCCGCTCGCATGCGCTTCATCGACTAATAAAAGCGCATTGTGTTCTGCTGCAAGCTCGGCAAAGGCACGCGGGGCAATCTCGCCGCTCATCGAATAGACTGATTCGATAGCAATGATCCATTGCGAATCTCTGACACGTGGCTCACGCAACAAAAGCTCGCGCAGGCAATCGGGACGATTGTGCGCAAAAACACGTACGCGCTTGCCAAGCAAACGTGTGGCGAGCTGCCCACTGGCGTGGTAATGGCTGTCGATAAACAGCACATCGCGTGCACGCACGAGGGATTCAAGCAATGCGATATTTGCGAGAAATCCTGAACCCAAAATCACCCCACGTTCAAAGCCATTTGCTGCGCAAAGCAGCTCCTCGCACTCATGATGCAATGCGTGGTAACCGTTGACAAGCATAGACGCACCGGGCGCAAAAACATCAGCAGAGCAAAGCTTGCTAAATGCGCATTGCGCCTGCTTCTTGTTGCGTCTTAGCCCAAGGTAATCATTGCTCGCAAAGTCGAGCAGAGTGTGCGAAGCTACAGAACGTGTGCGCCACAAAGAAGCCTTTTTGAGGGCACGAACCGCATTGTCGTAGAACAAGGCTATTCCATTGTGAGCTTATAGCCCACGCCCGAAAGGTTGCGGATAATGTTTTGATGAGATTTTTTGCGAATGGAGTTGATGTGCATGCGCAGTGTATCGAGCGTCATCGGGGAATCGCCCCAAATGAGGGTTTGGAACTCGTCATAGGATACAACGCCACCTTTGTATTGCAACAACAGCGAGAGAATCTGATTCTCTTTTTTGGTTAGCACAATCGGCATACCATTGAAATAGAGCATCATTTCGGCAGGATTGTAGCTTAACTGCTTGCCGAGGGAAACAGTGGTTTTGGTGATTTTCTTGGGGCTATTGGCAAGTAGAATCATAAAGAGCTCATCGAGGTCAATGGGCTTTTTGAGAATCGAACATGCGCCCAAATCATAGCTATCAGCAAAATTTTCTTCAGTGCCATAAGCGGTAATGACGATAATCGCCACGCGCGGGTTCATCACACGCACTTCTTTGATAAACTCAAGCCCACTCATTTTGGGCAATTCAAGGTCTGTGATGATGACATGTGGGGCTTTTTCGCGAAATATTCTAAGCGCCTTTTTGCCTTCAGATGCCGTGTAGATTGCCTTTGTGTGGCGGCGAATGTTGCGTTCAATGAGATTGCGCAGTTCTATATCATCTTCGACAAGCAAGATTTCAGTATCTCTAAGGTCGTCAAGAATCTCTCGTTTCATTGTCTATCCTTTATCGTATTTTTTCGCATTCTAAGATAAAATTACAAACAAACCCGTGGGAGGTTTTACACCTATGATTATCTCATATTTTAATAAAAATAAAATAATAAAACCAAAAAAATCTATAAGATTCAAAAAAAGCTCAAAGAATGGAGAACAGGACGCTGTAAGATTTCATGAAACCAAGAATCGAACATACACATTATTTCAGAAAACTAAAACTAAACTTTTAAAAAAGACTAAAGAACTCTATTGTCTTCAGGAACAATTGCGACATTTTAAACATGATGCACGGCAACCCTTGAGTGTTGTTGGACTCATTGCATATGATTTAGAACACTGCCTCGAATATGACGAGCTCGAAACAGAAACGCTTGCCCAAAATGCACAGAACTTGCACAAGCAGGTGCAGCGGCTCGATTGTATGCTTGATTCTATCGCACAGCAAAACACACAAAAGGTGCAAAAAATCCAGATTGATAGCATTGTACAACAATGCGCAAACGATTTTGCAGATTCGCTTTCTGTTGTGCTAGACAAATCAGCATATCTTTTTGGGCAACATGAATTGATAGAATGCCTATTTTATACATTCTTCGAGATGTTTGGACAAACAAGCACGCAGATTTCTATCGAGACAAATGGCGCACATTTTACATGCGAATGTATGCCAAACCTGCCAAACAAGGAGCTCCAAACACTCATAGATGCACACAATAGAATGGCGCATCAACAAAGAATCGAAACATATTTTACACTCACAACAAGTGCTAACAAGGGCTTTTTGGCTTTTTCGCAGCCTACGCATACAAAACTTGCAAATCTCACACAAAAGCGCTAGAATCCATTATTGAGTTTTAATTTCACAATCTCAAGGATAGAAAATGAGAAAATACAAAGATAGCTTCGAGACTATTTTGGAGCGTTTACACCTAGCGATTCGCAAAAATGGATTGAAAAATTCACGTCAACGTGAGAATATTTTGAAAATCCTTTACGAGCATGGTGGACATCTTTCGCCTGATGAAATCTTTGCAATGTCACGCCAAAACAACAAAGGTGCGAGCCTTAGCTCCATCTATCGCATTCTCGCGTTCTTGGAGAAAGAAGGCTTTGTGCTCTCCATCGAAGTCGACACAAACGGACGCCGCTATGAGGTTGCAGGCGGATTCCATCATGACCATATCATCTGTATGGAGTGCCGCAATATCATTGAGTTTTATGACGAAGAGATAGAAAGACTCCAAGAAAAGCTCACCGATTCCTATGGTGCGCGGCTTGTGAGCCATGACATGCGGCTTTTTGTGATTTGTAGCGATTGTCTTAAAGCATAGAGATTAGGTTTTTGAGTGAAAAAAGTCGCCATTGTCGGACGCCCCAATGTGGGCAAAAGTTCGCTATTCAATCGATTGATTGCGACACGCAAAGCCATCACATCAGATGTCGTAGGGACAACACGCGACATATGTATAGCAGACTGCAAGATTGGTGAAACCGAGTTTTTGTTGAGCGACACAGGCGGCGTGAGCGCAGAAAAAGAAAGCAAAGATTCGCTATTTGGCGCTGTGGCACAAGCGGCGCGAAGCGAAGCCACACATGCTGATGTTTTGCTGTTTGTTGTCGATGGCAAGGTTGATGTGCAAGAAAATGACATTGCGCTATTTCGCGAGCTGCAAAAGCTGCATAAGCCGATGTTTCTTGTCATCAACAAGCTTGACAACAGCAAAGAAGAGCAGAGACTTTGGGAATATAGCGCATTTGGAATCGAGGATATTTTTGGCATTTCTGTGGCACACAATCGCGGAATCGCGCAGCTTGTGAGCGCAATTGAAGCAACACTCACCAAACATCAAACAAACATGCCGCAGCAAACATTCGATGAAGAGCTGCTCGCCGCTTTGGAAGCCCAAAGCCAAGAGATTGCATTTGACAAATCGCAAACAAACGACATTACAGCACTGGATTTGCCTCTGCCTCCGATTAAAATCGCGATTATCGGACGTGTGAATGTCGGCAAAAGCTCGCTGCTCAATGCACTTTTGGGGCAGCAACGCTCGGTTGTTTCGCCTGTTGCTGGGACGACAATCGACCCTGTCGATGCGCAATGCAAATGGAAAGAGCATGATTTTTTGTTTATCGACACAGCGGGGCTAAGGCGCAAAAGCAAGATTGAAGGAATCGAAAAATTCGCGCTCATGCGCACAAAAGACATGCTACAACAAGCTGATATTGCCTTGCTTGTGCTTGATTCATCTACGCCTCTTGTCGAGCTTGATGAAAAAATGGGTGCGCTCGTGCTCGAGCATAAATTGGGCGTGATTCTAGTTCTCACCAAAACCGACATCAAGAATCAATCGCTCGAACAGCTGCAAAAAGAGATTCGCAGACGTTTCAAATATCTCGCGTTTGCGCCCATTGTGAGTGTTTGTGCACAAAGTGGGCGCAAAATCGAAACGCTTAAAGCAAAAATTGTAGAAGTTTTTGATAATCTCTCACGTAGGATTCCAACAGCAGTGCTCAATGATGTACTCTTGCAAGCATGCAGCAAGCACCCGATTCCAAGCGACAGAGGCAAACTCGTGCGCGTGTATTATGCAACACAATACAAAAATTGCCCACCGCATATTGCGCTGGTGATGAATCGCCCCAATGCACTGCATTTTAGCTATAAACGTTATTTGGCGAACACCTTGCGACAGCATTTCGCATTTGAGGGCGTGCCGCTGTTTATTGAGACAAAAAAGAAAGAGGAAAGAACGAGACATTGAAAAATCTATTCGCAACCCTTGTGCTTGGTAGTATTGTCGCTGGGATTGTGTATGTGGGCTATCTATTGGTTTATCATGTCAGCTTTTCGATGCAGCCCAAAGATTTTGAAAAAGAGCTCAACGCCCATTTTCAGACAATGCTCGCCGAATTTGATGACCGCATGTATTATGGTGGGCTGCAAATCTTAAGCGCAGAACCCTTTAAATGCAGCGAGTTTCTTAGCTGCACGAGCAGCGAGATTGCGATTGGCTGGTATGACACGCCCGAGCTTAAAATCCTCTTTTTGAACAATCAAATCTTTGTGAATGAGTTGAGCGATTCTCGCTTGAGTTTGCGCTTTGTAACGAGCATCAATCCGCAGATTGAAATGCGCAACCTTAGCGCAGCACAACGCGAAGAAATCACACGCATTCGTTCGATTTTGCCCACGCAAATCACATGTGATTTGAGCACATATACATACGGCACACAAAGCAGAATCGAGAAAGACGGCAGCTGTGAGATTGCCACGGCATCGGCGTTTTATCACCTTGCACTCAATATGAGTAGCAGCAATCCTGTCTTTGCGCAAGCAAATATCCCCATCATGCTCCATAACCACAAGGCAAGAGAGAGAGCCTACCAGTTTGCTCTCTCGATTCACTCCGCCTCGCTGCATATCACCTCAAATGGTTTAAACGACCGTATCTTTGAGCTTTTTAGCCACAGCAGACTCGGCAAGATGTTCTCGCGCGAAACGTATGAAAGCACATACCCTACAGCAATTCCGCTTGCATTGCAATCTCTCGCAACGGCGGATTCGCAAGAGACATTGAGCGAGCTTGCAAGCGCTGTGGTGCAGATTCTGCGGGGTGAAAACAAAAATCTTTCGCTCTCTTTGCGGCAGAAAGATGAGGGATTTTTCTTTGGCGAAGCCGAGATTGAAGAATTTGGCTATCTTTTCACAGAAAATCCCAAACAACTTGTGCGCCAAATTGTGCACAATTATGACGTCAAAGTCGAATCTTACTAAAAAGGATAGAAATGAGTAAAGGAATTGTAGCGATTATCACTCTATTACTGATTGCAGGGGTTGCATATTTTGCAACATCTTATGGCAAACACAACGCACAACTTGTCAGTGCACAAGAATTACAAGACGCACTCAATAGGCAGATTCTGACAATCATTCCACAAGATGATGGGCTTCGGATTGATGGCAGCTTCACATGCGATGAGCGACTCACATGCAAAGCCCAAAAGATTGCAATCCTCGACACAGCGAGCGAAAGCGAGTTTATTGTGTTGCAAAATCTCGTTCTACACTACCACATCACCCAAAAAACTAACAACACGACCATAAGCGGTGAAGTGAACTATGGGCAAAGCTTGCTTGAGCAAATCGAATTTAATGATCCCGGAATCATCGAGGCGCTCACACCACTGCTGCCCAACAAATTCTCTTGCAATGCAAACAGCACGCTCGATTCTGAAGAAGGAATCGAGACGAATTGGGGCGATTGCATCATCAGCTCACCAAGTGCCGATTGGCAAATTGCGGGCAATATGGACATCGGGCTTGACATGTTCAAAAACACCACAATGCCCGAGATGCTCCTCGACAAAGATGGCAAGTTTAGCCAATTCGAGTTCAGTGATGAGGCAATGGATTCATTCCGCTTTGGCTTACGCGAAGCGACACTTACACTCGTGTCGCGCAATTTCTCTGACGCGCTCTTCGAGCTTGCGCGCATGAAAGAACCCAACATCACGCGTAATGAGCTTGCGCTTGGCGTAGATATGGCAATTGGTATGGGGATTATGGCGATGCGTGCAAACGAGATAGACGAGGAAGACGCGCGCACGAGCGAGCAATTTGCTCAAGCGCTCGAGAATTTTCAGCTCGGGCTAAGGCAGCTGCTTGCGAGCAATTCTGACGTTACAAATATCAGTATCACATTACAAGCGAAAGAACCGCAAAAGATTATACTCTATTCACCCGCAATGTTCGAGATGAGCAGCGTATTTGAGTTTTTGCGGCACTACAACCTAAAAAGCAGCTATAAATAGGTGCACGATGGACAGCGCGACACTCTTGCAGCAGCTCGTGAATGCCGTGAGTCTTGGGAGCATGTATGCACTCATTGCAATCGGCTACACGATGGTGTATGGAATCTTGCGGCTCATCAATTTTGCGCATGCAGATATTATGATGGTTGGCGCGTTTTTGTGCTTCTTTTGCCTGCAGCTTGGGTTGCCCTTTTGGCTTGCCTGTTTGCTTGCTGTTGTATTCTGTGCATTTCTTGGAATCGCAATCGATAGAATCGCCTACCGCCCATTGCGCTTCGCGCCGCGAATCTCTATGTTGATTACCGCCATTGGTGTGAGCTTTTTGCTCGAAAACAGCTTCAATGTCTTCTTTGGCAGCGGCGCGCAAAGCTTTAGCGCGCCTGCCATTTTCACGCATATTTTTTATTTTGGCGATGTGCGTATCAGCTTTAGCACAATCTTTGTCCCAATCCTTACGTTATTTTTGTTTGCTGCCTTGTTGCTATTGCTCTATAAAACCAAGCAAGGAATCGCTATTCGCGCCGTAGCATTCGATGTTCGCGCTGTGGCACTCATGGGAATCGACCCGAACAAAATCATCGCGCTTGTGTTTGCCATTGGGAGCGCACTTGGTGCTGTGGGCGGGATTTGCTATGCCATCTCCTACCCCACAATCGAACCACTCATGGGCGTGATGGTGGGGCTCAAAGCCTTTGCTGCAGCCGTTTTGGGAGGGATTGGCAGCATCGCAGGAGCAATGCTTGGTGGGCTACTATTAGGCTTTAGCGAAGTCTTTGGAATCGTACTCTTTCCAAGCCTTAGTGGCTATCAAGACGCATTTGCCTTTTTGTTTTTGATTATTGTCCTGCTCGTGCGCCCTGTGGGAATCTTGGGTGATATTCGCCTCGAACAGAGTCGATTTTGAGGTTGATAAGGAGAGGGTATGCGCTTTACAATCAATGATGAGAACAACTTTTTCAAGGATAAAGAGAGTGCCTATATAGAGCCGCCCAAAAAAATGCCTTTTTTACTAAAAATTGCCGTTTGGATAGCGCAAAAAAGCGTCAAAAAAGAAGTGCTGATTGCGAAACTTTTGACTTGGTATCCTAAGGCAGCGGTTAGCTCTGCAGTTTTAGAAAGCCTTGTGGCGCATGATGATGCAGAGATTAATAAGCGGATTCTAAAAATCATTCGTGTGCAGGTTTCGATGCTGGTGGCTTGTCCATTTTGCATTGATATGAATGCCTTTGAGTATGAAAAATTTGGATTGAGCTTTGATGAAATCAATGCGATAGCTGACAAAAACTACATGTATCATACCTTTAGCGAAAAAGAAAGAATTGTTTTGCAATACACAGAAATGGCGACAAATACGCCTGTTTTTATCTCAAAAGAGATTGTTTGTAGCCTCAAGGAGCATTTTTCTGAACGTGGCATTGTGATAATTGCTTCAACCATTGCGCAGGTGAATTATTGGTCAAGACTTATCCGCGCTCTTGGTGTGCCTGTCGCTGGGTTTGGCAATTTCTGTCGCTTGGAGGAAAAAGAGGCGAATCACACCTCATAAACAAAAAATTTCTATCAATTTCTCCCTAGTCTCTTGACAAACACTAGGTATTAGGCTTTATAATGCCAAATGTATTTTCATTAAAGGAGAACAAATGACATGCGCGACATTCACACGCATTTTTATGATGCTGTTATTATTTCTAGAAGGAACAAGCATGGCAGCAGATAAAAGTTGGGACAAGGTTTTCGCAAAAAGCGAACAGGTAAATGTGCAAAAAGTGCGATTTAAAAATCGCTATGGAATTCTGAAGCTTAAAAATATCTATTAGTATATTTATTGCAATATTCAACCATTGAGAGTAAAGTGAGAACAGAATAAATGACAGCCCAAGCACATTTAGATAGAATCCAAACAATTAATCAAGGGAGTTTTTACACGCCGGATTCTATCGTGTGCCTTGTGTATCAAATGCTTTTAAATGCTAAAATTGATATAAAAGATTATGTTTTGCTTGATAGCTCTTGTGGTTATGGGAGTTTTTTAAATTTAGAGGGTTTTAAGCAAAATATTGGCGTAGATATTGATAAACAAGCCTTGCAAGAGGCACAAAAAAACTTTAAAGATTGCGCCATTAAACCTTTATTCTTGCACACAAACTCCTTGCAAAATGTCTCAAGAGAAAAGTTTAATATTTTAGAATCTTCTAAACTCATCATCGTAGGTAATCCACCTTATAATGATAAAACCTCTATCGTGCAAAATCACCTTAAAAGCACAGATTCTAACCCTGTGGATTCTCATCTTAAAGCACGAGATATAGGCATTAGCTTTTTACGCTCATTTGATATATTAAAAGCTGATTATATCTGTGTGCTTCACCCGCTTTCTTATTTGATTAAGGAATCAAACTTTAAATCCCTAAAAAACTTTATCAAACACTATCATTTATTAGATTCTACAATTATTAGCTCACAAATCTTTTGCCCTAAATCTTTGGGATTTTTTCCTATTGTTATTGCCTTATATGAAAGAGATAATCAAGGAATGGATTTTGATTTTATTTGTAATTTTTCTTTTAAAACTCGTGAGGGCAAATCTTTTAGGCTCAATGATTTTGATTTTGTAGCAAAATATATTGATAAATATCCAAATAAAAAGCGGGTGGATTCAAGGCACAAAGTGGCAATGTTTTATACTCTGCGCGATATTAATGCCCTCCGCCGCTCTAAAACATTTATAAGCAAAAATACTGCAAACGCGGTGTATGTTACACAAGATAAATATAGTCTTTATTGTTATGTTGATGTGTTTAAACAAATCATTAAGCATATTCCGTATTATCTAGGAAATTGTGATGTTTTGATAGATTTTAAGAAATTTCAAGCCTTAGAATCTGCATTTATCAAAGCAAGTGAGAGTAAGAATCTAAGCGAGGATATAATGCAGTATTTTAAAGATTTGCTAAGGGAGCATTATGAGGATTGAAAGGCTAGAAAAATGGCAAAATTTGTCCAAATTAAAATTAATAATGTTAGAATAATGAACAAAATTCAATGAAGGAGTTTTATTGTGCGTAGTGTTAAACTTAATCAAGAAGCAATACGTAAGCTACTTAAACCTGTAAATGGGAATGGCGGTTATCAAAAGTTGCTACGAAAATTGCAAGGACAATATGATAAGGGTTCGCAAATCTTAAATTATAATGATGATGATTTGGAAAAAATGAGAAAATATAATAAACATGATGAGGGTGGTTTTGAAAACATACTTCAATCTATTCTATCTTGCATAGATAAAAAAGAAAACAACTAAGAAGTGAGAATGCCACAAACGCAAATTAAATCTTTTTCTTGTAAAAATTGTAAAAGCATATTGCATTAAGGAGCATAAATGACCATAAGTACCCACAATATGCTCAATAATGTAGATAATGCTATATTTCATTATAAAGACATTGCATTATTTCAAGATTCTATCTTAAATAAAAAACTCTTACAAAAAGAAACTCTTGATTTAATCATTACTTCACCGCCCTACAATGTAGGGATAGAATACAACTCCAATGCAGATTCTAATGACTATAAAGAATATTTAGAATTTTGTAAGATTTGGTTAAAAAACTGCTATTTTTGGGCAAAAAATGGAGCAAGATTCTGTCTTAATATCCCTTTGGATAAAAATAAGGGCGGACAACAAAGTGTGGGAGCGGATTTAACACAAATTGCCAAAAAAGTGGGTTGGAAATATCACAGCACGATAATATGGAATGAGGGCAACATTTCAAGGCGCACTGCGTGGGGGAGTTGGCTCTCTGCTTCTGCTCCTTATGTGATTGCCCCTGTGGAGCTAATCCTTGTGCTATATAAGGGCGAGTGGAAAAAACGATACAAAGGACAAAGTGATATACAAAGGCAGGAATTTATGGATTGGACTAATGGGCTATGGACTTTCAATGGAGAATCTAAAAAGCGCATTGGACACCCTGCACCCTTCCCTAGAGAGTTACCACGCCGCTGTATCAAGCTCTTTTCCTTTGTGGGCGATGTTGTATGCGACCCTTTTAGTGGGAGTGGCACAACGATGATAGAATCTTATCTTAATCAACGTCAGTTTGTAGGCATTGAACTAGATTCCACTTATTGCGAACTCTCAAAAAATCGTTTTTTGGAAACAATTAAAAAAGAGGAAGGATTGTTTGAATGAATTTCCAAGCACACTTTAGATATTTAATCAGTCTCAAAACAGATGTTAAAGACATAAGATGAATCCTATTGATAATTTTACACAAACAAAAGAATGTGTTTATAAAGAGCATACTTATTCTGTGAGGGATAATGGTGCAGTGTTTCGCCACGCAAAAAGTAAGAGATATAAAAATGATAATTGTTGGAGCTTTGGCACATTAAATCATAAAAATGGCTACCTCTATCTTGGCTCTGCAAGAGTGCATAGAATTGTAGCTATGACTTTTCTAGGAGAGCCACCTACAAAAGAACACATTATAGACCATATTGATACCAATCGTCAAAATAATCGTCCAGAAAATCTCCGTTATCTTACATGATTAGAAAATGCTTTGCTTAATCCATTCACGCGGCAAAAGATTATTTATCATTGTGGAAGTATTGAGGCATTTTTAAAAAATCCTAAGATTCTAAGAGAGAAAGTTTTGGCAAATGAATCTCAAAATTTCCAATGGATGCGACAGGTTAGCGTAGAAGAAGCGCAAAATTGTCTTAAAAATTTAGAATATTTATTTTTGCAAAGAGAACAAACAAAAAAGCAAGATTCTTATCAAAATAATGGTATAGGCGAGTGGATTTATAAGCCGCTTTATTCCACAGATACAAAATTTACCAAATCTATACAAGATACTTTTTATGATACGCAAGCCATTTTTCCAGCAAATGCGAAGCAAAGAAATTGGAGAACGCCGAGTGAGTTTTCACTCTGCCCAAAAACTAAAGAGCAGAATCCGCTTGAAGCCTATGCGAAAAATATGCAACAAGATAAGGTATTTTCAAGTAATCAATATGGCACATCTGTGATTGTAGAATATGCGCTTTTACAAGACAATGCAACACAGAAAAAACTACCACAAAATGGGCAAAATGCTAAAGATTTGCACATACAAGATTTTAGAATAAATGAAAATGCTCTGCTTGTGCTTTGTAGATTTGAACCACCAAATATAAAAAGATATTCTTTAGCAAAAGTTACATATGAAAATGATTGTTTTATTCATACAGCTTTAGAGACATACTTTGACGAAAATGCCGGATATAAATATTTTACTCTTGCTCAAGGGCTAGAATGGAAAGGTGGTGAAGTCTTTGATGATTATTGTTAGAGAATTAGCAGGAAAACAAATGACGCGCGCTTGTAGCAGAAAATCGCTTTTAGAGATGATTAAAAAAGAGGCAGATAGAAAAGATAGGAGTTTGTTTGAATGAGCGGAAAACAGGGTAGCCAACTTGATTTAATAATGGAATTTTTTAAAGCAAATCCAAAAAGGGATATTCCTCACCCAGAAGTTGTAGATTGGGTTGTAAAAGAGTGGCAAAAACGCACGGGTAAAGTTTTTAGAGACCCAGATAGAGGGATTAGGAGTTTGCACCAAAGGGGCTATTTGCAAAAAATTGCAAAAGGAGTCTATCGTTATGACTCTGATTTTGTTGCTTTACGAGAGGATTTGGAGGATTTTGCCCCTGCACTTAAAAAGCAAATTTTAGAGTGAGATAATTATCAATGCGTTATCTGCGGAATAGGCAAAAAAGAGGGCGCGAAATTACATATTGACCATATTAAGCCAAAAGATTTGGGCGGTAAAGCCACATTAGAGAATGGACAAACGCTTTGTAGTAAGCATAACTTCTTAAAGAAAAATCTAAAACAAACTGAGACAGGCAAAAAGATGTTTTTAAGGATGTTAGAAACTGCCAAAAATGCCAATGAGAAAGAATTAATAGATTTTTTAGAAGATGTGCTAGAGGTTTATGAGAAACATAATATTAATGGGCATATTGTTTGGAAGAAGTGATAGATTTTATGATGGTTCCACTTGAATCAAAGTTACAAATACTAAAGAATGTGGGATTTTGTCATTAGATGCTAGACATAAGACATTTGTGCTTGAGTGTTTTAAGATTTTTGGTATCTTAAGCAAGAATCATCATTACGATGTGTTGCAGATTCTTCATTTGATAAAAAAGACATTTTTTAAATAGGTTTTTGTGCAAAAGATAGATAATATCTCAAGGATTCTAAATATTAAGTAGGGATAATCCTTACCTGCACAATCTACCAAAACTAAGGAATCCACTCTACAATAGCATTTTGCGGGCGAGATTTGTGCCATTGCATAAACTCTGTAAAGTCCGTAATGCCTTCTTGTAGCACGGCTTGATAGTATTCTATCCCTGCGATTTTAAGGTTATCTGGCGTTTCAAACTTAAGCTTTAGAATCTGCTCTTTTTGTGCTTCGCTCATTATTTGTAAAATACGCTCCGCCACTCTCTCAAAATACCCCGCATACTTGCTGCCTTGCACAATGTGAATCATATCTATTTGCCAAAGTTGCTCGTCTAAGCAACATTGCATGATGTTGAGCAAAGATTTTTATGCTATAATGCGCCGCGCGGAACTTCTAAAAAGCGTAATTCAGGAGACATGATGTATCATGAGATTAACGAAGAATCCATTGAAAAGCTTATGGATATTTTCTATGCTAAGGTGCGCACCGATAAAAGCGGGCTTGGCGAGATTTTCAATAAAGCCATTGGGCGCAAAGATGAGGCATGGGAAAAACACAAAGCAAAGATTGCGCTGTTTTGGAAAGGCGTGCTGCTTAACCTTCCCGGATATGATGGGCAACCACTGAAGGCGCACCTTGACCTGCCGCCTTTCCCTCGCGAGCTTTTCGATGTGTGGCTCACGTTGTTTGCACAGAGCTTGGAACAAATCTACACAAAAGAAGCTGCAGAGCCCTATTTTAAGCAGGCACAGATGATTGCGCAACGATTCCAAATCATGCTATACGAATACAAACATTCATAATAAAGGAAAACTAATGAATCTCGAAGGCATTGTCGAACACATGAACAATGACCATAGCCATGCACTCTTGCGCCTTGCGCAAAAATATGGCAACAAGAACGCACAAAGCGCAACAATGACTCATGTCGATGCGAGCGGCATAGAAATCAATTATGATGGCACAAAATTACGTCTTAGTTTCCCTATGGCACTCTCCTCACGCGAAGATGTCATCGCGGCAATCATTGCACTTTGTCAGGATTCTGCAGCAAATGGCAAAAACGATGGACAAAGCATCGCGACAGAAATCGCCGAGTTTCAAAACTCGCTTGGCAGCATTATTATTGCAAGCGTAGATTCAAAAGGTAATGCAGTATGCTCGACAGCGCCGCTCATTCGCCACCATGGCAACCACTATATCTACATCAGCGAAATTGCCGAGCATTATGCGTCTATCGCCGCCAATCCTGATAAACTGCAGATTCTCTTTGTCGAAGATGAGGCAAATGCTCAAACATTGCTCGCGCGCAAACGTATCACCTACCGCGCACATGCCGAGTTTGTGCAACGTGGCTGTGCCGAGTTTGAGAGTGCGCTCGATTCCTTTGAGCACAGCAAAAAAACAAGCGGCGCAAAAGTGGCGCGACAGATGAGCGATTTTCACCTCGTACGCCTCGTTTTCATGAGAGGGCGCTTTGTCAAAGGCTTTGGGCAAGCATATGATATTGATGCAGAAGGCAATGTTATGCATATGGGTGGCGATGTGATGCCCCACAAGAAACCACATTAAACCTAAGGAAACACTATGAAAATAGCGATTATGTGCGATTCTCCGCTCCTTGAAAAATGCCTCGAATACTATCTTCGTGATTTCATCGTAGGCTATCGGCAGTGTGATTTTGTCATTGCGGACAAAAACATCGACATTGCAAAGCCGCTCTGCCTAATTAGCCTCTCTGAAGATGCCGCAATTATCAAGCCTTTCACGCGTACACAGCTGTTTTTGGGCGTGCAGAAATTTTTCAAATCTCTACGCATCAAACCCAGCTTGCGTGAAATTGACGAAAGCCACCCTGACTACCCGCTCAAGAAAAAGATTGAAGATTTGGTTGCACAATTCACAGACGAGCTGTATTGGGCGGTTAGCGACCATTATGAGAAACGTTAATACCAATGTCGCGCTACGCATTCTCGGAGGCAAGCTGCGAGGGCAGAATGTCCGCTTTGTGCAGACCAACACCACACGTCCCACAAAGGCGATTCTGCGCGAATCACTCTTTGGCACACTCGCGGGCGAGATTGTCGGCGCTGTGTTTGTCGAGATGTTTGCAGGCAGCGGCTCTGTGGGATTCGAGGCGTTGAGCCGCGGCGCGCAAAAGGTTGTGTTTATCGAACAAAATGAGGCAAATATCTCTCAATTGCGCGAAAACTGCGCACGTTTCAAGCTCACCGAATCAGCACAAATTTGCTGTGGCGATTGCTTTGCAATTCTTGCGCCCCTGCTTGAGCAGCTGTGTAATTGCGCTCGCTCCATTGTGCTCTATTGCGACCCGCCCTTTGCCATTCGCGAAGGGCAAGACAGAATCTATGCGCGCTGTGCAGAGTTTTTGGGCAATCTCTGCCTTGATTGTGTGCAACACATCATCTTCGAGACGATGAGCAGCGCGAGCCTCCCACCGCATATCGCACATTTTGTGCAGTATAAAAAACGTGCGTTTGGGAAAAGCGCACTGCAATACTACACAAAGGAGATAGGGTGCTAAAAATCCTGCTTGGGCTCGCCTTGATTGCCATGATTCTTTGGTTTGTACGCCGCCTTTCGCATCATAATGGGCTCAACACGCTCTTGCGTGCAGGCGAGATTGTCATACTCATTGTGTTTGTGGGCGGAATTGCATTCTATTTCTTTGGCATTCTTGAACAAAAAAGTGCAAAAAAAGTCAGCGACAAAGTCCTCGCTTTTGAACAAGGCAAAACACTTGTTTGCGGCGCGCAAAAAGTCAGCAACCAAACCCACAATCTCGCACGCGGCACGCTCGTTTTTCTCGGCAAAACAGACGAAAACAGGGGCAACAAAATTGAGTTGCGCGCCTGCGAAATCGAATCGACAGAGTAGCACAATGCACAACAACAAGCAGCACGCAAGCTTACAAGTGCTCGCTCAAAAACTCGACCTCACCGAATATTTTCGTGATTTTTTGGGCTTTTTGGCACGTGAAAAGCCACCATATCTAGGCGGTGATATTGCCCACAATGCGCTTTTGCTAGCAGAATTAGAGAATCTCGAGTTTGCACCACCACCGCCTCTTGCGCCGCTTCATCGTGATATTGTGCATTTGCAAAAACATGGAATCTTGCACAAAGAAGAAATCTTTGAATGGGTGAAGCTCTTGCGCTACATGCGCTATCTACAAACATTAGAATCACCGCCAAAACTCAAAGCTTGGTGGGACAAAATCCACTTCCCCGAGCCGCTGCTTAAGCTCGAATCCGAATATGATTCCAAAGGCGGCTTTGTGCCAGAGACATTCCCCGAGCTCGACAGCCTCTATACTGCGCTTGCGCACGCAAAACGCGAGATGACAGAGAAGATCTATGCCACGCTGCATAGCGAAAAATTGCGCCCTTATTTGGTTGATTCGCAACTACATCTGCAAGATAATCTCGAAACATTGCTTGTGCGCAATGGATTTGCTGCTGTGCAAAAAGCCGACATCATCGCGCGCAGCAGCGGTGGCTTTTTCTATATCCTGCCCCACTCTGTCGCGCATTTGCAACAAAAATGCAGCGAGCTGCAAAACAAGATTCTGCTGCTTGAGCACAGAATCTGTGCGCAGCATTCGCAAATAATGAGCAAACACACACCCTTTTTGCGCTATCTTGATTCCGAGTTTGACAAATTTGACCACCTGCAAGCGCGCGTTTGCTTCGCCAAATCGCGAACGCTCTCATTTTTGATTCCATCGCGCGAGAAAGGCAAGGACAATGTGATTGTCCTTGTGGACTTCGCACACCCGGCAATCACACACCCAAAGCCCATTAGTATCGATTTTAGCAAACCGATTTTGCTCATCACCGGCGTGAATGCGGGCGGGAAAACAATGCTGCTCAAATCTTTGCTGTCTGCTGCGCTGCTTAGCAAACTCTTGCTGCCAATGGCACTCAATGTGCACAAATCCAGCATTGGGCATTTTCGGCATATCGAGGCGATTCTTGACGACCCGCAAGATGTCAAAAATGACATCTCGACATTTGCAGGGCGCATGCTCCTCTTTAGCGCACTCTTTTCTGCCGACAAGCAGGGCAGCCTCGTTGGTGTCGATGAAATCGAGCTTGGGACAGATAGCGATGAGGCAGCGAGCCTCTTTAAGGTCTTGCTCGAGCGCCTCATCGAACGCAAACATAAGATTGTCCTTACCACGCATCATAAGCGGCTTGCAGCACTGATGAGCTCAAACCCGCACATTGAGCTCATTGCCGCACTCTATGATGAAAAAAATCGCCGCCCAATGTTTTCTTTCTTGCAAGGCACGATTGGTAAAAGCTATGCCTTTGAAACCGCATTGCGCTATCAGATTCCGCCCGACATCGTCGACGAAGCGCGCAAGGTGTATGGCGAGGACAAAGAAAAACTCAACGAGCTTATCGAAAAAAGCGCACAGCTCGAGCTAGAATTGCAACGCAAAAACAAAACATTGAGCAATGAAATTGCAAAAGTAAAGCAAAAAACGCAATATTTGCAGAATCTCATCACCGAACAGCACGAGAACTTTGCCGCACGCAAACGGGAGCTAGAAAATGAGTATGGGCAAGCCATTGCGCTCGCAAAAGAGGCGGCAAAAAAGCAAAGCCAAAGCGAGATTCACCAAACGATGAGCAACGCAAACAAGATTTTGCAAAGTATCAAGAACCACGATGTGCAGCGCCCCAAAGCCGAGCGTGAGTTTTGCGTGGGCGATTATGTCAAGGTGCGCAAAAATCGTGGCAGGATTGTTGCGCTAAAAAAAGACAAGGCAATTGTCGAGCTTGATTTTGGTGTGCGCATGCATTTTTTGTTGCATGAACTTTCGCTTTGCGACGTTGCGCCGTTTGTGCCCAAAACGAGTGTGCAAGTCAGCAGCAAAGCAAGCAATGTGAGCCTCGATTTGCATGGATTGCGCAGCGATGAAGCGATTGAGCGGCTCGATAGCTTCTTATCGGACGCATTGATTGCTGGTTTTGACGAAGTGCTCGTTTATCATGGAATCGGCACGGGCAAGCTCGCGTTTGCCGTGCGCGAGTTTCTCAAAAGCCACCCGAAGGTACGCGATTTTTCGGATGCCACTCCGCAGCTCGGTGGGCTTGGCGCAAAGATTGTGCGGCTGTGAATTTTAGATTGGAGCAATCAATGTTAATTGAATTAAAGATAAAGAATTGTTTCTCGATACAAGATGAGCAAACATTGAGCTTTGTTGCAAGCGATGATACAATGATTAGACACAATACCTTTCAAGCGGCAAATCTTACGTTGCTTAAAAGTGTTGCCGTATACGGAGCAAATGCGGCAGGGAAAACGAATCTTGTTCGGATTATCAGCATAATGAAACACTTGATTCTTGAAAGCACGGAAAGGAAAATAGGCGACAATTTGCAGATTACTCCATTTTTGCTTGGAAACGATAAAAATAATCCTTCAGAACTTGAAATTGCTTTTGTAATAGATGATGTGAAATATCGATATGGCTTTAGTCTAAATCGTAATAGATTCTTAGAGGAATGGCTATTTGCATATCCAGACAATGAGCCACAACAATGGTTTTTACGTTGTTATGATGCAAATCAGGATAAAGACGAGTTTGATTGGAGTGAGCATTTTCAAGATGAAACCAATGCGCAACAGAAAACTAGAGAAAACGTATTGTTCTTATCTGCAGCAATCAAATGGAACAATAAACAGTTACGTCCCATCTTTAAATGGTTTCACAATCTCAATATTAGTAGCATAATGGGTTTTTATAATGCAAAAAACTTGAGCGTCGAAATGCTAAAAGATAATAAAATAAATTTCTTGAAGTATATCAAAGATGTAGATTTGGATATTGAGGACATAAAGATTGAAGAAAAAGAGATAAACATGCAAGAGTTGCCTTATGAGTTAAGAAATATGCTATTGGATAATCCAGAAAAAATTAGCAAAATTGATATAAAAACACTACATTTTGACCAAGATGGAAATATTGTTGAATTTTATATACAGCAAGAATCTGATGGAACAAAAAAGTTTTTTGAGTTTCTAGGTCCAATTATGGATACATTGGAAAATGGAAAGATTCTTGTTATCGATGAATTACATAATCATCTCCACCCCATGATGACAAAATTCATTATTGGACTATTCCATAGCAAAAGTTTCAATAAAAATAATGCACAGCTCCTATTCACGACACATGAAACCTCTGTTTTAAGTGATGAAATATTCAGAAAAGACCAAGTTTACTTTTGTGAGAAACAAAACAAAGCAACAAGGTTTTATTCCATGAGTGATTTCAATGGCATCAAAGAAGATTGGGACTTTGAACAATCCTATCTCTTAGGTCGCTTTGGTGCCTTACCAAACATACTGCAACCATGAGGAGCAAATATTGGGAACACATGATATTTTCAAGAAAAGGCAAGCAAATGCAAACAAAGATTTTAGGCAAAAATCAAAAGAAAAAGAACCTAGAATTACTATACTAATCGTTACCGAGGGAGAAAAAACGGAAAAGAATTATCTTGAAGCATTAAAAAAATATTTAGAAGTTACAAATACACACATCATCATTGACCCAAAATCAGACCCAACGCCAAGCAACGTTGTTAGGTATGCGATAAAAAAGAAGAAGGAGGGATATGACTATATTTATTGCCTCATTGATAGAGACATGCATGATAAGGACGACTTTAAAAACGCTCTCAAAGAAGCACAAAAGAATAACCTGATAAGTATTGTATCAGACCCTTGTTTTGAATATTGGATTCTGTTGCATTTTACATACATAGCCAAACAATTTGGACAAGCTGAATTGAGCCCTTGTAATAATTTGATAGATGAGCATCTCCTTAAATATATCAATAAAGACAAAACAAAGAATTAAATTGATAGGAAAACTTTTAAGGCGAGTTATAACTTCACAGATACTATAAAACATCGCTTAAAAATAGCCATTCAAAATGCCAAAATAATCAATAAAATTAATGAAGAAAATAAAAAAATCGAGGAAAGAAAATCGCCCTATACACAGGTTATATATTTAGTGGAAAAACTACAAGAACTAGCAAAAGATTCCATGCATATAGTGAATTAAAAACTATGCAAAATTTTGGGACTTGTTGCCATTACCGTCGTGCCTATTTTGGGATTTCTTGCCGCAATTATGTGTATAAGACAAAAAAATATCCGAAATTCTGTTATTGCAAAAACTAGGAGGAAATAAAATGTTCAGCATTGAGGAAATCATAGAAGACAACACCAAAGAACAGCTGAAAGCTCTTAATATCGACTATTACACCAAAACGCAAAAGATTAATGCAGAGATCGATTCCGCTCTTGCCAAGTATCCCAGTAAAAGTGGGGGCATGGGCAAAAACTATCCTGACATTAAACTTTTTCTTCAAACGAACGCTTTACGCAAAATCCCCGTGATGATAGAAATTAAGGGCACAAAAGGCAAGCTTGCAAAACTCAAAAATGATGAAGTAGAAAACCTAAGCGATAAAGGCAAAATGTTATTCAAAAATATATCTGAATACGCCCTCAATGGTGCTGTGCATTATGCCAATGCTATTTTGGATTATACATATAGCTACGATGAAGTCATAGCGCTTGGAATCAATGGTTACTACAAAGATGAGACAAGGAAAGACATCACTACCGAATACGCCTTTTATTATCTCAATCGCAAAAATCTTTCAATGCCTAAAAAAATTGGTGATTATAAAGATTTATCTGTCTTATCAAGCAAACATTTAGAGGAACTTATCCAAACCATAGACAATTTAAATCTAAGCGATAAAGAGCGTGAGAGACTCATGGAAGACCTTGAAAGCGATACAGAAATCAAACTGAATGCGCTCAATCAATTTATGCATGATGAAATTTTAAATATCAATCCAAACACACGCGTAGCTTTGCTTGTGGGCATGATAATGGCAGCACAAGGAGTAAGGGGGCAAATAAAGCCATTGCAAATAGAAGAGCTCACTGGAGAAACAGGCACATACTCAAATGATGGGCAAATTTTCATCAGCAAAATCACAGATTTTTTAGACCACAAAAATCTTCCAAAAGAAAAAATTGCAATGGTTATCAACGACCTAGAATCCGCCTTTATCCATTCTAAGCTTTGGCAGCACAAAACCTATACCAATCCTAGAGAGAATGCAAATGAAAGCCCATTAAAAAAAATCTATACTCAAGTACTCGATAATATACTTCCGCTTGTCAAAAAGCTACAAACCGCAGACATTGCTGGCAGGCTTTTTAATTCTATCACAAAATGGCTCGAAGTACCCGATAATGAAAAAAACGATGTCGTGCTTACACCACGTTATGTCGTAGATTTAATGGTGGCTCTTGCTGGTGTCAATAAAGATTCCTATGTTTGGGACTATGCCACAGGCTCTGGAGCATTCCTGATTTCAGCAATGAATGCAATGACAAAAGATTGTGAGACTATCCAAAGTCCACAAGAAAAAGAATCAAAAATTGCCCACATCAAAGCCTATCAACTTCTAGGGCTAGAAAAACGAACCGATATTTATTTGCTTGGAATTCTCAATATGATATTGCTAGATGACGGCTCTGCAAATCTCTTGCATAAAGACAGTCTCACAAGCTTTGAGGGCACGTACGAGCAAGGAAATAAAAGTGGGCAGCCTTTCCCTGCGGATTGTTTTTTGCTCAACCCTCCATACTCTGCCGCAGGCAAGGGCTTTATATTTGTCGAGCGAGCACTAAAGAAAATGAATAGAGGCAGGGCATGCATTATTATCCAAGAAAATGCGGGCAGCGGCAATGGATTACCTTATACTAAGGACATTTTAACACATAGCACCTTGCTTGCTAGCATCAAAATGCCTGTGGATTTGTTTGTGGGTAAATCAAGTGTACAAACGGCAATTTACCTCTTTGACGTTGGCACACCACATAATACGAAACATTTAGTCAAGTTCATTGACTTTAGCAACGATGGCTATACAAGAGCCGCACGTAAAAAAGCAAAGGCAAGCACGAATCTTAAAGATACAGATAATGCTAAAGCGCGTTATGAAGAGCTTGTTAATATCATACTCTATGGAAGTGGATATTTGCATTATTACAAAGAGCATTTTATCGAAGATAGGATTACCCTAGAAGGCAAAGACTGGACATTTGCACAACATCAAGTCATTGACACGAAGCCCAAGCTAGGAGACTTTAAGAAATGCGTGAGTGAATATCTCGCTTGGGAAGTTAGCAATGTGCTAAAAAATTCAAAGGCGAATGAACCAAATTTTCCCTAAGCCCCCGCTTGGCAGAGCTTGAAAATGACTTCAAGCAAAGCGGGGGTGAATGGAGAGAGTTTAGAATTGGAGAGTTATTTGAAGTTGCGACACCAAAGAAAAGATTTGATGTAAATAAAATTCAATTTGGTGGTGCTTATGCTTATGTTGCGAGAGGAAGAGAAAACAATGGAATTCGTGGATATATTGATGAAGATTTAGAATTTCTTAATCCAGCCAATACTATAAGTTTTGGGCAGGACACTGCAACAATGTTTTATCAAACGCAACCTTATTTTACAGGTGATAAAATTAAAATTTTTTCATTCAAAAAAGGAGTATTAAATAGATACAATGCAAATTTTCTTATTGCAAGTATGCAAAAAGCTTTTTCTAACTTTAGTTGGGGTAGCACTTCTTTTAAGGTTGAAGCCTTAAAAAATGTGGTAATCTTTTTACCTGTTTATGAAAACAACATAATCGCTTTTGATTATATGGAATCTTATATCCAAGAGCTTGAACGAGAGAGAATCCAAGAGCTTGAAGTTTACTTAAGCGTTGCAGGATTCAAGGATACAAAGTTAAATGACAAAGAAAAGGAAGCACTACAAATCTTTACTGATTCTAGCAAAAGTGGGGGGGGGGGGCAACTAGTAGCATAAAATGGAGAGAGTTTAAGATTGGAGAACTTTTTGAATATATTCAACAAGGTGCAAGACTTAAGAAAGATGACCACATCAAAGGAAACTTGCCTTTTGTGATGGCTGGAATAATAGATTCTGGCATTTCTGGATTTATAGGAAATAAAGTAAAAATCTTTAACAATGCCATTACTATTGATATATTTGGAAATGTCTTTTATAGGAATTATCCATTTGGAGCATCAGATGATGTTGGGGTATTTTGGAATACAAACAATCCATTTTCTGAAAATGTTATGCTATTTTTATCTGTTAGCCTACAAAAAGCACTGAATGGCAAATTTGACTACGGAAATAAATTAAGGGCTTCTAAGACACATAATATTGGGATATTTCTCCCCACATATCATATTCATTACAAAAATAGAGAATCTAATCATTCCGACATACCAAATTGTCACAAAACTAAAACCAGCTACATTGCTTTTGATTTTATGGAAAATTTCATTGGGGCAATAGAAAAAATAACGATTGAAAATGTTGCCCTTTGGAGTCAAAAAAGGCTTGAAGCCACACGACACATTGTCGAAAATCCAAGGAATTAGCAATTTTTGGCTATTTTTATGCTATCATAACTCAAAAAGAGCATTCCATGCAACAGAATACAATGCCGCCACTCACGCCCGATGAGGAACAAAAGCTCGAGGAACTCTGCGCAATGTCGTTTGACTTTGCGCGCCAAAATGATGCACAATCGCTCGCGATTCTGCTTCAAAATGGGCTCAATCCCAACCTAAGCAATCATCGCGGCGATAGCCTCATCATGCTTGCGAGCTATCACAATAGCATCGATTGCGTACGGCTGCTGCTGTCTCACAATGCCGATGTCGACAAGCCAAACGACAAGAATCTCACGCCGCTTGTGGGCGTTTGTTTCAAGGGTTATATCGAGGTTGCAAAACTTTTGCTGCAAGCCGGAGCAAATCCCGATAAGCCCAATGCAATGGGGCTAACGCCTGTGGATTTTGCTGTGATGTTTCGGCGCAAAGAGATTTTGGAACTATTGCAAACAACATCGCAAAAAAAGCTTGGCTTTTTCAAAAAATTATGGTTACGATTCTGCTAGGATTCTACACACCTGCAAGATAATCAAAAAATTCTTCCTCGACCTCAAAACTCCTGCCCAGCTGCATACGATTGATAAGGCTTTTGTCTCCTAAAACATGTGGCTTTTGCCTGTGCATTATCAACACCTTATCTGCAAGCTTTTGTGCATTTTGTGGATAATGCGTATTGATAATAATCCCTTTACCCTGCTCCTTGAGACTATGCAACGTCTGTAAAACGCGATGACTATTTTTAAAATCGAGATTTGATTCGGGTTCATCAAGGATAATTAATAGGGGACGTTTCACAAGAGCGCGAGCAAAAATGACCATTTGTAATTCGCCACCACTTAGGCAATCGCATGGTTGGTTGTGCAAATGGAAGATTCCCATTTTATCTAATATCTCTTTTGCACGTTCGATATGTTCCTTTTTAGGACAAACTCGCACCGATGGATTACAACCCAACAGCACCATGTCCAAAACACTCAAGCCGATGTTGAGATTTTTTGCCTGCGGGATATAGGCAATCTTTGAAAAAAGTTCCTTGTTCGACATGTGCGAGACAGAACGATTTTCCAAATAACTCTTGCCGCTTGTCCATTGCAAAAGCCCCATGCAACATTGAATCAATGTGGTTTTTCCAACACCATTACAACCCAACACGGCAAGAATCTCTCCATGCAAAACCTCGAAAGTCATCTTTTCAAATATCAACCGATTTCCGCGATAAAACGTGCCATCTAAAACCTTAAAACATGTCATAATTTAATACCTCCTTTGGAACGATAGAGAATGAGCACAAAAATCAATGCGCCGATAATGGAGCTTAGGATAGAAAGCGGAATTTCTTCGGCACTTATGCTGCGACTCATTGTGTCGATGAGGAGCATAAAAATTGCGCCAACAAAGAGGCTAAGGGGCATTACAGAAGCCGTATTGCTCCCATAGAGAATCCTTGCAAGATGAGGGATAATAAGCCCGACCCAACCAACGATTCCGCAAATACTCACCACGCATGCAACAATCAAAGTTGAAGCAAAAATAAACAGAAGACGAATCCTTGCAACATTAAGCCCAAGACTTCGTGCCTCAAAGTCATCAAGCATTAAAAGATTGTGCTTCCAACGATAGACAAACAGCACCAATGCACCCAAAAACATGCCTGCACAACAAAAGAGGCATTGTGTCAAGTCGCTGACCGTGAGTGAACCTAGAAGCCAATAGGTGATAGTTGGCAAAGAATCTTGCGGGTCAGCAAGATATTTAAGCAAGGAAATTAGGCTTTGGAACAAGGCGGAAATGATAATCCCGCCTAAGATTATCATCATTCTATTACTTGAATCGCGAGCAATAAAAAGTGTCAGTACGAGTGTTAGGATTCCAAATACAAATGCAAAGATCGTGAGGGAATAGATACTAAGCCCCAAAAGCAATGCCAAAGCCGCGCCAAAACCTGCTCCACTCGCAACACCCAAAATATCGGGCGAAGCAAGAGGATTGCGAAAAATTGCCTGAAACGATGCGCCCGCAATTCCTAAAGATGCGCCTACAAAAATGGCAAGAATGACGCGTGGGAGGCGCACATTTAAAATAATATAGGCAAGATTATCTTCAAGAACATCACCTTGAATTGTTTTTAGAAGAATCCCAAATATTTCTGCATAACTAATTGCATACCTTCCAAGTCCAAGCACCCAAAATCCTAATGCAATTAGGATTATCAAACAAACTAAATAGCGCATTAGTAATTATAAACAAACTTCACAAACCCATTGATTCCGGGTTCAAGAAGTGGATTTGTCAATGCTTGTGCATAGCGAATATTCTCTTGTGTAGCAGGGTTGCGCCCTTTTTGATTAAATAGGTTTTCAACACCAACAATCATATCCATATCCTTAAGACTAGAGTTAAAATATCCTAGATGAAATGCGAAGTTGACATCACTCATTGTATAAGATGATGTCTTTCTTTCCTGTGTGGCATCAATCCTTGTTTTGCCTTGATAATATCTTTGAATCCATTTTGCGCTTCCAAATGGGAGATGATAGGCAAATTGGATTCTACCTGTAAAAGGTGAGATATAACTTAGCGGACAATTTGCGGTTTTATTCTGCCCATAGGTATACGCCCCGCTCAATCCAAGCTCTATATCATAGAATCGATGCTTACTTTCAAGCTCAATTCCTTGCACATAAGCTTCCCCAACATTTTGCGATTGGGTTTTTCCATTTGTTAAAAGAACACTTTGAATCATATCTGTATAATTTGTGCGATAAAAAACCAAAGAAGCATAATGGTTTTTATCATGGATTCTCCCGCCTATTTCATACGTTTGTGCCGTTTCAGATTTTAAATCCAGATTTGCCTCTGTTGTTGCATTTGGAAACATACCACTTGTCCCCGGAGAAAGAAAGCTTTGCGCTGCATTTGCCACAAAAGAAAAACGATTGTTAATAAAATATGTCGCACCAACACTCCCTGTAAATGCACCCGTTATTTTATCAGAATTTGAATCAAGAAAACGGGTGATTTCACCTGTGGAATCTGCATCTTCAACGCTTGAATGTTTATCACCAATTTTGATGATGATATGATCATATCTCAATGCGCCCGATAAGATAAGACTTTTGGTAATAGCATAATCATCTTTAATGTAGGGTGCGATTTCGATTTGCATTGTATCGCGCGAGTTTTTTAACACTCTCGGATTTGGAGTGAGATATTCATCTGTCAATGGTTTTGGGCTAATGGCACTATCAATATTGAGACCATAACTTAGCTCATGTCCAGAGATATTTTTATCAAAATGAATGCGCCCACCAGCACTATATGTATCATACACTTTTCTATGATAATACGAACCACCAATTGCAAGTGTATCCACCCAAATATCGGTATTATATCGCCGTAAATAAGCAAAAGTATCTATCTTATCAGCAAAACCTATATCATAAATTTCTACACCCGCTCGAAGATAATGCTCTGTGAGTGGATCTTCTTTCATGTGTGCATCATACGATGTCCCGGGGCGGTTAAAGACAGAGGCTGCGTCATGGGAGCTTGCGCTCTGAAATCGACCCTGCGCATAATAGCGCACTTTCCCTTTTGTGTAGCCAATATTAAAGTCTGCGCCATAACTTTGGTAATGCGAATCGGGAGCAACACCTTCAGGAGTGCGAAAATTTGACGCATTGCGCCCATGTGCGCCTAGCAAAATATCCCAACCATCGCCCCCACCAATCAGTTCTGCCCTTCCTGCTGTGCCATAATTGACCGTGTTGTATTCCAAACTCCGCACACGTGCAGCTATGCTAAATAGTGCATTCACATCACCTCTAAATCGCCTTGTTTTGAAATTGACAACACCATTCATGGCACTTGAACCATAGATTGTCGAAGCAGCACCTCGAATGATTTCTATGCTATCGACAGCCATAGGGTCTATTAGGTTAAATTCAAGCGTGCTACGTCCACGCACCTTGACGCCATCAATGGCGATAATCGAACGTGTATTGTTAGAATTCATACCCCGAATGCTAATCTGCCCACCTAAACCACTTGTGCGCGCATAGACAATACCCGGCACACTTTCAAGTGCGGCTTGAATTCCTCCTGTGCCATTATTTGCCTCAAGCAATGCACGTCTATCAATCATGCTCACACTTTTTGTAGGTTGCTCTGCTTGGAATTCAGAAATATTCCACGAGATGTCATTCATATCAACAATATTTCCAGAAACAACAGATTTATCAAGAGTTTGTATCTCTTGAGCAAAAAGAAATATGGACGTAAGCCCACTCATTAGAACTATATTTTTCATTCATTTCCTTTAATTTAAAATACCCGCTTTTGGGTTTGGGTTTAGAATCGCATTGATATCTTCTTCGTTCAAATCAATTCCATAGAATTTCTTGCTGTGTTTTCTGTATATCTCTCCAATATCCATGTCCTTAAAGAGTTCAGGGTGATTCTTCTGTGCCATAAACAAAAGCACAGGACTAATGTCAAGACTTGGAGCAAAGGGACGATAGGTTGCAAGCGGGAGTTTATAAACACGTCCATTTTTCACAGCATCAATATTCTGCCATACTTTTGATTCTAGAATATCCGTTGGTAACAGCGGTGTAAAATTAGAAATATAGATAATCTCCGGATTCATACGATAGATTTCTTCCATTCCCACTTCGCCGCTTTGCATATAGCCCAAAGCATTCTCTGCGCCGCTATATTGTAATAGATAATCTGCAAAGATTCCTGCGGCAATATTCTTATCCATTCGATGAATTACAATGCCTTTAGGCTTTTTTGTGTCTTTTGTTGCTTCTAAAATCCTATCTTCTGTTTGGGTAATATCATTAATGATGTCCCTATTTTTTTGCTCAATCGGAAAATAGGGCGCGAGACTATCGAGCCAATGTTGCAAGACTTTTTTGGAATTATGCTTGTCCACATTTGTCGTGAGCTTCACCGTGCGCGCTCCCGCGTTTTCTAATCCATTGCAAATCTTGATATTTGATTTTGGGCAGATATAGAGATCTGCCTTGAGGCTTAGGAGTTCTTCGAAATTCTCGCTATTGCCTACTTTTGCTTCTTTATACTGCGGGGCATATTTGTTTGAAAGAGAATGTTCCATTGCGTTATAAGACGCCTTGGGGATATAGATAAGCTCTGCGTCCGTCCAAAAAGCAAGCACAGACGTGAGTGGCCAAAGCCCAATCACGGCAACTTTTTGCGCCGCATGCAAAGGCAAAGCCACCAAACAAACCAGGAAAAATACGCGCAAGATGTTTGTTTTTAGCATGGTCTCTCCTTTCTAATATCCGCTTCCACCCATCGCATAAACTTTTCCAAAAATGGAATCGTTGTGGGCATAAACCCCTGCCCGATATGAAAATCTGGGTCAAGCGAGGTGATATACATCGTTCCTTTGAAATGGCAGCTATCCTTATACATAATATTGCGTCCAATCTCATCAACCAAGATTCTCTCGCAACCTTCATCAACATCATAGACACCATGATAATGCCATTTGCATTCTTGAAGGCTCAAAAAATTCCATATCTCATTGCTCTCATCGAACGCATAAAGAGGTAAATCCGCTCCTTCATGAATCCACCACCAAAAATTCACCTCACTTTCACTAAAACATACAAATGGTAGATAGGGTTCGAGCACCTCACCAAAAGAAACGATATTGCCACCATTGCTAAGATAATCCTCAAATTTTTGCGCATTTTGCATGAGAAATTCGAGATTGAGGCGCGAAGCAATCACGACACAATCAAATCCTGAAAGATCGGTTTGATGTAACTTTGGGAGATAGATTTTCTCATCAAAAAGCAGCGCGAACTTTCCATTCACCGCACTAAAAAGCCCCTCGTGATAACATGAACCACCTGTAATAATTGCCTTTTTCATTCCTTCTCCTTCAAAACTTTTGCAATCCATAACATGAGATTGAGCCCCATGCGTTTTGCTGTGCTACTTTCATATAATCCATAGCCCAATAAGTCCGCTCCTGCTGTGCAGACTATCACACCTTTTGTGCTCTGTCTATCGATATAGGCAACGCATTGTCCATCGCTATCTTTCAAAAAAACACATGCATTGGGGGGCGGTAGAAAATAGCCACGACTAAAGAACCCCTTGACACCGCGCCGATAATTGATGTCATAATCCTTCACGCCATGCGTAATTTCATGTCCACATGTGCGCACTTCGCGCATGCGAATCGGCGTTTGACTCGCGATATAGAGCGAATTGCCCGCGAGCCATTCTTTGCAATTCTGCGTGAAACTCAAAAGGATTCCACCCTTTTCCAAAAAAGCCGCGATTTTCTCGCGATTCTCATAAAGCAGAATCTCATCTATGCCCATTGGCACAAGCGCAACTTGGCAATCGAATAAATCATTTTTTGCCCCTGCTAGCGCATCATACGCATTGATTTTGCGAATCGTTTCTCGATAGAAACTTTTGCATGTGCCATTGCTCATAATCGACCTGCCTTGTGTATCGAGCTGTACGATACCACCACGTGATTGGAGATATGCAAAACAATCCCCTATCCTCTTATAATCCAACATTTCCATAGAAACTCCAAAATAAATCTAGTTATCATAATTGATATTATTCCACAAAAAACTTTTTTATAGCTTAAAATATAAATAGGACTTATTTTTACTATATTTTTATAATAATGTAACCACGTGTAGTCTGCATGTCTGCAATGATGAAGAAAATGGGAGTTTTTTTAGTTGAGTTTGGGCGGCACAATCAAGGCAAGTAGCAACTATAACACAAAATCTTGCCCCTATTGCACCGCAAACGCAAGCAATCGATGTCTCTAGCTTCTCATAGATTGCTGCGTCTTATCATAAAATGCGTCTCGGAATAGGAATGAGCTACAATTCCTAGAGAACGAGCTCGGCAACCCGCTTGCCATACGCTGGGTCAGCCTTGCTAAAATGCTCGATTTGTCGCTTTTTAATCTCTGTTGGCACGCCTTCCATTGCGTCCTTGATATTTTGGCACAACGCTTCTTTTTGCTCCGCGCTCATTAAGCGATACAAATCCCCAGCTTGCACGAAGTAGTCGTCCTCTGTATCGCGGTGATTGTATCTATCCGCCACATCGCCGCCGTCTGTGCGCAATGCAGGCTCAAGCGCGTTAGAATCCTCCGCATAGTCATTATAAAAGCTTGGCTGATAATTGCGTGCACCACCAAATGCGCCTTGCTGCATGAATCCATCGCGATGCGTGTTGCTTATGGGCGCAATCGGTGCATTGACAGGGAGCTGCGTATGATTCACTCCCAAACGATAACGTTGCGTATCCCCATAGCTAAAAAGCCTGCCTTGCAACATTTTATCGGGGCTATATCCCACTCCGGGAACGATGTTTGCAGGATTAAATGCCGCTTGCTCGACTTCGGCAAAATAGTTTTGCGGATTCTTGTTGAGCTCCAAAATCCCTACTTCGATGAGTGGGTAATCTTTATGACTCCAGACTTTTGTCAAATCAAAAGGATTGAATCGATATTTTGGCGCATCGCTTTCGGGCATAATCTGCACACAGAATCGCCACTTGGGATAATTCCCTTTTTCGATATTCTCGAACAAATCGCGCTGATGACTCTCTCTGTCGTTTGCGACAATAGCTGCCGCTTCTTTGTTTGTGAGGTTGTGGATTCCCTGCAATGATTTGAAATGAAACTTCACCCAAAAACGTTCATTTTTCGCATTGATAAAACTATATGTGTGGCTTCCAAACCCATGCATTTCGCGGTAACTGCGTGGAATCCCGCGGTCGCTCATAAGAATCGTTACTTGGTGCACACTCTCGGGGTGCAAGCTCCAAAAATCCCATGCCGCCGTATTGCTACGCAAATTGGTCTTGGGGTCGCGCTTTTGTGTATGGATAAAATCAGGGAATTTCACAGCGTCTTTGATAAAAAAGACAGGTGTGTTGTTGCCCACAATGTCCCAATTGCCCTCATTTGTATAGAGTTTGAGCGCAAACCCACGCACATCGCGCTCGGCGTCTGCTGCACCTCTCTCGCCTGCAACGGTTGAAAAGCGCAAAAATGCTTTTGTCTTCTTGCCAACTTTGCTAAAAATCTCCGCCTTTGAATACTGCGTGATGTCGTTGGTGATTGTCAGCTCGCCATACGCCGCGCTGCCTTTGGCATGCACGACTCTTTCAGGGATTCTCTCGCGGTCAAAATGCGCGAGTTTTTCAAGCAACCATGTATCTTGCAAAAGCGTTGGTCCTCGTCTACCTGCTGTCATCGAGTTTTGGTTATCGCCAATAGGTGTACCTGTGGCAGTTGTAAATGTTTGAGCCATGTTGTTTCTCCTTGTTTTAAAATAGAAATTTTATTATATCATAAAAGTTATTAATTATAAAATTTTCTCATTTACTTTGGGTATTTGCTTTTGAAATCTTTCGAATGGCAGATAGCAAATTAAATACGATTCCAATCGTCATTGCGAGCATCCGAAGGACATGCAGCAATCGACCATTATTAGGTTGCTTGATTGCTTCAGGCACGCCTTCACAACGACGTTACAATATCGGAGGTGCGACTTTAGTCGCACCTAACATGCAATTCTCATTGTGTGCGGTTGAAACTGCACCTCCGCTGTTTCTATCCAAAGAAATCCTCCTCCTTCCCCCGCTGAAACTTTGCTAAAAAATGCTGCTATATAGCAACAAAAACGCGCATTTACGACATTATCGCGAATATGTTAATACCCACCACAAACAATGACGTGCCAATCAACAACATAATGCAACGCATTTGCGATTCTATAAATTAGGATTACTTTTATTTTTTTATGTTAAAATGCAGTGAAAGGACGAGTGAGATGATGAAGTTTTACCATGATATAAAACTCTTAGAACGCAAAGCTTGCGAGGAATATCTCCTCACGAGCGAACTTTTGATGGAGAATGCTGCTCATAGCCTCGCAAACTTTATCCGCGATATTGTGCGCGAGAAAAATATCCAACCGCGAGGCGAAGGCAAACATAAGCTGCTCATCGCTGCAGGACCAGGCAACAATGGTGCCGATGGGCTCGCGCTTGCGCGTATTTTACAGGGCGAATATGACATCGTGATTTACATGCCCTTCGGGACGTTTAGTGAGCTTTGCACCTTGCAATTTGAACGCGTGAGTGCGCTGCGAATCGAATATTGCAACGACCACCTAAGCCCCGATATTTCTATCAAAACTTTCTTGGATACTTTCGAAAATATCTCATTGCGCGAATGGGCAAAAGATGTTGATATTGTCGTTGATGCGCTCTATGGCAGCGGGCTCAATCGTCCGCTTGACAACAAAGCATGCGAAGTGATTGAATGGCTCAATAGCTTAAAGGGGCTCAAGATTGCATGCGATGTACCAAGTGGAATCAGTAATGATGGCGATGTGATGTGGATGGCGTTTCGTGCTGAATATAGCTGCGTGGTGGGCGTTTGCCGCGAGAGCTTACTCGGCGATAGGGCAAAGGATTATGTCGGCACGATTCATATCTGCCCAATTGGAATCTCGCCACAGATGCTCGAGCTACTCGACACACCGCGCGGCATTTTGCTCGAAGAGAAAGATTTGCAGCTTCCAAGCCGCAGGCAACGTAACTCCAACAGCCACAAAGGCAGCTTTGGGCATTTGGTCGTATTTATGGGGCAAAAAGAGGGTGCGGCGATTCTCTCTGCCCTTTCGGCATTTCGCTTTGGCGCGGGTATCGTAACGATTATTGGCGACAAAAATGTCAATGTTCCTCCAGAGATGGTGCATACGCAAAGCCTGCCCAACAATCCTGCTGCGCTTGCCATCGGCATGGGGCTTGGTGATTTTGCGCTCCACGATCGCAAAGGTGTGCGGAACATCTTGCTTTCGCGCCCTGTGCTTCTTGATGCGGATATTCTATATCAAGACATCACCAAAGAAATCCTCGAAAAAAATCCCAATATCATCCTTACCCCGCACCCCAAAGAATTTGTTGCGCTTATGCGCTTGCTTGGACTTGCTGACTGTGAAGTGCTTGAGCTCCAACGCGACAGATTCCGCTTTGTGCGGCTTTTTACGCATAGCTATCCTCAAGCAACACTGCTACTGAAAGGCGCAAATCCTATCATCGCGCAAGGCGATAGAATCGCCGTGAATAATTTCGGCACACCAGCACTTGCCAAAGCGGGCAGCGGAGATGTGCTAAGCGGACTTGTGAGCGCATTGCTTGCACAAGGGCTTGAATGTTTTGACGCAGCTGTGCAAGGCAGCCTTGCTCACACACTCGCTGCGCGCCACACCAAAAGCGCGAGCTATGCGCTCACACCGATGGAGCTCATCGAGACGATTGGGCAGTTGGAGTAGATGTGTTTTTGCAAAGCAATCAAACATCATTTGTTGATTGCGCCTGCAATGACGTTAAATAATTATGCGAAAATATCGGGGTCTTTGGTGCTCCATTCGTCGCTCAACAAAAGACAATCGTCTTTTTCGGGCTTGATGTTGTCATCAAAATCTTGGATATTATCGTCCACCTATGCTCCCAAATAACGTTTCTTAACTTCATTGTTATGGAGCAGATTCTGCGCATCATCATGTAAAACAATCTGCCCATTTTCAAGCACATACGCACGGTTTGCGATTCCAAGAGCCAAAAATGCGTTTTGTTCAACAAGCAAAATATTCAATCCCTCGCTATGCAAGTTTTTGATTGCCTCAAAAAGTTCGCCGATGACTTTTGGGGCAAGTCCGAGGCTTGGTTCATCGAGCATCAGCAGTTTGGGTTCGCTCATGAGAGCGCGCGCGATTGCAAGCATTTGCTGTTCGCCCCCACTCATCGTGCCTGCCATTTGAGCTGCACGTTCTTTCAATCGTGGAAAGAGCGCATAAACTTTCGCGCGCAATATGTCAAACCGCTCCATGTTGTGGTATGCACCCATGCGCAGATTCTCTTCAATGCTTAAATTTGCAAAGATACGTCGCCCCTCGGGCACAAGCGCAATTTTGTGCAAAACGATTTGATGTGTGGGGAGCTTAGAAAGGTTATGGTTGCAAAATCGCACATCACCTTTAGATTTGACAGCATTCAAAATGGCTTGTAGAGTTGTTGTTTTGCCCGCACCATTGCTACCAATGAGAGTTACAATCTCATTTCTCACCTCAAAGCTCACGTTATGCAACGCTTCAATCCGCCCATAGTAGGCATACAGATTAGATACATTCAACATGATGTTTCCTGTATGCCAAGATAGGCGGTGATGACATCTTGATTGCTGATGGCTTCTTTGGGCGTTCCATTAAAAAGCACTTTGCCATAATCCAAAACCACAACTTGTTCGCACAATCGATTGACAAAGGGCATATCATGTTCAATCAGCAAGAGTGTCAATGCAAAGTCTTTGCGGATTGCGTGCAGCAGCGAGGCGAGCTCGTCTGTTTCGCTTGTGTTCATTCCTGCTGCTGGCTCATCGAGCAGCAAAAGCTTGGGCGCGCATGCAAGCGCTCGCGCAATCTCGACTTTACGTTGCTGCCCATAGCTAAGCGTACGCGCATTGGTGTGCGCAAAATCCACAATTTTGACATAATCAAGAATCTCCAACGCCCTTTTATATGCCTTTTGCTCTTCCCTAAAAAAGCGCCCAAAACGAAAGGCTGCTTCTAAAAAGCTATAATGCAAAGAATGATGCAAGCCTACAAGAACATTTTCAAGCACAGAGCTATCAAAAAGGCGAATATTTTGGAATGTACGTGCAATGCCGTTGCACACGACTTTATGGGGCTTGCTATCAATCGGCTTGCCCATGAAACAAATCGTGCCGCTCGTGAGTTTGAGATTTGCTGTGATGAGATTAAACAACGTGGTTTTGCCCGCACCATTTGGACCAATCAGCCCAAAAATGCTACTCTGTGCAACACCAAAACTGACAGAATCGATTGCCTTTAGTCCTCCGAAATTCTTGCAGACATTGTTGAGCTCCAAGATTGTCATTTTCTGTCCCAAAGTTCTTTTTTGCCCATAATGCCCTCACGCATAAACAGCATGACAAATAGAAGAATCAACGAAAACGCGACCATACGCAATCCCGGATAGCTCCCTTGGATTCCAATAAAACTCAAATCATCATCTAAAAATCGCAGCCATTCACCCCCACCAATCACAATCACAGCACCAATGACCGCGCCACTCGTGCTTCCAAGCCCACCAAGCACGATGATAATGAGCAGCTTAAAGGTGAATTCAAAGCCATAATCTTTTGCCACAATGCTCCCTAAAAGCGCGGCAAGAAGCCCACCGCCAACGCCTTGCACAAAAGCCGATGAACAAAAAGCAATGGTTTTGATTTTGAACGCGTCAATGCCCATTGCAATCGCCGCATCTTCGTCATCGCGCACCGCTTTCATTGCGCGCCCATATTTGGAATAAACGATTTGCAACACGAATATGCAGGTCATGAGCGCAAAGAATGCGCTCCAATAGAGGTTGGTATAACGTGGAATGTCATCGAGTCCAATCGCGCCATTTGTGAGCGTACGTTCTTGCTCAATCACAATTTTGATGATAAATCCAAAACCAAGCGTAACAATCGCGAGATAATCACCACGTACGCGAAAGGTGGGAATGGACAACAAAAACGCAAGGAGCATACAAAAAAGCCCACTTGCAATCAGTGCGGGCAAAAAGGCAGAATCGTTTGCCCACAGCACAATATCGCTGATTCCGAGCGTGAACATATCAAGCTTACTCTCTTCGCTAAGAAGCAGAATTGCCGAGGTATAAGCACCGATTGCAACAAAGCCATTTGCACCAAGCGACAGCTGTCCTGTAACACCATTGATGAGGTTATAGCTCACAGCAAGTGCAGCATAGATACAGATTTGGTTTGCTACAAACTGCCCATATTCACCCAAGAATAATGAGCACAGCCACACGCACAGCGCAAGCAAGGCATAGAGACAGAGATGAAACGCCACAACACGTGGTGAGCTTTGGTTGAGTTTTGTGTTCAATATTTTCTCCGTTGTCTTGCATTGTATCCTATTTTGAATTGCAAAAGGCTTATATTTTAGAATCACAAAACCAAAGCCTTTTGCTCCCGCAAAGCAGCAAACACATTAGCTGTAACCTCTATCGCCACATCTTCACATGCAGTGCTATCATTGTGCTTTGCTCACTTGTGCGTGCCTTCGCCTGCGTTTGCAAAAATGAAAGATGACACAGAAGATAATCACAATGCAAGATCCATGCAAGCAATCTTGGATGCAGACACAATTTAGAATTGTTTTCCAAAAGCGACAGCAAACACTAAAGGCTTTTGCAATTCTAAAATTAGGTACGCTATCCTATCGCCTCAATTTCTTAGCAAGGAATCGCATGTGAACTATTGGGCAATTTTTGCGCTTGCAACCTCTAGTTTTGTCATTGGTGCGAGCGAATTTGTGATTGTTGGACTGCTATCAGACATTGCAAACGATTTGCATGTGAGCATTGCAAAAGCAGGATTGCTCATTTCTGCCTATGCTCTTAGTGTTGTGTTTGGTGGTCCATTGCTCGCCACACTCACCTTCAAGCTCCCACGCAAAACAACACTCATGCTCTTTTGCCTCTGCTTTGTTGTGGGCAATCTCTTGTGTGCGCTTGCAAGCAGTTATGCATGGCTTATGCTTGCACGTGTTGTGGCTGCACTAGCGCATGGTGCGTTTTTTGGAATCGCATCTGTGAGCGCCGCAACGCTTTGTGTGAAAGAAAAGCGCGGTGATGCGATTGCGCTTGTGTTTCTGGGGCTCACACTTGCAAATGTGCTTGGTGTGCCTCTTGGTGCGCTTGTTGGCGAGCAATATGGCTGGCGTTTTCCGTTTTTTGCCATTGCAGTAATGGGCGTTGCATCCTTATGTTTTCTTGCGCTGTTTTTGCCAAACACCATTCCAATGCCCAAAGGCAAGGTGTTGCGCGAATTTATGATTCTAAAACGTTTCAATGTCCAAATGCCCCTTGCACTTTCTGTTGTCGCCTCGACAAGTCTCTTTTGCCTCGTAACCTACATCAAGCCAATTCTGCTTGATGTAACAATGGCTGGCAATGCGGCGATTGTGCCGATTATGGCAGTGTTTGGAATCGGGCTCACGATTGGCTCGATTCTAGGTGGCAAGCTCGCCAACAAACGCGTAATCGCAAACACAATCTTTGTCATGTTCGCCGTGATAGTCATCATGCTTGCAATGTATTTTGCTCTACCTCATCTCTTTGCATTTGGAGCGGCGATTCTGCTTTGGGGCGCTGTTGCGTTCGCGCTCTGCCCAATGTTGCAGATGATGATACTCTTGCAGGCGCGTGCTGCGCCCAACCTCGCCTCGACATTCAACCAAAGCGCATTCAATCTTGGCAATTCCCTTGGTGCAGCGCTTGGAGCAGGGCTCATTGACTATGGCATGCCGCTTGCATTTTTGCCTTTTGTGAGTGCAGGCGTCATGCTCTTTGGAATCTTTGGCGCGATTCATTTGCTTCGATATGTGAGTCGACATTAGGAGCGGTGCAGCAAGACAACGAGCATCACAAAGCTAACAATAACATTTTGCGTTTATGATTCCAATCAGAACTGATACACATACCGCACAAAAAATGCGGGCTTTTGGAGAATCTTGGCAGTGTTGTCAATGCGCACATCGTTAGCAAAGCTGCCTGCCTTTTTGCTGACCTCATTTGCGAGATAGCGCGCGCCAATGTCGATTCCATGATGTGTTATGATGTCAACATGCACACCCACATTTGCCATATACCCAAGCGTCCCAATCTTTTTGAACTCTTCGCCCGCCGCGCTCACAAGATAGGAATCATAGCGGCTATACACAGCCCCAACACCTGCAAAGGCACTGATTCCAAAGTTTGTGTTGCGCATAAAATAATACATTCCATCGACACCTAACATCAGATTGTAATATTTTGAGTTCCTATCACCATCGATGCTGTTTTTGATTGTCGTGGGGTGGTATTCGTATTCCATATAGCCACGAATCGCGAGCTCTGGCTGCAAAAAGCTACGCACTCCTGCAATCGCACCAAAATAATTCCTCGTGCTCGTGTTAAATCGATTGATTGTGCGCTCTCTTAGTTCAGTCGTTATGCTCGAAATATTCCCTTCGCCATCATCAACCTCTGTGGTTTGCGATGTGAGCGTATCGCTCGTGATGTCAAAATGCAATCGGCTTGTACCCATTGATAGCCCAAGAAACAAGCTATTATCCTGCGCAAACATGACTGCACAAAATAGCATCAAAACAAAAGAAATCCTTGTCATTGTCCCCCCTTTTTCATTCAAACAATCTACCCACCTAAAACTGATAGAATCCTGAAATTCTATGCTTGTGAAGCTTTATTGACAGATAAAAATAAATAAAGTAGAATGCAGAACCTAATAGTTAAAGGAGAAAATATGACTTGGATTCAAAACTATGACCCATTGGGCAACCAATGGTTGAGTGCAATGGTTGCGTTTCTGCCCGTTGCGCTATTCTTTTGTTGCTTGCTGCTGCTCAAGCTCAAAGGGCATGTCGCGGGGCTACTTACCGTTGTGCTCGCAATGGCGATTGCCATTAGCGTTTATGGTATGCCAACTGCTATGGTTGGTGCAAGCTTTGTGTATGGCTTTGTCTATGGAATGTGGCCGATTGCATGGATTATTGTTGCGGCAATTTTCCTCTACAAGCTCACTGATAAGTCGGGCTATTTTGGCATTTTACGCGATAGTATCATCGCGATTACACCCGACCAACGTTTGCAGGTGATTCTGATTGGCTTTTGTTTTGGTGCATTCTTGGAAGGCGCGGTTGGCTTTGGAGGACCTGTCGCCATCACTGCAGCCCTATTGGTTGGAATCGGGCTACCGCCGCTGTATGCCGCTGGGCTTTGCCTGATTGCCAATACTGCGCCTGTAGCATTTGGTGCTGTAGGGATTCCGATTATCGCAATGGCTGGAGTTGTGGGCGTCCCTGCAATCGAGATTAGCGCCGTTGCTGGCAAGATGCTGCCACCTTTGTCAGTGTTTGTGCCCTTTTTCCTTGTCTATCTTATGAATGGATTCAAAGGTATCAAAGAAACTTGGCCTGCTGTGCTCGTTGCTGGAGGGAGCTTTGCAATCGTGCAATTTATTACAGCAAACTATCTAGGACCAGAATTGCCCGACATCGCATCTGCTATTGTATCCATTGCATGCACAACCATCTTTTTACGCTTTTGGCAACCGCAAAAGCCCTTTGTGTTTGAAAATGTAAACAATAAAACAATCGAAATCAAAAAACATACAACCAACCAAATTATCCTTGCATGGATGCCTTTTGTCATTTTGATTATTGCAATTCTCATCTGGACACAGGGTTGGTTCAAGGCACTCTTTGTCGGCGAAGGTGCACTTGCTTTCACAACGCTTGCATTCAAATTCGAAGCACTCGCAGGCGTCATTCAAAAGGCACCTGTTGTTGTCGCTGAAAAAGCTGTCAATTCGACCTACACACTCCCGCTCATCAACACAGTTGGGACATCGATTCTGCTCACTGCACTCCTCACAATCCCACTGCTCAAAATCAAGCCAAATGTCGCGATTAGCGCCTTTATCGAGACTCTCAATGAGATGAAAATGGCGATTTTAACCATCGGGCTCGTTGTGGGGTTTGCATTTGTATGTAACAACAGCGGAATCTCCGCTTCTCTTGCGCTTGCGCTTGCACAAACAGGCGATGCATTCGCGTTTTTCTCGCCCATTGTGGGTTGGATTGGCGTGTTCCTCACAGGAAGCGATACAAGCAGCAACCTCCTCTTTGGCACATTGCAGCAGCTCACAGCGCGTCAGATTGGTGTTCCTGAAGTCTTGTTTCTCGCAGCAAACAGCGTGGGTGGTGTTGTGGGCAAGATGATTAGCCCGCAGAGTATCGCGATTGCATGCGTTGCTGTGGGGCTTGTGGGTAGGGAATCAGAGCTATTCCGCTTTACCGTCAAGTATTCGATTGGATTTGTGATTATTATCGGAATCCTTGTGTATCTCGCTGCCTTTGTCTTTCCCGGAATCCTTGCCTAGATATTGATTCCAACGCGCACAAAGCCACACGCCCATCTGCTGGCTTGGTGCGCCGCTAAACCACTCGCAAAGGCGCATTCCATAGAGAATAATAAGCCACGAAACATAAATCCATAGTAAAAAAAAGAGCAAAATCGAAAACGAGCCATAAATTGTGAGATAGGCTTTGTTGTAGAAGACATACGCGACAAAAAACCATTTGGAACACATCCAAATCATCGCAACAACAAATGCCGCAAACCCTACCGCCCAATTGCTCAAAGGCTTGTTTGCCGAGATTTTAAAGACAATAAAAAACAAGACAGCCGTGATGAGAAACGGCGAAAGAGTAAAGAAAGGCACATTCATATCCACACTTGCAAGCATATTTTGCATATAGCCGCTCAAAAAAATCGAGATTCCAATACCGATGGGCAAAAGCGTTATGAGAGTCCAATAAATGGTTATCGAGTTCCAAAAATCGCGCACTTTTGATTGAAAGATTTTTGCCGCAATGTATTGAAAATTCTTGAAAAAAAACACAGAAGTAATCAGAATCGAGATAAATCCAAGCTCGCCAAGCTTTGATGAATTTTGCAAAAACGTATCCAAATATTCGGAAACAACCTCTTCGTTGGTTGGAATCAAATTTGACAAAATGAGCTGCTTCATCTCGAGATAGAGATTGTGGAAATTGGGCAAGGTTGCGATAATGGACAACACAACCAAAAGCAAAGGGACAAGGGCGAAGATGGTATAGAAACTCAAGCTAGCAGCATAGAAATTGAGCTCGGTATCAAGAATTGATTCGATGAGATTTTTTGCTCGTTTGATTTGCCGCCACATACTAGACTCCTGATTTAAGATTCTGTTCCATCACCACCTTTTTCATAAATGCATAGTGCCCAAACGCTAAAATTTGAAAAATCACCATAAAAAAATTGACAATTGGAATGAGACTCACTGCATAGAGTCCAAGCAATAGCACAAAGAGTTCGATTCGATAGCGCTTATGCAGCTGCAAGGAGCCTTCGCGTGAAAAAAGCGAGCCGATGACATCAAGAGTCATTGTGGATTTAAACAAAAAAAATAAGAGCGCGAAGATGACGATTCCGTTGATGATGGGGATAAAATAGAGTGGAATACACAACAAAAGCAAACAGAAAAAAATCACCAAAACCTTGAGGAGTGCAACAAACGATTCCCAAAAACCAAGCCCATCGTCCATATGCACATTTGGATAATAATGCTTGTGAAGATATGCCATGAGATAGGGGGCATAGAAAATCGACAAAACAAGCTGCACCAACACAACCACGACAAAGAAACACAGGAAGTTAAGTGCGCTATTAAGAACCGTAATGAGTGCGCCGAGTATCGATGTCCAAATCGAGCTGCTGTTTTCATCAACCAGTGCATAACTTTGTGCAATCGAATCGAGCAGCCCACCAAAAGCACTCCACGAAAACCACACAACGACAGCCGCAACCACAAAGGGCACACACATAAGCGCGAGCATGCGCGGTTTTAGACAATCGCGCAACCCTTTGAGATACGATTGGGCAATGATTTCAAGCTCAAATTGCATGCTAAATATAGAATCTATTCAGCAATGCGCTGCGTCCGCTGCCCGTTGACATAGGTATGCTCAAGCACGAGATTACCATTTTTGTCCCATGCCTTAATCAAACCATCAAGTTTGCCATCGACATAGTTGGATTCTTCCCAAAGCTGCCCATTATCGAGCCAGATTCGGCGTGGACCATTCAAAATCCCATTTAGATACGTCTCCTCGCGCTGCAATTGCCCATTGCTATACCATAGCCGCCGAATGCCCTCAATCTTGCCATTGGCATAAACTGCCTCGCTGCCAAGCTGCCCATTGCTATACCAAATTTTTGCAACGCCATCGAGTTGCCCATTTGTGAAATAGGTTTCACTACGAACAAGACGATTATCATAATATTCTTTCCAAAGCCCGTCTCGTAAGCCTTCAGAATTGTATTGGTTAATGGTTGATGAGCACCCTGTGATACAGAGCGCAAACAGAAAAACATTAATAGAGATAAAACTCTTGCGCATAGTGTCCCCTTTTGTTGGAATTATACAACACGACTTTTGACTTGTCAAGACGCGCTGAATCACTTTTGCGCTCCATTCCCTTTGTTTCTATATCGGCGATTGCGCATAAGATTTGAATTGTTTTTACCTAGACTTTTTGCGCACTCCAGCAACGAGTTGTGTATTTGATGTCAAATTGGCTTGGCAACTTGTGGCGCATTTGATAGGCGATTTTCTCAAAAAGCTCCTGCCCCTCGCGCGTTTGCATATCCCAATAGGGATTCTTGACACTTTTCCAAGCGTTGATATAATTCTCAATGGTTTGATGGAAATAGAAATCTTCCTCGAGATAGAGGATTTTATCAAACAGATTCTTATGCGCTTCGATAATTGGGCGCTGGTCTTCGCGGCGCACACCGCGCGAATAGTTCGGAACAAGGCTAAGAATCACTTCTTCAGCAATCTCTTGAATTGGATCATGCAAATCGCGATGATTCCACATACATGAAAAATAGGCAAAGGGCTTGAGCAGCCTATGCGTTTCGCGCAGTGCCGCGTCTCTGTCCATCACATTAAAACTGCTACCAAAGGTTACCCAATCGAACTTGGAATCTTGCAGCCCCGATTCCAAGCCTGTGGCGCGCACCCATTCAATATTCTGCCCTTTTGTGTGCTCGATTCCAATCTCGCGCATCGCATCGTTTGGCTCAACCGCAACAACGTGAAATCCACGCTCAAGCAGCATTAGGCTAAGATTGCCCGTCCCAGCGCCGATGTCAGCAACAAGAGGTGCTTCTGCCCCCCCCCCGCACGCTAAGCAATGCGAGCATATCGAGGCTTTTTGGCGCATAGTTGGGGCGGTAGGAATAAAATTTGGCATGCTGGGTGTAATCCCATTGTTGTTCAACGATTTTTTGCATAGTATCTCCTTAAAAATATGCTATTATAGCAAAAATTTACTGCAAAAACCCCTAAACAAACCATTGCATATCAAGAGACACAACAGGCACAGAGCAGCCGCTACGTTGCGAGACATCGCCCTTTTGATATGGTCCAAAAAGCAAGAAATCACAAAGCTGCTGCTTGTGCTGTATGAAATTTTCCCAATCGACAATCTCACTGCCCAAAAGCTCGCCATGTGCGACATCATCGACAAAGCAAACCACGCAAAGCCCTGCCGCTTTGGCAAAAGCATGCGCGAGCTTGCCTGCCTCTTTTGCTCCAAAAATAGCGATTTTGCCTTTTGACGCGGGCGGCAAGCAATTGTGCAAAACGGCTTGCGCATTACGACACACGCAAACATGCAGAGGCGCATAGGGAAAAGTGGGGGCAACAAATGGAGAATCGCGCAATTTCTGAAAAACGGCTGTAATGCGGATTATAGGCAGCCCATCGCGGATAGGGCGCATGCGCCAGCTACAATCGCGTTCAAGATAACTTTGGAGATTGTCCAGAAACGTTGCGGCGCTGTTGCCAAGATATGTGGCTTCGCTCTGCTCCCAGCTGCCAAATTTCCCGCCATATCCAGAAAGTTGCTCAAAAACCCAAGCAGTTTTATAAAGATAATGATTACAGAATCCAAGCTGCAGGAGTTTTTTGGGTAGATAAGTGAAGCAACCCGTACCAAAGCCTCCGGCAATAGGCGAGCGCCAAACGAAACAACCACCAACTTTGAGCGCGTTATGGATATTGCTAAAAAGCATCTTTTGGTCAAAAATCCAATGCCCAATATCCTTCACCGTAACAAGGTCAAAAGTATCATTGAAATGGTAATGTTCTTGCAGGCTCAAGCCCAAATCAAATTGCAAGCAATCATGCCCCCCATCAAGGTCGATACAGACATATCTGCCAAAGCCATAATCATCATAGACACATTTTGCCGAGATTCTTGCCCCTCCTCCGCACACATTCCCATTCCTGTCTTCTTTGAGGTCTTGCGAACCAAACTCGAGCACACTCATGCCCTTTTTGAGCCAACCGCTTGAGCGTAGAAAATCCAAAATTGCAAAATCACATTGGTAGAATCCCATTTTTTACTCCTAGGCAAATTTTCTTGCTTGCAATAACGCTTAGAATCTGATAAAATCTCGCTATCCGTCATTGCGAGCCTGCAAAGCAGGCAAAGCAATCTAACATCACAGAATCCCTATGATTCTAGTTTTCTTTGATTGTCGATTGCCACGCTCGCGCTGCTCACCTCGCAATGACATTAGTATTGGAAGTGCGACTTTAGTCGCACTCATGATTTGATGTGTGCGCTCGATTTCGCACCTCCGAATCCCAATGCAAGCAAGTAGCGCGAGCGCGGCAATCCACCGTATCGAGCAACCAAACACACTTGATTGCAACGCTTACGTTCGCAATGACGATTTGTCATTCTAAACCTGCATTTGCAGGTGAAGAATCTCAAAATCCAAAAGTCTATGAGATGTTTCGCTTCGCTCAACACGACAAGAAATTCCAAATGTCATGTTGAGGCGATAGCTGAAACATCTCGTCTTTGCCCCCTACACCGCAACATTATATGAATCATTCGCAAAAACAGAATCGATGATAGCTCTCTCCTCCTCGCTCGGATTGCGTGGGCTGATTGTGAAGCTATCCACGCCCTTGTATGTGGCATTTGGAGGTGTGTAGCCCAAAGCCGTAAGGCGCTTTAGCATCGTCTCAAACAGCGCCTTTGGGTTGCGGCAGAAATCTTCATAGCTCACATAAATTTTGCGCGATTCAGGGACATTTTGCAAAACCTTGTCGCGATGCGCGAGTGCATTCTTGAGTGTTGCAGCAGCATAGGCGAGCGGCTCTTTGGTAAAGTCGAGATTCTTGGCGGCATAGATTTTAAAATAATAAAGTGTGGAAAAATGGTGATTATAGAGATTGAGCAAGGCGAGTGTATGCGTGTAAATATCGCGCGAGAGGACGAGGTAGAGCGTATTGGTAAAAGCTTTCTCCAGAATTCCCACCTCAAATGACATAACTTTATTACTTAGAGGCTTTTGCACCATGTCCATAATGCCACGATAGGTAGCTTGAATATAGTGTATGACATCAACAGAAACATGCACATTATCAAGCTGATAAAGGCAATCTCCTACAATATTTATGACAGGAGAATAATCATATAAATCAAAAAGTTCTTTAGTTCCTCCAAAATCGCTCATATAGGGATTTTTGATATTCATCTGAAAAGCTTGAGCTAGTATAAAAGCATTTTTGAAACCAATAATAGGAGTATTGTGAATATAGGGCTTGAGAAAGTTTGTGGGATAGCAAGAGATTTCAAGCGAGGCAAGCCATTGCGTCATAAGCGTAGAACCAGAACGACCCAAAGAAGAAATAACTGCAATACTTGGAAATTTATCAGATTGTGTTTTATAAAAATCTACAAGCTGCAACTCAAGCCCCATACTATCATCATGTAAAGCATGTTGCAGTGAATGGTTAAACTTGAAAGCGTAATGTTCTTGACATTCAATAGAATTTGTAATATATTTATTAATGAAATTAGTAAAAGTTTTTTGTTCGAAAGTATCATCTCTTAGTTTACTTAATATCTCTTGATTGTTATAGTCGTAGAATTGGGATTCATGCTCTGTCGTGTAGCCATAATGTGTGATATGTTTGATTTTATTGAGCGCAACGCCTTTTGCAACGAGCGTATCACGCACAGAGGTTGCGACAGAATCATCAACAATGCAAACAAGGATATAGTCGTATTGCGCTAGATTTTCAAGCGAACGAAGAGCGCGCGAATCGCGGATAAAGGGGCTGAAATTTGCATCATAGACATCAATACAAAAGCCCCCCGCCCAGCAATTCCGTGCGCTGAAGAACTCGAGCATACTCTTGCCCACCCATCCATAGCCATAGATAAGGATTTTTGTGATGTGATTTTGCATTGTTTTCTCCAGAAGTTGTAGGATTTGTGTGACGTTGGATTCGAGTTGTTCTATCTTGCTTCCCATTAGGTGCAAATCAGGATTTATGGGTGATTCGTATTTGGAGCTAATGCCCGTGAAAGAGTGGATTGTCTGTGCACGTGCCTTTTGATAGAGACCTTTGACATCGCGATTTTCGCATGTTTTTAGGTCTGTGTCGATGAATATTTCATAAAAACTGCCCATTGGAAAGAGTGATTTGGCGAGCTCTCTATCCGCACGAAAAGGCGAAATCAGCGAGACGAGGACGATGAATCCATTGTTGTAGAAAAGTTTGGCAAGCTCGGCTGTACGCCGAATGTTTTCCTTACGCGAAGCATCATCAAAGCCTAAATCCTTGTTGATTGTTGCGCGCAGCTCATCGCCATCGAGCAAAATCACGCGCGCACCACGAGCACGCAAATGCTCGCAAACACGTTTTGCTGTTGTGCTCTTGCCTGCGCCGCTTAGCCCTGTGAGCCAGAGGACGGAGGGGCGCAAAGGCGCATTCATCGCTTGACCTTCTGCACGCTCCAAGCACGGATTTTATAGGGAATCTCGACAATCTGCATATCCGCAATTTTGCTTTCAATCATCGCAAGAATCTGCTGCCAGCGCGCCTCGCCCGCTTGGGCTTGAATATCATTCACCGACTGCCACGCACCCATATAGCGACTCTTGTCCATCATTTCGATGTAATCACATTCCATAAAGATACAATCTTGAAAATCTCCTGTGGAAATGAGCACCTCATTCCAATTCTTTGTATTTTGGCTGCCGCTACTCACGCGACTAAGTTCGGGGACAATGCGCTTAATCTCATCCTCAATCTCGGCAAACACCGAATCAGAGACGAGATTGCGCGGATTCCAAATCGCCGTGAAATAGCCGCCGTCTTTGAGAATCCGCGCAAACTCAGGCAACGACTTGCTTGGGTCTGTCCAATGGAAGCTACTTGCCATAATCACCCAATCGGCAAAACCACTCTGCACGCCCGTTTGCTCACCGCTGCCTTTTTGCCATTGTATCGATGTGTTTTGCGTATATTTGATACCTTCTTCGCGCATGTTGTCGTTGGGCTCAACAGCAAGAGTGCGCAAGCCGAAGTTTGCGAGCATTTTGGTGAGTTTACCCGTCCCGGCGCCAACATCAACAACCTGCAACGCGTTGCGTGGCTTTGCTGAATCGTTGATGCAAGCAATGAGCTTTTCGAGCAGAATCGCGCTATATGCAGGGCGATTGTGGTAATGCTTGGCAACGTTGCTAAAATCTCCTTGTTGCATCGTCCTCTCCTAGCGCAATGCCTGTACAGCATCGACCATATTTTTGAGGCTTGGGCGCACCTCGGCATCTTTGCGAGTCTTGAGTCCACAATCGGGATTAATCCAAAGCTGCTCTTTGGGCAAAACTTCCAAAAATGCTTGAATCTGCCGCTTGATATGATCTGTGGTGGGGATTTGTGGTGAGTGAATGTCATAAACGCCCGGACCCACCTCATGTTTGTATCCAACTTTTTGGAATGCCTTCAAAAGCTCGTTGCCACTGCGTGCGCATTCGATACTAATCACATCAGCATCGAGCGATTGAATGCTATCCATGATGTCATTAAAATCACTATAACACATATGTGTATGAATCTGAGTTTCTGGTTTCGCAACAGCAGTCGCGATACGGAAGGCTTCGCCTGCCCATTGCTCATAATCAGCGATTTTCTCACGGCGCAAGGGATAGCCCTCTTTGAATGCTGCTTCATCGACTTGGATAATCTTCACGCCTGCATTTTGCAAATCATCAATTTCTTTGGCAATCTCATGCGCAATCTGCATGCACACGAGCTTGCGCGGAATATCATCGCGCACAAAGCTCCAGTTTAGAATCGTTACAGGACCTGTGAGCATGCCCTTCATTGGCTTTTTGGTGAGGCTTTGTGCAAAAGTAATCCATTCCACCGTCATTGCCTTTGCACGATTCACGTTGCCATAGATGATGGGCGGCTTGACACAACGACTGCCATAGCTTTGCACCCACGCATTTTGGCTAAACGCAAAACCCTCCATTTGTTCGCCAAAATATTCGACCATGTCATTGCGCTCGGGTTCGCCATGTACCAAAACATCGAGCCCCACCTCTTCTTGAAGCTTGACACAATCGCGGATATAGTCTTTGATTCCCTCATTATAGGCTTGTTCACTAATCACGCCCTTTTTAAAATCACGGCGGAGATTGCGCAACTCGGGATTTTGTGGGAACGAACCGATTGTTGTTGTGGGCAATGACGGAAGATTGAGCAGCTTATGTTGAATCGCAATACGTTCGGCATAGGGCTTGGAACGTTTATTGGCGACATTTGGCAGGCTAAAACTCTGTGCAGCACTGCTTCGTTCAGCACTAATGCGCTCATTCTCTGTCCACGCAGTGGCATTATTTGGCGAGCCTTTGAAGGCAGATTCGAGCAAGAGAATCTCATCAATCTTTTCAATCGCAAACGCAATATGGGAATGCAGCTTTGCGGGCAGTTTGTTCTCGTTTGCCTTTGTATAGGGGACATGCAATAGCGAGCAAGATGAGCTAATGCCAATCTGTTCGCTTGGAAGCTGCTCCTGAAGCCGCTTGGCAATCTCGAGCCGTTTAGAAAGAGGCGTTATCCAAATATTGCGCCCATCGACAAGCCCAACAAAGATTTTCTTCTTGCTTCCCTTGAAATGCTCAAGCCCTTTCGTGCTACCATAGACTAAATCAACAATCACACCATCAATCGATGTCTTAGCAAGAATTTCAAGTGCCTCACTGCATTCTTCAAAATAACTACTGATAAAGAGCGTGAATCCTAGTGCCTTGACTTCATTATAGAAAGGCTCAATGAGATGATAAAAACGCGAATCTTGCCCACGCACAAAAATGGGCTCATCACATTGAATCACAATGTCTTTTGCGTTAGGTTCAAGCGTTGCAATGTCTTTAAGTAGCGCAATATAAGCTTTTTTAATCGCATGATAATGTTCCTCAAACGAACTCGAATCGATAAATTTGCTTAACATGAGATAGGTAAAAATCCCAATAAGTGAGATTTTGGGCTTGTAGCCAAGCTGTTTTGCTTCATTGTATTGCTCTTTGATTTGACTCGCATGGACTTGATGTATGATTCCAAGCTCGAGCTCGGGAACAACATAGTGATAGTTGGTGTTGAACCATTTCGTCATTTCTTGTGCTGCCACACCCTTTGCACCACGTGCCATCGCAAAAGTGAGCTCTAGTCCTGAAAGTTCGAGTGCGCGAAAACGTTTTGGAATCGCTCCGAGTGCAACACTCATATCTAACATATTGTCATAAAAGCTAAAATCATTCACACAAACATATTCAAGATTTTTTTGATGATTCCAATGTGTTGCGCGCAGGTCTTTTGCCACAGCTAGCAAATCTTGCACCGAAGTTTTGCCTCCCCAATAGCTCTCAAGCGCCCTTTTGAGCTCTCTTTGTGCGCCAATGCGTGGAAAGCCAACAATAATTGCCATATCCTTCTCCTTTTAAACAATGATAAATCTTGCATTGTAGCACATAAAAGATTAAAGTTTTATAAATCAAAGTGTTATGATAAAGATTAATATTGAAAATCTATTTTTTGCAGAAGCTCGCGAACGTTTTGCAACGCCCTAAAGCGATGAGATAGGGTATTTTTCTCGTTTGGTTGCATTTGCGCAAAGGTGCGCTCAAATCCAAAGGGGATAAATAAACAATCATATCCAAAGCCATTGCTACCGCACATTTCGATACTCACCTCTCCTTCGACAATACCAGAAGTTGTGGCACAACGCATTGTATGAGAATCTTTTGCAAAACCACAGAGCGCAATTGCACATTCAAAATAGGCACTCGAGCGCGAGATTCCGAGCTTTTGGAGCTCGGCAACAAGCTTTGCGTTGTTTGCGTTGTCGATGTCAGCATTTGCCCCAGCATAGCGCGCACTCCGCACGCCCGGAGCACCACCGAGCGCACGCACACAAAGCCCGCTATCATCAGCAAGCACAAGACATGATGACGCAAGGGCTTGAGGCAGAGCAACAAAAATACCCTGTGCCTTTTTTTGTGCGTTTGCCACGAATGTATCGCCATCTTCGAGGATTTCGATGGGGGCGAGAAATTTAGTATAAGGCAGCACCTCGTGTTCGGGCAGCAAAGCGGCAATCTCGGCGATTTTGTGCGCATTACTTGAGGCAACGAGAATCATCGGCTAGCAACCCTTGCGTAAAGCCTCGTTTGCATATTTTTCACCAAGCTCAAATGCACGTTTATTGACATCAGCGACTTTAGCAGGGACTTTTTGAATCATCGTATTGAATACAACATCGCGGTCAACACACTGCGTGAGCGTTACGGTAATGGCAAGCGCAACGACTGATTGGGTCACAACATTGCCAACCTCTTCTTTAGCAATGGTGATAATCGGAATGCTATAAATCCGATAATGTTGTGTATCGTCCCTCGTGGGGCGCACGAGGTTGGGTTCGACAACCACGATTCCGCCTTGCTTAATCCCGCCCTTGAACTGCTGATAGCTAACATCTGCTGTCGAGAGCATAAAATCAATCTCTCCTTCTGCGGCATAGGGGTAGAGAATCTCTTTCTCATCGAGCAAGATGTCGACTTTTGTGGGTCCACCACGAACTTGCGATGTATAGGTTGAAGCCTTGATGCCATAGCCCTTATTGCGAATATTTGCTTCAGCAAGAATCTCTCCTGCGAGCAAAACTCCTTGTCCTCCAACACCTGTAAAACGAAGTTGTACTCTCATGCGCGTTTTCCTTGTTGATATTTAGCAATCACTTGTGCATACGCCTTGCAGTATTCTTGCTGTGTGGTATCATGCTTTAAGATTCCTGTTGGAAATTTGCCTTTCTTTTCTTCCTCGCTAAGCGCATCGTATTTGCTCTTAGGTACAATACGGCTTTCAAGCCATTTGAGCGTTTCGACAGCCTCGCCCATTTTGTTTTTGCGTCCGAGATTGATATGGCAATTGCTGAAAACATCAAAAAAGCTAAAGCCCTCATGCGAAAACCCCTCAATCAATGTTTTTTCAAGCTTTTTGGGGTCGAGCACACTCTCGCGCGCAATGAATGTCGCGCCCGCTGCTTCAGTAATGCGGCATGTGTCAAACTCGGGGTCAATATTGCCATGCTGCGCTGTAACTGTCCACATTCCTTTTGGTGTTGTGGGCGATGTCTGCGAATTTGTAAGCCCATAGATGAAGTTATTGACTAAAATATAATTCAAATCGATGTTGCGGCGGCATGCATGGATTGTATGATTGCCTCCAATTGCGAATCCATCGCCATCGCCACCAACAACAATGACCTTTTTGTCAGGATTAGCAAGCTTGATTCCAGTCGCATACGCAAGCGCTCGCCCATGTGTGGTGTGCACGGTATTGCAATTGATATAAGACGAGAACCGCCCGCTACAACCAATCCCACTCACGACACAGACATCATGCTCCATATCCCAGCCCATTGCCTCAATCGCGCGAATAACACTTTTGAGAATCACGCCATCGCCACAACCCCAACACCAAAGAGTGGGGATTTTGTCAACCCGAAGGTATTTGTCATAATCAAATGCCATTTATAGCTCCTTTATTGCTTGAACGAGTTCGCCCGGAGAAAGTGGACGACCATTGACTTTGCCCAAAAACTGCACTTTGCGTCTCATAACGCGTTCAACTTCTTTGTAATATTGCCCTTTGTTGAGCTCGGCAACAAGGATTTTGTCATATTGTTTGCCAATTTCAAACAAACGTTGTTCAGGCGAAGGCCAAAGTGTGATGGGGCGAAATAGCCCAACACGTTCACCTTCGGCACGTAATTTATCGATTGCTTCTTTTGTGCTACGCGATGTCGAACCATATGCAATCACGATTTTGTCGGCATCATCGCAGCGATATTCCTCGTATTTTTCGATTCGCTCGCGATGATTGAGAATCTTACCAAACAATCTATCAATCAGATTCTGTGCAAGCCCCGCATCTTCTGTTGGGAAGCCACGTGGACCATGGCAAAGCCCTGTAATGTGGTAGCGATAGCCTTTGAAGAATGGATTAAGAATCGCTGCCTCGCCCTGTTTGCGTTCATAGGGTTGGTAGTCTTTTGGGTCGCCTTCAAAAATGCGGCGTTGCTTTGAAATGGCTCGTATTTCTTCCAAATCAGGAATTGTCGCCTTGCCATACATATGCCCAAGCGTCTCATCGAGCAATAAAAACACAGGTGTCATAAATTCCTCGGCGAGGTTGAATGCACGCACAGTCTCGAGATAGGCTTCTTCAAGGCTACCAGGACAGAGTGCAATCGATTGAAAATCGCCATGCGTAGGGTTTGCTGCCTGCAAAATATCGCCCTGTGCAACACGAGTTGGCAACCCAGTCGAAGGACCGCCTCGCATCACATTCACAATCACAAGCGGCACTTCTGCCATAAAACCTAGCCCAATCTGTTCTGATTTGAGCGAGATTCCAGGACCAGAGCTTGCCGTCATCGACTTCTTGCCCGTCATAGATGCACCAAGCGCAACACAAATTCCGCTAATCTCATCTTCCATTTGGATAAATGTTCCGCCATTTTTGGGTAGTAAAACGCTCATTTCATGTGCAATTTCACTTGATGGCGTAATCGGATACCCGCCAAAAAACTGACAACCCGTTTCGATTGCGGCTAATGCGACTAATTCATTGCCGTTTGCAATTTCTTCTCTCATATTTTCTCCTACAATGCCATAAAACGATTGGCTTTGATTTGTTGCGCCCGCTCTTTTGATTCGGGCGTGAGTTTTGCAAATTTAAAATCCGAACGTTCAGCGACATGAATCGCAAAATCGGGGCAATGCAATTCACACTCATAACAACCAATGCAGCGTTGCGGTTCCATCACACGCGCGATTTTGCCTAGCACAAATTCTGCTCCAAGCTGCATCGCAAGAGTGCCACTAGGACAGAGTGAAACGCAGAGGTCGCAAGCTTTGCAACGATTGCTGTCAATCCAAACGGGGATATTTTCAGGTCCTGTCATTTTTGCCATTTGTTTTCCTTAAAGAATAATTCAAATCCAATTCCAACATGCGGAATCAGCCCAAAAACTCCGCAGAATTTTTGGGTTGAGCCCTTAGGTGATTTGCTCGTTTTTGAGAATCGTGATAAGCTCTGCAACTGATGCAACAGATTGTTCAAACGCTGCTTTCTCTGTGTCATTGAGTTTGTAATTCAAGATTTTGCGGCAACCGCTCGCACCCAAAACAATCGGCACACCAATGCAGACATCATCAAAACCATACTCACCCTCGAGCAAGACAGAAGCACAGAGTATATCGCCTCTGTCTTTCAATATCGCCTCTGCCATCACAGCAGCAGCACGTGCAGGAGCATAAAATGCAGAACCATTCTTGAGATAGCCCACAATCTCGGCGCCACCGTTGCGCGTGCGATTTTCAATATCAGCAATCACATCGCTTGTAACAAGGTCAGGGAGCGGAATCCCACCCACTGTTGCAAAGCGTCCGAGCGGCACCATCAAATCTCCATGGCTGCCAATGACGGGCGCGATAATCTCGCTTGCTGTCATCTGAAGCTTCTCACGGATATAATGCGCCATTCTCGCGCTATCGAGCACACCAGCCATACCAAGCACTTGTTCACGAGGCACATCGAGAATCTTGCGTGTCAGATAGAGCATTGCATCGAGCGGATTGGTTACCATAACGACAATTGTCTTTTTGAGATAGGGCTTCAACTCGCTAAAAACCTCGCTCACAACACGTGCATTGGCAAGTAGCAAATCAGAACGTGTCATCCCCGGGAGGCGCGGTGAACCTGCACAAAAGAACAGCGCAGCACAATCTTGCAACTCGGTATTGTCTTTGAGCACCCGAATCGTTGTCGTACTTCCCGCAATATACGCGCTTTGCATAATATCGAGACACATTCCTTGCGCCACGCCCTCGTTATTATCACGAACAAGAATTTCGCTGCACATGTTGCGATTTGCGAGATTTTGAATCAGCGTTGCACCCACGCGCCCTGCGCCTACAACGCATATTTTTTGTCCTGCCATACTTGCTCCTTTTTTGGTTTTTTGCAACACTTCATCAATGAAGTTTCGAGTAACTCTACTTTAAAAAAGCTTAAAAAAAAATCCTTAGCGAATATTTTTTAAGTGCTCTTGATAATCTCTACTGAACGTATGCGTACCCTGTGGGTTTTTGACAAAAAACAAATAATCAACATCAGCAGGTGAAATCGCTGCTTTGATAGCATCAAAACTCACACTTCCAATAGGATTTGGCGGGATTCCTTTGAAACGATATGTGTTATAGGGTGTAGAATCGTTACGAATCCGCGCAGATGTAACAGCAGTATGAGAATACTTGCCATAATTCAGGCTGCCGTCCATCTGCAAAGGCATTTTTTTGCGCAGTCGATTGTAAATAACGGCAGAAATGAGTGGCATTTCATAAACATTTGCCGCTTCTTTTTGGATAATCGATGCAATCGTGATATATTTAAACCATTGCGCCTCGTCATATTGCCCCAAAATCTTGTTAGAAAGTGCTTTGTGCCGCTCCATCGATGATGAAATCAGATAACGCATCAGATTCTCGGCGCTAATTCCTAGCGGGATATTGTAAGTATCAGCAAAAATCACGCCATCGGTATATGGAGCATATTTGTTATATGATTCTTCAATTGCTGCGACATCAAGAGAAAAATCGCTCGCAAGCGTGCGTGCAAAGAAATAAAATGTCTCGCCGGGAATGAGCATAGCCTGTCGAATCACCGCTTTTGCTTTTGTAAGCCGATAGAAAAAATCGCCGCGAGACAGAATAGGAGAGCCCATATCAATCCAACCGCTCTGTGGATAGCCCAAGAGGCGAATGAATAGCGCATCGATGCGGCTGATTTCAAAATTGCTTTTCTCTAATTGTGCTATAATATTGAATACTCCGCCTTTTGGCAAATAGAGCACACGAGAGCTCGCAACGGGCGTTGCAAGATAGCATGATAAAACAATCAAAAGAGCAAAGATGAAATCCAAACCCCTATTTAATATTTTTATCTTTTTTTCTGTCATTCTATTCCTCATTTTTGGTGTTTATCATTTCCTTAATCGCGGAATCTCTATCGCAAAGCTCGAATTTAGCAGCTTTGCAATCGAGGGATTCTATCTCATTTTAGACAAAAAACTCAACCTACACATTGAAACAATCACGATTAAACAATCTACAAAGAGTGCTAGCAATGACGATTCGCTACAAGACAATTTGCGCTTTGCCTTGCGCACTATCAAAAACATCAAAACATTGCGCAATCTGATTGGAATCGTTTCTGTGCAGCAGATTGTCTATGATGATTTCAAAGGCTCCCTTTTGCTTCAAAATGACATCATCAGCGCTGATTTCCCCCATTGGCGTTTGCGGATTCATCTCTATGACGATGTCAATATCGACAGCTTGCAGATTCATATCGCCGAATTCACCTACACGCCTTACAATGCAAGCCTTATGGGACTCATTCACTATGACCTCAACAAGCAACAAATCTCACTTGATTCTATCCTAAGCCTCGATGAAAACATCACAATCTATGCAAACCTCACAAGCGATTTTCGCCATTTCTCGCTTCAAGCATACAGCGAAAATTTTGTCTCTCTCGAGCCTTTTGTGAAAATTGCAAACAACGACACAGCCACACTCTGGCTGCATAGAATCCAAGGTGATTTCTCGCTTTCAAAACTCTCGCTGCAAGGCAAGTTTGACACGCTCAAGCAGGATCTGCAAGACAATCTATTTGTCGAGCTCCACATCAAAGATGGCAGCCTCATCTACAAAGATTCGCTCAATCCGCTTGTCTTTGAGCAAGCAAATATCCTCTACCACAAAGGCTTTGCGCAAGCACAATTCATTCATCTAAGCTACGACAAAATTCCACTCGATGGAAGTAATGTTACGCTGCAAGATATTTGGAACAAGCCCAAATTGATTGTGCAGATTCTTGCAAACGCTCCTCTTGATGAAAAAATTCACAAGATTCTCCGTGCTTTTCATATCCGCATTCCGCTTGTGCAAAAAAGCGGCACTATCGATGCAAATGTGAGCCTCGAGATTCCTTTGAATACAGGCAAAATGGAAGTGATAGGACATTTGACTAGCGAGGGTTCAACCATGCTGCTCGGAAATCAAGAAATCCTCATTCATGACGCCGATATATGGCTCAAAGACGGCATGATTGCATTCGAGAATCTCGCCTTTAACACAACGCAAACACTGCAATCAAACGGGCGGCTCTCGCTTCTGATTGACACGAACGCAAAGACATTGCTTGGCAGCGCATATCTCGAAAATCTCGCCATCGAGCCCGATTCTGGCGTGTTTGTGTTGCATGATTCCACATTAGCGATTCTTGGAGATTTTTCTGGTGATTCAATGCTGCTTTCGTTGCCAACATTGCAAATCGATCTCGATTTGGGCGAGACATCGACAATCTCGCTACACAATCTCGACCAACTTACTACCTATTCCTCGCTTATTCGCGACTATGCCGCAAGAGGAAATGCACAATTACGATTGCATGATTCTGAAAATATCGAATTCGAACTCCTGCTCTATGACCACAACCTGCCATTGCACACAAAAAATGGCAGCGCACTAAAGCCACTCACACTTTTTGGGAATATCCAAGCAGGCAATGTGAAGCTAAGGAGCAGTGGCGGTGAAATTGCACTCGATTCGACAAATGATGGCGTCAATGTGTCGCTACACAATCTCAAGGTTGACATCTCGTCAAATGCAGTCTCACAAGGCTCTTCAGGCAAGACAAGCGCTATCGCATTGCAAGGCGAAAATCTCACGCTCGACATCAAAGGTCGCAAGCTTCTTGCCCAAACACTCTCCTTGCATAAAGACAAAAAAGGGAATCTCACAGGAAAAATCACAAATGGCAATAGCATTTTCAATATCCAATACAACGGCACATTGCTCTCGATTCTTGGCACACGAATCACAGACAAGATTCTCAACGCATTGCTTGCCACAAACGCCTTTGATGGCGGTGTCTATACGCTCCTTGCTGAATATCAACAAGAGATTCTCAAGGTAAATCTCAATATCCTCAAGGGCACAGTCAAAGACCTTGTTGGCTTGCAAAACATGATTGCATTCATCGACACAATCCCTTCTCTTCTGATGTTTAAAACACCAGATTTTGACCAAGATGGCTACAAAGTCGAGAGCGGCTCGCTCGATGTCGAAATCAATGGCGATTCGCTGCTTGTGCGCAAAATGGAGCTCAATGGCAATTCTCTTGACATTGTGGGCAACGGCAAAATCGCATTGGATTCCAACCGACTCGACCTCAATCTCACACTTTCGACTTTCAAGGCATTAGGAACAGTTCTTAGCAGTATTCCGATTGTCAATTTCGTCATTATGGGTGACGATGGCTCATTCACAACACATATTCACGTAACTGGCACACTCCAAAAACCCAAATTTGGCTTAAGCGTCTTGCAAGATACAGCACAAGATATGTTTCAAGCACCGGGCAATCTTCTTGAACGCACGCTCGAGATTCCTTCACAGCTCATACCATAGCCGCAGTGTTTCAATTTGCAATCTTGAAGCTGTTTTTAAAAAAATTTTTTCTATCATGTTCGTTAGCAATAATGTTTTTGATTTGATACATTCAAAACATAAAAAGCAGCAAAATGCGCAATCGTAAATTCTGTGCCTTAAAAAGGAGATTTGATGAGTCATTCAGACTTCGCACACCCCTATTTCGGTGTCTTTTTTCTGTTTATTTTTTCTGTCATCGCCTTTGTTGTTGTGTCCTTTTTGTCGCGACTTGTAGGCAATCGATTTGCTCGCAAGAGTGAAGAAAAACTCAAACTCGCACAATATGAATGCGGACCCCTGCCCAATAAACAATCCAACAAAATCAGCGCACGCTACTTTATCGTTGCGCTGCTTTTCATTCTCTTTGATGTCGAGATTCTCTTTATGTTCCCATGGGCGCTTGATTTAAAACCATTGGGAGTGCTTGGCTTTGTTGGCATGCTCTTTTTCATTGGAATTCTCGCGATTGGCTTTATCTATGAATGGAAAAAAGGAGCGCTAGAATGGCAACGCATCCAGTGAATTGGGCAAAAAGCGGTGGCTTACCCGTTTTGCTCACAACGATTGATCATATCGTGAATTGGGGACGGAGCAATTCGCTTTGGCCTATGACCTATGGACATGCATGCTGTGCGATTGAGATGATGGCAACAGGTGCAGGGCGCTATGACTTCGACCGCTTTGGCGTCATCTTTCGTGCTTCGCCACGTCAAAGCGATTTGATGATTGTCTCGGGTACAATCACCAAAAAACATGCCGAGTTTCTCCGCAGACTCTATGACCAGATGAGCGAACCTAAATGGGTGATTTCGATGGGCAGCTGTGCAAACACGGGCGGTATGTTCAACACTTATGCCACTGTGCAAGGTTGCGACAGAATCATTCCCGTCGACATCTATCTGCCCGGTTGTGCACCGCGCCCAGAAACCTTGCAATACGCTGTCATGCTCTTGCAACAAAAAATTCGCCGCAACAGCGCCTCAATGAAACGTCCAGCAAAAAGGATTCTCTAAGATGTCCACATTCGACCAAAATGCCACCAAATTTGGCAGCACAAACCAACAAAAACAAACTTACTACACCCCACCCTTTTGGAAACCAGCAAACATTCCACACGAACCAATCCCAGACGATAGCAGCTTTGCAGATGACATCGCCGCGTTAGCAGGCGTTCCCATCTTGCAATCCTACATCGAACGTACTGATTTAGTCGTTTGGATTGCGCCAGAACACAATCTCCAAACCTTGCAATTGCTGCATGCGCGCGGATACGAAACGTTAAGCGAAATGAGCGCGATGGACTATCTCGCGCAAAAAGGAGGCTTTGAGCTCTTCTACCAGCTGCTATGCTACACGCGCAAAACACGCGTGCGTGTGCGTTGTTTCTTGCCATTTGGGCAAGAGATTTTGAGCGTTTGCAGCCTCTTTGGCTCGGCGAATTGGAGTGAGCGCGAAATGTATGACATGTTCGGCATTATTGTAAACAATCACCCCTATCTCAAACGGCTGCTTATGCCACACGATTGGCAAGGACACCCATTGCGCAAAGATTATCCTTTGCAAGGCGATGAAGCCGCACAATGGTATGAGGTGGACAAAATCTTTGGTAAGGAATATCGCGAGATTATCGGTGCGGAACAACGTGACCCTGCACATATTGACCGCTATGACAGCACACGTTTTGGGCGACTTGACCATGAAGTCGCTTATGGCGCGCCTGTTGATGACAACACACCCAAAACAAGCATTCATTACCAAGAAGAATCGGGCGTGCCACTTGTGGATAGATTCAGCCCCGAACGCGCCAAGACGCTTGAGGAGAAACGTTAATGCAAACACCCAACAAACTCAAACCCCATTATGAAAATCTCCATTTTGAGCGCATTGATAACAACATGATTATCAACTTCGGACCGCAGCACCCAAGCGCGCATGGGCAGCTTCGGCTCATTCTCGAGCTCGATGGCGAAAAAATCATCAAAGCGACACCCGACATCGGCTATTTGCACCGCGGCATGGAAAAAATGGCAGAAAACATGATTTATAATGAATTTACGCCAACAACCGATAGAATGGACTATATCGCCGCAACTTGCAACAACCATGCGTTCGCATTGAGTGTTGAGAAACTGCTTGGAATCGAGATTCCGCGCCGTGCAAAGATTATCCGCATGCTACTTGTCGAGCTCAACCGCATCATCTCACATCTCTTTTGGCTTGCAACACACGCACTCGATGTGGGCGCAATGAGCGTCTTGCTCTATTGTTTCCGTGCGCGCGAATATGGCATTGACCTCATCGAGGATTATTGTGGTGCGCGCCTCACGCACTCGAGTATTCGCATAGGCGGCGTGCCGCTCGATTTGCCCGAAGGTTGGCTTGCCAAACTTGGCAAATTTCTCGATGAGCTGCCCGAATCTATCGGTCTGCTCGAGGGGCTATTGAACGAAAACCGAATCTGGCGCATTCGCCTTGAAAACATCGGCATCATCACAGCAGAAGATGCCAAAAGCTGGGGTTGTAGCGGCGTCATGTTGCGCGGTAGCGGCATAGAGTGGGATTTGCGCAAGGCACAACCCTATGAACTCTATGACGAAATAGAATTTGACATTCCGATTAGCAATCGCTGCGACAGCTATGGACGCTATATCGTCTATATGCGCGAAATGTACGAGTCGATGCGCATTTTACGACAGCTCATCGCACTCTATCCGAATACCGATTCCACAATCATCGCCGAAGTTCCCGATTTGATTTCAGCCAAAAAAGAGCAGATTATGACACAAAATTATTCGCTCATGCAGCATTTTGTGCTTGTTACGCAAGGTATGCGCCCGCCTGTTGGCGAAGTCTATTGTGCCACAGAATCGCCACGCGGCGAGCTTGGATTCTTTATCCGCTCCGAGGGCGACCCCTACCCATACCGACTCAAAGCGCGCACACCGAGCTTCTTCCATACCTCGATTCTCCAAAAAGTTTTGCCCGGACACTATCTCGCCGATGCAGTAACCATCATCGGAAACTTCAATGCCATTTTTGGCGAAATCGACCGCTAGGAGAAACGCATGAAACGATACGATTTGCGCCATTTGGGTAAGGATTTTGGCAACCGATTGGGCGAGATTGTACAATCGCTAGAAAACGGCGAGAGTGCGATTTTTCTTTTCGAAGTTGGCGATTTTTCGAGTGTGCAACAAAGCGCCGATATTGTGCAACAAAAGGGCTGCGCGCTGCTCAACTCGTTGCGGTTTAACGAAGTCGATTGGACGATTGTCGTGCGGAGAGAATCATGACATTTGTCGCTCCCGCCTCTTTTGAATATTTCGATTCGTTTGTTTGTGTTGGACAACATACCTTTCCATATCCATTCAAGCATGATTGCACCTTTTTACACCCGCTCAACCAAAGCTATGAAGTTTTTGCCGAAGAATATGTCATCGCCATGCTCGTTTCTGCGCTGTTTGTTGCACACAACAAGCCGCTTGCGCCGATTCTAAGCAATCTTGACATCGGTTATTTGAGCTCTGAGTCGAACTTTTCTGAAGAAGAATGCACCGCCATTGCCGCGCGGCTTGTGGATTCCAAAAGCCTTTTGATACTCGGAATTGACTTGTTTTTGCATGCGCAAGCCGCGAACATTTGCGCTCTACTTGCCCTGCTTTGCGACATCAAAATCGCCCTCGCCTCGCCTCTTGGCACATTGCCGCGCATAGACGCACCAAAAGCGCCTGCGCCGCTGCCATGTTCGGACGGAATTTGGCTCTATGCCACACAATGCACACATGAGGAGCGCATAGATGGTAGCGCACTCTTTGCCCAAGTTGCCAAGCTTTCAGAAGACAAAACATACCATTTCACCATTGCAGAGTTTCCGCATTGTGCCAGATTTTTGCAAACAAACTTTAGCGGTCTTGTGGGTATTCTCTACACCACTAAACCCCTTTGTGGTTATCCTTTTCATTCCATTACTTCTTTCAAGGAACACGTATGATGACAATCCATATTGACAATCACACAATCCAATGCCAAGAAGGAGAATCCATTCTCGATGTTGCGCGCAAGAATGGAATATTTATCCCTGCAATCTGCTATCTAAATGGCTGTTCGCCTACTGTAGCATGCCGCTTATGTATGGTCGAAGTTGATGGCAAACGTGTATATTCATGTAACGCAAAAGTCAAAGATGGCATGAATATTCAAACCAACTCACCTGAAATCGCTATCGAGCGGCAGGCAATTATGCGTGTGTATGACATCAACCACCCGCTTGAATGTGGCGTTTGCAACAAAAGCGGTGAATGCGAATTGCAAAACTATTCACATATGATGCGCGTTGACCACCAAGAATATGCCATTCGCGATACTTTCAAACAAAAAAGCAGCTTTGGACATGCTCTCTATGACCCAAATCTTTGCATTGTCTGTGAACGTTGCGTAACGGTTTGCGAAGATAGAATCGGCGATAGCAACCTCTCGACAACCAAACGCGGTGCGGATATGCCCGACAAAATCTATAAAGACACAATGCCCAAAGACGCCTTTGGCACATGGACAAAGTTGAGCAAATCGCTGATTACAAACAACGGCAAAGATTGCGGCGATTGCGGCGAGTGTATCGCTGTTTGCCCTGTTGGCGCATTGACAGAAGAACATTTCCACTACACAAGCAACGCATGGGAACTTAGCAAAATTGAAAGCCACTGCCCACATTGTCCGCTTGCTTGCTCACTGCGCTATGAGGGCAAACAAGGCAAACTCTATCGTGTCAAGAACAATTGGATTTATAGCTCGCTTTGCGGCGCGGGGCGCTATGGTTGGGACATCGACTTTGGCGAACCCAAAGCCGAGCTGTCCGCGACAATCGAAGCGTTTAACAAAGCCGAAACGATTAGCTTTGGAAATTTCATCACCAATGAAGAAGCATTCATTCTCCAATCACTCAAAGAACAAAAGGGCTATCGACTCTACAACCCCACAGCACGCGAATTTCAGAGCTTTTTGCAAACTTTTATGTCTTTGGGAAACGCGGGGAACACACAGATTCTCAAACAAAGCAACACAATTCTTAGCATTGGCTGCAACATCGCACATGATGTCCCTGTTTTGCGCCATCTTGTTCATAACACACTCAAGATGCGCAAAGGCAGCAGTTTTTTTGCCTTCCATCCTCTCGAAGACAAATTCCTCGAAAACAAAAATGCGCAATACCTCACCTACAGTGCAGGCGATGAATATGCCGCGCTATTATGGCTCGCTCATTTCATCAAAGACACATTGCCTACAGAAACTGCCGCCGCAGAATCTGATGACAAAAAAACAACACTCTCTTCACCTTTTGGCGAGGTTGAGCCCAAAACCCTCGAGCCTTTGCGTGGCGAACAGCTCACAATCATCGCTGGTAGCGACCTCTACCACCACCCACAAAGCAAATACATTGCCGAACTGCTCGCCTTGCTTAGCCACAGCGCAAATGTGATTCTGCTCCCACCCGAAGGTAATGCGCTTGGTGTGGCGCTGATATGCGATTTGGACAACCAACTCGAGGGCTACACGATTGGCTTTAACAAAAGCGGGCATTATCGAATCAGCTCGCTACCTCAAGACTCAACAACCGATTGCACCATGCCTTCGCTCCTGCAACAATATGGCTCACTTACAACGCTCGATAGGCGCGTTGTCCCACTGCTCCCTGCCTACACTTACAATGGAATCACTCTCGCCGACATCGCCTTTGCGCTCGACAACCCCGCCGCATTCCTCTACAAAGACACAAAGCGTCCGCTAGAAGAATACACACAGCTGCTCCCCAAAGAACAAGGCTATGCGGGTATAAGCTTGCGTGAACTCTTTGTGCAAAAAAGTGCGCCACTTGCGCAAACATGCGAAAAAAAGCCAACAATGGCACTCGCAGACTTCCCCGAGCCACACAGCGCAAGCGCGATTCCGCATGATTGTCTACTCATCTATGGCTGCGACCCACAATCACAATTTTCGCCATGGAGCTATGCGTCCAAGCTTTTGCGCACAAAAGGTGGGCTTTATGTCTCGAAAGATTTCTTGCAAAAATGGAATCTCAATGTGGGCGAATTGATTTATCTACAAAGCGATAGCGGACAATACAGCACAAATGTGTTTGTCGATGAGAAACTCAATGGCGAATCGGCAATGCTTTCACTCGGGCAGTTTATGCGCGATGAGCATCCATTGTTCAAGCCCGCAAGTCGCTTTACAATCGCACGCATTATCCCAAAACTTGGAGAAAACAATGATTGAGTTTATCGATGCAGCAGTCAAAGCCGTCCTCGTCCTGTCTATCATCGCTGCCATTGCCGGGTTTATGGTTTATTTAGAACGTAAGATTCTAGGTTATGCACAGCGCCGCCTTGGACCAATCCATGTCGGTCCATTTGGGCTCTTGCAGCTTCTTGCAGACGGAATCAAGCTCTTTTGCAAAGAAGACATCATCCCTTGCCATGCGAATCGTTTCTTGTTTATGATTGCCCCCATCATCTCAACATGTGCGGCATTCATCTCTGTGGCTGCCGTTCCCTTTTTACCCGAATTTTACATTGGTGATTATCTCGTACGTCCGCTTGTCGCCGACATCAATATCGGAATCTTATTTGTGCTTGGCGTGGGTGCAATAGGTGTCTATGGTCCCCTGCTTGCAGGGCTTAGTTCGGGTGGCAAATATTCACTCATCGGTGCTGCACGTGCGACAATGCAACTCCTAAGCTTCGAGGTTGTCTCGGGGCTTTCACTGCTTGCGCCCATTATGCTCGTGGGTTCGCTCTCGCTTGTTGACATCAACAACTACCAAAGCGATGGATTCTTCTCGTGGCTCTTTTTTCAACAGCCTGTTGCCTTTTTCTTGTTTCTCATAGCGGGTTATGCCGAGCTCAACCGCACACCCTTTGACCTTCTTGAACACGAAGCCGAAATTGTCGCTGGCTATGCTACAGAATACTCTGGAATCCGCTGGGGCTTATTCTTTGTCGCCGAATATGCAAACATGATTACCCTCTCATTCCTCGTCTCGTTGCTCTTTTTCGGCGGGTTCAATGCATGGGGGTTTATCCCGGGTGGAATCGCAATCCTCATCAAAGTCGCATTCTTTATCTCTCTCTTTATGTGGGTGCGTGCGACCTACCCCCATGTTCGTTCCGACCAGCTTATGTGGGTTTGTTGGAAAATTTTTATGCCGCTTGCCATTCTCAATACTTTCATCACCGCCATTGTGCTGGTGTTCTAAGGAGATTCTATGTACCAAAACATTGATTCGCGCCATGACAAACCATCATGTTGGCGCTTTGTGCGCCGCACATTCAAGGGCGAGCTTTTTGTCGGGCTATGGCTCACTTTCAAGCAATTTTGGAGTCAAACGCACACAACGCGCTATCCGCTCGAAAAGCTCCCGCTAGGACCGCGTTATCGTGCAATCCACCAACTTATGCGGTTGCTCGAAAGCGGCAATGAACGTTGCATTGGCTGCGGGCTTTGCGAAAAAATCTGCATTAGCAATTGTATCCGCATGCACACACACTATGGCGAAGATGGACGCAAGAAAATTGCAAGCTATACGATTAATTTTGGACGCTGCATTTTCTGCGGATTCTGCGCCGAGGTTTGCCCCGAGCTTGCAATCGTGCATGGCGGGCGCTATGAAAATGGCAGCGAGCAGCGCGCCTATTTTGCGCTCAAAGAAGATATGCTCACGCCCATCGATGCCGCTATTTCTGGCACTCAAAAAGAATTTGCAGGCTTTGGTTCGCCAAGCTTTGATGCCGACAAGCGGCTCAAGCAAACGCCGCTGTGCTATATCCAAGAATCGCCCGAATCGGATTCGGAAAACAAGGAATCATAATGGAAGCGTTCGCCTTTTATTTCTTTGGAGCTATCACATGTGCGCTCTTTTTGGTTGTTGTGAACACCAACAATCTCCTTTATGGACTAAGCGCGCTTGCAGGGGGAATGGTCTCGATTAGCGCCTATTTCTTTTTGCTCGGTGCAGAATTTCTCGGAATCGCACAAATCATCGTCTATACAGGCGCTGTCGTGGTTGTCTATGCGTTTTCGCTCATGTTTTTCGACACCAGCAAGCCCTTGCGCGAAAAAGTCAATGCGCCATTCGTGCTGCTTGCCACAAGCGGCACAATCTTTGTGCTTTTGCTCGGTGCATTGCTGCTTGCACCCATTGTCGTTTGGGAGCTGCCCAATCCGTTCGACCATTCACTGCTGATTGCCGCACAAAATCTTGCTGGCGGCGAATCGCCACAAATTGACGATGCGCATGATATGCAAATGGTTGGCTACCGCCTCTTCTCGCAATATCTCATTGCATTTGAGCTTGCTGCAATGCTTTTGCTCATCGCGATGATTGCGGGCGTTGTACTCGCAAGCAAACCACCAAAAGACGAAGGAAATGCCCAATGATAACGCTCAACCATTACCTGATTCTCTCCGTGATGCTCTTTTGCATTGGTGCTTATGGAATCATGAGGCGCAAAAATCTCGTCATGCTATTCCTTAGCACAGAGATTATGCTCAATGCTGTCAATATCGCATTTGTCGCTGTTGCGCGCTATCGAAGTGATATGGGTGGAGAAATTTTCGCATTGTTCATCATCGCTATCGCCGCAAGCGAGGTTGCTGTTGGACTTGGATTATTGATTGCCTATTATCGGCGAACACAAACGCTTGACTTGGATTCTTTGCAACGATTGAAAGGTTAAATTATGGAAACCACTCTTGTCTATATCGCGCTCTTTGCCCCGCTTGTGGGCAGCCTCTTTGCATTATGCTTTAGCTGCGGAGAGAAACGAATCTTTGTGGGTGTGTTCGCATCTTTGTGCGTTCTCGTCTCGCTATGTGCGTCATTCGCGCTGCTTGGATCTGTTGCAAGCGGCACGTCCATTCGTGCTGTACTCATGCCATGGATTACCATGGGCTCAACTGAAATCGCCTTTAGTTTTGTTGTCGATTCGATTAGTATCACAATGATGCTTGTTGTGGGGATTGTCTCGAGCATGGTGCATATCTATTCAATTGGCTATATGTCCCATGATGTCGCTTTCAATCGATTCTTTGCTGCACTTAGCGCATTCGTATTTGCTATGCTCATTCTCGTCATGAGCGATAATCTTGTAGGGTTGTTCATCGGATGGGAGGGCGTTGGGCTTTGCTCATGGATGCTCATCGGCTTTTGGTATCACAAAGAAAGCGCAAACTTCGCCTCAAACGAAGCATTCATCATGAACCGCATTGCTGATGCGGGCATGTTGCTTGGTGTGTTTTTGCTATTTTGGGAATGCGGCACTCTCCAATACACCGCGCTCTTTGAAGCCGTCCAAAACGCAAATAGCACAACACTCATGTTTGCCACGCTGTTGCTGTTTGTGGGCGCAATGGGCAAAAGCGCACAATTTCCACTCCACACTTGGCTAGCTGATGCCATGGAAGGTCCCACGCCCGTTTCGGCACTCATTCACTCGGCAACAATGGTTACAGCTGGCGTATTCTTGCTGATTCGCATGAATCCACTCTACACGCTCACCCCAGATGTTGGCTTGCTTGTCGCATGTCTTGGTGCTTTTGTTGCATTATTTGCCGCAAGCATTGCACTTTGCACAAACGACCTCAAACGAATCATCGCTTATTCCACACTCTCGCAACTTGGCTATATGTTCGTTGCTGCTGGGCTTGGCGCATATGCAATTGCACTCTTTCATCTTGTGACGCATGCTTTTTTCAAGTCCTTGCTATTTCTCGGTGCGGGCAATATCATGCATGCGATGAATGATAATCTTGACATTCAAAAAATGGGTGCGCTCTACAAGCCTTTGCGCATCACCGCAATCCTCATGCTCATCGCTTCGCTCGCTTTGAGCGGAATCTACCCGTTTGCTGGCTTTTTCTCAAAAGACAAAATCCTTGAAGTCGCATTTCTAAACGATTCCTATATCCTCTATGGAATGCTGCTTTTTGCTGCCTTCCTCACAGCGTTTTATAGCTTTCGGCTTCTCATGCTTGTCTTTTTCACACCCAAGCGCTATGATGATTGCCATCCACACGAAGCGCCCGGCTTCATGCTGCTCGCAATGACGCCTCTTGGAATCCTCGCGATTATCGCTGGCTTTTTTGAACATGCGTTTTTCGAGTTTGTCGCAAACCATATCGCCACGACAATCCCACATGCTGATTCTAAACTCCTCACCAAACTTATCATCGCCGCGCTCTGTGTCTCTGTTTTTGGAATCGTGCTTGCCATCATCGGCTACAGGGCAAATCTATTCGCCAAATGTGGTTCGGGTATGTTTTACAAAATTTTACACAACCAATACTATATCCCCCAAATCTATGACAAACTTTTTGTCGTCCCATGCAAGGCATGCGCAAAGCTCTGCGCCATTGTCGACATGCACATTTTAGACGCGAGCATTGATGCTGTTGCGCGTTTGTTTCAGACGCTCGGTTTTTGCCTTAGCAATATCAGCAAGGGCAATCTATCAAGCTCGCTGCGGCTCATGGTCTTTGGCACAATTCTCTTGCTATTGTTTGCACTGTGGCTCGTTTTAGGATAGGAGGAAACTATGGAACATCTCATATCACTACTCATCTTTTTTCCCGCTTTTGCGGCATTGCTGGCTCTGACATTGCAATCCAACTTTCGCGCCTATGGAATCGTCATTAGCGCGCTTGAATTCGTATTGTCGCTCTGGCTTTTTGCCTCTTTTGACCCAACGCAAGGCAATGTGCAATTCCTCGAAGCCTATGCGCTCGTCCCGTCTATGGGAATCACCTATCTTGTCGGTGTCGATGGAATCTCGCTCGCACTCGTGCTCCTCTCGACATTCATGATGTTTGTTGGCTTTGTTTGGCTGCCCAAACACACGCAACAAAAGGAGCTCGTTGTTTGCCTGCTCTTGCTTGAGACAATCCTGATTGGAATCTTCTGCGTCTTTGACGCAATTCTGTTCTATATGTTCTGGGAGCTCTCGCTTTTGCCACTTGTCTATATGCTCGGGATTTGGGGCGGACGCGAAAAAATCTATGCAGCGATGAAATTTTTCATCTATGTCTTTGCTGCATCTATGATTATGCTCATCGGGATTCTCTATGTCGGGTATCAATACTCCATCGCTTCTGGGTATTGGAGCTTTAGCCTACTTGATTGGGAGAATCTCTCGCTTGGAATCGCAACCCAAACATGGCTCTTTTGGCTCTTTTTCATCGGCTTTGCAGTCAAGATTCCAATGTTGCCTTTCCACACGTGGCTACCCCATGTGCATGGGCAAAATCCAACAATCGGCGACTTCGCCGCTGTGCTGCTCAAAATCGGCGCGTATGGATTCTTGCGATTCAACCTCCCACTATTCCCTGACGCAAGCGTGATGTTCCTCATGCCTGTTGCGCTCATCTCTGTGGCAATGGTAATTTATGGCGCGCTTGTTGCCTATCACCAAAACGACATGAAACAAATCATTGCATACAGCTCCATTTCACACATGGGCATTGTCGTGCTCGGAATCTTCGCCTTCAACGCGCAAGGAATCGGCGGCGGCGTGTTTCTCATGGCAAGCCATGTCATCGTGGGCGCGGCTTTGTTCTTGTTTGTCGGCATTCTCTATGAACGCAAACAAAGCTATCTGCTTGCCGATATGGGTGGGCTCGCAAAGGCAATGCCGCTCTGTACTTTGGGCTTTGGCGTGATGCTCATGGCAAGCGTGGGGCTACCGCTCACAAGCACCTTTGTGGGCGAGTTCCTCTCCTTGCTTGGATTCTTCGCCATTTCGCCTGTGCTCACGCTCGTTGCCCTAAGCACATTCGTGCTCGGCGCGCTCTATATGCTCATGCTTTTCACGCGTGCCTTTTTAGGCAGCACTCCCGCACGGAATCTCGCCGTTACCGACCTCAACACCAAAGAACGTTGCAGTATCGCACTGCTTGTGCTCGTTGTCGTTTGGCTTGGAATCAATCCCAACCCAATCCTCAAACCCCTCGATTCGAGCGTCTCGAATCTCTTAGAAAAAATGGAACGCAAAGCACGCGATACAGAAACGATTCTATTTATTCAAGGAGCTAGCAATGCTTGAGCCTCTTTCTATTCCATTTGATAGCCTCAATATCGCGTCCATAATCCCAATGCTCATCAGCTTTTGTGGCGCTTCTGTGGTGCTTGTCGCAGGTATTTTTGCGAAAGCACACAAAAATTTCACGGCACTTTTGTGCGTGTTGTTCCTTGTTGCAAACCTGCTCTATCTCTTGCAAATCCCCGTTCACCAAGAGGGCTTTTTCGCACTTGTGCAACTCGATGGCTACGCGCTCATCGCGCAAACAATCGTGCTCATTGGCACGCTTGGCTTCACACTGCTCACGCTCACCAAAGCCAGCTTTAGCGAATACCATTATCCCGAATTTCATGCACTCTTGCTCTATATTGCTGCGGGCTTGCAGTTTATGGTTTCGACCACGCATTTGATGATGATGATTATCGGGCTTGAATGTGCGGCACTTGCGACCTACACACTGATTGCCATGCACAACCGCGAAAATGCCATTGAAGCAGCCATCAAATATTTCACACAAGGTGCGCTTGCATGCGCGCTCTTTTGCTTTGGTGCAGCGTTTCTATATTTTGGCACAGGCGAGCTTAACTTGCTGCGCATTAGTGAGCGGATTGCCCATTCGCAAATCCTAAGCGACGTCATCGTCCTTGTTGGAATCTTGCTCATCTTTGCTGCACTCGCATTCAAGATTGCGCTTGTTCCTTTCCACGCTTGGTCGCCCGATATGTACGAGGGGGCGAGCGCGATGATGGCAGGTTTTGTGTCTATCGTTCCCAAAATCGGCGCGTTTGTCGTAACGATGCGATTCTTTGCTGTATTCCTCGATGCTTATGGCGAGCTGCAAATTGCGCTCTATACAATGGCAGTGTTAAGCATGACGCTCGCAAACCTGCTTGCGCTCGTCCAAACAGACGCAAAACGTATGCTAGCATACAGCTCTATTGCTCAAGCAGGCTTTGGAATTTCGGCAATCCTTATCCATACGCCCGAATCTGTCAATGCACTCTTCATCTATTGGATTGTATTCTTTGTAACCAATCTTGGTGCATTTGGAATGCTCTATCTTGCCCAACCATTGCGCAACCCACAAGATGGCAAATCGGACTTCGCTTTCGAACGTTTCGCCTCGCTCGCAAGCACATCGCCTCTTACAGCAGTGTTGATTGCGATTTTCATGCTCTCGCTCTCGGGCGTTCCACCTTTCGCGCTCTTTTGGGGCAAAATCACGTTGATTAGCGCAGCATTGCAAGCCGACTTTGTCGTCCTTGCATTTATTATGGCAGCAAATAGCGCAATTGCGGCGTTTTACTATCTCCGACTCATTGTCTATTGCTTTTTTGTCCCTAAAAGCACCTATACACTCGATGGCACATGCCAAAATCCTAGTATCCCGCTCAAGATTGTGCTCGTCGCAAACGCAATCATTGCAACATGCAGTATCTTATGGTTGCAACAATTGCTCGATTTTGTGCAGCACTATACAACACTATTTTAGCCGCGATTACTCCAAATCACCGCTTGCCCAAACACGCAAACGTTTTGCCATCGCCACAGAGGGAATCCCAAAGGTTTTGGCAAGACATGCAGTTTTGCTCTCGCATTCCATCAAGTCTTTGGTGTGCACACAACCGCGTCTATCGAATGTATTACTTACTTCAAGGATATTCTCTCCTGGGACCATAATCGCGACTGCAAGCCGTTGCACTTCCTCCTTGTCGCCCACAACCCATGCGTTCAGTGTACGTGTATTTTGTTTTTTCTTTTGGTCATGATGTTGATAAATGATAAAATATGCCATTGCATGCGCAACAAAAAGCCGCTTAAACTCATCGCGCGGATCATTGCGCACCGTGCAGACTTTTTTACTATAATCAAGCACAGCAGAAATGCTCGAATCATCAAACGTGCTATATTCAAGCTTGAATCCCAAAACAGAAGCAACACGTTCAATATTGACAGGAATGCCCCTACCAATTTTGCCACGTATAAATTTCGCTTCTCGTTCAATTTCGCTAGTTTTCATAAACAACCTCCTTGCTTACTGCATTATAACATAGATAAAATTATAAATTCGTAAGAATGTGTTAGACAAATATGCTATAATCTCGTAAAGGACGATGACGAACTCGCCGCAAGATGTGCGTGGGAAACTAGGGGAGCAAATGGAATTGCGCAAAAGCGCGCTCCTCTCGCTATTTTTGTTCCTAAAACTCCTTGCAAGCAATTTGTTGCTACAATACCTATCTCACAACACCACACAGGAGACTTGATGGTCGATAGAACATTGTTTGTCCTTGCCTCAATCGCCGTAATCATCGGTATTCTGGCGTCCTATTCGCTCTCAAGCTACACGGTGCTTTTTTATGAAACCAACCAATTCCATTTCTTCATACGGCAGCTCATTGCAGGAATCCTTGGAATCACGCTCATGTGGCTCATCTCCAAAGGCAATCCCGAACGGATTGTGCAAACGCTCGGATTCATGCTTTTTTTTGGCTGCATGTTTTTGATGCTCATCATGCACTTCCTGCCCGAAAATCTCGCAAGCAACGCCGGTGGGGCAAAACGTTGGATTCGGTTTCCGTTTTTTTCACTCTCACCTGTGGAATTTTTCAAAATCGGTTTTGTCTTTTTTCTTGCTTGGAGCTTCTCGCGCAAATACGACACACAAAAAAATATCAAAGAAGAGCTCCAAATATTCTTGCCCTATGGCATTCTCTTGCTCATTCTCGGCGGGCTCATCGCAATTTTGCAAAATGACTTGGGACAGATTCTCTTACTTGGAATCATCTTTGTATTCATGCTCCTTTGTGCTGGCGGTAGCTTCAAGCTCTTTTTCGCACTCTTACTTGGCACAATCCTAAGCGCAGCAATCCTCATTCTAAGCAGCGACCATAGAATCTTACGCATTAAGCAATGGTGGGCACTCGCACAGAGTTTCATTCTCTCAATCCTGCCTGAAAATCTCGCACAAGGATTGCGAATCGATGATTTGCCCGAGCCCTACCAAATCCAACATTCACTCAATGCCATTCAAAATGGTGGTTTTTTTGGCGAAGGAATCGGCAATGGACTCATCAAGCTTGGCTTCCTAAGCGAAGTACACACCGACATTGTCTTGGCAGGAATCGCTGAAGAAGTTGGGATATTCGGCATTGCACTCTGTGCTGCACTTTTTTTAGTCATCATCTATCGAATCTTTCGTATCGCAAATCGCAGCGAAACACAGGTGGGCTTTCTCTTTTGCGTGGGGTTTGGAAGCATGCTTGGATTCTCGTTTTTGCTCAATGCCTATGGAATCTCGGGACTCACACCCATCAAAGGCATTGCCGTGCCCTTTTATAGCTATGGCGGCAGCTCATTGCTTGCCAATTGTATCGCAATCGGAATGGTGCTGTGTTTGAGTAAGCAAACAGAGGAATAAACTATGGCAAAAGCCGCTTGAGCAAAGCATAGATTCGCTCTAGCTCGTCTTGGACATGTTTGTCTCTATCTTGAATTTGGAGAATCTGCACACGAAACTCTTCGAGCTTTTTGTTGATAGTTTGCGAGAAATCATCGATTGATTCTTGTGATTGACGAGTCTGTGTTGTTTGGAGTTTGGAATGAGTATCGACATTTGTATCAGAAGATTCATGATTTGTGCGGTGCAAACTCCGATTTTGCCATTTCTCAAGGAGACTATACTTGTCATACACACGCAAATCTCGTGCAACACCATCTGAATCCACAAAAATCGCAATCGAATCATTTGATTTTTCGACATCATGCACCAAATAGCCACCATTTTGCGGCACATCTGTGAAACGTTCGAACACACACAAAAGCTGCTGATGTGCGCACACAACCGCAGTAAGCTCGTGTTTGTCAAAGAAAATCGGATTTGCTTTGCCAAAACGTGCATTCTGCAAATTGCGATAACAAAATGGCTCGAGTGAGCTGCATGTCGCAAGCGAATCATTCCGAAAGCTGATTTGATGCGCGATATTGACCATCATCTCCTCGACATCATGCTCACCAAGCGTATTTTCGAGCATGATTCTATCTTGTACAGACATGAGATATTCAAAACAATTCTCACGACACAATGAAACCTCAGGCAAACAGCGCGGCGCAAGAACGCGATGCGCCTCATCAATAAAAATCGACACAGGCTGAATCTCTTTGAGAAAAATTGTGCGTCTCGCCAAAAACGCGAAGATTCGCTGATTGAGCAAACGCGCAATCGATTGCCCGAGTGTATCGGCATAGATGATGATGATTTTTTGTTGTTCTATCAGCTCGGATAAATCGAAGCCTTCGCCATTTATGACATTGCATTCAATACCATCTTGAATCGTGTTAAGTAGACATGACATCACGCCATGGTTGCCGCTTTCATCGCCCGAATCTTCCTCTTTGAGCTTCGCATAGCGCGATAGAAAAGCGTTAAAACGTTCTGATTCTTCAATAAGGCATAAAAGCGCGTTCTTATCCTCATTGCGCAACTCCTCAACCTCAAGAGCGAGAGACAGATATTGATGCGCAACATGAAATTTTTCCATTAATGCGCGCATCGAAGCGACATTGAGCGTTTCGCCAATCCATGCAAATGTTGGATAGATTGGACGCTCTTTGTCGAGCGGCTCGATATAATCATAATAACTATGGATTTTTTCAAGAATTCCATGCGATTCGTATAAGAAACGTTGCACAGCATAGAGTGTCTTCAATAGGCTGCATGCAGAAATGTCCCAATAATCATATTTTCCGGTAAAAAGCGAGCGATACCATTTTTCGAGATCTTTAATGGCGATATTAAAGAGAAGATTAAAACGATGTCCCCATATTGGACCAATCTCGACAACATCGCTAAGCCTGCCACATTCGTTTGCAAGCTTTTTGACATGTGCATGGAGATTGCCCTTATAATCAAAAATCACGACAGAATGCCCCAGATAAAGACGTGATTGGATATTGGGCAAAATATAGCCTGTTGTCTTTCCGCTCCCTGTTTGTCCAAAGCAAATCGAATTTTTGAAATCGAGCGGCACTAAGATTCCATCATTTCCTTCAAAATTGCCCCCCAAAAAGCCAACAGCCACTCCTGACCTCACACAACTTCAATAGACCATTGCTCCTCTTGGAGGCAAAGCGTGAGAAATCCGCCCTTCTGCCAGCGCAAGCGGCATTCTCCACATAAATGTGCAACAACATGCGACAAATCGTATTCATGACCGACAATAACAACAACAACATGCCCTTCGCCCAAGCTTTCTTCGATGAGCTTTAGATAGCCTGCGGTACCGCTTTCGGGGTTAATCAAAGCACTTTGCGATGTGGGGATATTGTCGGGCAAATGCTTGAGCATATATTGCGCCGTTTCGACCGAGCGACTCGCCTCGGAGACAAACACCATATCAATCGCTCGGCTCTTTTGGCGCAGATATTTTGCAATCCTTTTGCCTACTTGTTTTGCTTGTTTTTTTCCTTTGGGGAGCAACGGACGGCTCAAATCCCCTCCATCCCAGAGATGACTTTCATATGCTAACGCATGCCGAATGAGTATCAACCGAAAAGAGACCATGTTTTCCTCACATTTGTTCTAGCATCAGAAAAAGCAAATCGGCACTCTCACGTGCAGATTTTTCAAGGAATGTATCAAAGCTAACATTCGCATCTGCATCGGCAGCATCGCTAATGGCACGCAAGACACAAAAGGGCTTACCCAATGCGGCACAGATTGCTGCAACAGCTGCGCCCTCCATTTCGAGCGCAATCGCATTAAACTGCTTTGCAACCCAATTCTTGCGCTCGGGCGAAGCGATAAATTGATCTCCTGTTGCGATTGTGCCTATCTGAAAGCGGAGATTACATGATTTTGCGGCATTGATAGCAAGCACATTGAGTCCCGAATCGGCTTCATAGAAAAGAGTTGTCTCGGGGATAAACCCAAACGGATGCCCAAATGCTGTGATGTCAACATCATGTTGGCAAAGCTTGTCGGCGACAACCAAATCACCTACCTTGAGACTCTCGGCAATTCCGCCTGCTACACCGCTAAAAATGAGCTTCTGTGCACCAAAATGCAAAAACATCACAGACGCCGATAGCGCGGCATTCACTTTACCTATCTTGCTGTACGCAATCACAAGCTCAAGATTTTTATAGCATGCCTCATAATAGCGATTATGTCCAATCTCATGCTCTTTTTGTATCTGTACACGCGCAAGAATCGGCGTGATTTCTTCGACCATTGCACCTAAAATTGCTATTTTCATCGTTATCCTTTGAAACGATTGAGAGTTTCTTTTAGAGTAGCGCTATCGCTCACATTCAGAGTGGGTTTGGCTGTCAAACGGCTATTGAGCCCTCTAAGCACGTTACCATGACCGCATTCAATCCACACATCAACCTCATCTTGATATTGTTGCACGCATTGTTTATAGCGCACGGGCGAAACAAGCTGCAAGCCAAGCAATTCAAGCGCCTGTGCAATTGTATCATATTTGTTGGTTGTTACATTTGAAACCACACCAAAATCAAATGCTTGCACTAACGCATTTTTTGCTAATTCTCTAAAAGGCTCGACAATCGGTTCAAGCAGAGGACAATGGCTCGCCACAGAAATATCTAAAAGCAGCATACGTTTTGCCTTGAGTGTTTCTTTTGCAGCGCTCAAAGACTGCAAATCGGCTTTGATCCCTGCTAAGACAACCTGCCCATCTGTATTGTAGTTTGCAACCCAAACGCGTTTGCCCTGTTTTTGCTGCTCTTGCACAAAGTTTTCAAGCACAGAATCGGCAACACCCATCACAACCATCATTCCTGCTGGCTCGGCAGTTTGGGCATTTTGCATGAGCTCACCTCTTTTGCTAACAAGCATGAGCGCATTGCGCAAACTCAAAGCGCCCGCAAGACAGACTGCACTGATTTCACCAAGAGAATGCCCAAGCGCAAACTGCGGCTTACACCCACTCTCATGCTCAAGAATATGGGCTGCAACCACGCTCACAAGCAAAATCGCGGGTTGTGTCCATTGGCTCTGCCCTAGCTTCTCATTTGGTTCAAAAAGCAAGGCGCGCATGTCGGTTTGAAGCACATCGCTTGCTTCTTCAAAGGCAAGCTTGGCATGGGCAAAATTATCATGCAAATCCTTGCCCATGCCCACTGCTTGACTTCCCTGCCCCGGGCACACAATCGCGTAACGCATGCGTTGCCCTAGTGATGCCCGCCGCAGCAACCGCCGCCGCCACCGCAGCAACCGCCGCCGCCATGCTGATGCCCGCCACCACCACAACCGCAACCTGTGCTAATGCCATAATCGAGCTCCATCTCGGTCGCATCGCGAATGCCAAGAACTTGGACATTAAAAAGCAGCTCTCTGCCTGCAAGAGGATGATTATAGTCGATAATCACCGTCTTATCATTAAAATCACGAACAATCACTTGGCAATGCTCGCCATTTTCTGCCTGCCCAAAGAGTGTCATACCCCTTTCAAGCGTAATGCCTTCAAACTCATCAATCGAAACTTCTTGCACAGCGTCATCGAAACGTTCTCCATAGCCCTTTTCAGGCAACACAACAATTTTGTGTTCCTCGCCAACTTTTGCATTCACAAGCGCTTCTTCGAGACCGGGCAGCACTTCCCCATTGCCCATAATAAATTCGAGCGGTTGTTTGCCAATATTGCTATCGAGCAAGTCGTCATTGCTGTTATCGCGTACTTCATATGTGATTGTAAACACTTTTTTGTCTGTTTGCATTTGTTTTCCTTTATTTTAATTGAGCAAGCTTTTTCTTGCCTTCTATTGCTTGTTTGCTTTTCGGATAAGCCTCGATGAGCAGTTCCAAAAATGTTTTTGCATTGGTTTTGTCGCCAATTTTTTCAAAGCAATCAGCCGAATGCAAAAGCAAAATGGGGATATAATCAGCCTTGTCATATCGCGTTGCGCTGTTTTTATAATGCGCAATTGCATCGGCATAACGTTTTTGCTGATAGGCAATCTCACCGAGATAAAAAAGGCTTGTTGCGGGTTTGTATTGCTTTGCAAGCGCATGCTCAAGATATTGCCGTGATTTATCGAGCTCGCCTTTATTAAAAAACGTAATACCATCACTAAAAACAACACCATTGGCAAGCGAATCAAATGCCACATTCTTTGTTTCATTTTTTGTTGTGGCATTTAAGTCGCTTGCTGGCGTGGTTATGTTTGTTTCGTTGTGCGCAACACGTGTTGTGTTCAAATCTTTGTGTTCCTGCACGACCATCTGTGCTCGCTGTTCTACCAACGCTTGTTGCAATGATTCAAACTGCGCATCCAAATCTCTAAACCGCTGTTGATAGCCCTCATCTGTCTTCTGAATGAGCCCACCAAGCGATTTGATAGCACTTTTAAGAGAATCAAGACTCTCATCATACGAGCGAAAATGGCTAATGAGTGTCGCATTCATATCTAGAAATGCCTCTCGAAGTTCCCCTTGCGACACAAAGGGTGAAGCCTGATTTTTTGCATAGAGAGATTGGAGCTTGTTAGCTTGAGAATCAAACAAACTACGCATACCCTCTTGTGTTTCAGCGAGCTGCTGCACAACATTTGCAAGACGATAGAGTTCTTTTTGGATTCTATCTTGTTCTTGCTTCTCTGCTCCAAAAACCGAAGGCTCTGCCCACAAAAGGCACAAAGCAAAAGCCACAACAGCACAAAAGACTTTTGCTCGCATCAAATGCCTTTGGTTGGATTATTGCTTAGGAAGGAGCTTAAACTCAACACGACGATTTTGTTCCCAGCATTCCTGTGTTTTTTCGGTGCATATTGGGTTGGTTTCGCCATAGCTATGCACTTGTTTGGTGCGGATTCCATTCCTGCGCAACGCATCGCGCACAGCAACAGCGCGTTTTGTACCAAGCGCAAAGTTATACGAGCCGCTTCCCCATTCATCAGTGTTGCCCTCAAGGCGCACATCAAAATCACTTGCCTCATTTTTGAGAATCTCGGTATTCGCATTCAACACCTCAACCATATCAGCGCGAATATCAAATCGGTCATAATCAAATCGAATGTGTTGCAAGCGGTCTTGAAGATACGCGATTCTTTCCTCGAGAGTGTTGAATTGCGATGGATCTGTTGTCCCTTGTGTAGGCTGTGTTGTTTCCGTAGTATTTGCACCAGCACCTTCAGTTACTTCGCAGCCAGTCGCTAGTAATGCCATTGCTATCGAGCCAAGCAATAAATATTTTTTCATGAAATCTCCTTTGCATCAAATTTAAGATTCTGAATTATACACTATTTTTTTAAATCGATTACTCCTTTTTGAGTTTATCTTGCAGCAAAATAATCTTAACTCGCTGCTCTTGCAAGCAAACATGGCAACCAATCGGCAAAGATACCAATACGAAAGAATAAAGATTGCCAACCAGCAAACAACAAATCTGCGGATAATGCGAACGCCTACCTATGCAAAAAAACATCGAGATTCTCTTTAGCCACGTGATACCCAAAATAATAACACAAACACAGAAAAGGGTAGCACAAGCGTTGTGAGGACAAAAATCGCTGTGAGTTCAAGCAGTCTATCGACAAGCCCATCGAGAGATTCTACAATCGAATCAATTTGAGCAATCGCACGTTCCTTTGTTTTTTGAAAATGGTTGCTTGTGTTGCTCGCAATTTCTTTTGCATTCTGCCAAAGCGAGGAGAGAAAGCCAAGATTCTCTTCATTGTGCTGCATATTCTGCTCCTCTTTTCCCTCGCTAAAATCTTGAAGTTTTTGGAGATTTTGCAGTCCTGTTTCTTGTGTTTGTAGAATATGGAGATTTTGCGTACGCTTCTCATCGAGGTATCCCTGCTGCAAAAAATTGCTGATAGCCGCACTTGCAGGAAAACAAAGCCATAGGATAAGCGCGATTTTGCACAGCTTTGCTGCAAGATTCTTGGCAAAGCGAAACCCAAAAAAATCTGCAATGTAAAATAGCAATGCAACAGGAAATAGAATCTTGAGACATACGAAGCTCAAGAAACCAAGACTGAATTGTTGCAACAAAAGCACCAATACGAGTACAAATAGAACATTTGCAATGCGCTCGAGATTATCACCCACAACAGCCAAAAGCTCGCCGGGAGCGAGGCTCACGCCCACGCCAAGCGGCGTGAAGCTGATTTCGCCACGTTGCAACATTGCTACGGTTTTGCTGCTGATTTTGACAATCGCCCACGCTGCTGCCATCTGCGCTAGAGTCGTTGTGTAATATTCCTCGCTCACGCGCTCCATATCGCCGATAAACCACAAATCGCGGTTTGCATCTTTTTCGCCAATCTGCACAGGCAAGAGCAGCAAGAAGATAAACAATAAAGCAGCGCTCATAGGTTTATAAGGGAGAAACAAAAACTTTTTGAAGCGAGACATAGCAAAATCCTTGAAAATTTATGTTTTTTAGGATACAATAAGGCTGGCAAATTATATCAGGAGAGGGACAATGAAAAAAATTGGCTGGATTCTTGCATTCGTTGTTTTGGGCGTTTGCTTAAATGCATGCAAAGGCAACGACTACCAACACCCAATGCACCGCACAGGGCAAGTGAGCATCGCAATATAGCGCTTTGCGCACATTCCCGCGCCGCTGCAAAACACAGGGGCGCGAAATCTTTGCGCTTCTATCCTCATCTCAACAACTCAAAAATACACTCGCATGCCAACAAGCACACTATCACGTCTCCGCTGCCATTTTGGGGCTTGCACATTCTGCCATGCGCGCCATTGCAAGCGCCCAAAAATCGCGAGATTTTGGGCAAATTGCCAATGAATTGTGCTTTGTAAATGATTTTCTATTGCTTTGGTTGTATGCAATCGATTCGAAGCTTCAAATGTCAGCTTGAATGGATATGAATCAAGGGAGAAACCAAGGGATTGAATCGCTGCTGCAAGCGCGCCATTTGCGTCTGCTGCGAGAATCTCAAAAAGATAATAGGCGAGCACATCTCCGCCAGCAATCTCGCTACCCACGCTCGCTCCAGCGCCAACTTGCGCATAGGGTGCAAGCGAATCATCAAGAATAGGCTTTGCGCCAAGAAAAAGGCGATAGGAAAAAGGTGAAAAAAGCTTGCTATGTGGCACAAAAGAGGCGAGCGAAAGCAGCGCAAGTTCTTCAACACGTACTCTGTCGCTATGCGATTGGAAATGCTGATACGACAACATCAGTCGCACAAACTCAATCTGTGTTCCCGCCAAAAGTCCCCTGTCGCTTTCACTTCTGTCATGGTAGGCAACACGCACTTCTGCTGCAAGCGCATTGGAACTCTGCCCGCCATCTTTATGCAGCATTCCTAAAAACATGCGCGCGCTGCGGTGCGCCGACAAAGGCGAAGCAAGTATTGGAGCAACCATTGGCGGGCTTGCTCCAAGCTTGCTGCGCGCTTTACCAAGATTATGCGCAATTTGCGTGTAGTTCTCTTTGGTATGCTTGCGAGCGATATAGTTGTATTCATTAAGCTCAAGTGCAGCTTCAAGCAAGAGCGAATCATTTTCAGTGTTGCCTCGCAACGTCTCTGGCTGCAAGCTGCCATCGGCAAGCGCGCGCAAGGTTGCAATCTCGGTAAAATCAAGTCGGCTTGTATAGAGCCCTAGCACCGTTCGCTTGCTCGGGCGGTAGTTCATCTCACCTAAAAGCCCATTTTCGTCAAGCACAAAAAGCGTCTCGGGAGGAATCACGTGGTAAGTAAACGCGTTGCGTAACTGCAAATCTGGGCGCGCCGCCTCAAGAATCCATAGTAAATTATACGAACAATTCTCATCGAAAAAAAAATAATCGCTATAAATTTCGCGCAATTCCCAAATATGCTCAAAGGCACGCAAAACTTCATGTTCACTCATATTGAGCCGAAACTCCCAAATATCACGACTCTCTGTGTCTTTGTAGTTTTTGAGTGTTTCATAATAGGGCAACATTGTATAATAGCCCTCATAAAGCCCCAAAAGTCCGCGCAAAGCAAATACAAAACCATTCTCATTCTGCTCATCAGCGCGCGCGGCAAAATTGAGTGAATAGGCAAGCAGTCGACTATCAAAATCGCCCTCAATGAGCAAAAAAGTATGCCCAAATAATGAAGCGGGTGAATTGAAATAGGCAGAAGGGAAAATGATGGAAAGATGCTTAGGATTCAAATAAGCACGCATATTGTCATATTCGACACATGGAACATCAGGGAGATTGTCGAGGGACAAATGCGCCCGCAAAAACCGCAAGCGCGCCGGGAAGCGGCATAGCGCATGGGTGTCAAACGGGTGTGTCGACATTTCTTTAAGCGATGGCATGCTTGGCGGCACAGACGGCGGCGGGGCATAGAATGCAGCGAGTGTTGCAAGCAATTCTGCATGCGCGTCAAATGCGCCATTTGGAGCATAAAAAAAGCGCGAATCGTCAATCTGACTTCGAGCACCAGAATAGTGCAATAAAATGCGCCATTCTTTATCGTCAGCAAGCTTCAGTTGACTAGCTTGAATCTTGGCAGATTCTAAATTGACATTATCTGTTGCAAACGCACAAACAAAAAATGCCAACGTAGCCCATAAAAGGCGCATTAGAGAGCTTGAATCGAATCCAAAGTGCTTGCCATATCCACATCAACATTTTGATAGATAGCAAGATAATTCTCCTGCAAGAGATCCTTAAAAGCTTGCGTGTCCTCAACTTCGAGCAATTCGGCTAGCGTATCGAGCGTTTCGCCACGGGCTATGGCGATTTCTTTATGTAGCGTATCCATATTTGCCGCCACAAATTCTTGCACACGCTCATCGAGAACAAATTTTGCCTTGCGGCAATTCATCGTCCCCGAACTAATCCCAAAAGTCTGCGTGAATGTTGAATGGTTTGTTGTCGCTTGAAGCGCATAAAGAACAGCGGAATTGGGTTGGCTGATGATAATCGTCCCAAGCCCGCATCCTGTTTGGCTGTTTGCATTTGCAAATGCAGCACCACTTAGCGCACTCCATACCATAAAACCTAAAACTAGCTTTTTCATTTTTCACTCCATTCAAAATAACGCATATTATAGCAAAAGCCCATTAAATGGTGCTTAACGCTTAGTAGCGTTCGGATAGAATCTGTCCAATCACATCAAAGAGATCAGCACTATTTTTCTCGACTTCTTCAAATAGATGTATAATCTTTTCATTATCAGCATCTTTTTTGCCATTTTTCAGAATCTCAAGCACAGATTTCACAGCATTATGCACATGTGCATGCGGGCTTTCGAGCAACGTGTATGATTTGGTATGCGCAAACTCCTTACCCGCGCCCTCATAATACCATTTGCCCAAACGGCAGCTATGATGGTCGGAACATTCATAATGTGTTCCATTATTCATCGCTGCATAGGCATTTGCTTTGAATAGGATATGATCGAGTTTGACAAGATTAGAAAAGAGCTCATGGCTGACTTTTTGGTTTAAATCTTTAATCTGCCGACAATTTTCAATCAAGCTCGTCAATGTTGTTTTGAAGTCTTCGATATTACTACTAGATTGATTTGCACTTGTTTCCATTTCATGGCTTCTATCCATCATCTCGTTACTGTTTTGTTTCAATACACTAATATTGGCGCTCACTTCATTGGCGGCTTTTTGTGTTTGTTCGGCGAGCTTGCGGACTTCGTCAGCCACGACAGCAAATCCACGTCCATGTTCACCTGCGCGCGCGGCTTCAATCGCGGCATTGAGTGCAAGCAGATTCGTTTGATCAGAAATATCTGAAATGAGCGACATGATATGACTGATTTGCTCAATATTTCCGACAAGCTGATTCGTATTCTCGCGGTTTTCAGAAATGAGCTGCACGATATACTCGAGTGATTCTGTGAGCATTGCCGTGGTGTCTTGTACCTCACTAATGTTTTGTTGCGTGTTATTGTTACGTTCATTAATCACATGGACTTGGGTGATATTTTCACTCAAATGCGTCTGAATATTTTGTGTGTTAGCAATAAGCCCATTCAACAAGAGTACATGCAGGCGATGTTCTATCGATTGCTCGAGTGGAATGTCTTTTGCGTCATGTTCTGTCGTATCAGAATCTGTCGCATCTTGTGTTGTGGGTACAGAATCTGGCTCTGGTATAGATTCGGATTCGCTTTGTGTCTCATATCGCGAATCCTCGATATATTGCACAGCTTGTGGCTCTTTGGCGCGTTGTCCAACAAGTGCAAAACCGACATATAAGAGAGTACATAGCAAAAATACCACAACAACAGCGACAATCCATTGCGCAAAGAGCGGCTCGTCTGATATGATAGGCAACAATGTGAGTGCAGCAAAATTGGGCGCAAAAGCCTCGAGACTCGTCTTGAGCAAAATAGAATCGCCAACTATTGCCACATTATCCACAAACTCGGCAGAGCGATTGCTCGAGAGCCAAGCAGGAACCTGTGCAAATAAAATGCCTGCAATATTTGTCCCTCCGGATTGTGTGTTGCCCACAGCGATTCGCAATGCACTCCTAGTGTCTAGGAATGCTTGCAGAGGAAAAACAAGCTCGACAGCACCCACAAATCCTTCCGAATCAAGCAACGGCGCAACGGCACGCACAAGCACAGAATCATTTGCCATATCAAGTCCTGCGATAATATTGTCGGCACGCGCGATATTGCCCAAAAATTGCATACCAAGCTTCGCACCACCCGCACTATCGGCAAGCACATTCAGCTTAGAATCATAGAGTAAAATCCGAGTCGAGACATTCTGCATTTGTGCGTTATAAAGCTGGCTCAAGACATGCACAAACTGCGTATGGATAGGCGCACTCTGTTGTCTTGCAAGTCTTTTGAGTTCACTCATTTGTGCAATACCAAAGATGCCAACTCGCGCCTGCTCCACCGCTTGGGCAACAACTTTTTCTACAACTTTTTGTTGTTCCATTGTTTGATTTAACGAAAGTGCATGGAGATTGCTGACATTGTGGCTATAGCTCACATACAGCACAATTAGGCTGATAGCAGCCAAGACAAAACATAGAATCGCTTTTTTCATTCTTTTTCCTTAATAATTTTTGAGAATTTCCAAGAGAATGGATTCAAAACGCGCAAAGCTTGCAAGTTCTAGACGTTCACTCTTGGAATGGGGATTGTGGATTGTTGGACCAATCGACAGAATCTCATCTAGCTCCAACTTGTTGCGCAAGATTCCACATTCAAGCCCTGCATGAATAGTCGTTATGGTTGGATTTTGCTGCTGACTCATAAAGGCATGCTGCGTGATGTCAAGCAGCCGCCCACCCTGCTCTCTCTCCCACGCGGGATAGAAATGACTTTGCCCAAATTCTGCACCAAAGCCTTCAGAGGCTTTGTGCAATTTTTCGATGAAAGCAAGCAATTCATACGTGTCGTTGCCACGTGCCATTGCCTGTATGTGCACATCGCCCTCGTCTTGGATAATCCCAACATTACATGAAAGCTCGACACCAAGAGCACCTTTTTTCTGCACGCCCTGCAACAAAGGCAGAGTGAGAAAGCTAAGCACCTTGCGACAATCCCTATAGGGCGGATTTTGTATGATTTGCTTCACAGCAAAATGTTCATTCTGTGGCAATCCCCCACGCGCAAGCACACGTGCTTGCGCATTCGCAGCGATTGCATTACGCTTTGTACCTCCACTTATGCTAATAGGATACACATCATCAAGCCCTTGAATAAATTGTGCAAGCGCGACAATCGCATTTTCATGACCCTTGTCGATGTCGATTCCGCTATGCCCACCATGAAAGCCACACGTAGAGATTTCATAGACACACAGATTCTCTTCGAGCTGCAAAAGCGGCAGATTCGCAAAAGTAAATGTTACATCAGCACCACCAGCACAGCCCACTATGATTTCGTCCAAATCCTCGCTATCGAGATTGAGCATTGCCTTGCTTTTTGGACGCAATTCAAGCGCATTTGTACCGAGCATTCCGACTTCTTCATCGTTTGTGATGAGCAACTCGAGATTCTCGACTGAATCAAATGCACACAAGGCAGCACACAAGGCAGCGCCATTATCCGCCCCAAGCGAGCTATCAATCGAACACAAAAAACCATCTTTTTCTATCGGCTCGACCTTTTGCCCAACAAGCACCATGTCATAATGCGCTTGCAAACACAGACGTGGCAAGCCTTTGGAAAGCAGCAGATTCTTCGCATTATCCTCTTGCACATGCAAGTGATGTCGCGCTGCATAGTCTTTGAGCCACATACACATCTCTTCGGTATGGAAGCTCGCATGTGGAATCTTGCAAAACTCCAAAAAAAGCGCCATTGCCTTGCTTGTCATAATCTATTCTCCTTTGCAAATTCATCAATCTTGCCATGAAAACGTGCAAAAACACGTTGCAAGCTCGCGCCCGATCCATAGAGTGCAAGGGCTTTTTCGCGGTTTGCATAGATTCCATGCACAAGCCATTCCTTTATCTCGGCATAGCCCTCGAACGTGTAGCCAAGAAGCCGCAAAATTTTGTATGCATAGCGGTCAGCAACCATTTCTTCACGCAAAAGCGCATAGCACAGAATCGAATCCGCGCTCTCTTGCCCGATTCCTTTTTGGCACAAGAGCCATTCACGCGTACAAAGCTCACGCATTGTCTCAAAGTCGCCAAAATCGCGCGCAATCGCCGCGCAAAGCTGTTGCAATACGAGCGACTTTTTGCGATATAGCCCCGCTGGGGCAATGAGACTTTGCAATACTTCGGGTGCGAGCGAGGCAATATGCACGACATCAAGCAAATCACGTTCATATAGATTTGCAAGTGCGAGTTTGGCACGCTCCCATTGCGCATTTTGCACCAAAATAGCACCCACAATCACCTCGAAGCTCCCAGCATTGGGCCACCAAAGCGCAAGAGAATCGACATAATGTGCAGCCAAATAGCCAGCATTGCGCAAAAAGCACAGCAACTCAAAACTATCGCCTATTGCAGCATTTTGCAATGCCAAGAGCGCGCTAGAATCGAGACTCATGGTGCTCGCCATTGCTCAATTTGCGCACGCAAAGCGATGAGCACAGAATCCCAATTGTGGGCGTCTTCTTGCACAAAGCGGTAGAGATTGTCGCCATAGAGAAGATTCCGCCCATCGATGACTTCATAGCGCCAATCATAATATTTATATAATAGCACACATGTGCGCACACCCAAAGACGCAGCAAGATGCACAATGGCAGTATCGACACTCACGAGAATATCGAGCTTTAGAATCTCTGCTTGTGTATCGGCAAAATCGGCAATTATGCTGCCGATGTCTTTGACTTTAGCCTTTTGCAAGATTTCTTGTTCGTGTTCAGACGGGCTGTATTGCAGGCTCACAAGCTCGACACCATCGATTGTAAGTGCTTCAATCAGAGACTCTAGCGGAATATCGCGCACGGAAGAAAGCGGATTCTCCTTGCTGCTTGCATAGCAAAATCCAATTTTCAATTTTTTGTGTTTTCTTTTTGCGGGCAATTGCGGCGCGGGGAGGCAGGCAAAGTCGCTTGGGGAAGAGACTTTGAGCATAAAGGGCAACGAAGGCAGCGCAAGCGCATAGTCAAAGCCGCTTCGTGGAATCTCATCAAGAAGCACAATATTTTTGTGATTCACAATCCCCAAAAAGCCTTGCGCAAAAAGCCGCAAAAGCGGCGGCTGCACGACAAGCGTGAGCTCCCCAACCTTTGTTGCCATCTGTGGCAAAAAACGTGCAAAGAGGATTGTATCGCCAAAGCCCTGCTCGTCATAGACGAGTAAACGTTTGCCATCAATCTTGGTATTGGGTTTGACATAGAACGGGCGCAGTACGGGTGGTATGATATTCCAATCAAAGCGCGCTTCTGCCATTTTGAATCCCTCTTTGATTTCGCCAAAACGAATCAAAAGCTGGCTATAATTCATTGCTGTGTGGGGATTTTCTTGGATTTCGAGAGATTTTTTGAAATACTGCTTGCATATCTTAAAAGATTCTTTGTCTGTGTATGTCAGCTTCTCCAATGTATTAGCATAATTGAAGAAGAAATCCGCACTGCGCGCCTTCTTGGCAAGCTCTTTATAGAGTGCCAAAGCTTCTTGCAGCTGTTCTTTGCGCGCAAGCAAGCTTGCAAGGTTGATGCCCGCATCGAGCAATCCGAGCTGATAGGATTTTTCATAATACTCTTGCGCAAGCGCGGGATTTGTCCATGAGAAGAGATTGCCAAGATTGAATAGCGCCTCTTTGTCCTCTGGATTTTGTTCAAGCAAGATGTTGTAGCATTGTTTTGCATTCTCATCATCATGCAAATCGGTATAGATTTTTGCGAGGTTATAGTAATAATGTGGGATATGATGGTCTTGAATTTTTTGCATAATCTGCAAAGCCTCATGCAGCTTGCCGATTCGACGTAGAATCTCGGCAATATTGACAAGATAATCCTCACGTTGCGAGAAAGTATAGGCATAGTTCAGCATCTCAAGCGATTTTTGCGTATTGCCAATAGCAAAAAAGGCGAGCCCTGCAAGATTACAAGCCTCATGATGACGTCTGTCGCTATGCAAGATTGCATCGCAGCATGCGAGGCAACGTTGATGGTCGCCTTGATTATAATATTGTAAACCATTTTGAAAAAGTAACCGAATGGATTCTCTTCCCTTGCCCATCCTACCCTCATTGATGATGAAATCATTGAAAAATCGCATAATTGTAGCCAAACATGCTTAAAAACAAAGGATTTTCAAAAAACTCTATTTTGTGATAGAATCTCCGCTTATTATCGATATATGAGGTCGAAATGAAATATTTGATAGTCGTAGAATCCCCCACAAAAGCGAAAACGATTCAGAATTTTTTAGATAAAGAATATACAATTATTGCCTCAAAAGGGCATGTGCGCGACCTACCCAAACACAGCTTTGGAATCAAGATTGATGGAAGCCACTTCGTGCCCGAATATGTCATCGCCAAGGATTATCGCGAGATTGTCAGTGAGATTAAAAAGCTAGCAGACAAAGCGAGCAAGGTTTTTATCGCAACAGATGAGGACAGAGAAGGTGAAGCAATCGGCTATCATATCGCAATTGCGATTGGTCAAGAACCCCAAGCAATCCCGCGAATCGCTTTCCATGAAATCACCAAAACAGCAATTTTGGACGCGCTCAAAAATCCACGACAAATCGATATGTACCGCGTAAACGCCCAACAAGCACGGCGTTTGCTTGATAGAATCGTGGGCTACAAACTCTCGCCCTTGCTTTCATCAAAGATTCAAAAGGGTCTTAGTGCTGGACGCGTGCAGAGCAGCGCACTCAAGATTATCGTGGATAGAGAACGCGAAATTCGCGCATTTGTGCCTGTTGTGTATTATCTTATTAACGCAACATTCAATGATGTCGAATCGGAACTTGTCAGCTATAAAAATAAAAAAATTGCAAAAATGGACATTCGCGACAAAACCTTGGTTCAAGAAATCATCGACACAGCAAAAGCCGAATCGTTTATTGTCGAAAATATCGAACACAAAAAGCGCAAGGTTTCGCCACAGCCACCATTTATGACAAGCACACTGCAACAAAGCGCAAGCTCGCAGCTTGGATTCTCGCCCACGCGCACGATGAAAGCAGCGCAAAGCCTCTATGAAGGCGTGAGCACACATGAAGGCACAATGGGTGTCATCACCTATATGCGAACCGATAGCCTCAATATCGCTAAAGAAGCGATTGACGCTGTGCGCAAACTCATCAAAGAACGTTTTGGCGCGCCCTATTTACCCAAAAGCCCAAATGTCTATGCAAGCAAGGCAAAGGGTGCACAAGAAGCACACGAGGCGATTCGCCCAACCAATCTTGGATTCACACCAGAGATTGCTGCAAAGCACATCAGCGGCGATAATCTCAAACTCTATACGCTCATCTACAACCGATTCCTTGCCTCACAAATGACGCAAGCCGAATTTGAACTGCAAACAATCCATTTCCAAAGCCCAAGCACACTATTCAAGGCAAATGGACGCAAGCTTTTGTTTGACGGATTCTATGCCATTGTGAACAACGAAGACAAAGATAAGCTGCTGCCCAACCTCAAAAAAGGGCAAGCTGCAACTCTTAGCGAGATTGTCGGCAGCGAGCATGAGAGCGAACCGCCGCCACGTTTTAGCGAAGCCTCGCTGATTAAAACACTCGAATCTCTTGGTATTGGTCGCCCAAGCACCTATGCGCCAACCATCTCGCTGCTTGTCAACCGCAGCTACATCACGCTCAACAAGCGGCAGATTGCGCCTGAAGAAATTGCATTTCGCGTCATCGAAATGCTCGAGACACATTTCAATAAAATCGTTGATTCGGATTTCACAGCAAATATGGAAGAAAAGCTCGATGAGATTGCTGAAAACAAGGCAGAGTGGGAAAAGGTACTCTGGGATTTCTATGAAAATTTCGAACAGCAAATCCAACAAGGTAAGGCAAATATTCAAAGCCAAAAAATCAGCAACCCAACAGGCGAAATGTGCCCCAAATGTGGCAAGGAGCTTGTCGAGCGCGAGAGTCGCTATGGACGCTTTGTGGCATGCAGCGGATACCCAAAATGCAAATACATCAAGCCCACAGAACAACCTGCAAACAATGAAGAGATTCCACCATGCGAAAAATGCGGCAGCCCGATGGTTACAAAATTTGGCAGAAATGGCTCGTTTCTTGCATGTAGCGCCTATCCTGAATGCAAAAACACGCGCTCCTTTGGTGCAACAAAAGAAACAAAAAAGTTGAGCGTACGCTGCCCAAAATGTGGAGGCGAGATTGTGCAACGATTCTCAAAGCGCGGTGCGTTTTTTGGCTGTGGGAATTATCCCAATTGCGATTTCATCAGCAAATTTGAGCCCACAGAGCGCAAATGCCCTGAATGCAGCTCGCTTATGGCAGAGCGCACATTGCGCAACAAAGACATCTATGAATGTGTAAGCTGCAAGTTTAAAGAACCGCGCGAGAGCTAGCTAAAAAGAAAACAAAAACACAACTCCAATGAGGATTCGATAGATTCCAAATGGAACAAAATTAAAATGTGCGATGAAACCAAGCAGAGCTTTCATCGCCACAAGTGCCGTAACAAACGCGACAAATATGCCAATACTCAAGTTTCCGACATAATCGATTGTAAAGAAATCATGGTGTTTGAGTATGCTGTATCCTGACGCAATCACCATTGTTGGAAAAGCAAGCAAAAAAGAAAATTCGGTTGCTGTTTTGCGGTCAAATCCAAGCAACAGTCCACCAATAATCGTTGCGCCACTGCGCGACACGCCCGGAATCATTGCAAGAGATTGAAAAAAACCGATAATAAAGGCTTGTTTGAATGTAATCATCTCAAAGCAACTTGTCGTATATTGCTTGCCTCTGTGTGTGATTTCGATGATGATAAAAACGATGCCACCAAGAATCAGCGGATAGGCAATCACATTGGGCGAGAGCAGAGATTCGATGAGGTTGCTAAACAAAAAACCCAATGCTCCTGTGGGCAGAAACGCCACAAGAATCTTTACCCAAAAAGCGCTACCTGATGAAAACCGCCCCCAAAAGAGGACGAGTAGCGCAAGAATAGAACCAAGCTGCACGACAACGGCAAAGTTTTTAAACAACAAATCATCTGTGTCAATCTCCAAAAAATGGCTCGCCATGAGGAGATGTGCTGTTGAGGAAATGGGGAGAAATTCTGTGAGTCCTTCGACCAAACCTAAAACAATTGCATGATAAAACTCCACAACCAACCTTTATTCTTATGTTTTCTTGCTAGATTCTAACATAATTAAAGCCTCTTTTTGCTACAATAAAAAAACTAAAAGAGAGGGGGGCAGCTTCATGTTTTCCAAGATTTTGATAGCCAACAGAGGCGAAATTGCCGTACGTATTATCAGAGCGTGCAATGACCTCAATATTCAGAGTGTTGCAATCTATTCGCGCGCCGACAGAGAAGGGCTTGCAGTCAAAATGGCAAGCGAAGCGCATGAGATTAGCGAAGACCCGTTAAGCGGCTATCTCGATGCCGACAAAATCATCGAAATGGCAAAATTTACAGGAGCAGAAGCCATTCATCCTGGCTATGGCTTTTTGAGTGAAAATGCTGATTTTGCGCGCAAAGTTACCGAAGCAGGGCTTGTATGGATTGGACCAAGTAGCGAAGTGATTGCCAAAATGGGCGACAAAAATGCAGCGCGCGAGCTCATGCGCAAAAATGGAATCCCGATTGTGCCCGGCACCGAGCCACTCAACAAAGAGAGTATGCACACAATCAAACTCTATGCGCAAAAAATGGGCTACCCTGTGATTCTCAAAGCCAGCAGCGGTGGTGGCGGGCGCGGTATTCGCGTGATTTGGAATGAGAGTGAGCTCGAAGATGGATTCAATGCCTGCAAACGCGAAGCAAAGGCGTTTTTCAAAAATGATGATGTGTTTATGGAAAAATACATCGAAAACCCCAAACACATCGAATTTCAGATTCTCGCTGATAATTATGGCAACACAATCCACCTGCTCGAGCGTGATTGCTCGATTCAGCGGCGCCATCAAAAGCTTGTCGAGATTGCCCCCTCTCCGTCTATCAACAAAGACTTGCGCCGACAAATGGGCGTTGTCGCTGTTGCTGCCGCAAAGGCTGTGGGCTATTCAAACGCAGGCACAATTGAGTTTCTTGTCGATGAAGATAACCGATTCTATTTTATGGAAATGAACACACGAATCCAAGTCGAACATGGCGTAACCGAAGAAATCACGGGCTATGACTTGATTGGCAGACAAATCCGTATTGCAAGCGGCGAGATTCTTGATATTGCGCAATCTGATGTCGTGGGGGTTGGATACGCCATCGAGGTACGCATCAATGCCGAAGATGCATGCAATGACTTCGTCCCAAGTCCGGGCAAAATCACGGCGTATTACCCAGCGCTTGGTCCCTTTGTGCGCGTGGATAGCTGTGTATATAAAGATTTCGTGATTCCTCCCTATTATGATTCGATGGTTGCAAAACTCATCGTGCGTGGCTCGAGCTATGCGCTTGCTGTGCGCAAATTGCGCCGTGCATTGCATGAATTTGACATTCGCGGCGTGCATACCACCTTGCCCTTTTTGCGCAATATTTGCGATGATAGGGCGTTTCGACGTGGATATTTCGACACCTCGTATATCGAGAAAAAATTGCCCGAGCTTATGCCTGAAATCAGTCATGATCCAAGCGATTTAGTCGCTGCAATCGTTGTTGCGCTCGCTGCACGAACGGGTATGTAACAAAATCTCATCGAGTTATGATGTCAAAAAATGAAGCAGAAATTATCAAAGCAAAATTGCTTGAGCACTACAAGGACGCAAAAAGCGAGCTGCAATTCACAAACCTTTATGAGCTCATCGTCTCTGTGATGCTCTCTGCCCAATGCACAGATAAGCGCGTGAATCTCATCACGCCTGCGCTGTTTGCAGAGTATCCTGACATCGTCTCGCTCGCTAACGCACCACTTCATGCACTCAAAACTTTCATTGCAAGTTGCTCATTTTATAACAATAAAGCAAAAAATCTCATCGCGATGGCACAAGCCGTTGTGCAACACCATAATGGCGAGATTCCACTCACACGTGAGCAGCTTATGCACCTCCCTGGTGTGGGGCAAAAAACAGCAAATGTTGTATTGATTGAATATTGTGGAGCAAACTATCTTGCTGTCGATACGCATGTGTTTCGCACCTCACATCGTTTGGGATTAAGCAATGCACAAAATACAATCAAAACCGAAGAAGAGCTCACAGAGATTTTCAGAGATAATCTTGGCGCCCTTCATCAGGCTTTTGTGCTGTTTGGACGCTACATTTGTAAAGCACAAAAACCATTATGCGAGACATGTTTTCTATCAAAATATTGCAAAACAAACGTTTCGTTCAAGCCATAAATCAATAAAGTTGCGTTATAATCAAAATAAAAAATAGGGGAGTCCAACAATGGATAGTGCTAAGATGAAAGTTTTGCTAAGAGATTCTTTTTGCCTAGCAATTGAACAGAGTTTAGGAGAATCCCCCAAAGAATGCATGCAAAAACTATCGCAAGGGTATATTTCGAGTTTAGCATTTTCATGTGAAGGGGACAAATTTACCCTCTATGTCGTCTCAACGCTCCAATTTCTGCAGCATATTTCGTCTGTCATGCTCTTTGATGATGAACCAAGTGAAGAAGTCTTGCAAGACATTAGCAAGGAGCTCGCAAACCTCGTTGCGGGCGTGGCAAAAGTCAGTGCCAACAAAAATAGCGTTGCTTTTGGCATCGCAACACCGCTGTTTGTTGGCGCAGGAGGGTTTCGCGCCCCATTTAATGACTTTTATCATTTTGAATATGGACAGAATTTATACTGTTCGCTCTATTGGATTCGACACTAAAGGAAAACTATGGAAAAACAAAAACTTGTCCGCAAAGAAGTCAAACTCGATGCCGCGCAGCTCCGTCAGCTCGAGCTCTCGAAATATCTCGATGGTGTTATTCATAAATATACAGGATTACTTGATATGGAGGTTGTTTTTACAGCCGAACTTGGTGCAACGCGAATCCCGCTCGCCGAGATTCTAAAATTTGAGAAAGGCTCGATTATCGACCTCAACAAACCGGCTGGAGAGAGTGTTGAAACCTTCGTTGATGGGCGCATTATCGGCAAGGGCGAAGTGATGGTCTATGAAAAAAATCTTGCGATTCGGATTAATGAAATCCTCGATTCCAACGCAATCATCTATTATCTGGTGCGGGAAAAAGTCTAGTGCGCTTTTGTTGCCTTTTTCTATTGCTCACTTTTGCATGCGCACAGCAGACAAGCACGATGGTGCGCAATGTCGAATTTTATCCTCGCGAGGAACGTGTAGATATTATGCTTGCCTTTGTCGAACCCTACAATGGAAAGATTCAAACCGATATGCAAAAAGGTTATACAACAATTACCTTTCCTAACGCACATATGGAGCAGACACGTGAGCAAAACATTGGCGGCACATTTGGCATTGAAGCCATTCAAGTTGCCCCACTTGATGGTGCGTTTGTGGTAATTATCTTGGGTGGCGATTCGTTACGAATCCAAACGACACAGCTCATCGAAGGCTATGGATTACGATTGCGGATCACCCAAAAGCCAAGCGACCCTTTGGGCAAGCTCAAAGACACGCTCAACGACTTATAGAAGAATCAATATGGAACAACAACTGCCGCAGTATGCGCCGCTTTTAGGAGATACCGAATACCTTATTCTACTTTTATGCATGGTTGGTATCATCGCTGCGCTCTTTATTTGGCGACAAAAACTAAGCGGAGGAATGCAACTCAAAGACATATTCAAAAATAAAAGTGATGATGAGATTATGCTCATCTCCCAAAAACCCATTGACATCAAAACGCGTCTTGTCGTGTTCCAAACCAAAGATTGTCGCTACATTGTCTTGCTTGGACAAAATCACGCATTATTAGTCGACAAAATTCCTCAAACTCCACACAAAGATTTTGAGCACGTTCTCAATCAAGAATCCAAATGAGAAAATATGGCGCAATCAGCCTTGCTCTCTCGCTCTGCATTCATCTTTTTATCATAGGGCTCTTGTATTATTGGCTACAACCCAAACCAATACCTCAACAACCGCAGCGAATCTCGCTTGGCAATCTCAAGATTGAAACACTGCCAAACGCACAAATAGCCCAGAAGAATGTGCCACAAACACCACAGCCAGCCCAAACGCCCTCGCCAAACCCGCAACAACCGACAACATCTACACAGCAAACATCTCAACAAAAACCAACAAATACGAAAAAACCGCAAGCAACGTCAAATACAAACACCGCCACAAGCACACCACCATCGTTTTACCAGCTTCTACAAGAAAACATTCAGAATCCATGGCAAGAGTTCTATGGAGAAGAAGCATACAGCCTAAGCAAAGAAGATAAAGCCTATTTAGATGAAAATTATCACAAAATCTACATAATCACACAACGTAATCTCCGCTATCCACAACAAGCCGGGCGACTTGGGCTACAAGGCACAAATCGCGTTGAATTCTATCTGCAACCCAATGGCGATATTACAGATTTGAAAATCACGAGCTCCTCAGGGTATGCGATGTTTGACAAAAACAGCCTGCGTACAATCGAAATTTCATACAAAGACTACCCTCGCCCCAAAAAGCCGCTCAAGATTATTTTTTATATCCACTACAAAATCGGCTATTAAGGCATTGCAGCCTAGTGCAGCTCTTGGAATCCGCGCAAACTCTCAAGCAACGCAAGTACTTTTTTGCTCGCAATGATGTCTTTTGCCGCATAAAAGCCTTCGGCAATGCTTTGCGTTTGCCCATAGAGATAGAGCGCAGCGCCCATATTGAGTGCAACAAGGTCAAGCTTGGGCGATGGTTTGTTGTGGAAAATATCCATCGTAATGCGCATATTTTTCTCCACACTGCCGCCTGTAAGTAGCGAAGAATCGACATAATCGAGTCCCACTTCAAGTGGGGTAAAGTCAAAGCTTTTGATGCTGCCGTCTTTGAGCTCTGTGATGCGCGTTGGGGCACATAGCGAGATTTCATCATAGCCATCAAATCCACTCACAACAAGCGCTCGTTGGATACCCAAAATACTCAAAGATTCTGCCATAATGTCGGTATAGCGCCTATCAAACACGCCAATGAGTTGGTGTGTTACGTTTGCGGGGTTGCTCAAAGGTCCAACAAGATTGAAAGCTGTTCTAAATCCAAGCGATTTACGTGCAGCAGAAGCAAAACGCAATGCCGCATGGTATTTTGCAGCATACAAAAATGCAAAGCCATGCTGACGATACATCGCCAAGGATTGTTCGGCGCTTAGGTTGGTGTCGATTCCTAAGCTCTGCAACAAATCAGCACTGCCGCTCTTGCTCGTTACCGCCCTGTTGCCATGTTTGATGATATGCACACCCCCACTTGCAAGCAATAAAGCTGTTGTTGTTGAGACATTGAATGTTTTTTGTGCACTCCCGCCTGTACCGACAATATCGAGCCGTTTGTCATGGACATCAAGCACCCTAAAAGATAGCGCCTTTTTCTTAAGCAGACTTGCAAATCCTGCGAGTTCTTCGCTATTCACGCCCTTGACTTCCAAAAGACTTAGAAATGCACCAATCTGCGCGTCATTAAGCGCGCCTTCGGTGATTTCATCCATGATATGATAGGCTTCTTTGAAATTGAGCGATTCAAGGCGCAAAATCTTTTGGAGATAGAGTTGCGTGGGTGGGTTCTCGCGGCGGTAATGCAGGAAATTTTGCAGCATTTGTATGCCATGTTCTGTACCAATCGATTCTGGGTGAAACTGCAAACCCATGAGCGCATATTCTTTGTGCTCAACAGCCATAACATCGCCATCTTCACTTGTTGCGGCGATGATAAAATCTTCACTTATCGCGTCCTTTTGTCCCACAAGCGAATGGTAGCGCGCCACCTTGACTTTGGGTGGGATATGCCGAAAAAGCCCCTTGGCATGATGGTCTATCGATTCGACTTTGCCATGTACGATATGTTGAGCATTGACAATCGGAGTACCAAACGCAGCAAGAATCGCCTGATGTCCCAAACAGATTCCAAGAATAGGAATCTTGCCGCAAAAATGCTGCACAACAGCGATAGAAATGCCCGCTTCATGTGGTGTGCGAGGACCTGGACCAATCAAAATATGTGTGGGCTTGAGTGCAGCGATTGCATCGATTGTGATTCTATCATTGCGCACCACCTTAAGGCTATGTCCAAGCTGTGCGATGGCTTGCGCAATGTTGTAGGTAAAAGAATCATAATTATCAATGAGCAATATCATTCATGTTCCTTGAGCTTTCATCAAGAGATTCTTCGCTCGCACCCTGTGTGATAGCATAGAGCAATGAGCGCATTTTATTGTGTGTCTCTTGCTGTTCCTCGTCTGGATTTGAATCATAGACAATCCCACCACCTGCTTGTAGGTAATACACGCCATCGCGATACAAGGCGGTACGCAGAGTGATGCAGCTATTGAGATTATTTTTATGGTCGATATAGCCCAAACAGCCAGCATAGAACCCGCGCGCATGAGTTTCAAGACGCGCAATCAGTTCGATAGCAGCAATTTTTGGTGCGCCAGAAACCGTGCCTGCAGGAAAGGTAGCATGCAAAATATCACGAATGGTTTTATCTGCACTCAATGTGGCTCTGATTTCAGATGCAATATGCGTAATCCGCGCCGTTTTTTCAAGGGTTTTGAACTTCTCAACCACAACCGAACCCGGTTTGCTCACCTTTGCAAGATCATTGCGCCCCAAATCAACAAGCATGAGATGCTCGGCATTTTCCTTGATATTTTCGAGTAATTGCGATTCAAGCACTCTGTCTTCTTCGCGGTCAGCACCACGTCTGCAGCTGCCTGCAATCGGGCGCAAAGTAAGCTTATCGTCATCGAGCTTTACCATAATCTCTGGGCTTGCACCCAACAAGATAAAATCATCAAAATCGCAATAGAACATATAGGGGCTAGGATTTTCATGGCGCAAATTCTTATAGGCTGTAAGTGGAGGCAAAGTGGTGTGCACCTCGAGCGAGCGCGAAGGCACACATTGCATGACATTGCCTTGATAAATCTCATCTTGAATTGTGCGCACAAAGTCTTTATATGGAATCTCATGGTCAATAATCGTTGCATGGTGAATCTGTGGTGTTTGTGGCACATCGTTTTGTTGCAGCAAATCACAGAGAGAATCAAGCCGCTGTTGTGTAGGGACAAATGATTCGCCTGCATAGCTAAGGCAAAAAAGATGTGCAGAATCATAGAGATGGTCAAATACAAGAATCTCGCGTGGAAATACAAATGCGCAATCATAATGTGGAACGCGCTTGGGTGCATGAAAGGTGATGTTTTCGATTTCAGAAAAAAACTCAAATCCCAAATAACCGATTCCACCAAGCGGGAGCGGAAAATCAAAATCGGCTTGTACTTCTGGAGCAAACGAGCGAAAATGCGCAAGCCACTCAAGATAGTCTTTTGTGCTATCAAGCGCATTCAAATCATGTCGACCTGTTTCATCGAGTAAAAAATATTGCCCCAACTCTTTGATGAGCATAAAAGCAGGAGTGAGAACAAGCAACGAATAGCGTCCACGACCACTTTGCAAACAGGCAGATTCGAGCAAAAATTTTCCCTTGAGCTTCTCAAATGCACTCAAGGGTGTGAGTGTATGCGCCAAAATTTTTTTGTGAATCATCTGCCCACTTGATATAGGGGCGAGCGGTAACATTAACTATTTGCCTCTTTGGGATAGCAAAAACGATAGCCTCTTCGGCGCACAGTTTCAATTGTGGCAATATTAAGCGGCTTATCCATTTTTTGCCGAATCTGATTAATCGCCACTTCAATCACATTGGGTGTTACAAGCTCGGGTTCCTCCCAAATCGCATCAAGCAATTGCTCTTTGGAGACAATCTGGTCGCGGTGGCGTGCGAGATGTGTGAGCACTTCAAACGGCTTGCCTTTGAGCTCAATTTCTTCGCCATTATATGTAATTTTTTCTTCATCAGGATTGATTGTGAGCGATTCGATTTCGATAAGATTTGTGCCACCAAAGCGCAAGCGCGCTTCGATTCGAGCCACCAAAACATCAAAATCAAAGGGCTTTTTGATATAATCATCTGCTCCTGCTCGAAGTGCTTCTATCTCGCTTTCTTTATCTTCGCGGTCAGAAAGAATCACAACGGCAGTGCGAGGAGATTTGGATTTGACGGGCATGATAATGTCAATTCCGTTTCCATCAGGAAGTGTCCAATCCGTGAGAACCAAGTCATAATTGCGAATGCTGATATAGTACTCGCCATCTTTGAGATTCTCCGCCACATCGGCTTGATAATTTAGTTCTGCAAGCCCATCTGCAAGGGTCTTGGTTAAGGTAATTTCGTCTTCTATTATAATGAGTATACGCATAGAACTCCTTTGGCTCTCTCGAGATTTGGTTGAATAGGAGTTATTGTAGCATATTTTTAGTTAATCTTAAACTTTTTGATATGTTTTTGAGAAAAATTCCTCCATATCACCCATCTTGGCGTTTGGAAACTCTGATACTATGCCCGCAAATCAAGCATCATGTCAACATGCACTGCTCTACTTGTGGATGAGGATTCTTGCTCATAGAGAACCCCTAAATCAATCACAATCCGCTTGGTAAACCAACGTTGTGCCTCACGTTGCGTCTCTGGCAGCTGTTCCTCTAGCCCTTCATACATATAGCGTTGGCGCTCCTGCTGTGTGCGGCGCAAAGAATCGTTGTTACCATTTGGAACAAGATTCTTCACAATCGCCCATGCACCATAGCTTTCATCGAGGTCAATAAAAAAACCTGAAGATTGCACAGAATCATTGTCTGTATCGCGCAACATCTGCTGTTCAAAAACCTGAAAATCTTGCTTCAACATCTCGGTATAGTCGCTATCTTTTGTCATTTTTTGCAAAATATTCACAGGTAGCATGAGATGATTGTTGCCCTCATTTTTAAAGACATTCTTTGCATTTGGAATCCCCACTTCAATCTGCATTCCCGAAAATCTCTGCTTGAGATTTTGCAAAAGTGCATTCGCCTTGGGAGGGATTCCAGAAAGGCTGTTGTAACTTCGCGTTGCTTTGTTGTTCCAAACTTGCATAGTCGCTCCTTTGGAAAGATTTTAGCAAAGAGCGTTCCACGTCTCACCAGCCATAAAAGGCAAATTTTGCCAACAACACAATCAAAAAGCCCAAACAAAGCGCTACGGGGTGAATGATTTTGCCGACTGGATTGGGTTTGTGGAGAAATTTGCAACTTAGTGAAATGATGACCATGATGACGATGAGCAATGCAAGGATAATTTTAAGTAACAATAGACGTTGAAGATTTGTTGCGAAATAGCCAACATCGGAATTGAAATAGAATCCAAACATTGCTCCACCTGTGAGAACAAGCAGCAAAAGACAAAGAGGCATAATCTTTGTCCCACGTGCAGAAATGACAACAAACATGCGATTTGCAAACTCATCACCGAGCTTTTTGCGCACAAGAGATAGCAACACAACATCAGTAAAAACAAAGCCCAAAAAAATAATCGCGCAGCACAGATGGACAACCAAGAAATAGGGATACATCGCTGACATCATGGGACTCTTAGAAATTATAAATCAAAATAATTTAGTCATCGCCAAGCACAACGGGCTGCACAAAGGGCACATGTGTGCCAACAACAGGAATTTTCTCCCGTTTGTATTCTTGCAAAAGTCGTGTGCGCGTGCGCGCAGCCAACGCGCCGTCATGGTCATAGGTTGTCGAAATCCATGGCGCATGTGTCTGAACAGCAAAATTATGCAACAAATCAGCAAAGAACAAGAACATATCATCTTTATAGGCGAATTTAACAACAACATGCCCTGGTGTGTGCCCATACGCAGGAGAAGTCGAAATTTGTAATGTGCTTTGGGGGAATAGGTTGATGTTGTGTTCAATAAAAATGCGCTTGTCGCCAAAGCTTTCAAACGCCTTGCGCGCCGTATCATTGGTACTTGTTGCCCAAAAATCATACTCTTTTTTGTCTATCATAAGTGTCGCATTCGGGAAATTATTCTCGCCTTTTTCATTCAAAATTGCGCCAATATGGTCGCCATGCCCGTGCGTGATGAGGATATGCGTGATGTCGCTCAATTGCAGCCCAAGCTCGCGCAAAGCACCTTGCAGCACCGCTGTGGTGCTTGCAAAACCTGTATCGACAAGCAGATGATAATTAGGTGCTTTGACAAGCACGATATTATGCTCATTAAACGGCGTTCTATATTGATAGATAATCTCTTTCTCCTCGTCAGTTTGGGGCAACAAAATGCTCGTATTGATGTCGCGCTTGGTGAGCGAAAGCACAATCACTTCAGCGCTGCCCATTTTCGTATGATACATTGCAACCTCTGCCCACAAGCAACCAAACAACAAGCAAAAAATAAATCGTGGTATGCAGTATGACATCAAGCTAGAAGCGATACACACAATTCTCTCCTTTGGGCTTCTCTTTTGCGCCGCATTATACATGCAACCACCTACAAAGTCAAGTTTTAAGAGATAAATAAGCCCAACTTTGCTACAAATCCATATTTAAACAAGGATTCCAAATGCGACTTTTATTTCTACTCCTCATAAGCTTTGCATGTGCCAAGCCTATCGTGAGTGTCAGCATTCCCCCACAAGCATTTTTTGTGGAGCAGATTGCGGGCGATTTGCTTGAAATTCAAGTGCTCATTCCGCCCAATACCGATGAGCATAACTTTGAGCTTAAGCCTCAAACCATGCAAGCACTCGAAAAAAGTGCTATCTATTTCACGATTGGCTTAGAACTCGAGTCTATATTGCTGCAAAAATTGCAACAATATAAAAACATTCGGATTGTCCCAACCAACAAAGGACTTGCGAGCCTACCAAACATGCACGGCGCACACGAGCATGCGCACGATCATGACCATGAACATGGTGAGAACGACCCGCATATCTGGCTTGACCCCATTTTGGTTCAAGAACAGGCAAAAATCATTGCTGATTTGTTGAGCAAGCTCTATCCAAAAAATGCCGCAATCTTTCAAAAAAACCTTGCAGATTTTGTGAGAAAACTTGCGCAACTTGATATACAAATTCGCGAACAATTTAAGGACAAAACACAGAAACGTTTTGTTGTCTATCACCCATCTTGGGGCTATTTTGCAAAGCGCTATGGATTGGAACAAATCCCTATTGAAATTGAGGGTAAAGAGCCCAAACCACGAGATTTACAAGCGCTCATGACTCTCATCAACAAAGAACACATCAGCGCTCTTTTTGTACAACTGGGCTTTCCTGATTCGCTCGCAAAAACCATTGCACAGAGTTGCAATATTGAGATTCTTACACTCAATCATCTTGCACGGGATTGGGAGACAGAACTACGCGAGTCAGCGCGCAAGATTGCCCAAAGCTTGCAATGATTGCGCCATGCAACTCTTTCATATTTCGCATCTCAACTACCACTATGGCAGCGAGGAGATTCTACACGACATCAATCTAGAATATGATAATCAAGATTTTCTCGCCATTATAGGACCAAATGGCGGAGGAAAATCGACTTTGATGAAAATCATCTTATCACTTTTGCCAACCAAAAATGCCATTTTTTTAGACCATATCCAACAAAAAGATATGGGCTATGTGCCACAAAATACATTAGCAAATCCAAACTTTCCCATTCGCGTTCTTGATGTTGTTTTGATGGGGCTTATCGACCAAAAAATATGGGGATTTTATACCAAAAAGGACAAACAAAAAGCCTTGCAGATTCTACAAAAAGTCGGCATGCAAGATTATTGGGATAAGCGGATTGACACCCTAAGTGGAGGGCAGCGCCAACGCGTGTTTATCGCACGAGCTCTCGTGAGCAAGAGTAAGCTCATGCTGCTCGATGAACCCACAGCAAGCCTTGATTCTAAAAGCGCCATTCAAATTTACGAACTGCTTAATGCCTTGCATAGCGAAGGGGTGGGAATCATTACAATTTGTCATGACATCAATCTTGTCCTTGCGTATGCCGATAAAATTGCCTATCTCAACAAACAACTTTTTTTACATGAGAATACAAAAGAACAATCCAAAACTGACTTTCTCAAACATCTTGAAAACCATCATCATCATTTTTGCTCTGTTGAGATGAGTCTCAAAGAATGTCATTGCGAAAGACATGAACATGGCTGAAATTCTCACATTTGAGTTTTTTCAAAATGCCATTTTGGCAAGCGTCCTTGTGAGTATTGCCTGTGGAATCATCGGTTCTCTCATCATGATTAACCGCCTCTTCTCAATGGCAGGCGGAATCACGCACGCCGCCTTTGGAGGGATTGGAATCGCATTTTATTTCGGATTGCCCATATTTGTTTCAACCTCTCTATTCACGCTTTTTATCGGATTTCTAGTCGCTTTTCTAACACAGCACAAACCGCATCGAAGCGATAGCATTATCGCTGTGATTTGGGCATTTGGCATGGCTTTGGGGCTTATTTTGCTCGACCTCACTCCGGGCTACAAAAGCGACATTATGGCATATCTTTTTGGAAGCATTCTTGCAATTTCAAAACAAGATTTAATAACAATGCTTGTTTCGGATTGCGTTTTCGCCCTTCTTATCATACTATTCTATCGTCAATTTGAAGCCATTAGCTTTGATAGAGATTTTGCGCAGACAAAAGGTATTGTTACAACCTTTTTTCACTATCTCCTTATCGCAATGATTGCATTTTGTATCGTCATTTGCATTAAGGCTGTTGGGCTCATTTTGGTTATCGCCCTGCTCTCAATCCCTTGCTTCATCGCCGAAACATTCACCAAAAAGCTCGGCTCGATGATGCTTGTGGCAAGCTGTTTGAGTCTGCTCTTTTGCCTCGTTGGGCTCGCGTTGAGCTACTATGCCAACCTGACAAGCAGTGCGATGATTATCATGGTCGCATGTGTGGGATTCGCGTTGTGCCTGCTGCCACGCTCGCACTAATTTACAATCTCATGCTAAAATCCGCTCGCTAAACCTAATATATGGAGATTGTATGAGATATTTTGCATTTTCAACTCTCTTTGCTGCTGCTGGACTCGTTGTTGCTTTTTTATTTCTAGGTGGGGCAAGCGCCGCATACATCGTCTTTTTGCTCGCTCTGCTCGAAATCTCTATCTCATTTGACAACGCCGTCATCAACGCAAAAGTTTTGGAACAAATGGACGCAAAATGGCGCAATCGATTCATCATGTTTGGAATTCCTATCGCTGTCTTTGGTGTGCGCTTCATCTTGCCCATCATCATTGTCGCGCTCGCGAGCTCGCGCGGATTCTTCGAAATCACAGAGCTAGCGCTGAATGACGCAAGCGCCTATGCTGCATTGCTGCAAGATGTCATGGGTACAATCTATGCCTTTGGTGGCGCGTTTTTGCTCATGGTTTTTCTTGAGTTTTTCTTTGATGAAGAGCGCGATGTCGTGTGGATTGCGCCACTCGAGACAAATCGTTGGGTGCGAACAATCAGCCGCGTCCATTTCGCCGAGCTGTTCATCGCCGCTGTGGTAGGAATCGCGCTGCTTGCGATGAGCGGGCAAATCGCGATTGGAATCGCCTATTTCATCGGGCTCGCACTCTATGCACTTATTCGTGGAATCGATTCTGCACTCGCCAAAACGGGCGCAAAAAGCGGAATTATCGGCTTTCTCTATCTCGAAGTTCTCGATGCGAGCTTCTCGCTCGATGGCGTCATCGGCGCATTCGCGCTTAGCAACAATGTCTTTATCATCATGCTAGGGCTTGCCATCGGCGCGTTCTATGTGCGCTCGCTCACGATTTATTTTGTCGAAAAAAAGACACTTTCAGAGTTTATCTATCTCGAGCATGGCGCGCGTTACGCCATCTTTTTGCTCGCAATCTTGATGTTTATCCAAATCTTTACCCATATCCCCGAATCAGTCGTGGGCAGCGTTGGAATTATCGTCATTGCCAGCGCGTTTGCGCATTCAATTTTACACAAAAGGCGCGCGAGCTCAAGATTTTGAGCGTTGTGGCTTATTGGGGTGCAAGAATGATGAGGATAAGTGAGTGATGAAAAAGAATTTTTAGAATCTTACAAAATATAACATTACAGATAATCTCCATAAAAGCTAAAAAGAGAGATATATTGATGATTTTGAGATTGATTTGCTTGCAAGTTCTTTTATGGGATTGAGTGAATGGTATTTGCAATCTTTTTTATCAAAAGCAAAACTTATAGCGAGTATTTTAACCTTTATATAGCCTAGCAAGAATATCATAAAAATACTTATATGCCAGAAAATATTAATATGTTTATGGAATTTTTGGACAAGAATCAAAAAATATATTTTTTATTAACAGATTGGCACTCAAAGATGAAGACTTTGAAAGATATATAGTTCAACAATGAAAACAATAATGCAAACAAAGATATTCTTACCCACCACCTCTCGCTTTAAAATCTTACATCATCAACCCAATACAGATTCTGGATTTGGCGCAGACATGATTTTTGCCGAAGCGATTCATTCACTTGATGAATACAAACAATTCACGCAAACAATCAAAGTCCCCGTGCTTGCGAACATCACCGAGTTTGGCAAAACGCCCTATTTCACGCGCGAAGAGCTTGGCAAAGTCGGAATCTCGATGATTCTCTATCCACTCTCGGCTGCTCGAGCGATGAACAAAGCTGCACTCGAAGTGTTTGAGGATATTCTCAAAAACGGCACACAGCAAAAAAGCATTGAAAAAATGCAAACACGAGCCGAGCTCTATGAAACGCTTGGCTACCACGCATACGAGCAAAAACTCGATGCACTATTCAAAAAATAAAACAAAGGAGACACAATGGGAAAAGCAGCAACAGGTAAAGTTGGTGGTTTGGCAGGAGTGAGTGCAGGACAATCTGCAATTTGTACGGTTGGTACAGGACATGGGCTCAATTATCGCGGCTATGATATTTATGACTTGGCAGAGCATTGCACCTTTGAAGAGGTTGCCTATCTTCTTTTGCGCGAAAAATTGCCCACCAAAAATGAGCTCAAAGATTTCGTTGAAGAAATCAAAGCAGCGCGCAAGCTTCCAGATGCGCTCAAGACTACGCTCAAGCTATTGCCCAAAAATGCCCACCCAATGGATATTATGCGTACAACATGCTCAATGCTTGGTTGTTTAGAACCCGAAGTCTATAAAGCAATACATTCCGCATTTGCGACTCTGCGACTCCAAGAAGGGTAAATTCTACCCACTTTTTGTAATTATCTCTACAATAGCTTGCAAAAAATGCAATAGTAAACGTTGTTCGCATAGAATCAAGATACAGCATCATAGCAATGCTGAAAGGAGTTGTTTTATGGTTAGCCCAGGCAAAAAATTTAGAACAGCGGTCAAAGAACATGCACCGCTGCAGATTCTAGGCGTGATTGACGCCTATTCGGCTATGCAAGCCCAAAAAGTCGGTGCCAAAGCCATTTATATCAGTGGTGGCGCACTCGCAGCGATGAGTTTGGGATTGCCAGATTTGGGTATTAGCTCACTTGAAGATGTGTGCACCGATACACGTCGAATCACAGCAGCAAGCGATTTGCCTTTGCTTGTTGATGCAGATACAGGTTGGGGCGGCGCGTTTAATATTGCGCGCACAATCAAAGAGCTCACAAGAAGCGGCGCAGCAGCGTGCCATATCGAAGACCAAGTCGCCCAAAAGCGATGCGGACATCGCCCCAACAAAGAGTTGGTGAGTGCTGATGAGATGTGCGACAGAATCAAAGCAGCTGTCGATGCAAAAATCGACCCCGATTTTGTCGTAATGGCACGCACAGACGCGCATGCGAGCGAGGGGCAGCAAGCAGCGATTGACCGCGCAAGCCGCTATGTCGAGGCAGGCGCAGACATGATTTTTGCCGAAGCGATTCATTCACTTGATGAATACAAACAAT
>CAJTQL010000005.1:120818-129528 GCA_910578285.1 uncultured Helicobacteraceae bacterium
GGATATTATGCGTACAACATGCTCAATGCTTGGTTGTTTAGAACCCGAAGTCTATGATGTCGCAAAAATGAGCTTCCCCAATCAGCAAAAAATCGCGACACGATTGCTTGGAATCTTCCCTTCTGCGCTCACCTATTGGCATCATTATCACAACAGCGGCAAAGAGATTAGCACGGATTCGAGCCAAGATTCGATTGGTGGCTATTTCCTCGAGCTTTTGCATCAAAAAGCGCCCAAAGAATTGTGGGTCAAGGCAATGCACGCAAGTCTCATTCTCTATGCAGAGCATGAATTTAACGCGAGCACCTTCACCGCACGCGTCATCACTGCAACACTTTCAGACTGCTATGCAGCCGTTACAGGTGCGATTGGTGCATTGCGCGGACCATTGCATGGTGGAGCAAATGAAGCAGCGATGGAGCTCATCGCCGAATACAAAAGCCCCGAGCAAGCCACAAAAGGAATCCTCGAAAAACTCGCGCGCAAAGACAAGATTATGGGCTTTGGGCATCGCGTCTATGTCGAAAAAGACCCACGTAATGTTGTCATCAAAGAATGGAGCCGCAAACTTAGCCTCGACATCAACGACAAAGAAGGCTTGTTCCCCATTAGTGAAGCCATCGAAAAAGTCATGTGGGACGAGAAAAAACTCTTCCCCAATCTTGACTTTTATAGTGCGAGCGCCTACCATTTTATGGGCATTCCAACAGCGTATTTCACACCCATTTTCATCTTTAGCCGCACAGCGGGCTGGATGGCGCATGTGTTCGAACAACGTTCAAACAATAAGTTGATTCGCCCCACATCGGAATACACAGGACCAGACAACAAGGCGTTTGTGCCTATGGATAAGCGTTAATTTGCTAGTATCACATATCAAAAATAAGGAGAAAAAATGAGTTCAGATATGGGTATCTTAGATACAAAACGACCAGACTTTGACCCAATCCTCACCGAGATTGCCCGCTATGCGGTGGATTTCAAGATTGATTCAAGCCTCGCGTATGAAACTGCGCGCTATTGTCTTATGGACACCATCGGTTGCGGGCTGTTAGCCCTCGAGTTCCCCGCTTGCACCAAGCTTTTGGGACCCGTTGTTGAAGGTGCAGAGCTTCGCCCTCTTGGCGCAAAAGTCCCGGGCACTCACTATCAGCTCGACCCAGAACGCGCTGCATTCAATGTTGGTGCGATGGTGCGATGGCTCGACTTCAATGACACATGGCTCGCCGCAGAATGGGGACACCCAAGCGACAATCTCGGTGCGATTTGGGCTGTTGCCGACTATCTTAGCCGCAAGAATGTCTCAAAAGGCAAAGCACCGCTAACAGTCAAAGACGTCCTCACAGCAATGATTAAAGCGCATGAGATTCAGGGAATCCTCGCACTTGAGAACAAATTCAATGGTGTTGGGCTCGACCATGTCTTGCTCGTGCGAATCGCCTCGACAGCCGTTGCATGCGCTATGCTCGGCGGGACATTTGAAGAAGTGCGCAACGCTGTAAGCCACGCATTTGTCGATGGTGGTGCATTGCGCTGCTATCGCCACGCACCCAATACAGGCAGCCGCAAAAGCTGGGCAGCGGGCGATGCAAGCTCACGCGGGGTAAATCTCGCTCTCAAAGCACTCACAGGCGAAATGGGCTATCCAAGCGCATTGAGCGCAGCATTTTGGGGCTTTGAAGATGTCAAAATGAAAGACAAAGAGGGCAAGGTACATCGATTGAAATTGCCCCAAAAATTTGGCAGCTATGTCATGGAAAATGTACTTTTCAAAATCAGCTTCCCTGCCGAGTTCCATGCACAAACCGCTGTGGAATGCGCACTCAAGCTGCATGATGAAGTCAAGAACAAACTCGATTCAGTCGAAAAAATCGTCATCACAACCCAAGATTCTGGACATCGAATCATCAACAAAGTCGGACCACTCGCCAACCCCGCTGACCGTGACCACTGTATTCAGTATATGGTTGCCGTTCCGCTGATCTTTGGGCGACTCACTGCCGATGACTATGAAGACAGCATCGCAAACGATCCGCGCATTGACGCATTGCGCGACAAAATGGTAGTCGAAGTCGATGAGCGCTACACACGCGAATATCTCGAGGCAGACAAACGCTCGATTGCCAATGCTGTGCAGATTTTCTATAAAGATGGCAGCAAGAGTGAAAAGATTGAGATTGACTATCCGATTGGACACAAACGCCGAAGAAGCGAAGGTATCCCCGTTCTTATCGCAAAATTTGAACGCAATATCTCACGTAAACTAAGCCCCAAAAAATGCACAAAAATCAAGGAGCTTTGCAGCGACCAAGGCAAACTCGAATCCACACCATTCCACGTGTTTAGCGATTTGTTTGCATTGTAATATTATAGAAATCGCAAAAGAATCAAATCTTTTGCTTGTCGTGTGGTGAATACTTCACCACACACTCTCTAACGTGCTGTATGACCTCAAGCTTTCATTGCTTTATTTAATCGCGCCATTTCTGCCGCTAGGCAAGGCAATCGATACTTTTAGAAACTTCTTTTGTCATATTGAGTGTCAAGCAAAACATCTCGTCATTGCAAACTTTTGTGGCATTCCACAGCCCCCACAGCCCGATAATCAGTTCACTGCAAATCTCCCCCATTATACATTCATTTGCCACAAAAAATAGGGAAATGCGAAATTTGGGTTTAGTAACGGAGCCGCAAGCATTGGTTGAGCGCATGTAGAATATCATGAATTTAAAAATCATCATGAAGTAGAAAATTCTAAAAATAGCGATTCGGTTTTGTCTCTCTGCGCAAAGAAAGATATAGGGTAAAATAAAGACTACTAGCGCAGGAAAACTATGGAGTCTCTCACTCTAACGCGCATTTGCCGCTAGAAGTAAACACAAAAACATCAAATAATAAATTCGGTTTTAGGGATTGTAACCCTGCGGGAAAACCGAAAACCCTTATTTTAGCCACTTTTTAAACTCTTGAGTGCTATTGTATCCCAACTCTCCTTAAAGTTGCCTTTTCAACGATATTTTATGGCTTCAAAACCACTCAAACATCGCAAAATACGCCCTTTTCAACGAGTGTATTATAGCATGGAAGAGATTAAAGAGTGGCTAAAACTAACGAAGACGCAGACTTTAGCCCCGCGTATTATAGCATGGAAGAGATTAAAGAGTGGCTAAAACATACTTACGACAGCTCTATGACAGTATGTAATTATAGCATGGAAGAGATTAAAGAGTGGCTAAAACAAAGGAATCAACTGGGATGAAAGTAGTCACATTATAGCATGGAAGAGATTAAAGAGTGGCTAAAACAACGAAGACGCAGACTTTAGCCCCGCATACATTATAGCATGGAAGAGATTAAAGAGTGGCTAAAACGCTTCTCAAATTTCTAATGCTTTTTCTGATATTATAGCATGGAAGAGATTAAAGAGTGGCTAAAACAGTAACCCCAACGGAGCGCAAGATGTATCAATTATAGCATGGAAGAGATTAAAGAGTGGCTAAAACAGTCTGTTTGAGCTTGGAATCTGCAACGCGATTATAGCATGGAAGAGATTAAAGAGTGGCTAAAACTTGTCTTCAAAAACGCGCAAACGAATGGGCATTATAGCATGGAAGAGATTAAAGAGTGGCTAAAACTTGCCAGAAGTCTCTCCATTATCTCTTGTTATTATAGCATGGAAGAGATTAAAGAGTGGCTAAAACTTCAATGCGCCATTCGTGCTGCTTGCCACAATTATAGCATGGAAGAGATTAAAGAGTGGCTAAAACTTGTCTTCAAAAACGCGCAAACGAATGGGCATTATAGCATGGAAGAGATTAAAGAGTGGCTAAAACTTGCCAGAAGTCTCTCCATTATCTCTTGTTATTATAGCATGGAAGAGATTAAAGAGTGGCTAAAACTTCAATGCGCCATTCGTGCTGCTTGCCACAATTATAGCATGGAAGAGATTAAAGAGTGGCTAAAACTGATTGACCACCAACAACAGCATAAGGATTATTATAGCATGGAAGAGATTAAAGAGTGGCTAAAACATCTGTTAATTTTTCTATTTGGTGTTTTATATTATAGCATGGAAGAGATTAAAGAGTGGCTAAAACCGACACGATAGTTGAGTGCATATGGGATTTATTATAGCATGGAAGAGATTAAAGAGTGGCTAAAACAACCGAACTCGTCAGTGGAAGAACTAATGTATTATAGCATGGAAGAGATTAAAGAGTGGCTAAAACAGCACGGACTTATTCTTGGACTTGTCTCAAGATTATAGCATGGAAGAGATTAAAGAGTGGCTAAAACACCCTTCGTCTCTGCTGAAACAAGGAAAGCATTATAGCATGGAAGAGATTAAAGAGTGGCTAAAACTTTTGTACCTGTGGGTTGTGTAACTCCTGAATTATAGCATGGAAGAGATTAAAGAGTGGCTAAAACTCCTTATTCCGCCAGATGACACAACCCCGCATTATAGCATGGAAGAGATTAAAGAGTGGCTAAAACCATTTAACACCTCACTTTTGATTTTTCAGTATTATAGCATGGAAGAGATTAAAGAGTGGCTAAAACTGTGAATATCGACCACGCTGATATTCAGAGATTATAGCATGGAAGAGATTAAAGAGTGGCTAAAACTCTGTCTTCAAAAACGCGCAAACGAATGGGATTATAGCATGGAAGAGATTAAAGAGTGGCTAAAACATGAAGAGTTTATTCAACGTGAATTTGGTAATTATAGCATGGAAGAGATTAAAGAGTGGCTAAAACTCGAAATGGCAGCTTTAAAAGCGCGGTCAAATTATAGCATGGAAGAGATTAAAGAGTGGCTAAAACCATTAAGGCTGCTCAGATTGCTAACGAATAATTATAGCATGGAAGAGATTAAAGAGTGGCTAAAACGCCTCCCAAGTCTCTAATGCTTTTTCTGAATTATAGCATGGAAGAGATTAAAGAGTGGCTAAAACTCAAAGAGGCTACTGGTATGAAAGTAATTAATTATAGCATGGAAGAGATTAAAGAGTGGCTAAAACAGCATTCATTGTAGCAACAACGATACCATATATTATAGCATGGAAGAGATTAAAGAGTGGCTAAAACGGCGCTGCACGTTCGCTTTTTGATGTGTGCATTATAGCATGGAAGAGATTAAAGAGTGGCTAAAACCGAGGGGACATTAAAATATCCCATAACTCCATTATAGCATGGAAGAGATTAAAGAGTGGCTAAAACAATAAAGCTAAAATGGACGCTCATCGTGTTAATTATAGCATGGAAGAGATTAAAGAGTGGCTAAAACTTTCTAAGAACAATGTAACGCTTTTTGGCGATTATAGCATGGAAGAGATTAAAGAGTGGCTAAAACCCAAAGGAGTTCAGCATGTCTAAACGACAAGATTATAGCATGGAAGAGATTAAAGAGTGGCTAAAACTTGGAATTGGACGATAACATCGCAAATGATATTATAGCATGGAAGAGATTAAAGAGTGGCTAAAACTGTTAGTGCTGAATCAAGAAAAGCTTTAATTATTATAGCATGGAAGAGATTAAAGAGTGGCTAAAACTACTCAACGCGGTGGAGATGTTCTCGTTCCATTATAGCATGGAAGAGATTAAAGAGTGGCTAAAACTCGATACTATAGTTGAATGTATCTGGGATTTTATTATAGCATGGAAGAGATTAAAGAGTGGCTAAAACTACAGAAGGAGTCGAGGTTTCGGCTATGCCAATTATAGCATGGAAGAGATTAAAGAGTGGCTAAAACTGGTGTCGTTGCATGGTTCGGCTCTCAACTATTATAGCATGGAAGAGATTAAAGAGTGGCTAAAACTGCACAATCAAAAAATCTCGAGCGCCCGAAAAAGATGCTGCTTCTCGTCCAAAAACTCACGCAAGCTCCGTTTCAGATATAGCAGATTCTCCTCTTCGTTGGTCGCCCTTTTGTCATCATAGACAACAAAACGTTCTTGGAGCGCAAAGATAGGAGTGGCAAAATGCAAAATCTCGCTAAAACTCTCGCGCCCTTGCAACATCGCGATGATAAAAACCTGCTCGGCTTCGCTCACAACTACCCCACCCCCTGTAAGCGGAGAAGAGGCATAGATACTCGAACGAGCGCGCGTTTGTTGGTCAAACAAAAACGCATTGAACGCTTGGGTGCGCCGCTTTTGCGATTCTGTAGATGGATAACAAGGCATCGCAAGGTTTTGGTGGATAATCACCACAAGGCATGTGATAAAATCACGAAATGATACTTGACAATTTTCCATAATCTCATGCCCATTTTTTGGGCGAAACAAATCAGCGCGTAAAAACTCAAGAATATTCTTGATAAAAACATCAAAAATATTCATGGTTTTGCTTGGCGTGTGTTTGAAACTCTTTGGTGTTTTGGTGAGCACAAAAGAACTATTACTAAGCTTATAAATTCCTTCTTGGAGGCTCATCTTGCGTTTGCCGCGCACAAACAAATCAAGGCGAAACTGCCGATTGACGCAATAATCGCGCAGCTGCTCGCGAAAAATCGCATCTTCGATATGCCATGCAGAATCGAGATTGAGCGGCATCATATCAACATCGAGATGGTCAAGAATCCGCCCACTGCATGCAAAATCGCATTTGATTTCTGCCATATCGCGCGCCATTTGGTGGAAATAGCAACAATTCCAATCGCGATTAAGATATTCATGGGCGATATAGGCAATATCTTTGGTTTTAAGCTCTTCAAGGAAAACAAGCGATTCTTGTGTACAATAGCTCGGATTCTTGCGTAATAACTCCTCTAAAAACAGCACAGCCGTAACAATTTTGCGCTCGGCACTGCCGCTTATACTTTGATAGTAGTAGAACAAAAGCTCACGCAATTGGTGCTTGCCTGCCCAACCGGGGAATGTGTTGTAGCTCACATAGACGATTCCGCCCACACGCAAAAAACGATGAATGATGTCAAGAATAATGCGTTGATTTGCAATACTCACCCAACTCCAAACACCATGTAATACGATGATATTAAAACTCGCGCCACGTATCTCAAGCTCATGGATAAAATCCACAAAGCTCAAATCGGACAGATACAAATCCGCACCACTCGCTTTGGCAAAAACCTTTGCGCCGAGTGTATGGTCTGGGTTGAAGTCGTTGCCATAAAAACTGCCATTATTACTTGCAGCATGGATATTGAGACTGCTACCACGCCCAAAGCCAAGTTCAAGATAACACAAATCACGCAAAGGTGCTACGGCATGCGCGTTGCCACAATGGATTCCTGCAAGCGCAAGGTTGAGATTAAGCAACATCGGGCTCATCTCGGCAATATAGCCATCAACATATTCCAAATCAGTAAAATAGCCTTGTGTCCAGAGATTGTTCATTTTTTCCTTTCGGCGATGTGCGCAAAAATACGCAAGGCATTTTCGCGCACATCGCCTTCATCGTTACAAATTGTGCAATCAAAACTTGGTGAATCAGGCATAATATCAACACCAACCACATGGGAGAGCTGCTTTTGCAAAGCACGCGAATAGAGCTGCTTTTGATCTCTGGAGCAGAGCGTCTCTAAGGAAACATCGAGAAAGACCGTAAAGAGATGGGGGATTCTTTGCTTGAGTGCCCAATAGACTTCATCAAATAGCGAGATAGTCGTAACGACCGTAACGATTCCTTGCATACTCAAAAAATGCGCAAATTCAATACGTTTCTTAGCGACATCGATTCGTCCCGCTTTGTCATAGCTATAATGCCCAAGCAAATCACGAAACTCATCACCATCGAGATACACCACAGGCGCACCTTCTTCACGAATGCGCTCAACCAAGATTCTGCCAATCGTACTCTTGCCGCTGCCTGCAAGCCCCGCAATCCAAATCACAAGCCCCCGATGCTGCTCATCAAGCCACACACACACCCCCTTATCTTCTAGATTCTATGCGATATTGGTATATACAGCCTGCACATCATCATCATCTTCGATTTTATCGAGCAGTTTTTCGATGTCTTCGAGTTGTTCGGCAGTATAAGTTGCGGGCTGATTAGGAATGCGCTGCAATGACGCTTTGCTAGGCACAATCTGCAACGATTCAAGCCCCTCTGTCAAACGTCCAAAATCCACATAATCGCCATATACAAATACATTCTCTCCCTCATTTTCAAGCGAATCTAGCCCATAGTCAATGAGTGCAAGCTCGAGCTCATCGAGCGGAATCGCGATGTTTGCGGTGGGAATCTCAAACACTGCCTTGCGCGAGAACATAAATTCAAGCGAGCCATTCTGCAAAAGCTGCCCATTGTGTTTGTTGAGATAGCTCTTGATATTTGCCACCGTGCGTGTGGGGTTATCTGTGGCACATTCAATAAAAAGCAGTGCACCATGCGAGGCTTTTGCCTCATAGTTGATTTCACTAATCACAGCGCCGTCTTTGCCGCTTGCACGCTTAATCGCTGCGTCTATATTGTCTTTGGGCATATTTTGCATTTTTGCTGTGGCAATAGCTGTACGCAATTTTGCATTCATCTCTGGGTCGCTTCCGCCCTCTTTTGCTGCAAGAGTAATCATCTTGCCAAGTTTTGGAAAGAGTTTTGACATCTTGTCCCATCGCTTTTCTTTCGCGGCTCTGCGGTACTCAAAGGCGCGTCCCATATCGTCTCCTTTCTTGAGATTATAACACAAAATCCCCTAAAACTTCTTCTTTTGCACATCTTTGAGAATCATGCTAGCGATATGG
>CAJTQL010000006.1:0-68233 GCA_910578285.1 uncultured Helicobacteraceae bacterium
CGACAATATCTGTCTGATTCGCAAGAGGAATGCCATTGTAATACAAATTGGGCACAACAACATCTTTGACAGAAACAGACGCACCAAGCGTATAGCTAGCCGCCTTTTGCGCACCATAGCGCACCAACAAATCGTTCTCAAAAAATCTCAACGCCGTGTCGCTCTCGAGTAAAATCTGATTGGAGATAATCTCAATATTGCCTTCGATAATATGGGCTGTTTGGTTCATTTGCGAATCAAGCTGAATATCTGTAAAAACATTCATACGATAGTTAACAAATAACAAAAAAGGGATAGAAATCAGCAACGCAATAATAATCTGAATACACGAAAACTTCTTGCTAATAGAAAGATGATTCCATGAGAACATTACAACTCCTGTGCAATTCTAAAAGAGGAACTCTATCGTAGATAATATTAAATTATAATTAAGTATAAATTTAATATTTTTGCTTATTTGAGTCATTCATAGCACACACCAAGCATACATTCAAAACCACGCATTTTATGCCTCGCAATAACAGATTGGAATCTTTTATTGTAGCCGCAGCAAGAAGCAATGATTGAAGATGACACAATGAAAGTGTAGCAAATTGCAGAATGACTTTCGCAATTCCACAACACGGCAAATAAGTTGCGATTCTAAGATGTCTATGCTATAATGTGATTCATTATATCGCATTATCGCAAAAGGACTGCTATGAATCGAGATTCAAAACTCGCGAGCCCCTATCTCAAGAGCTTTCCTGATGAAAAGGGCTATTTTGGCACATTTGGCGGAAGTTTTGTCCCCGAAGCTGTGGCAATCGCTATGCAGGAAATCAATGATGCCTACAATCTTATCGCTCAAAATGGCGATTTTATCGCCGAGCTGCGCAAGATTCGCAAGCATTTCCAAGGACGTCCCACGCCTGTGTTTTTTGCACACAACCTAAGCAAAGAATGCGGTGGGGCTGGAATCTACCTCAAACGCGAAGACCTCAACCACACAGGCGCACATAAGCTTAATCATTGTATGGGCGAAGCACTATTGGCAAAGTATATGGGCAAGACAAAGCTCATCGCCGAGACAGGCGCTGGGCAACACGGCGTGGCGCTCGCCACAGCGGCGGCATATTTTGGACTTGAATGCGAAATTTATATGGGCGAAGTCGATATTGCGAAAGAAAAGCCTAATGTCTTGCGTATGCAAATTCTTGGCGCACGCGTTGTGCCCGTGAACATTGGTGCAAAAACGCTCAAAGAAGCTGTAGACAAAGCCTTTGAAGCCTACCTAAAGGATACAAAAAACTCCATGTATGCCATTGGCTCTGTTGTGGGACCTCACCCATTCCCAAAAATGGTACGTGATTTCCAAGCCATTGTTGGAATCGAGGCACGCGAGCAGTTTGTTGAAATGACAGGCGAGCTGCCCGACGTTGTGTGCGCATGCGTGGGCGGCGGCAGCAATGCAATGGGGATTTTTAGCGCATTCATTGAAGATTGTGTGGAACTCGTGGCTGTCGAGCCTCTTGGCAAAGGCAGCGCGCTTGGTCATCATGCGGCAAGCCTTAATTTTGGGCAAGAAGGCATTATGCATGGCTTTAACTCAATCATGCTCAAAGATGAGAGCGGCGAACCCGCCGCAGTACACAGCATTGCAAGTGGGCTTGATTATCCAAGCGTGGGACCAGAACATGCCTATTTGCACAGCATTGGGCGCACAAAAATCGCCGCGATTGACGACAAAGAGGCGATTGCTGCTTTCTTTGCCCTAAGCCGCAAAGAAGGCATTATCCCTGCACTCGAATCTAGCCATGCGCTTGCGTATGCACTCAAGATTGCACCCGAGCTCAAAGGCAAAAAAATTTTGCTCAATCTAAGTGGGCGCGGCGACAAAGATATAGACTTTGTGAGCGAACACTATGGCTATGGCAACTAAAATGGCAAAAGATTCTTTGCTACACAAGGGCATTGTCCCCTTCATTGTGCGGCGCTATTTGCGCTTTGACCGCGAACAACCCTTTATCTCGATTACCGCGATTCTCGCATTTATTGGTGTTGCCGTGGGGGTGATGGTGCTCATCGTGGCAATGGCGATTATGAATGGATTTGACAAAGAGTTTCAGCGCAAGCTTTTTGTGATGAACTATCCGCTCACAATCTACCCCACAGCCTATCGTGGAATCTCACATAATATGTTGCTTGCACTCGAAGAGCAATTCCCAGATTTGCAATTCAGCCCATTTCTGCGCTCAAATGCTATTTCGCGTTCGGGCAGTTTTATGGAAGGCGCTGTGGTTTTTGGTGTCGATTTTGAGCGCGAACGTAAAATTAATAGTGTGATTGACGCAGCATTGCAACAAACACCAAACAACAGAATCGAAGGCAAATTTGACGCCGTGATTGGCGAAGGGCTCGCCTATGCGTTTGGGCTTGATTCAAACGCATCGCTCATGTTGATTTTCACACATATCCAACCAAGCGGGCTCAACCTCACACCCATTATCAAACGATTCAACACCAAAGCCTTTTTTAATTCTGGGCTCACAGCGTATGATAAAGGCTACATTTTCCTCACAATTGACGCATTGCGCCTCATCAAACAAGTACCCGACCAAGTCTATGACGGAATCCGCATCTACACACACAATGCACGAAGTGATAGAGAACGTGTGCAGGATTATCTCCCACAAGGTTTTCGTGTGATTGGCTGGTGGGAACAAAATGGCAATTTTTTTGCTGCAATCGAACTTGAGAAATATGCACTTTTTATCATTCTTATGTTGATTATTCTTATTGCTTCACTCAATATCATCACTTCGCTTCTCATGACCGTCATGAATCGCCGCAAAGAAATCGCACTTTTGCTTGCGCTTGGAGCAAGCAAAAGCGAGATTCGCAAAATCTTTTTCCGCGTAGGTAGCGTGATTGGAATCGGCGGAATCATCGTTGGTGTGTTGCTTGCTGCAATCCTCATGGCGGTGCTTGCTAATTTTTCTATCATCTCTTTGCCTGCCGATGTCTATGGTGATACCAAAATCCCTCTTGAGCTTTCATGGCTTGACTTTAGCCTCATCCTCATCGGAAGCTTGCTTGTTGTACTCTTCTCATCTTTCTATCCTGCCAAAAAAGCCGCCGAAGTAGACCCGCTTGTTGTATTGCGCAATGAGTAAAATCAACACAAACTGCGTGTTTTCGCGCGGCAAGCGGCAGTTTGCAATTTTAAGCTTTATTATGCTAGAATATATTCTTTAATGTAAAGGCAAAGTAATGAGCAAGAACAAGACAAAACAACAAAGAAACGATAATCCCCCCCCCCCCGTCCCCGTGCATTGCTTTGGCTTTGTTCTTTGAGGGTTCGAGATGGAAATAGCATTATTGGTTGCTATCAGTCTCGCGACTCTCTTTGGAATGTTGGCTGGAATCTATGCTATTTATAAAATTGTCTTGTGGTGCAATGATTGCTATCAATCTCTCTTTGGAACGCCTGATGCAATTGTCTTGCTAAATGGTAAAAAGAAATCAGGCAAAACAACAATTATTAAACTGCTCAATCATGGAGGCTTTGTGCCTTCATATGAGGCAACCCAACAAGCCTTTATCAAAAAAGCTGCAAAGATTCAAACACAAAATGGGCGCAGATATGTCTTTTGGGATACATCTGGATTATATCACACTAAAGATGCAGAGAAGCTCCATGATATTCTTGATAGCTTTCGCACAAAAGACAAAATTCAAATTATCAACATTTATGTTTTTAATCTAACCGAATATGAACAAATTCAATATGCAATAGAAGCGCATACAAAAGAATGCCACGAGAAAGGATATATCGCGCTTGCATTCGCAACAAGAGGCGACAAACTCAATAGTACGGAACGGCGCAATTTGAATGCTGAAATGAGCAGAATCTTTGGCATACCAATCAAAGTCTTTGACCTTACGCTTGCTCCTGTTGAAGAGATTATCGAGTTTATAGAAATGGGAGAAACAAATACCATATATAAAATGAACAAAACAAAAAAAGACTTGTAAAACGATTCGTTTTGTGCTAGAATCTCAAAAAAGGAGTTACTATGCACATGGCAGATGCTTTAATCTCTCCCTCAATTGCTTGCGCGATGTATGTTTGCGCTGGTGCTGTGGGCGCGTATTGTATCAAAAAAATTGAACTTCAAGATGATGCAAAAAAAATTGCTATGATGGGGATTATGGGGGCTTTTGTGTTTGCAACACAAATGATTAACTTTGCCATTCCGGGCACGGGCTCATCAGGACATCTATCCGGCGGTGTGCTTTTGGCAGCAATTCTTGGTCCTTATGCAGCATTTCTCACAATGATGAGTGTGCTCCTCATTCAATGCCTCTTATTCGCCGATGGAGGCTTATTGGCTTTGGGGGCAAATATTTGGAATATGTCCTTTTATGGCTGTTTTATCGGGGCTTTGATATGGAAATTCATGATGCAAAATGGCGCTTCTAAGACGAAAATCATTCTTGCTTCGCTGATTGCTTGTGTGCTTTCTTTGCAGCTTGGTGCTTTTTCTGTCGTCCTTGAAACGCTTGTTTCTGGCATTACCTCTCTACCTTTTGCCATTTTCGCCGCGGCAATGCAGCCTATTCATCTTGCCATTGGTCTTGTAGAAGGACTCATCACCGCTGCTGTGCTATGTTTCATCTACGAAACGCGTGGGGAGATTCTTTGGGGCATTGGGAATCTCGCGTCCAAAACAAGGCTCACTTTTTCAAAACTTTTTGGCGTCTTGTCTATTGCAACGTTAACAATTGCTGCACTCCTTTCACTTGTGGCTTCAGAGTTTCCCGATGGCTTAGAATGGTCTTTGGAAAAAGTCGCAGGAACAAGCGAACTTGAATCGCAAGGCAGCATTTACGAAACAGCACTCAAACTCCAAGAATCAACAGCCTTGCTGCCTGATTATGCCTTTATCGATTCGCAAAACCCTTTAGGTACATCTATTTCGGGTATTGTAGGTGCTTTGGTTGTTTTGATTCTTTGTATTTTTGCTTGCTATCTCTTTAGAATCTTTAAGAGCAAAACAAGCGTTTAATGGACAAAATCTCCCAAGCGCTGCAGCAAATTCAACATCTCAATGAACTTGCTGCTAAAGATTGTTGGATAAACAGAATCCACCCTATTTCCAAACTTCTTGTTACGCTTTTTTACTGCATTCTTGTCGTGTCTTTTGATAAATACCATTTTGTTAGTTTGCTCGTAATGGCTATCTATCCACTCATTATGTATGAAATCGCTAGAATTTCTATCTTAAAAACACTCTACCGCCTAAAAATCCTTTTGTTCTTTATCGCTCTTTTTGGAATCTTCAACCCATTTTTTGATGAAAAACCCCTCATAATCATAAGAGATTTTGTGATAACAGGCGGAATGGTCTCGATGTTGACACTTCTTATCAAAGGAATCTTCAGCTTGCTTGCGTCCTATTTATTGATTGCTACAACCTCTATTGAGGGCATTTGCTATGCCCTAAAGAAACTCTATTGCCCAAAAATCCTCGTAACGCAGATTTTGCTTCTCTATCGCTATATCCCACTCTTTTTGCTCGAGTTCAAACATACCTTAGAAGCCTATTCTTTAAAAACAATACAAGAACATGGAATCCGTTTTAGAACATGGGGGTCTTTGGTTGGTCTCATTTTATTACGTAGTTTGGATAGAGCCAATGAAGTCTATCAGAGCATGTGTATTCGAGGATATAGAGGAGAATTTTATGCCTTTAGCACTCAAAAGATAACAGGACGTGATATTGCATATTTGCTGATATGGGCAATTGTTTTACTCATTCTACGTTTTGTTTCTGTTTCGGAAATCATAGGGGGATTTTTAATATGAATCCTCATATCTCCTTGCAATCTCTTAGCTTTCATTATGAAAAAGGCAAAGAACTATTACAAGATATTTCGCTAGAAATTCAAAAAGGAGAAAATGTCGGAATCATTGGGCAAAATGGAGCTGGAAAATCGACTTTGTTGAAACTTTTGATTGGGCTTGAAATGGCTTTTAATGGCAATATTTATATCAATGAGATTCCACTCAATCGAGATAATTTAAGCTTGATTCGTCAAAAAATCGGCTATGTCTTTCAAGATTCCAATCATCAACTTTTTATGCCAAATGTTTATGAAGATGTAGCATTTGCACCTCGTAATTTTCAGCTTTCAAATCTCGAAGAACATGTGAATCTAGCCTTAGAACAAGTCGGAATCCTCCACCTCAAACATCAAGCAACACATCATCTTTCAGGTGGAGAAAAAAAGCTTGTTTGTCTTGCAACAATTTTATCTATCAGCCCCGAGATTCTGCTTCTTGATGAACCTTCATCAGCACTTGATTCAAAAAATAGACGCAATCTCATACGCATCTTAAACCAACTAGCTCAAACAAAACTGATTATTTCACACGATTTAGATTTTATCCTAGAAACATGCCAACGAGTCATTGTGCTTTATAATGGAAAAATTGTAGCCGATGGTTGTTGCAAAGATATATTGAGCAACAAAAGATTACTCGAAACATATTCCTTGGAGCTTCCCCTGTCATTCACGAAAATCTAGCTTCTATCATTGCGAGTGTTCAAAAGACGCATGGCAATCAACAATTTGATATTTAGAGACGTTGGATTGCTTTGGCAACGCCGGCGCAATGCGCGATGGAAGTAGCCATTTTCTTTGCGCCCACTATCATAATATTCCTTGCCATCTATCCACTCTCCGCCGCTCATGGCATTGTGCCCCTAAACATGCCTAGCGCAGCCCTAACCAAGATTGAGTTGGTAAGCAATAGGAATATGAAGTGTATAAGCTTTATCGGGTTTTGGGAATAATTGTGATGCTTCTTGTATAGTGCGAATCGCTTGTTCATCGAGAATCGCATGAGTCGAACTCTCAATCACACGAAGCTCAATAATCTTGCCGTTATCATCAAGCACCATGCGCACCGTAACCTCACCGCTAAGCCTCATGCGTCGCGCCATACGTGGATAGGCATTGTGTGCATCAATCAATCTCTTAATCTCTGCTAGAAATGGATTCTTATGATTGCTGCCAAGGTTGATGGGCTGATGATTCTGTGTGCTTGCATGCTGCGTTGTGTCTGCTACATTTGCAGTTTTCTGTTGCACTTCCTCGCGCGGATTTTTCTGTTTCTGCTCATGTTTTTCATGTTTTTGTACATGTTTATGCTCTTTTGGCTTCTTTTTTGGTGTTTCATAATGTTTTGGAATAACCTTTGGTTTGGGCTCTGGCTCGGGTTCTTGAATAGGCATTGCACTTGCAAATGATGCAAGCGCAAACGACATTGCGCCAATCTCTTTTGCAGGCTCTTGTGGCTTTTGCGGAAAAATCTCAAGCCCAAGCATAAAAAGCACAAGCGGCATGTGCAAAATGCATGCAATACCAAATGCTACGCGGCTGTATTTATTGGTATTCTGTAATGATTTTGAAGTTTGCATGATTTTTTCTCTTTAGAATATTGATGATTTGGATAAACGAATCAAGCGGACTTGCCTTATCTCCCATTAGATAGACCCATTCATGCCTTTGAAGCAATGCCAATTTCTCCTCAAAATCGATAAGACTACTTGGCTTATCATTCAAAAAATAATCTCCGTTCTTATCAATCTTAAGCACAAATGCGCTTCCCTTACCCTCAATCTTCTCATGTGAGGATTTGGGTAGCGAGATTTTGATTTCACCCTGCGCAATGAATGTTGCCACACTCAAAACAATGGCAAGCAACACAAGAATCACATCAATCAGAGGGACGATATTGAGCCCATCGCTATGCGGCATTTTCATGATGTTTTGCCTTATAACGATTGAGAAGCACATTGACGCGGCGCAAGAGCAAGTGGTATGCCATAAGCGTTGGAATCGCAACAAAAAGCCCAAGCGCTGTGGCTTTGAGCGCTAATGATAGCCCAAGCATAATGCTTTTGACATCCATTCCTTCATTCTGCCCCATATCATAGAAGGTAATCATCACACCAATCACCGTTCCCAAAAGTCCAACATACGGAGCATTGGAATAGATGATATGCAGAATCGAGAGGTTGTTGGTGAGCGATTCTTCGAGCTCCTCTTCGCATGGATATTGCGCAATATCGACCTTGCTCAAAAATAAAATCCGCTCCACGCTAAACCAGCATGCCACAAAGCTCATGATTCCGAGTATGGCAAAAATGATGATGTCGATATATTCTTTCAAAAACTCCACAGCCACTCCTTTATTGTTATGATAATCATTTGCTTTATACTCTTTTTTATTCCATTTGTCAAGCCATATCACGATATATCAATATATTGTATAATAAAAAACAGCAAAATAGGCTCATTACAAGGAGAATCGCATGGTTTTTGTCGTTCATGGCTATGACAGCTCGCCGCAGAAAAATTGGTTTATGTGGCTACAATCACAACTCGCAAAGGCAGAGATTCCAACACAGATTTTGGCAATGCCCAATCCACAAACGCCAAATCTCGCCGACTGGATAGAGCATCTGCAACATTGCGCGCCCTCGCTAGGCGCACATGATGTATTCGTTGCGCATTCACTAGGCTGCATCGCCACATTGCAATTCTTGCAGGTTGCAAAATATGAAAAACTCGGCGGAATCGTGCTTGTCGCGGGATTTTTCGAGCCTGTTGCGGGGCTTGAAAATCTGCATTCTTTCACCACGCCCACACTTTACTTCGAGGCATTACGTGCAAAAATCCACAGCCGCACAGTGCTTGCCGCGCGCGATGATTGCATTGTTCCGTTCGCGCTCACACAAAATCTCGCACAGAATCTCGCGGCGGATTTGATGATTTATGAAAAAGGCAATCATTTTATGGATAGCGATGGTTTTGTGCGTTTACCCATTGTAGAATTTTTGGTGCGCGATTGTCTCGCCGAGCAGAGGCGAGACAAAACTTAGCCGCCGCTAGTTTACAAGCACAACTAGCCATTGATGCTTTGAGCGCCAAGCAAGCCATTTTGTTGAGTGTTGTTGCTATATGCGTCCACAACCTTTTTGGCGTCCACTGGAGCCTGCTCTTTGTCTTGATTCTTAAGCTGCTCGAGCAACAAATCAAGCGAGCTTTGCTGTTTCGCAATCGCCACGCTTTGCGTGTAGCTAAACGCGCTGTAGCGCATTGTGCCATTTGCGTCATGTGTTTGTGCATAAAAGAGGCTTTGCATATGCGAAAACCACACAATGCCCGTTCCTTGCTCACCAAGCCCAAGCAGATTATCGAGATTGGGCTTCCAATTCTGCAATGCGCTTTGATTAGAATTGTCAGCAGGGAGATGTGCAGAATCTGCAGAATCGCCCTGTTTTTTGCCCAAAATGCCTGCAATCATGTCATCTTTGAAAATGCGCAATCCCTCAAGCAACGAGCCAAGCCCTTCGCCCAAAGCCGTTTTTGCGAGGTCGCCAAAGACGGGGTCGCCCGTGATTTGGTTGCTTGCGCCAAGATTATCGAGATAGAGTCCAAGCGGTGAGCCCAAAAGTTCGCTACCATCGCCCTCAAAATTGAGCGCAAGCGGATTGCCATCTTGCAATTGCTGCATAATCTCTGGAGTGAGCGTATCCGCCCCGCCCGTAACACGTGTGTAAAGGCTGTGTGTCAATGTGATATTCGCTTCGATATCGAACGTTTTGCCATTTTGGTCAGTAACCGAACCCTTGAACACGAAGCTATAACTATTGCTATACATCAGTTCCTGCGTTGCTTGTCCGGTAACGTTATCATAACTTGCTGTATAGCTCGCTGTCGTGGTTTGTTGGAAGTTTGTCATTGGAATCAGATTGAAATCTTGAATCGTCAGCCCATTGCTTGCACTTTGCTGTTGTGGCTTCTCTGTTTTGGCAAGATCTTCTGCTTCTTTTGCTTCTTCTGCCTTTTTTGCAGCTTCTTCTGCTTCTTTTGTCGAGTCTTGCGGTTGGGCAATTTTTATCGAATCAAGCAATGACGTGCCGCCCTGCTGATTGCTATGAGTCTCGCGCCAAGCTTGGGCAATCTTGCTAAAGCTTTCAAGCGCTTTTTTAGCAAAATCTTGCTGCAATTTCTCCATCGCTGTGGGTTCGCTTTCTTTTGCGAGCTGCTCACGCAGCACAGCAATCGGGTCTTTTTTGCCCACAGCATTTTCGTCTGTGTTTTGCGATTCTGTGTTTTGTTGATGAGTCGCTTCTTCGGGTTTTTGCCACGCATCTGCGAGTGTGCGCGGAGTAAAAGGTGAGTTAATAGAGCCAATTTGCATAAGAACTCCTTAGTTTAATTGTGAAATATGCTCATAGACCATATCGTCTTTTTGTGAGAATTTCTTGAATCTTGCTTGCATTTTTTCCAAGAAATTCTTACTACTCGGGATTATAGCGCAAATCTGCTAGAATCGACAAAACAACACAAAGGGGTAACGATGGCACAAAATGAAATTGTTGATTTTGTGGCAGAGATTCTACGCGAAGATATTGGAAGAGGCGATATATTCACACTTTTGGGGCTAAACCAAAATGCCACAGCAAAAATATATGCAAAAGAAGATGGCGTGCTTTCGGGCTGTATCTATGCAGACGCGCTCGCAAGCCTCTGTGACATACACGTGCAATGGCACAAGCATGATTCACAATCCTTTGCAAAAGGCGAGATTCTCGCGAGTGTGCAAGGCAATGTGAGTCAGATTCTTCTTATTGAGCGCTGCTTTCTCAACCTCTTGCAACACAGCAGCGGAATCGCCACACTCACACAACAATTTAAACTTGCACTTGATGATGACAAAATTTTATTGCTCGACACACGCAAAACACGCCCCTTGTTACGTGTTTTTGAGAAATACTCGGTGCGCAACGGCGGGGGTTGCAACCATCGTTTTGGGCTCGATGATTGCATGATGATAAAAGACACACACAGAGCACAACTTGGCAACCTCAAAGATGCGATAGAACACATTCGTGCGCAATGTTGGACGCTATGTATCGAAGTCGAATCTGAAACTTTCAAGCAATTCTGCGAGGCAGTCGATTGTGGTGCAGACATCGTGATGTGCGACAATATGGACATCGAACAGATTCGCCGTTGTGTTGCCTACCGCAACACATACGCGCCCCATGTGCGAATCGAGGCAAGCGGCGGAATTGGGCTGCACAATATCGCTAATTATCGCAATCTTGGCATAGACGCATTGAGTGTTGGGGCAATCATTCACCATGCCGTTTTCATCGATATGAGCATGAAAATGGAGCCATTTTGAGTATCGAATCGGGCTTTTTGCGCTACTTGCATGTGCAAATCGGCGATGACGCCGCGACACTCGGCGAGCTCGTTTGTGCATGTGATAGTTTTGTCGAGGGGAGTCATTTTCGGCGCGATTGGTTGAGCCTTGCAGAGATTGCACACAAAGCCCTAAGTGTCAATGTCTCCGACATCTATGCTATGGGCGCGATTCCTTGCATTGCGCTTTTGTGCATCAGTATTCCGCCGCAAACAAACACACACGAGCTGCGCGAGCTCGCACTCGCCGTACGTAATGCATGCACACAATACCAAATCGCTCTCATCGGTGGCGACACAATCGCCGCACCACTACTTGGCTTGCATTTTACGTTGTTTGGTCGCAAGGGTGATGTGCGCGAGATTCTCTGTGCCTCCGTGCCACAGCGCACACCACTTGTGCATGCATTGATGTTGGCACAGATTCGTTTGCAAAAAGATGAGACGCACAAAAATCGACATATGCAGCCGCGCTCCAAATCGTGGATTCTGCGCAAAGGTGTGATGCGCGGTGATGTGCTGTGTGTGAGCGGGAATCTTGGCAGCAGCCTGCGCACGCTCCGCTGGCTTTTGCGCAATGTCCCCTGCTCTCCTTGCAAGCGGCATGCACAATTCTATGCGCGGCGCGTGGGTTCAGAGATTCTGCCCTTTGTGAGCCGCATTGTGCACGCAGGGCTCGATATTTCAGATGGACTCTCAACCGAACTACACAGGCTCTCCAAACTCAATCATGTCGGCTTTTTACCCATCAAAACAATGCGCAAAGAATCGATTCAAAGCGGCGAAGAATACGAAGCGCTCGTTGCAGTGCGCAAGAAGAATTTGCGCGCGCTGTTATGCAAGGCGCGTGCAAGGCGCGTGCGTTTTATGCCCATTGCGATTGCCACACGCGGCGCATACAAAGGGCATAGCAAAACATGGCACTAGACTTGAAGTGAGGAAATCGCCTTACGATAATCGTTTGCATGGAACACATAGCTACCCGCAACAACGACATCAACGCCTGCATTTTTTATTGATTCTATATTTTCATTGTGGATTCCACCATCCATTTGAATCTTGCATGATGGATTGCGCATCTCAAGTATTTTTTTGAGCCTCTCGGCTTTGCGCAAGACGATGGGCAAAAGCTTTTGCCCACCAAAGCCCGGCTCGACACTCATGAGCAAGACCATATCAATCTCTTCGATGAGATATTCGAGGCTTTCGAGCGATGTTTGAGGGCAAAGCGCGATAGCAGGCGAGATTCCGGCTTTGCGCAGCTGTGCGATGACGCGGCGTGGGTGATTTTCGGTTTCGATATGAAATGAGATATAGAGCGGCGCAAACGGCACAAAATGCTCGACAAAAAAGGGGACATTTTGAACCATTAGATGAATATCAAGGGGCAATGTGGTTTGCAAATTTTGCAACACGACCCAACCAAAGGAAAAATTGGGAACAAAATGTCCGTCCATGACATCGATATGCAACCAATCTGCACCTGCATTTTGAATGGCATTCACTTCTTCTTGAAGTCTGCCAAAATTTGCGCTTAGAATACTCGGAGCAACGAGTATGCGAGAACTTGCGCAAGCTTTTTCATCGAGCATAACCCACCCTTTGTTTTTTGGAGAATCATAAGCCACATTCGCTTAAAACACCAAATCGCAATGATATGCCAACTTTAGCAACAGCATCAAACAACAAAGTTTAAGCGATAAATCGTATCGGATATGCTAGAATCAATGACTTATCAGAAAGGCTTATGAAGACCATGCAAACAATCATTCAGACAATCCAACAATGTGCACCCCGCATTGCCAAACTCTTACAACAAGGCGATGCGCGTAAAAGTGGCGAGCACAATGCGAGCGGTGATGAGCAGCTCGCGCTCGATGTGCGCGCTGATTGCCTTATTGCAGACGCATTCAAAGCGCTACCTTGTGTGCGCATGATTGCATCTGAAGAGCGAGAGAATCCCGAATACGCAAACGAAAGCGCGCGCTATTGTGTCGCGTATGACCCACTCGATGGCTCGTCTGTTGTCGCATGCGATTTTGCTGTGGGCTCCATCTTTGGAATCTACGATACTGATTTTCGCGCCGATAGGCTCGTTGCTGCCGCGTATATCCTCTATGGATTCGCGCTCGAACTTGTCGTTGCGACAAACTCTGTCGTGGAACATTTCCGCTACCAAAACGATTCCTTTGTCTCTCTTGGACAGCTACAACTTGCAAAAAAAGGCAAAATCAACGCGCCCGGCGGCACACAAAAAGAATGGAGCAGCGCCCATGCAAACTTTGTCGCAAAACTCTTTGCACAAGGCTACCGCCTGCGCTATTCAGGAGCAATGGTTGCCGACTTGCACCAAATTCTCAAAAAAGGTGGCGGAATCTTTAGCTACCCCAAAAGCGACAAAGCACCACATGGCAAGCTGCGGCTACTCTTTGAACTTTTGCCCTTTGCATTCATCTATGAAAAAGCAGGTGGTGCAGCGATAGATGGCAAGGTGAGGCTGCTCGATTTGCCCGTTGCGCACACACATGCAACAAGCGCGGCATATCTTGGCAGTATCGAAGAAATTGCACTAGCGCAGCAGATTTTAGGAAGCGACAATGCATGACGAAGAACTTCCAGAGATTTTGCAAGAGCAATGCAACCGTCTCATTGCATGCCAAGATGAACACGCATTGCCATCATGTTTTGAGTGCCCAGAAGTCTTGGAATGCACATTGCGCAACAGCTATATCGATGCAGTGTATACAAGCATGAGTCAAGGAAGCAATACGGATTTTGATTTTTAGGAGCAAACAAATAATGAAACGAATCATCACATCGCCCATTTATTATGTCAATGACCGCCCACATATTGGGCATGCCTACACCACAATGATTACCGATTCTCTCGTGCGCTATTTTCGACTCATCGGCGATGATGTCTTTTTTCTCACAGGCACAGATGAGCATGGACAAAAGATTGAACGAAGCGCACAAGCAAAAAACAAAACCTCAAAGGAATATGCAGATGAGGTGAGTGCGTATTTCAAAAATTTATGGGACTATTTTCAAATTAGCTACAATCGATTCATTCGCACGACAGATGATGACCATAAACGTGGTGTGCAGCACGCATTTCTCAAGATGTATCGCAAGGGCGATATTTACAAGGGCGAATACGAGGGCAATTACTGTGTGAGCTGCGAGACTTTCGTTACATCTTTCGCGCTTGGAGACGACACACATTGTCCGGAATGCGGGCGAGACACAACGCTCATCAAAGAAGAGAGTTATTTTTTTGCATTGAGCAAATATGCGCCACGTCTGCTTGAATGGTATGCAAACAATCCCGATTGTATCCTGCCGCGCACCAAAAAAAATGAGGTGATTCATTTCGTACAAAATGACTTGCAAGACCTTTCGATTACACGTACAAGCTTTAGCTGGGGAATCCCGCTCCCGAGCGAGCTAGGCGAGCCTAAGCATGTCATGTATGTTTGGCTTGATGCTCTACTCAACTACATCACCGCACTTGGATATGGCAACGACTCATCAAAAATGGATTATTGGCAGCATCAATATCATATCATCGGTAAAGACATTTTGCGATTCCATGCTGTCTATTGGCCTGCCTTTCTGATGAGCCTCGAGCTACCATTGCCCTCGCATATTGCCGTGCATGGTTGGTGGACTCGCAATGGCGTAAAAATGAGCAAGAGTATCGGCAATGTCATCGACCCAAAGGTTGTCGGCGATGCATATGGTACAGAAACGTTTCGGTATTTCATGTTGCGCGAAGTGCCCTTTGGGCAAGACGGCGATTTCAGCCAACGCGCGCTCATGGACAGAATCAATTCTGATTTGAGCAACACACTCGGCAATCTCCTAAGCCGCACAACAAGCATGGCGCAAAAATTTTTTGGTGGCTCGATTCGGGCAGAATCGGCGCAGATTCGGACATTGTTTGCAACAGAGATGGACGAAATCGAAAGCATTTTAGCCTCTCTGCCAGAGCTCGCACAACAAGTTGCATTGCATCGCTACCTCGAAGAATTATGGCGCATTTTTATGCTTTCTAACGCCATGATTACGCAATATGAGCCATGGAAAATGCTCAAAGAGGGCAAAGATGAGCAAGTTCAAGCACTGCTTGTTTTGATTGCAAATGCGTTGCTCAAAGGCTTGGTGATGCTCTACCCTGTCATGCCCCAAAGCGCTCAAAAGGCATTGGCGATTGTGGGTTTTGAATGCAGCCCGACACTTTTTTTGCGCATGATAGAACGTAAAGAATGGCTCGAATCTTTCACGCTCAAAGTGTGTGAACCATTGTTTTTGCGCATTACAGAAGCATTGATGCCAGAATCGAGTTCGTCTGCTGCACTGCTTGAGCCCAAGCATACCACAAAACCAATAGCGCAGAACAAAGAACAACAAAAACACCAACAAATTGATGTGGAAACATTTGCTCAAAGCCAGATTCGTGTCGGCACAATTCAGCATGCCGAAAAAATTGAAAAAAGCGAAAAACTCTTGCGCCTTTTGGTTGATGTGGGCGAAGAAAAACCACGACAAATTGTCGCAGGAATTGGCAAAAGCTATGTGGCAGAATCCCTGCTTGGACAACAGGTTTGCGTACTCTGCAATCTCAAGCCCACAAAGCTTATGGGAGTGATGAGTGAAGGCATGATTCTTGCTGCAAAAGATTCGCATGGGCTCAAACTCATCGCGCCTGTGGCGCATATTACAGCGGGGTCAACAATTGGCTAAGTTAGGTTAAAGAATGGTGATTTCACAAGTCATAGGCATTACAGGTGCGCGGCTCATCGGCAAGCCGTGCATTCGTGCTGTCGAGAGACTCTGCTTTATTAGCAATAAAACACGACGTGGCGATTTGTTTGTAGCAAGGCAACACAAAGACATCAAACAAGCACTGAAAAAAGGTGCGTTTGGAATCCTATTTGAGGGCGACTTCACACCAATCGATGATGAGATTGCATGGCTACAAACAAACAATCTCGAGCGCGCATGTGGTGCGCTAGGGCGCTATCTTGTTGTTGATTATGCGCTGCGTTGTATTGCGCTCGAGCCGCTTGCGCTCGACATTGCACAGCTCTTTTTTCCTGCCCAAAATGCCATTTTTGCCAAAAATAATAAAACACAATTCCTTGAGCAGCTCGCCCAGAGATTCTGCCTCGATAGAGAAGAAGACGATGGGATTTTTGCAGCTGAAATCAGCAACACAAACCTGCATAGAAATCAAGGCGATTCTTTGCCCTACATCTTCGCTCCACCTGAATTTTTTGCCGACATCGACATGGAACAAAACCATGTTGACCCACCACTTGAGCCTCCACTTCATCTGCTTTCTTCTTCGCTGTTTTCAATGCGTGTGCAATACAACGAGCAAATCTATGCGCTACCTTTGCCTGTTCTCTTTTTTGAAACACTCAAACATCTTCTTGCAATTGCACAATCGCTTGGTATCCCCATCGAACTCTCGCACATGCTCATGCCAGAAAGCCTACAATTCTTTGGTTTCAATGCTCAAGGCTTTTTGAATGAGCACAAAAACACCACAAAGATATTGCTAATTCTCCAAAAATTCCTATACTTTGAGCCCTTTATGCAATATTTTGAACACAACACACCATGGGCGCGCAAGCTCTATCTACTCTCACATCAGCTAGGGCAATCTATAGAACCAGCTCATGTGTTTATGAACACGAAAAATGCGATTACACATATCAAACAAAGCAACGCGCATTACATTATCCTTTGTTGTAGCGAAGCAGAGACAAAAACAATTCTCACCGCTTTTAAACAACCACAAATCCAAAAAACTCTATTTGATTCTAACCTATAAACAAAGAATTGGATATAATATCACATTCGATTCTAAAGGAGAAACACTATGGTATATATTGTCGAAGATGAAGCATCAATTTTGGAGCTCATACTCTATGCTCTCAACACACAAAATATCCAAGCAAAGGGATTCCAGCAGCCATCAGACTTCTGGAAAGCAATGCGCGAGGAAATACCCAAAGCGATTGTTCTTGATATTATGCTGCCCCAAGAAGATGGACTTAGTATGTTGCGTAAAATTCGTGATGACGCAGGAACAAGAACAATTCCTGTCATGATGCTCACCGCACTCGGGAGCGAATTTGAAAAAGTCAAGGGACTTGATTGCGGCGCTGATGATTATCTTGCCAAACCCTTTGGTATCATGGAAATGCTTGCTCGCGTTCGTGTGATGTTACGTCGCACAGATTCAAAATTCAACAGCGATGTGATTACGATTGATGAAGTTACGATTTGCTATTCCAAGCGCAACGTAACATACAATGGCAGCCCTATTACACTCACAGCCAAAGAATTTGATATTCTCTATCTGCTCATGGCAAGCCCCGAGCGAGTCTTCAGCCGCGAAGAGCTTTTGAGTCATATTTGGGGCTATACATATCGGCAGGGCGAGAGTCGCACAGTTGATATTCACCTCAACACTTTAAGACAAAAACTTGGAAAATGGGGTAAACGCATTAAAACAATTCGCGGAATCGGTTATAAATTGCTCGAAAATCCCCTGCCCGACATTCCGCAAATATGAAAAAAAAGATTTTCTATTTTGTTCTTTTTGCATTGCTTATTTTGCAATTGGGAGGGTTCATTTTTTTTGTCAAAATTCTTGATGTCTTTTTTGCAAACGAAACGATTGCGGAAATGCGCTATGAGACTAAGATTCTCTCCCAACATATCGATGAACTTATGGAAAATCCATACCCCAAAACAGACTTTTTAGAAAGCAAGGATAATAAACCACCGGTTTTGCTTCCACTCAACGAATACCGTATCACCATCATCAACATGTCAGGCAAGGCAATCTATGATAGCATGGTTGATATTCACAAAGAATCAGGAGATTATTCACAACACATCGAGTTCTTACAGGCAATCCAAAACAAAGAGGGTATCTCACGCCCCTTTTCTGACCTGCTCAAGCGTAAAAATCTCTACTATGCCATGCTGACGCAACGCGACAATGGCGAACAAGTCGTTTTGCGTATGAGCGCATCACAAAGCAGCATTCTGCAAGTTCTTTTTTCGCTTTCTACCTATATTGCACTCACGATATGCTTTTTTGTACTCATCTCATTCCTTATCGCTCATTTCATCGCGCACACCATTGTTAAACCACTTCAAAATATCAATATTTACCATTTAAACAAATCATTTGTGTATCCAGAATTTGATACATTTCTACACAAAATCAATACACAAAATCGCGTCATTCGCAGCACGATTAAACGTATTCGCCAAAAACAACAAGAATTAAACGTACTCATCTCCAACATGAACGATGGCTTGCTATTCCTCAAACCAACAGGCGCAATCATCACCTTTAACACCAGCGCAAACAACCTCATCGGCAAGCTCGATGAGGTAGGCAATATTGCCGAGCTCCAATCGAATCCAATTTCTATGGCGATTCGCACTAATTGCGAAAACTTGCAATGGCTCGATAAGCAATTCAAAATTGACGGCAAGGATATTGAGATAATCCAATCGCCAATTTATATCAAAAAAAGGCTACATGGCATACTCATTCTCATGCGCGATGTGACTCAAAAAACCACATTTGAAGAGCTCAAAAAAGAATTTATGGCAAATATCACACATGACCTCAAAACACCTATCACATCGATTATGGTAACGAGCGAAATGCTTCATAATGGCTTGATTGATGCAAACGATTCGAGTCGGTTTGTGCAAAGCATTTTTGCCGAATCCAAACGCATGCTGACAATGGTGAATCGAATCTTAGAAATTTCACGCTTTGATGAGCAAAACCTGACAGAATACCCTAAAAAACTTATCGACCTTGACATAATCGCAGAACGTGTTGCTAGACGTATGGACCTCATCGCGCAAACAAAGTCGATTTCTGTCAGTTTCTCTGGCGAAAGTGCGCAGATTCTTGGTGTCGAAGAAATGATTGAAAACATGCTCGAGAATCTTTGTGATAATGCGATTAAATATAGCAAAGAAAATACAGCGATTCGCATCTCTCTTGCGCATGAAAATAATTCTATTGTGCTCCAAGTGCAAGACGAGGGAATCGGCATTTCAAAAGACGACCAACAACGTGTGTTCGAGCGATTTTTTTGCGTGGATAAAAGTCGCAATAAGGCAACCAATGGGATTGGTTTGGGGCTTTCTATCGTCAAAAATATCGTGCACTACCATGGCGCAACAATCACTTTGCAAAGCGAGCCAGACGTTGGAACATGCTTCACGCTTCGCTTTCCAAAACAACATGCAGACGAGTTAAATGAGCAAAATTAACAAAAAGACAAGCTTGAGGGATTTATCATCAAGGCGCTTATCGTTTATGGTGCGCCATTTGGAGTTTTTGGGTATGTCGTTTGCAAATTGTTGGCTCGCATATCACTTATAGCATGCGCAAGCGTGCATACCATAATCTGCGCTAACATCACAGCCATTTTTTGAATTTAAAATACAATAGCGGGCATGCCACCGACAAAAACATGATTCCAAGCGCGAGCGGATAGCCATACTCCCAATTCAGCTCGGGCATATTGGCAAAGTTCATGCCATAGATTGTTCCAACGAGCGTTGGGGGCATGAACGCGACCGTGATGACTGTGAAAAATCGAATCGTCTTGTTTTGCTCGAGGTTGATTTGGTTGGAAAATAGATTCTGAATGTTTTCGATACTACCCATATTTGCGTTGGTGAACTCAAGCAACGAGTTGATGTCTTTGAGCGCAATTCCAAGCTCGCGGCGCAAATCATCATCACCTTGATTGCTTTTCATAAGCGCCGTGAGTGAACGTCTCTTGTCAAAAAGGCTATCGCGAATGCGCATATGAAAATCTTGCAACATCGCGATTTGATCGAGCACTTCGTCATTATTATATGCACTACCAAACACCACAGCGCGCAAATCGCGTGTATCTTTTGCCGCTTTTTCGAGCATATCGGCATCTTGTTCGATACGATATTCAAAGATTTTGCCCAAAACATCAAAGCCATCGAGAAAAGTTTTGGGGCTCGTGAGCACGCGGCGCTGAATCTCATCGAACGTGCGAAATTCACGATAACGCACAGTAAATAGCAGCTTTTTATAGAGCAAAAAACTCACGGTCTCGTTGTTGATAGAATGATACATCTCCCAACCAATGCGTGTTTTGCTCGTGAGAAAATAGGTATTAATTGTGATTCTTTCTCTATCTTCCCAATAGCGCGAACTCTCCTCGATTTCCTCACGTTCCTCATCATTTGGAATATCAAGCCCGCTAAAGCATTCTTCGAGTCGTGTAATCTCCTCAGCACTTGGGCGCAATACATCAATCCAAAGCACGGTATACTGCGCCTCTTTCAAAAGATTCTCATCAAAGGGTTGGCGAGAAATCATATTATCCTGTCGCAAGAACACATTAATCATTGTCTGTTCCTTTTGTTTGGGATTGTAACCATGCATAGCAATCTGTAAGTGCTTTTTGCGGATTTTGTGCCTCATAAATCGGGCGCCCCATGACGACAAAATCGCTTTGCGCGTTGAGCGCATCTTGTAGGCTACCCACGCGCTTTTGGTCGTTTGCAAGTGTTGCAAAAGGGCGAATTCCTGGTGTGAGCGTCAGCAAACCTGTTTGCGCTTTAATCGCGCGCGATTCATGCACAGAGCATACCATACCATCGATGCCACACATACTCGCAAGATGCGCCATGTGTTGCGCACGTTCACACAAACTGCCTGTGCCATAGATTTCGGCAAAACCGCGCTCATCGAAACTCGTAAGCACAGAAACAGCAAAGACCAAAGGAGGCTTAGGAAGTGCGCCAAGCTGCTCTGCCACAGCGCGCATTGCCTCTGTGCCGCTACTTGCATGGATTGTGAACATATCAATTCCAATCTCGGCAATCGCCTTAGTTGTTTCAAGCATTGTATTCGGAATATCGTAGAGTTTGAGGTCGAGAAACAGCCGAGCGCTTGGGTGCGCAGCACGCACAGACTCGACAAAGCCGCGCCCGCCGCGCACAAAGCTGCTTAGCCCAATCTTGAGCCAAAGCCCAGAAAAGCCACAAAATTGCGCAACAAGCGCGAGATTCTGCTTTTCGCTAGGCAAATCGAGCGCAACACAAAGCTGCATTTCATGTCTCCTTTTTTGGTTGCGCCAAATCAGATTCTTGAGCCGCTTTGAGCAGAGCAGAATCTCGCCCAAATGCGTCCAAAACGCCATTGACAAAACGTGGCGCATTTTCATCTCCAAATTTTTTTGCAAGCCCAATGGCTTCGTCAATCACCACGGCTCTGTCTGTTTCTGTCGCCATCAGCTCAAACACACCGAGCCGCAAAATTGCCTTTTCCATATCGCCAAGCCGTTCAAAATTCCAATCTTTGAGCAATCCCTTGATAATCATATCAATCTGTGGCAACCGCGCGAGAGTGCCTTCAAATAAAAAAAGAGCAAAGTCTTTTTGTCGATTGCGCACATGCTTTTCTTCGAGCAATTCAGCGGCAAAATGACCGATATTTGTATTGCCACAATGATAAGCATAGAGCAGACCCACAATGACTTCACGGGCTTGCGAACGCGTTGCCATTCAAACCTCCAATTGACGATACAAATCAATCAGTTCAATCACTGAACACATTGCCTCAAAACCCTTGTTACCCGCCTTTGTGCCAGCACGTTCAATGGCTTGCTCGATTGTGTCTGTTGTGAGCACACCAAAGCTCACGGCAGCGCCGTATTTGAGCGCTGTATTTGCAATGCCCTTTGTCGCCTCTGCGCTGACAAAGTCAAAATGCGGTGTCGCGCCACGAATAACAGCGCCAAGACAACAAACACCCATATAGCTATCTTTGCCAAGTAGCCGCGCGAGAACAAATGGAATCTCGTAAGCTCCGGGCGCAAGAATAATGTCGAGATTCTCTTCAGCCCCCCCATGCCGCAAAAATGCGTCTTTTGCACCCTCAATGAGCCTATCAACAATGAAATGATTGAATCGGCTCGCAATAATCGCGATTTTCTCGTTGCCATTGAGTGTTAAAGCACCTTGTATTGTTTGCATATTAATCCTTCAGTTCTGAAATTGCCATCACCTGTTTGAACGTTGCGCGCAGCTGCTCGGGCGTGAGCATATTTGCGCCATCGCTTAATGCGTCTTTGGGTGAAATATGTGTTTCGGCAAACAACCCATCGATTCCAACAGCACTCGCAGCGCAGGCAAGATAGGGCGCAAAGCGGCTTTCGCCACCGCTTTTGCCCCCTGCGGCTCCAGGCATTTGCACAGAATGTGTCGCATCAAAAATCACAGGCGCATAGTTGCGCATAATCACAAGCGAGCGCATATCAACAACGAGATTGCCATAGCCGAAGCTATTGCCACGTTCTGTTAGCCAGATTTTGTGCTGCTTGCAATGCGCATAGTCTGCCTCAAGCGCATTTTCATCGCGCGTTTTGAGTGCTTTGAGAGCACTATAACGCATATCGGACGGATTCATAAATTGCCCTTTTTTGATATTCACAATCGCCTTTGTTTTAGCGCATGCAACAATCAAATCTGTCTGCCGACACAAAAAAGCAGGAATCTGCAACACATCAGCAACCTCGCTCGCAGGCGCTGCTTGCGCACTCTCATGAATGTCTGTGAGAATCTTATAGCCAAACTCGCGTTTGATGTTATCAAGCATTGCCAAGCCCTCTTGAAGCCCTGGTCCACGATAGCCCTCAAGGCTCGTGCGATTTGCTTTGTCAAAACTTGATTTGAAATAGAAATCAATATCTTTGCGCGCGGCAAACTCGCCGAGCGCGTGCGCAATAGCGCGCAGATTATCCATGGATTCGATAACACAAGGACCAGCGATAAGAATCATAAGTGCCCCCTATTGATGATTGAGTGGCAAAAATGCCTGATTGTCCAAATCATACGCAAAAATTTCGCCGCTTTGGATAATATAATACCAACCTTGCAATTTCAAGCTCCCATTTTCAATGCGCTCGCGCACATTTGGATACGTGAGCAAATTATTCAGCTGCTGCTTGACATTGAGCTGCTCGGTCATCCACAGCTTCATCGCCTCATTTTTGGGATTAATGGTGAGAATCTGCTCCTTGACAGGAGCAAGCAGCTCGAGCCAATGCGCAACATTGGGCGTATAACGCAATTTTTCGGCAGGAAGATACAAAGACGCGCAACCACCGCAATGCGAATGCCCACAAACAACGATATTCTCAACCTCGAGAATCTCGAGGGCATATTCAATCGCTGAAACCGTTGCGAGAAACTCATGGCTCTCTCCACGATAGGGCGGAATCACATTCGCGATATTGCGCACCACGAAGAGCTCGCCGGGGATTGTGTCGGTAATGAGATGCGGCACAACGCGCGAATCGGAACAACCCACAAACAAAGTATGGGGCTGCTGCCCCTCTTTGCTAAGACTCGCGAACAACTCCTTGTGCTGCTCAAAAATCTGCTCTTTAAAGCGCATTGCTCCAAGCGATAGATTTTTGAGCATTAGGGCGTTCCCTGTGTTGGAATGGCTGGGATTCCAAGTGTTTTTTGCAAATTTTCATCGAAACTATCGCGTGTTTTGTTTGCGGCAAAGAAATAGAGGTCGATTCGCCGATTCGCCATGCGCCCCTCTGGTGTGCGATTGCTCGCAATCGGGTCGTATTCGCCATTGCCTCCGGCTGACAAAATCCGTGCAGGCACGCCATTGCGCGCGAGAGTTTGCGCCACATGCACACCTCTAGCAATCGACATCTCCCAATTGTCAGCATATTCGCCTTTATCGAGCGGGTCGCCATCGCTATTACCGATGACTTTCACGGAATATTCAAATCCAAATTTTTTCAATTCAACAGCAACGCGTTGCAGAAATGCTTGCCCATTGAGGCTCGTAATCTCCGATTTTCCGCGCTCAAATAGCAACTCGTTTGCGATACGTACAATAAAGCCATCTTCAGCTTCTTCCATGCGCACAGCGGGTCCTTCAGATAGTTTTGTCATCTCGCTAAATTCAGTAATCATACTCGCAAAAGTATTGAGCGCTGTGGGAGAATCGACATTGTGGTCAATCGGCAACGCAATGATAGGCATTGGGGGCGCAACTTCGCTGTGCCGCCCAATTTCAAGCACACCCAACGCGCCTTGAATTGAGCCAATCGCCGCGTCCACGCGTTCGGTTACGAATGTTGCCATCGACAAAAGCAGAATGAAGAATGTGAGCAGCAAACTCATCAAATCCCCAAAAGTTCCAAGCCAAAGAGGCACGCCAATGGGGCACTCGCAAGAGGGACATTTCGCCATGATTCTCACCTTTTTATTGGAATTATACCCTACTTTTTGCTATGATGAGCACACATTATGCTAAGAAGGGAACTTTTGCACGATTTTATTCTGTCAATTATCGAACTTGTGGGCGATTTGGGTTATTTGGGCTTGTTTCTTATGATGTTGCTTGAAAGCAGTTTTGTTCCATTTCCAAGCGAAATTGCGATGATTCCTGCAGGCTATCTTGCCTATGCGGGCGAGCTCAATTTTTTTGGCGCTGTTTGCAGCGGAATCGCAGGCAGCCTCGCAGGTGCGCTGCTCAACTATGCGCTTGCACGTAGTCTTGGGCGCGAGATTCTATTACGCTATGGTCGCTTTGTTGGAATCGGCGAACAAAGGCTACAATCTATGGAAATTTTCTTTGCCCGCTATGGCGATATTTCAACATTTGCAGGGCGACTCATTCCTGTTGTCCGGCAATACATCTCGTTGCCCGCAGGGGCAGCGCGTATGCAGCTCACCAAATTTGTCATTTTCACCACGTTTGGCGCGGGAATCTGGATTGTAACTCTCACACTCTTGGGTTATTATTTAGGTGCAATCCTCACAAACGCATTTTCCCTTGAGCAACTCATCGCAATTTTCATCGGAGATGACGCAACAAGCGCACAAGCATTGCAGATTCGCGGCTATATGTGGCAACTCATTGCGCTCTCTTTTGTGGTTGTCTTCCTTAGTGTTGGGCTCTATGTGGTCTATAAGCGTCAGACAAAGCACTAGCGATTCGCGAAGCGCACTTGCGTAACCTCGTTGCCCTGAATAGTCAGCGCCACGCGGTCGCCCACGCGATATTGCCTGCCTTTTTGAGTGAATGTAATCTCGCCGCCTGTATCGAGGCGCACAAGGAGCGATTGCCCATCTGATTGTGCCAATTGATTGCCTGCAGCAGCGCCCAAAACGCCGCCAGCAATCGTCATCGCTGTTTTACCATGCCCCTTGCCAAACTGATTCCCCGCAACGCCACCAATCACGCCGCCAGCAACGGTCCCAAGCCCTGTATCACTAAGAATCACATTCTCTGCCTGAATGATTTGCCCATAGAGAACATTTGCGATTCTGCCTGTGGAAGCACCAGAATACACAGCAACGCCGCCAGTGGCACAACCAAACACTGAAAAAGAGAGCACAATGCTCCAGCCAATGGATAAGAATAATCCTCTCATCGATAAACTCCTTATTTTTGTTCAAAATAACGCAAAGATTATACTGAATTTTGGACAATGATTTGTAAAATTTTCTCATTTCTTATATTCTTTGTAGATTAGCAGCTTCTCTTTCATTCTACCCTGCTCATTTCAGCTTATGTTTAGACTGATAATGCTAATATTATGACAATTTAGGAGGTCTCTATGGACAAAATTCTCAAGGTGCGCTTTGGCATCAAATTATTGAGCATTGTACTCGCAACACTCATCGGAATCGTTACGATTATAAGCATTTATAGTTACCACAAATCAGCAAACGAAATCAAGTCAGCCTATTCAGGCTTGCAACAGCTCGCATTGGCAGCCTCATTTAATACAATCACCATCACAGTCGACATCGAAGCCTTACATCATCTTGAATATCTCGCAGCAGCATTACAGCGCATTGGCAATGGCGACAGAAACCCAAACAAGCAACGTGAAATCTTGGCTGATGTCTCGGCACTCATCAAATACCCATGCGCGTATGTGGTATGGGAAACAGGGAACTATGTGAGTGTGGATTATGAAGAAACAACAAAACCGCTTATGGAAGGTTGGAATGATTTTGGTGCCGACTTGCGCACACGTCCTTATTATCTCGAAACCAAAAACACACGCAAACCTTACTTGACACCACTCTATATGAGCCAATCATCTGGGACAAAAGGCAGAGCCCTCGTCACTCTCACCTATCCTATGATTGACAAAAACAACAATTATTTGGGCTTAGTGGCGTTTGATATGTATGTCGATGAGTTTCAAAGCCGATTCAATCGCTTCAAGCGCCCCGAATTGCCGAGTCTCTCGGTATTTATCCTCGATGCGAGTGGACATTTTGTCTCACATAAAAACGACCAACTCATGGGAAAACAGGATTCAGACATTGGCAAATTGCTATCAGAAAGCATCAAACAAGCACCCGAAGGAATGATTCATTATGTCTTTGGAGGGATTTCAAAAATTGGATTCTACAAGCAAATGCCATCGGGTTGGATTATCGTCTCGACCGCGAGAGAATCGGACTATATCAACGCGATTGACAAAATCTTTTTCGAGACAATCATTATGGCTGTCGTGATGATTGTCATTGCAATGATTGTGCTCTATGTGTTTATTCAATTCCTTATCTCGCCAATGGATAAAATCAAAAATCTGCTGTTGAAATTCTTTGCATATCTCAATCATGAAACACAAACACCGCCAAAGCAGCTGCATCTCAAATTCCAAGATGAATTTGCCATTATGGCTGAAGCAATTAACAACAATATTATGCGTACCGAGAAGATACTCGAACAAGACAGCCAAGCCATCACCCAAAGTGCGCAGACAGCAAAAGAGATTGAAAAAGGGAATCTCACTGCCCGCATTACAGCCGAGCCTGCAAACCCCAAGTTGGTTGAACTGCGCGATGTGCTCAACAATATGCTTGATGTGTTGCAAGAAAAGATTGGGAGCGATACCAACGAGATAACACGTGTATTTGATTCTTATACCAAGCTTGATTTCACCACTGAAGTGCAAAACGCCAAAGGACGTGTTGAGATTGTAACGAACACATTGGGCGAAGAAATCAAAAAAATGTTGCGCACTAGCGCGGCATTTGCCCAAGAACTTGGCAATGCTTCAGGCGATTTGAATCAGGCTATTCAAGAGCTTTCGCAAAGCGCCAACACGCAATCTTCATCTTTGCAAGAATCCGCCTCGGCGATTGAAGAGATTACAAGCTCCATGCAGAACGTGAGCGACCGTACAAACGAGGTTACACGCCAAGCAGAGGATATTCGCAATGTCGTGAGCGTGATTCGCGATATTGCCGACCAGACGAACTTGCTTGCGCTCAATGCTGCGATTGAGGCAGCACGTGCGGGCGAACATGGACGTGGATTTGCCGTTGTTGCAGACGAAGTGCGTACACTCGCCGAGAAAACAGGCAAAAGCCTTAGCGAGATTGAGGCAAATGTGAATGTTTTGGTGCAAGGAATCAATGATATGAGCGAATCGATTAAGGAGCAAACACAGGGCATTGGGCAGATTAATGAGGCTATAAGCCAGCTTGAGGGAATCACGCAACAAAATGTTGAGATTGCAAATAATTCGCAAGACATTAGCAATGCGATTGACACGATTGCAACGCAAATCCTTGATGATGCGAACAAGAAAAAGTTTTAGTTGGGCTAATATGATAATTGCTGCTGCATTGTAAAATAAGGTAACCAAATGGATTCTCCCATTCCTTTTTGTTCCAAAGCACAGAATCTCGCTAATGTGGCAAACAAAATTCACAGTGGGAGGGTTTTGCCATTTGTCATCGGCAGCCCCCGCCAACTTCAATCCGATTCGGCTAGGCTGCTCGATTCGATTCGCAATCTCAATGCAAACGCATTGATTGTCCGCAGTAGCAGCAAGAATGAGGATTGCACAACGCAATCCAACGCGGGAGCGTTTTTGAGTGTTGGCAATGTTGGCAATACAGATTCTGCACTTCTTGAAGCCATGCATCGCGTTGCTGCTTCGATGCCCTCACTTGATGATGAGATTCTCATTCAGCCCATGCTCACTATGGAAATTTGTGGTGTTGCCTTTAGTGTTGACAAAGATAATGGCGCGCCCTATTATTGCATAAGCTACGACACAAATGGCGCGAACGATACGATTACAAGCGGTGCAAAAGGCAATATTACGCATTTTTACCACTCACATTTTGCATCTATGCCAAAAAATGCAAAGATGGCAAAAATCGTGGCATTGCTCCAAGAACTCGTGGCACTTTTTGACAATGACGCTTTAGATATTGAATTTGGATTTTCCCAAAATGAACTCTATCTCTTGCAAGTGCGCCCACTCGTCATGCAAGGCAAACAAAACTTAAAAAACGCGCTCAATAAACGAGCGCTCGAACGATTGTCGAAACGAATCCAAGCATTCGACCAGCCCTATCCTCATATTCTAGGCAAACGCGCGCTATTTGGAATCATGCCCGATTGGAATCCCGCTGAAATGATTGGGCTGAAACCCAAGCGACTTGCACTAAGTCTTTATAAAGAAATTATAACCGACAATATTTGGGCATACCAACGAGATAACTATGGCTATCGCAATCTCCGCTCCTATCCTTTAATGCACTCCTTTTTAGGTATTCCCTATATCGACGTACGCCTCTCTTTTAACTCTTTTATTCCCAAAACACTCGATGAAAGCATTGCGGGCAAACTTGTTGATTATTATCTCGATACCCTTATTTCTCTGCCCGAGCTCCATGATAAAGTCGAATTTGAAATCGTTTTTTCCTGCTATGATTGCAACACACCCCACAAATTGCAAAAACTTCTTGCACATGGATTCAATCCAAACGAACTCAAACGTATCGAATTTGCTCTGCTCAATCTGACAAATGCGATTATCAGCCCCACACATGGAATCTACCAACAAGACTTACACAAGGCAAAACTTCTTGAATCTCGATACAATGCAATCATCTCTTCGCCTCTATCGCTCTATGATAAAATCTACTGGTTACTTGAAGATTGCAAACGTTTTGGCACATTACCTTTTGCTGGTGTTGCTAGAGCTGCATTTATCGCTATGCAGATTCTCAATTCTCTTGTCGAAATTGGCTTTTTAAGCGTTAAAGAAAAGCAGGATTTCCTCGCTTCGCTCACAACAGTCAATAAACAACTTTCTATCGATGCAGCACATTTGCCCAACAACCAAACAGAGTTTTTGGAACGTTATGGACATTTACGCGCTGGGAGCTACAATATTCTTTCGCCTCGCTATGATGAAAGTTTCGAGACATATTTCACCAATACAGCACCCCATATTGAATCCACACAACCTTTTATGCTCGAGCCACATCGCCTCCAAACTCTTGAGATCCTACTCAAAGAACATGGGCTAGAAATCGGTGCAGAAGCGCTTTTTGTTTTCTTTAAGGCTGTCATCGAAGGGCGCGAGAATGTCAAATTTGCTTTTAGCAAGCTGCTTTCTAAAGCATTGCAGCTCATCACAGAGCTGGGCAATTCTCTTGGAATCGGTGTTGCGGATATGGCGCATTTGGATATTAAAAATATCCTCTCACTCTATGCCTCACTCCACAAAGACAGCCCAAAAGAATATTTCTTGCTCGAAATCGCAAAAAACAAAGAAGAATTCAACCTCACAAATGCCCTAAAGCTCCCGCCGCTCCTCACAAGTTCAGAGGACATCTTTAGCTTCTCTGTCCCCCATATTGTCCCAAATTTTATCACACAAAAAACCATCTTTGCGCCAACAGCATTGAGCAACGATTTGGACCTGAAAGGCAAAATCGTCCTTGTTGAATCCGCAGACCCCGGCTATGATTATCTCTTTGCAAAAAACATTGCCGGGCTCATCACCTGCTATGGTGGGGCAAACTCGCACATGGCAATTCGCGCAAGCGAGCTCAACCTGCCCGCAGTCATTGGTGTTGGTGATTTGCAATTCTCTCAATGCATGCGCGCGCGCAAAATCCACATGGATTGCCAAAGTGAACAGATTCTTTGCATAGAATAGGCAAAATGTTTTAAGCCTTCGATAATCCGCCCTGCGCTACAATCACACAAAGGACGCGACATGGACAACCTCTCTACACTTCTCAAAGCGCACAAGCTAAGCGAAAGCGACTATGCGCACATCGTGAATATTTTGGGGCATGAGCCCAACCTCGTTGAGCTAGGTATTTTTTCAGCAATGTGGAGCGAACATTGCAGCTACAAATCGAGCAAGCCCTATTTACGCGCATTCCCCTCAAAAGCAGAATGGGTATTGCAAGGACCTGGCGAGAATGCCGGTGTCATCGATATTGGAGGAGGATATGCTGCCGTGTTCAAAATCGAATCGCACAATCACCCAAGCTTCATTGAGCCCTATGCGGGCGCAGCCACAGGCGTTGGGGGCATTTTGCGCGATATTTTCACAATGGGCGCGCGCCCTGTGGCTCTACTCAACTCGATTCGTTTTGGCGAGCTCAATCGGGCAGATTCGGTTGGCAAATTGCACAAATATCTCTTAAGCGGCGTTGTCAAAGGCATTGGCGATTATGGCAATTGTATGGGCATACCCACTATCGGGGGCGAGTTTGACATGCAGGCATGCTACAATGGCAATATCCTCGTCAATGCATTTGCGCTAGGCATTGCAAAAGCCGATGCAATATTCACAGCAAAAGCCGAAGGCGTGGGCAATTCTATCATCTATGTCGGCAGCAAAACAGGCAGAGATGGGCTTGGCGGCGCGGTAATGAGCAGCGATAGCTTCTCTGCTGATTCTGCCTCTTTGCGCCCCACAGTGCAACTTGGCGACCCTTTCACGCAAAAGCGACTGCTCGAAGCCTGCCTCGAACTCTTTGCGCAAGATATGATTGTCGGAATCCAAGACATGGGTGCAGCAGGGCTTACAAGCAGCAGCTTCGAGATGGCTGGACGCAGCAAAAATGGAATGCGGCTCTACCTCGACAAAGTGCCTATGCGCGAAAGCGCGATGACACCCTATGAGCTTATGTTGAGCGAAAGTCAAGAACGTATGCTTATCTGCGCAAAAAAGGGCTGTGAAGAACAAGTGCAGGCGATTTTTGACAAATGGGAACTGCCCTGCGCCGTGATTGGCGAGGTTTGCGAGGGTGAATCAATGGAACTCTTTTGGCATGGCTCGCTGTGCGCCAAGCTGCCCATCGCTCCGCTCATCGACCCTCCAATTCTCTCGCGCCCCACAAAGGCGCGCGCGCGGCAGACGCAGATTCCGAGCTTCCCTTCGCACTTGACGATTCGCAACCTGTTTGAGACACTCTTTAAAAGCCTGCAAATCACGAGCAAAGCGTGGATTTATGAACAATTCGATTCGACTGTGCAGACCAACACAATCCTGCACACACAAGGTGATAGCAGCATCATTCGCATTAAAGAAAATGGCGCTTTTCTTGCTCTTAGTATCGGCTCAATGCCTCATCTCTGCTTTCTTGACCCACGCGAAGGGGCAAAGAGGGCTGTGGCAAAATGTGGGCTTGAAATCGCTATACGTGGGGCGCGTCCGCTCGCACTGACCGATTGTCTCAATTTTGGCAGCCCCGATAATCCCGAGGTGATGTGGGAATTTGCCGAAGTATGCGAGGGGCTCAAAGAAGCTGCGGGCTTTTTGCAAACACCCGTCATAAGCGGCAATGTCTCGTTGCATAATCGCAGCGATGAAGCCGAGATTTTCCCCACACCCACGCTCGCGATGGTGGGAATCCTAAACAGCACAACACCCACACCTTCTGCTTTGCAAAATTGTGGCAATCTCCTCTTTTTGGCTGGGACGCAAACGCTCGAATATGCGGGCTCGCTTGCCCAAAGACTCATCGAAGAACGCAATAGTGGCGCACTTTTCCCGATTGATTTGGCACAAACAAAGGCATTATGGCAGTTTCTGCAAGAATCGCGCCCATTTGTTGCGAGCGCGAAAGAAGTCGGTGAAGGCGGTGTAGCGATTGCTGTTGCAAAAATGGCTGTGTGGGGCGACAAGGGCGCACGACTCGCGCTACCATCACCTGCACATTTCTTTGCGCATTCCCCTGCACTTGCAATCCTCGAAGTCTGCCCCCAAAATGTGCCACAGCTTCAAGAATGCGCAAAAAAGTATGCGATTCCACTCCAACAAATGGGCGAGGTTGTGGCTGATTTGTTTGTGCTGAATGACGCAAGCTGGAATCTGCGATGGCTCAAAGACGCTTTCGCGCAAGGCGTGGTGCGATAGTCCATCATCTCGCACAACCCGCCCACTTTCCATGCTTTGGAGGCAAAGCCTTTGCCGCTGAAGCTTTCAGAACATCACTTATGATATTGATATTTTGAGATTCTGCAGCCTAAAGGCTTTAGAATTGTGCACACGTTTAGCTGGAAACTTCTACACCGCAATACCTCACGACATCTTTAGTCGTGTGCAAAAGGTTGGAGTAGAACCCGAGCCGATTAGCGCAGCTCACCACGCAATCGTTTGAATCTTGCCTTTGGGCAGGGCAAAGAGATAACTCTTGTTATAATTAAGACGAATGATTCCGAGTGAACTCTGGGCGGGCGTGTGTTTGATATACATCACCGTTTCGCCATCAATAGAGAATTGTGGATTCTGATTCACGCCTTCGATTGTGAGCTGGCGAATGTAGTCGCTCTTGGTTGAGGCAAGATAAAGGTTGAACGCGTTGGGCGCAAACTCATTGTCGCTATCACGACTCGAATAAACGATATATTCGCCAAATGCTGTCGCGAAATTGTTGTTGCGGCCATGATAAACAAGCTGTTCGACAACTTCTGCTCCGTCAATCCCTGTCGCAAAAATATTGGGATAGCCCAAGCGGTCAGATACAAACATCACACGTTTTTCGTCATCAATAAAATGCGCCTCGACATCGATTCCTGCGTATTTTGTAAGCTGTGTGAGCCGCTTTTGCGGAATATCATAGAGAAAAATATCAGATTGCGCTTGCGGCGCCATTGTGAGCAGAATCTTCTTGCCATCTTTGCTAACATCAGTAATAGCAAGCATGCCTTGCGAATTGAGAATCTGTTGGTTGGTTTTGGTTTGGATATTGTATTTAAACAGCGTTGGTTTGTCGAGATATTTCGTATAATAAAACTCTGTTTGTTCCTTATTTGCCCATTTTGGGAAGATGTTCAGCCGATTGTCATTGATAATAACCGATTGGAATGTAAGGGTATAATCTGCAAGCACAATCTGCGCAATGCTTGGTGCTGTGTTTTTTGAGATTAGCACAAACCGCTCCATCCAATCGATTGATGGTGCACCGATGTATTGATTAATATCCACAGCCATTTTGTGTGCAAGCAAGGGATAATAGTTCTCATGACTTACGCTATATCGCTTATTGAGTGCCTCTTTTTCTGTCGTGATGTCATAGAGATAGAGTTGCGTTACAATGCCCGAGCTCTCCAGCCGCACAGCGATTTTTGCCACGAGATGCACGCCTTTGGTTTTATAATCTGCATAATCAATGCCCTGCTTCGTTTCACTCTGCTCTTGGACATTGAAATGTCCGCTAACCTTCAAATCACCAATCAACATCTTATGAACCCGCGTGATAATGGGTTTTGTCTTCGCGCCTGAATCGATATATGAGACATCAATCACAGGCAAAACACCACTACGGCGAATGATTTCCATTGTTGCATCGACTGCAAATGCAGCATGACACAAAAAAAATAAAAGGAATAATTTACGCATCTATCTTTCACTCCCTATTGTTACAATAATGCTTGTTTGCCTCTTTGAGGCATGGATATATTTGGGAAATGCAACGTGTTGCATGTCGTCCAAAAAAACACGCAAAAGCGCATCGAACTCGGAATCTCCTGAAGATTTCTGCACACGATACGAAAAACGTCCTTGATAGTCGATGGTGATGAGCACTTCGGCGCGCAAATTTTTACCGCCAGAATCTTGATATTTTGCAAGTTTCCAATGCTCGCTCAATAGTGCATCGACTTGTGCATAGTATTCATTATACTCACCTTCAGGAACGCTAAAGTTAATCTTGTGTTGCACATCGAGTTGTGAAAGGATTTTTTGCACATCGTTTGTCATCTCATCAGAACGAAGCGAATCGCCCTTTTTGCGCGAAGCAAACGCATCGCGATTATCGCTTAGCTCATTGGGTTTGGCAGCAACCTTATCAGGAACACTCTCAAAAAGCTTTTTGATTCCAAGCCCAGCCACAGGAGTCTTTGAGCCCATATTCTCTGTGACTTTTGAGGTTTTTTGTTTTTGCTCGCGCTCTGTCGGAGCAAGCTTTTTGTTAGGTTTAGTATTTGGAGCAATATCGAGTGTTACCTGAAACTCGATTTCTTTTTGCATACTAAAACGCAGCGGCTTGTCATCAGGAGCAAAACCTAAAAATGCAAACAACAGCACGAGCCCAGCATAGACGGAGAAAGAAATGACTCCGCTTGCGCACCACAACACTCTATCCATCGGTAACCAACGCAATACGTATAAAGCCTGTTTCTTTGACTGTTTTCAGAATATGCATGACATGGTCATAGAGCAAATGCTTATCAGCGCGAATTGAGACTTGTGTATTTTTATCATAGCCATTAGAAAAAAGCGCGAAACTATCAGCAAATTCTTTAAGTGTGTAGGTATTGTCTTTGATGTAAATCACCTGATTTTTATCAATCCGAATCTCAATCTTAGAGTCCTCTTGAACCTTAGAACTCTTCGAGCCTCGTGGCAAAGTAATTTCTTCTTGATAAACAACAACAGGCGCTGTTACCATTAAAATGGCGAGCAAGACAAGCATAATGTCGACCAATGGGGTGATATTCAAATCAGGATTTTCGTCCCAATTGAAATGCGAACTCACGAACCTTGCTCCACATCGACATGTTCTCCAGCAACAATCATCTCGATTTGCATTTGCAAAATTGTTGCAAGCTCAAATGCAGAACGTTTGAGCAAGAGATGAAAAGAATAAGCAGGAATAGCTGTGAGAATCCCTGTGGCTGTTGCAACAAGGGCTTTGGAAATCACGGGGGCGATGACTTCAAGAGTCGCGCGAGCACCCTCGCCAAGCTTGGAAAACGCATCGAGAATCTCGACAACCGTGCCAAAAAGACCGATAAAAGGCGATGTCGATGCAACGACAGCGAGCATCGTCAGCCCCAATGTCGCTCGGCTTGTCGCTCGATGTTTGCCGACCTCGAGTGTCTCGCGGCTCATGCCCACGCGGCGCTTGCGCAATGCGTAGCCGAGCAAGGCAGAACGTGGGATCTTGCGCACACCTTCAACAAGAGATTCGAGCGTTGCCCTCTCTTGCCCGATGAGAGCAGAGAGGACAAAATAGCGATACACAAAAATCCATACCGACAGAATAAAGTAGGTTGATAACCATAATAAAACAATGTAGGTAACAATCCCACTCGATGCAAGATAATTGCCAATCTGCTCGCCCACTATTTGTTCTTTACACCTGTTTCAAGACGAGAAATGACAGCACCCATGACAAAAGAATCGCTTTTTGCTTTCTCAAGCAATTTTTTAGCATTATCCAATGCCGCAACAATCGCACTATCATTGTCTCCCATCAGCGCTACAGCACCATTTGCAAGCACATCAACCTTTGTATTGCTCACTTTGACATAGCCAGCATCGACAGCAACAAGCTCACGTATACCATTCTCACTTTCAAATTCTATCACACCTGTTTGCAATAATGTCAGCACATCGGTATGTCCAGGCAAAACACCAAATTCACCCTCGACTCCGGGCAAAACAACATTTTTGACTTTACCCGAAAAAATACCACCTTCAGGTGTGATAATATCAAGCTGCAACATTTCCATAACAGCTCCTTAATCAGCTAGCTTTTGTTTTGGACTTCTCTTTTTCAGCTTTTTCCAAAACTTCGCCAATGTTCCCAACCATATAGAACGCACTCTCTGGAATCGAGTCGTATTTACCTTCGAGGATTCCTTTGAAGCCTTCCAATGTTTCTTGCAGGGTTACATATTTACCTGGGCTACCTGTAAAGACTTCAGCGACAAAGAATGGTTGCGACAAGAAACGTTCGATTTTGCGCGCACGTGCCACAACATTTTTGTCCTCTTCAGAGAGTTCATCCATACCCAAAATGGCGATGAGGTCTTGCAAATCTTTATATTTTTGCAACACTTGCTGCACGCCTGTGGCGATTTTGTGGTGTTCCTCACCCACAATTTGAGGGTCGAGAATCCTCGATGTCGAGCCCAACGGGTCAACGGCAGGATAGATTCCTTTTTCGGCAATCTTTCTTTCGAGCACGGTTGTCGCATCAAGGTGTGCAAACACAGAGGCAGGAGCAGGGTCGGTCAGGTCGTCAGCGGGGACATAAACAGCCTGCACAGAAGTAATCGAACCTTTTTTGGTCGAAGTAATCCGCTCTTGCAATTTACCCATTTCACTTGCTAACGTTGGTTGATAACCCACAGCAGAAGGAATCCGCCCAAGCAAAGCCGACATTTCAGCACCAGATTGAGCATAGCGGAAAATATTGTCGATAAACATCAACACATCGCGTCCTTCTTCATCACGGAAATACTCTGCCATTGTCAATCCCGTAAAAGCAATGCGATTTCTTGCTCCTGGGGGTTCATTCATCTGCCCATAGCACAAAGCCACTTTATCCAAAACGCCGCCTTCTTTCATCTCATGGTACAAATCGTTTCCTTCTCTTGTGCGTTCGCCCACACCAGCAAAAACAGAATAACCACTATGCTTATAAGCAACATTATGAATGAGCTCCATAATCACCACGGTTTTACCCACACCAGCACCACCAAACAGCCCAACTTTTCCACCTTTAGAATAAGGCGCAATCAAATCGATGACTTTGATTCCTGTTTCAAACATTTCTGTTTTGGTGCTTTGATCTTCAAAGCTAGGCGCAGCGCGGTGAATCGACCATCGTGTTACATTATCGAGCTGCTCACCACCATCAACAGCTTCACCAATCACGTTGAAAATGCGCCCCAAAACCTTATCGCCCACAGGCACAGTGATAGGCGTACCGCGAGCAGTAACGACCGCATTGCGTGTGAGTCCCTCTGTCATGTCCATAGCAATTGCACGAATGCGGTTGTCGCCAATATGTGCTGCGACTTCAAGGACAAGATTTTTCACATGCCCTTCCACCTCGAACTTGACATCTAGCGCTTCGTTGATTGCAGGTAGATAGGATTCAAAATCAATATCCACCACCGCACCCATCACCTGGGTGATTTTACCTGTTTTATTCCCTTCCATAAATTACACTTCTCCTTTTTGTGATTTTGCCAATCGATTATTTCATCGATTCAACACCTGTATTGATTTCGACAAGCTCTGTCGTAATCGCTCCTTGCCGTGCTTTGTTATAAGCAATCGTTCGACTTCGAACGAGTTCGCCCGCATTGTTTGTCGCAGAATCCATAGCCTGCATACGCGCGCTATGTTCAGCAACCAAAGAATCCACAAGGGCAAAATACATGCTAAACTCAACATATTTCACAGCGAGCTGATTCAAAATCTCTGTCTCGCCGCCGCTTGGCTCGATTTCAATAGGAGCATGCACTGTCGTTGCCGTATCTCGAAGCATATTTGATGATTCAATGGGCAAAAGCTGCTGCGTTTTGAGTTGTTGTGAAATCATGTTTTTAAAGCCATTGTGTACCAAAATGACACGATCTGTCGTGCCCTCTAAGAAATCCGCAACAACTTCATTGATGAACTTTGAAGACTTTTGATAATCAGGCACAGAACTCAATTCTTCGATACGCGAAGCAAGCGACATGCCATTGAAATCAAAAAAAGAAATCCCTTTTTTACCAATCGCATGCAAGCATACTTTTGTATTTTTTGCCTTATAAATACCAACCAATCTCATTATCTCTTTGATAGTCGTAGAGTTGAATCCGCCACAAAGCCCCTTATCGGCTGTAATAAACACAATATCGACTCTCTTGGGTTCACCTTCGCGATGAGCAAAAAACGGAATATCTACACCGCCCCCTTGCTCCTGCAAACGATCATGGATTTCTTGAAACACAGCAACAATCTTATCCGCATACAAACGCGAACGACGTGCCATCTCATCAGCTCTTTTGAGCTTTGATGTTGACACAAGCTTCATCGCTTTTGTGATTTTTTGCGTACTCTTGACGCTTTGAATCTGTGTTCGAATTTCCTTAAGGTTATTTCCCATGATGATTCCTTAAAGTTATGCTTTAAAAGTCGTTTTGAATTCCGCCAAAGCTTTATTCAGGGCTTCTTCTGTTTCTTTATCGATGAGTTTCTTGGTACGAATATCCTCAAAAATCTGGGGATAACGTGCTTCGATAAACGGATAGAGGTCGGCTTCAAATTTATTCACACGATTTGCAGGAATATCGTCCATAAATCCACGCGCACCGGCAAACACAATGACGACTTGTCGTTCGATAGGCAATGGCGCATACGGAGGCTGTTTGAGAACCTCAACCATTCTTTGCCCGCGCTCAAGCTGTCGGCGGCTCGCTTCGTCCAAATCAGAAGCAAACTGCGAAAACGCTTGCAATTCGCGATATTGTGCGAGATCAAGACGCAATGTGCCTGCCACTTGCTTGGTTGCCTTAATCTGTGCTGCACCACCTACGCGCGAGACCGACAAACCAACGTTAATAGCAGGGCGCACGCCAGAGTTAAATAGATTGGTCTCCAAGAAAATCTGCCCGTCTGTAATTGAAATCACGTTTGTGGGAATATACGCAGCAACATCGCCCGCTTGTGTTTCGATGATGGGCAACGCAGTGAGCGAACCAGCACCAAGCTCATCATTCAGCTTTGCGGCACGTTCGAGCAAACGGGAATGGAGATAGAACACATCACCAGGGAATGCCTCACGACCAGGAGGGCGACGCAAAATCAAGCTCATCTCGCGGTATGCCACGGCGTGCTTACTCAAATCATCATAGATAATCAACGCATGGCGACCGCTATCGCGGAAATATTCACCCATCGCTACACCTGCATAGGGAGCAAGATATTGCATTGCAGCAGAATCAGACGCGGGCGCATTGACGATAATCGAATATTCCAAAGCTCCGTGTTCCTCGAGCTTGCGCACAACTTGCGCAACAGTAGATTCTTTTTGTCCAATCGCAACATAGATACAAATCACATCTTGCCCTTTTTGATTGATGATTGTATCGATTGCAACGGTTGTTTTTCCTGTTTGGCGGTCGCCAATAATCAGCTCGCGCTGTCCGCGTCCGATAGGAACAAGAGCATCAATCGCCTTCAAGCCTGTTTGCAAGGGCTCATGTACAGACTTACGTGCCATAATTCCAGGCGCTTTTTCTTCAAGAAAACGATATTCTGTTGCCTCGAGAGGCGATTTGCCATCGATAGGTTCACCAATCGCATTCACCACACGTCCAAGCAACGAATCGCCCACAGGAACACGAATCAACTTACCCAATCGCTTGACAGACGTGCCCTCCTTAATGCCTCGACCAGCACCCAAAATCACAACACCGACACTGCTTTCTTCGAGACTTGATGCCAAACCTTTATCGCCCGTGTCAAACTCCACCATTTCATAGGACATCACATTTTTGAGCCCATAGACTTTTGCCACACCATCAGCATAGCTAATAACCTTTCCTGTCTCTGCTATATTGATGTCAATATTGAAATTCTCAATCCTCTCTTTGATTAGAGAACTAATCTCATCTGCTTGTAGTTTTGCTACCACTGACCTACTCCTTTCATGTTTTAATTAAAATGCTCGCAGGATATGCTCACGCAAATCACTGACAAAACGTTCTTGCGAAAACGCGACCTCAACGCCCAAATCTTCAACAACAAGGCGCACACCCTCTTTGTCTGAACGTTCATGTTTGAGTGCAAGATTGACATGCAGTCTTTGAGCAAAAGTATTTTTGATGTTTTCAAGCGTTGCTTCATCAAACGTCTCCTTACTCGAAAGATTTGCCACATATTCTTTATTGATTGCTGCAAGAGTCGCTTCGAGTTCAGCGCAAATCTCTGGGATAAGAGTGAGACGATTCTTTTCTCCCAGCAATCGAATCAAATTCTGCATTCCAACATCGTTGCTCTCAACAATCTGCAATACAAGCTCGACTTTGCGCGCATTGCTCACATAAGGAGCAGCGATAATTTCGCAAAATTTCTCACTCGCAAATGCAGAGCGCACTTTTTGCAATGATTGCAACAATGGGGCAACCTCTTGTTCACCAAAACTCTGAACCAATGCCTTGACATATCTTCGTGCAATAAGTTCTTTCATCACGCAACCTTTTTGAGTAGAATATCCACATAAGCCGTTTTGTCAAGCCGCATTGCATCGCTCCTAAAAAGCTCATCAAGAATCTCGGAAACCGCTGCTTGTTCGGCTTTTCGCCTCTCAAACTCCACAAAATCGTCATATTGCTTATGTAAGAGTTCCATATCTTTTTCAGCAGATTCGGCAATCTTTTGCTTCAGAATCACAGCCTCGCGTTTGGCTGTTTCGACAATATTTTCGGCTTCTTGCTGTGCGCTTTGCACACGTTTTTGAGCCGATTCAAGCGCTGTTTTGGATTCCTTGAGTTTTGCCTGCACCTTGTCTAACTCGCTTGCAATTCCTTCAGCACGACTCCTAAAAAAGTTCCGCAATGGAGTTGCGATGAAATAGTACAAAATCGCAGCAAATAGCAAGAAATTTAGCGCTCGTGGCACAATATCTTTAGGTGTATCACTTGCTCCAAATAAAAGCGTTGGCAACAATAAAACACTCCCAACAACAAACCATTTCATACAATCCTCCTTAGAGTTGTTTGAGCTTGCTTCGCAAACTCTCCTGAAAAGCTGGCATTTGCGCACGTAATGACTCTAGCAGCCCATCTGTCTCGTTTTTGAGGTTCGCAAGATAATCCGCCTTTTGGCGCTCAATCTCTGCTCGTTTCACTTCAACCTGTGTTTCTGCAAGTTTCCGTGCGCTCTCCTGTGCTTCCTCTTTGATGTGTCCTGCTTCTTTGCGAGCATTTGCAAGAATATTCTCCGCCTCTGCTTGCAAGACAGCAATGTCCCTATCATTACCACGAATGCTCTCCAAGTCGTTTTTTATCGATTTATCCCGATTATCCATAAACGACAACAAGGGTTTATAGAGGACTTCGTTGAGAAAATACACCGAAACCACGAAAACCACGAAAACCAACAACATCAACAATGGATCAATGTCTAACATAACTCGCTCCTTACAAGATTATCCTATCAAATGCAAGTTTGATTCTTGCTTAAAAAAACTGCTCCCGCACAAAAGAAAGAAAATTTGTAACGCTTTGTTTAGTTTCAAACCGAAATTGCAGGCAATTCCCTGTTGCTTTGAGGACAATGCCTTTTTTGCCAAGCTTTTGCGTGATGAGATGAATCTCTTGTGGGTCAATCCATTCTTCCTCATGCGGGGCTTGGCGCAGCCTGCGAATCGAATCCTCTGTCTCACGAACACTCAAATGCTCGTTTATCACACGCTTGGCAATCTTTTGTTGCGCATGCGGCTTGAGCGAAGCAATGCTTTTTGCATGCCCTTGCGAAATCTTATTCTCCAACACCGCTTCAGCAACGGATTCTTCGAGATTGAGTAACCGCAATGTGTTTGTAATTTGTGCGCGACTCTTTGCCACTTTTTGCGCGAGCTGGTCGTGGGTGAAATGGTATTTGTCAATCAATTCTTTGTAGCATTGTGCAAGCTCGAGCGGATTCAAATCTTCACGTTGAATGTTTTCAATCAGTGCGAGCTCGCGCAACTCGTCCCAAACAGCAACATCGATAATAATCGCCTTGATATTGCTCTGCCCTGCAAGCTTTGCAGCACGTAATCGCCGTTCGCCAGAAACAAGCACATAGCTATCGCTATCGGCATTGTTTTCGCAAACCAAAATAGGCTGCAAGATTCCATATTCACGTATCGAATCGCTCAATTCTTGCAATGCCTGTGTGTCAAAGGTTTTGCGCGGCTGCATAGGATTAGGGAGAATGCTGTCAATCTCGAGCTCACAAACCATTCCTGTTTGGTCATTCAACGCATCAGTGTAGGCTTTTTCTGTTTCGCCCAAAAGATCGTTGAGCCCCCTGCCCAAATGTTTTTTTGCCATTAGCTTTCCATAATGAGCTGTGCGAGATTCTGATAGGCGATACTCCCGGGCGAACGCACATCATAGAGAATCACAGGCTTACCAAAGCTCGGAGATTCAGCGAGTTTGACACTACGTGGAATCACGATATATGGGCAATTCTCGGCTTGACTTTGCCTTGCATGCGAATCGACAAGCTGCTTGAACAAATGCCTATCAAAATGCTGCACCAAATCCTCAAGAACCTGCCTTGATAGATTATTTTGCGTGCTATACATCGTGGGCAAAAAGCCTTTGATAGAAAGGTTTGGGTTGATTGTTTGACGCAAGAGCTTGACAGTATTGAGCAATTGCGCGAGCCCTTCGAGTGCAAAAAATTCGCATTGTATGGGGATAATCACCGAATTTGCGGCTGAAAGCGCATTGATTGTGAGCGGTCCAAGTGCAGGCGGCGAATCGATGATGACATAGTCATATTGGTCAATGACTTCTTCAATTTTCTGGCGCAACACCGTTTCGCGCCCATTCTTTTTTTTGTTATACAACTCTTTCTCAATCCCTACAAGCCCGATGTTTGATGGCGCGACAAAAAGTGTCGGAATTGACGTTTTCTGAATCACTTGTGAAAGCTTTTTTGCACCAATCAGTACATGATAGATATTGAGCTCAATATCATTGCGGCGAATCCCGAGACTCGTTGTCGCATTCGCCTGTGGGTCAGCATCAACAAGTAGCACTCGATGCTCTGCTGACGCAAACGATGCGGCAAGATTCACCGCCGTTGTTGTTTTTCCTACACCGCCTTTTTGATTCGCAATCGCTATAATCTCACGCATAAGCTGCCTCACTCCCAAAATCTAAGACTCAAATCGAGCATTAAAAAGTATCTCACCATGATAGAAAAGTGTTCCATCATCGCGCAGCTCTGCGTCTTTGAGCGGCACGAGAACACCTCGATAATGAAAGCTAAACCCTTCATTGTGTGCAAATTCTAGCCTATAATTGCTAAAAATCTGCTTCCATGAAATACGTGCGAAATCTTTTGCAAGATATTTTTCCAAAAGCCCATCACGAGGCACTTCTGGCTCGAGTGCGCCATATTGCTCTGAATCGAGGTTGAGCCCGATTCCGCAAACAAGAGTTTCGCCAACAACTTGCACAATCACGCCGCCTGCCTTTTGTGCGCCGATATATAAATCGTTGGGATATTTGAGCCAAACGCGCGAACCTCGCTCGGCAAGCATATCTTTAAACAACCACCCAAAATACAGAGCGCTTGCATGCAGCGGCAAATCATGCGGCAAAGATTGCTTTGCAAGCGCGAACGAAAACAGCAGCGCGCTAGGCGCGTTGTCCCAACGATTCCCACGCGAACCGATTCCATGTGTTTGACATTTAGCACACACAGCAAATGGCGGTTGCAAGGTATTTTGTCGTAATTGTGCAACAAGCCATGTTTGTGTTGAATCCAAGCAATCAAAAAAAGCAATCTCCACATTGCAACCTTTTGCCGTTCAAATACGCAAATGCGCTCATCTCGTTTTTCGATGGTGGTTGCACCGTTTGGACAAGCAATGCCCCACGTGCACAACCCACCACAACGCCATCCTTGCTCACCGACAAAATCTCGCCACACGCACAATCGCCGCGCAATTCCACGACTTTTGCGCGTTTGAGCTTGAGCCCACTCTCTAAAAACACACCGGGAAAAAGCGCATAAGCACGTATTTTGCGCACAATCTCGGCAGCGTCTGTAAAAGAAACCAACCCATCGGTTTTTGCAATCTTTTGGCAGCTACTCGCGTCTGATTGAAGCTGTTCAATCGGGCGCAAATGCATCAAGCGCGGCAAAGAATCGAGCAACAATGAAGCTGCAGCATGGCTTAGCGTCTCAAACAGCGCACATGCGTCTTGTTCACCAATGCGTACCACACTCTGTGCCACCCACTGCCCGCAATCCATCTGTGCATTCATGCGCATGAGGCTCACACCAGTCATGCAATCGCCCGCAAGCAGTGCTTGCTGAATCGGGCTCGCGCCACGATAGCGCGGCAGAAGCGATGCATGCAAGTTATAGCTTGGCGCGATGTCAAGCAACTCTTGGGGCAGAATCTTGCCATACGCGGCAACAATGATACATTGCGGAGCGAGTGCGCGCAATGATTGAGCAAATGTATCATCGCGCAAATGTGTTGGCTGTAACAATACGCCTGCAAAATCGGGCGGTAGCGCACGTTTGACGGGGCTTGGTGTCTTGTCCGCTCTGCGCCCCCGCACCTTGTCTGGCTGGGTGCAAACGCCCACAACCTCAATATTTGGCGCTTGCAATAGCGCGCGCAAAATCACGGCGGCATATTCGGGAGTTCCCATAAACACAACTCTCAAGACATTTCCTTTTTGTCCGATTATCCCACAACTCACATTATAAAAGACTAAAGGAATCTCTCATGGACGAAACACTCAAGCTTAGCGCTGTTGCGGTGATGATTATCTATCTCGCCTTTTTGCTCTACATCAACCGCGACTATCTGCCCTATTACAAACACTGGAAATCCAACAAAAAATCAAACAAGCGCGGCAAACATTAGCGTGGAACAAGAGGTGGTGGCGCTGGCTGCGGGCGATGATGTGGTCTGTGTGGTGGGCGCGGAGGATAGCTTGGATAAGTGGGGTAAGAATGCGTACCATAATAGTAGCCATCGCGAAATCCGTCTTCATAACTATCAGCGCTGCCGCAATAGGCTTCATTGTACCACTGCAACCCAAAACGTTCGCGAAAAGCCTCAATCTCACGTGCGAGCTGTTTGGCATATTCCTTATTGCCATACTCTGCCTCGCGCTCTTGCGCTCGCACCATTGCGCAAAGCCGATCTTCAGGATAATAATCCATCGCTCCCCTCGCCCATACAAAACCAAACAACACAATCCATTTCCACATCATGTCTCCTTTTTGCGATTCTAAGACTCAAAAGTTAATATTTGCTGCACGCGTTGCAGCACATGTGGGCAGCTTGCGATATAGGGGCGCACCAAAGGAGGAATGCGGAGTTTGCGGCATTGTTCTTTGAGCGGCTTTGGAATCGCCCTCCTCAAAAAAGGCGCGACAAACACGAATCCATGCGCAAACCCAACCGCAAATGCCCCGCCAAGGACACAATGCAGATTCTGCCTCTCCATTTCCTTGCGCTGTGCGCCTGTTGGGACATAGCCAAGCCGTTTGAGCGCCTTGCTCGCAACAAAAGCCGCTTGCGCGCGTTCGCTTTTGCAGAGCAAGAGCCGCTCGACTTGCATAGCTTCAAACGCAAAGAGTTGCACGCGTTCACTCTCGAGAATCTCAAAACTGCGCGCAATCTGGGGCGCAAACGAATCTGTCAAAGAGATGAGCCATGGACGCAACGTATTGCGCGTATAACGCAAATCTGTATTGCTCGAATCTTCAAAAAAAGGCAGATTGCGTGCGCGCAAATACGTATATAGCGCGCTTTTTGGAATCGCATGCAGCGGACGCAACAATGTATAGGGCGTCTGATTCTGTGTGTGACGAATCTCTTCGCTAACACCAAGAAGAGAATCAAGCCCACAACCCCGCGTAAGCGCAAACAAAAGCCATTCTAGTCGGTCGTTGAGCTGATGTGCAAGCAGCAGATGTACATAGCCATGCTGCTCAACCAGCGATTCAAAAAACATAAAGCGCACAACACGCGCATTGTGCTCAAAGTTGTGCGGAATCGGCGGAGAATGATAAACAAAGCATTTTTTTTGAAATTCTTGAGCAAGTTTCTTTGCATGCGCCTCTTCACTCTCACACTCGGCGCGTGTGTGGTAGTTCACAAACGCAATATCAAACGCAATGCCTCTTTCATGCAGCAGAAAAAAGAGGGCGCTACTATCGACACCAGCAGAAAACGCAAGCAGATTCTTTGCTGATTGCAACCTTGCGCACAATGTGGGCGAAATCATAATGGGGCAACGAGCGTTGCGAGCAAATCATCGCCCACAACCTCGCAAATGCGCGCGAGATAAAAGCCGCTTGTGGGTGTTGTGCCAAGCAGGCTTTCGTTAATTAAAATCTCGCCATCAATCTCGGGCGCACAACGCATATCGCGCGCGCGATACAGCGCCTCATATTCGCGCTGCGCTGTGTCAAGAATAATCGGAATCTCACGCCCAACAAGATGTTGTAGCTGTGCCTTGTGATGTTTGGCAACCACCGCATTCAAGCGCTCAATTCGCGAATGTATGAGCTCGGGTGCAACCTTGTGCTTGCTTTTTGCAGCCTTTGTGCCTTCTTCATCAGAATATGCAAAAATATTGACTCTATCAAATGCGAAATCCTCCAAAAACGCGAGCAATGTCTCAAACTCTGCCTCGCTCTCATGTGGGTGTCCCACAATCAACGATGTACGCACAAAACTACCCGGCACAGCACGCATGAGATTCAAAAGATCTTTGTGGCTTGCAGCATCGCTGCCGCGCCGCATTGTTTTGAGCATCGAATCGGCGATATGCTGAATGGGCATGTCAAAATAATTTTGCACGACATTTGAACGGGAGATTGTCTCGATAAGCTCGGCATTTGTGCTGCTTGGGTAGAGATAGAGAATGCGTGCACTGCGGAGATTTGGCACAGAATCAAGCGCCCTAATGAGCTGGCAAAGCCCGTCTCGCTCGTGTTTGTCATAGAGATACGAGCTGCTGTCTTGTGCGACAAAACTGATATCGACATAGCCGCGCGTGGCGAGATTACGCACTTCGGCAAGCACGGAATCGAGCGTGCGCGATTGCAGCTTGCCCTTAAAACTTGGAATCGCGCAAAAACTGCAACGTTGATTACAACCTTCAGAAATCTTGACATAAGCATGGATGGACGCATTGCTAATCACACGTTCGTTTGTGTCGTCTGCCAAAAACACGTGATGGCTCAAAAAGCCCTTTTTTTGCGCAATCATCGCATCAATTTTGTCATAATCCCCAACGCCTGTGATGATGTCAATCTCGGGGATTTCCCGTTGCAACTGCTCCTTGTAGCGCTCGCTCAAACAGCCGCTGGCAACAAGCAATGCGCCTTTTTTGCGCCGCTTGATAGCATCAAAAAGCGTTTGCAAGCTTTCTGTTTTTGCCGCTTCGATGAATCCACATGTATTGACGAGAATCACGTCAGCATCTTCGAGCGCGCTCATCTCATAATCCTTGAGCCTGCCGAGCATCACCTCGCTATCGACAAGATTCTTGACACAGCCAAGCGAGATAAAATGGAGTTTTTTGCGCACAATCTGCCTTTGGGGTTTTTGAGATTATAGTATAGAACGACAAATACCTTACCTCCGTATCTCAAAAAAAATCCTGCTGCCAACACTAGGCGCTGCAAATGCTGTGCGCTTGGGGCGCAAGATGAGCCCATAGCCCCCGTTGTCCAAATCCCAGATTCGATAAAACTCGCGTTTGGTGCTGATATAACGTCCAAAGCTTGGGTCAAAAATGGTTACAAAATCGCCCACATGATTCAAAACAACGATGAAATGCGGATACTTCGGGTCATCTTCGACCTTGACAAGCACAGGAACGGTGAGTTTCTCAAACACCTCGCGCGTCATCTTATACGCAGCGTTCTCATAGCCAAGCTCGCTTGCTGCCTTGCTCAAAGCCGAAAAGCTCACCATATCCGTTGTGTTGCCCAGCTTGTCGAGCACGCTCGCCTCGTCTAGCTTCTGTGTTTTGTCAATCAGATTAATCAATGTCGCAAGCGCCGCCGCTCCGCATGATTCTTCGAATTGCTGCCGCACAACATCGGCATTGCGCATATCCGAAAGCGGCTGCACAGCAGCAAAAAGGGGTAACACAAACAACAAGCAGAATCTTAGAATTTTTTCCATAGGCTTATCCGAAAAGAGGAATCAGGCGCAGCGCCCGAGCCAGCGGCGCTGCCAGAAATGGCAATCGCCGTGTTGGCGTTGAAGCTATATGTCGCGCCCACCGTGAGCGAGGGCAACAGATAGGAGCTTGAAGTTTTGATTCCGCTCACCTTGCTTGGCGCTTGGTAGCCTTGTTCAAGCTCAAAATCAAGCGAGACTTTGGGGCTTAGCAACACAGAAATATCCATTCCGACAAACAACGAATCGCCAAGCTTGAGTTTGCTTTCTTTGAAATTGCGCTTGTGGTTGTAGCGCCCGCCGACATAGAGTGCGTACACGACAGGGTCGCTAAAACTCTGCAAGCGCACATCGCCCGAGAAGGAACGCAGATAGAAGTTCTTGTCCTCTTTCTCCAAGCTTTGGCGCTCGATGAGTGCGGCTTGCAAGGTGATTTGGGGCACAAAATCAAGAATCGAGGGTGTGGAATACGATGCGCCAAACCAAAACGAATCAAACGCAAACTTCGATGACGATGTAAAATCTTCGCCATCTTTCTCGCTTTTGCTATAACTCCCAACACCCACAGCAAAGACATCGAGACTCGAATCCACCGTATAGAGCAGCATTTGCTGCAATGAGACATTCTTGCTCTGTTCGCTCACCCTCTGTGCGCTTGTGTTGGGATAGAGGCTATATTGATAGTCGCTGCTCCCAACAAGCGCAAATGTTGTCGTACTCTTAAAGCCCTTTTCTTTGCCAAAGAGCGTGTCGATTCCGATGGGTTCAGAAGCCCAAACACCCGCAACAAGGGCAATCAACGATAGATAACGCATTAGAATCTCCAGCCGTGTTGAATATAGATACTAAGGGTATAATTTTTAGGCTCTGTGGTAACCCCGCGTACGCCAAGAGTTGAAATAACAGGAACTTCAGGGCTACTATCAATATTCCAATAATCCACAACAAAACGTGTAAAAGTATTGATATTATTTCCCTGCTCTTTCCAGCCAAAGCTCGCCTTAAATCCAAAGCCCTTGTCTTGCTTAAAAAACATATCTGTATCCAAAATTGCGCTCGCCTTTGTCAATGTTCGATTCCGACCTTGCACAAAGTGTTTATAGCTCACTAAATATGTCCAAGCGAGCGAGGGAGATGAACGAATCTCGCCTTCAAGCTCAATAGGGACATAGAGATAGGTTTGTGTACGTTTATATGCCGTGAATATGTCTTCTAAGAGCCAATATCCAATGCCACTTTGCAAAAATAAATCCATATTGGAATGAAATGCTAAAATATCAATTCCGAGTTGCAATCTGCCATCGAAGATTCTATCTGAAGCAAAGGTATTACCTACCTCTAATCCATTATCTTTAACATGAGTTTCAAGCCCACCACTAAGGTCAAGAATGCCCCCTGAATAGAATCCAAATGTGCTCAAATAATCTGCCTCGGCTTTAGTCTTGAGAAAATCATAGCGATAGCCTACTTCTCCATTAAAATCAAGTAATGCTTGATTTGTTTTCATCACGCCGGGTTCTTGATAACGCATATATCCCACACCCACGCCAAAACCACTAAAAAATCCATTTTGGGATTCGGCAAACACAATAGTAAAAAGTGCAAAAACCAACAATATCTTTTTCATGCCAACCTCCTAAAATTCAATTCCAAAATGGATTCCTGTTCTTAAAACACGATGCTTGGGAATATAAAGCGAAACATCACCAAAAGATTGCCGTGTTTGAGGATTGATTGCAGTGCCCGTGATTGTCGTGGATTGTGGAAAAAATTTCGCATCAACACTCCATTTGATAAAAAGATTGGTTTTGTCATAGCGATATAAGAACTTCAATGCCCCATACGTGCCCCAAAATCCATTAAAATCTACAAACTCATCATTGCTAAGATTCTGTAATCTAACAAAATCATCATCATCGCCATATAAAGCAGCATTGGGACTTGGATAATATGTCCCACCAAGTGTATAACCAATACCCCAACGTGGCGAAAACCAAGTCTTTCCTTCGACATCAAACTTCAAAGCTGGAGTAACAAAGCTCATGCCTACGGCGCGAGGAGACATTAAAGAACCATCAATTAATAAGTGTAAATTTGTATAAATTGAATGTTGACTATTATCAAAAATTTTATAGCCAACTTTTGCACCAATTGTGGGAAGAATTAGTAATGTGCCATAAACCTGTTCATAGGGCAAATTTTCTGCGCCGCGCACAAGCGGAATGCCGCTTGAGTCGTAATCTGCACTCCTGCCCGCAAGCCCAATTTCGAGCCCAAATTGCCACCCCGAAAGTGTACGATAACCACCTTCGAAATATAAATTTGCAATTTCTTTATTGATTTTTGTTGCATTATCTGATGTATTCAGCCAATATTTTTCCATTCCTGTCTCTACAATTCCATAGAATCCGCTATCATCTTGCGCATACGCAAACAATGGAAAGAGAAAACACAGCAGCAATAATGTACGTTTTGTATGTTTTGTTATCATATTATTATGCCTTTCAAGGGAAGAATTTTATTGCAAAGACAATACACTAAATCCTAAAAAAATAATTTTGTATTCAATATACTGTCTTTAAAATTTGGGAATGCTTGCACACATTCCCAAATGAAGTTAGATTAGGATTGCACTATTCCCATCTAGCACTGAATTTTACCCTAAATGGTTTCGTACGAATCTTAACGCTAACCTTCAGCTTCCCGCCATGCACTTCGTCCATTTCAGCAGCATTGAGCCGATGTGCACCCGTACTCGCACTTGTGAGCGCACCAGCGCTTGCGATTGCAAGCAAATCTTGCTCACCTGTTGTGGGTGTTTGTTCTGCAGCAAATGCTGCTCCACTAAGAACTGAAAGGGCGAGAATGCCCGCTGTGATTTTCTTGATGACCATTTTAACTCCTTTGTTTATGGTTTGAAAATTTCGAGCAGTTTTAGATTTTGGCTCGAAACTTGAATCCTGAAGCCCGAAGGCTAAACTAGAATTTGAAACATTTTTTGCAAATGATATACGGAATCTTGGGTGCTTTAATTTTCCAACGTCCACCCTCGACCTGCTCCATCTCTGCCTTGCTTAGCTTTTGCACACCAACGTTGTTTTGCGAAACCGCATTGTTGCTTGCCGCAGCTAGCAAATCATGTGTTTCATTCTTTGCGCTTGGTGCTGCAAATGCTAGGCTCGAACCGATTGCCACACAAAGTGTTGCAACAGAAAGCCTCTTAAGCATTGTCTTTCCTCCTTTCTCCGTTGGTATGAGCCCGACCTCATACTCTTGCTGCAATTCTAGCAACTTTTTGATGTTTTGTCAAGGTGTTTTCAATTTTTTTTCTCATGATTACCCCAAAAAATCTCAATAATAGCGCTATATAGGCATATACAAATGGCACATGGAATCCTATTTAGAATCCCGCCATCTGTCATTGCGAACATTAGCAAAGCAATCAACGAGCAAGGAATCTCAAAGAGAATCCCAATACGGTTGATTGCCACGTTCGCGCCGCTCGCTCGCAACGACACATGGTATTTGCTTGCTTCGGGCAACGCCCTCGCAATGACAAAACATAAACAAAGCGCATTAGAATCTCCAGCCGTGTTGCACGAACACGCTAATCGTAAAGTTTTTGGGTTCGACTGTAATTGTGGGATTACCAAGATGATTCACCGATGCTTTGGTGTTTGCATAATCGATTTTCCAATAATCCACGACAAATCGTGTGAATGTTTTCGAATCGCTGCTTGTTTCTTTCCAACCAAAGCTCGCTTTCGCGCCAAAACCCTTGTCTTGCTTGGCATAGTAATCTTCACTCTCATAACCCAAAACGCCTCCCAAGCTCGCATGCCTACCTTCAATCAAATGCTTATAGCCCAGCGAGTATGTCCATGCAAACGAGGGACTCGCGGCAATCTCGCCTTCGAGCTCGATGGGCACATAGACATAGATTTGTGCGCGCTTGAATCCTGCGGTGTTATTGTAAAGATAGCGGTAGCCGATTCCGCTTTGTAAAAACAAATCATAGCTTTTGCTAAACGCGAGCAAGTCGACTCCCGCCTTGAGCTGCCCATCGAAGATTTGGCTCATGAAAATCATTTTCGCCGTTCCCTCTTTTTTTGCGCCATCGAGGGGGTCATTCTGATACTCTCCGCGATACTGCCCGATTGTCGTGAAGCCATCGCCCACCGCCTCGAGCTTGGCGAACTGATAGCGATAGCCCAGATTCGCATTGGCATTGAGCAACAGCTCGTTTGTGTGCATGAATGAATATTCGCTATATCGGTTATAGCCCGCGCCAACGCCGAAATTGGCGATGATTCCGTCCTCTGCATGGAGGCTTCCAAGAAAAAGAGCGCATAAGAGTAAAGTTTTTTTCATGTTATCCTCCTAGAACATGATTCCAAGATAGATTCCGCTGCGAAACGAAAAATATTTGGGGGTATATAGCGAAACATCGCCAAGCGAACGGTTGTTGAGGACATCATAGACGCCTGTTTGCACGGTCTCGCTTTTGGGCACAAAGCGCGCCTTTGCGTCCACTTTTGCAAAGACATCAAAATATTTGTTTGCGGCATAAATCAACTTCAAATCGCCATGCAAGCCCCAGATTCCGCCCTTGAGGTCGGCACTTACTTCATTATCTGAATTTACATTTGTAAAACGCATGTAATGTTCATCATCGTAAGTTGAGAGAAAAACTTGAGGTGTGGGCACATAATAGATTCCCACGCCATAGCCAATGCTTAGCTTGGGAGCAACAGCAGCCCTGCCCTCGAGGTCGAGCTGCAAAAAAGTGGAATATAGATTCGTTATCACGGCTGAAAAGGTCGAGAATGCTCCTTCGTTTCCAAGCGAAAAATAGAGATAGAGTTCATCGCTATTTTTTACAAAGATGGGATAACCGACATGCAATGCCATAGTTGCGCCTATTGTCGCAACACCCTTTGGGGAGGTGCTGAAAGGCGTGTTTTCTAACCCCTTTACGAGTGTGCTTCCCCTAAGGTTGTTCGTTCCGCCCGCACCCGACAATGCAAGGTCGATTCCCAAACGCCAGCCGCTCTGCCATTGGTAGCCGAGCCTGCCACGAGCAGTGCCGATATATTTGTGCAGAATATCATAGTCTGTATCATCACTAAGGAGATTATGAACCTGCTTCTGATTTTCTGCCCCTGCTTCAATCTTTCCATAAACTTTGCTGTCTTGGGCAAAAGCTAGGGAAAGGAAAAAGAGGGGGAGAAGTTTTAATATTTTTGCCATACATTATCCTTTTGGGTGTAGGATTGCGTTTGTCGTTTTGCAACAGCGACAAAAAGCCCGCACTCTCCGAAAGGTTATGAGGCTTTGGAGAATGCAGGTAGATTGGGCATTGCCCAACGTGCTAGCTTGCCCTTAGGGGCAAGCACCTATTTGATGATGCAAACGACTGCAAGACAGACTTTTTTAATCGTTATCTTAGCTTTGCCAATCTTGATTCTAAGTCCACCATGCACCTCGTCCATTTCAGTACTGCTAAGCTGATACACACCCGCGCTCTCGCTTGTGAGCGCACCTGCACTTGCAATTGTGAGCAAATCTTGCTCATAGCTTGCGCTTGTGGGCAAATCTTGCGCATTGTCTGTCGCAACCGGTGCTTGAGGTGTTGCGAACGCTGTTGTCCCGAGGATTGAAAGGGCAAGAATGCCCGCTGTCAATTTTTTTGTTGCCATTGTTATCTCCTTTAATCAATATTTTGGCATAGGTTATGAGCAGTAAAAAATTTACTCACAACCAAATTTTTGAACCCATAGGGGTAACCTACTTGCGGCACTTAATGCATGGTCTAAGCCATTTTGGTAGTTTTAATCTAAATCCACCCTCGACCTGCTCCATCTCTGCCTTGCTTAGCTTTTGCACACCAACGTTGTTTTGCGAAACCGCATTGTTGCTTGCCGCAGCGAGCAAATCATGTGTTTCATTCTTTGCGCTTGGTGCTGCAAATGCTAGGCTTGAGCCGATTGCCACACAAAGTATCGCAACAGAAATTCTTTTGAGCATCGCTTTGTCCTCCTTTCTTTAGATTTGGTTCTTCACTCTCACGCGATGAGCGCAGCTGAATGTTGCTTGCCACGCTCGCGCCGCTCGCTCGCAATGACAATTGGAATCTTGTCATGTTGAGCGCTAGCGAAACATCTCTTTGGATTCTTATGCTTTGAGATTCTTCAGCCGCAAGCGGCTTCAGAATGACAAATTATCATTGCAAGCTATGCGCGGCAGCCGCACCTTTTCGCTTCGAGTTCCAAATTCTTGTTGGAATTGTAGCAGCTTTTTTATTGCTTGTCAAGTATTTTGAAAAAATTTTTTGCATTTTTCAGAATAAATTTGAATATTTCCTGTCATTAAGTGATTTTAATTAGATATTCAACTTTACAAAGCATTTACTATTTGTTTGGAATCAGAATCCACACACATACACAAGGGCAATATGTGTGCAGTGTCCATGTGAGATTGGAGCAAAGATTCGTAGAAAACATAAATATTTAAGAAATATTAGATAAAAATTTTTTCATTGATACGATTTGTAACAAACCCTCTACAATCCGAACAATCCGAAGTTCCTTGCGAAATTTTGCTATAATAGCGCTCAAAAAAGGTATGCAATGCAGAATGCTGAATATGATGTGATTGTTGTTGGCGGAGGGCATGCGGGGATTGAGGCAAGCCTTGTTGCAGCAAAAATGGGTGCGCGAGTGTTGTTACTCACGATTCTTGTTGAACAGATTGGCGCATGTAGCTGCAACCCCGCTGTTGGTGGGCTCGCAAAGGGACATTTGGTCAAAGAGATTGATGCGCTTGGCGGTGTTATGGGGCTGCTTACCGATGCATGCGGAATCCAATTCCGCACATTGAATGCCTCCAAAGGTCCTGCTGTACGAGGTAGCCGCGCACAAATCGATATGGATCAATACCGCTTGCGCGCAAAGGAGCTGCTTTTGCGCCAGCACAATCTCGCTGTGCGGCAAGAAATGGTTGCGGAACTCATCGTGCAAAATGGCGCTGTTATTGGCGTTTCTAGCGAGCTTGGGCGCAAATATTTTGGCAAAAAAATCATTCTTTGTACGGGAACATTTTTGAATGGCTTGGTGCATATTGGCGAGTATATCACGCAATATGGGCGCTTTGGTGAGCCAAGCTCTGTGAATCTCGCGCACAATCTCCGCGCGCTTGGGCTTGATGTTTCGCGGCTCAAAACGGGGACATGCCCGCGCGTGCGCGCTGATAGCATCGACTTTGGCGCGTTGCAACAGCACCATGGCGACATTCCCCCGCCCTTTTTCAGCTTTCGCAACAGAGGCTGCGACACGCAAACACGGCAGCTGCCGTGTTTCATTACCTACACCAACGCACAAACGCATGCGATTATCGCACGTAATCTTGCGCGCGCGCCGATGTTTAGCGGGCAGATTCAAAGCATTGGTCCGCGCTATTGCCCAAGTATTGAAGACAAGATTCACCGCTTTGCCGACAAAGAGCGGCATCAGCTGTTTATCGAGCCCCAAACGAGCGAGGCTGTGGAATATTATATCAACGGCTTGACAACCTCGATGCCCTATGATGTGCAAGAAGAAATGCTGCATAGCATTGCGGGGCTTGAGAATGCACAAATTGTTCGGTATGGGTATGCTGTTGAATATGATTATGTGAATCCTACTGATTTATATAAAACATTTGAAACTAAAAAGCTCAAAAATCTCTATCTTGCTGGGCAGATTAACGGCACAACGGGGTATGAGGAAGCGGCGGCGCAAGGGCTTTTTGCGGGTATCAACGCCGTGCTTGCTTTGCGCGCTCAAGAGCCCTTTGTGTTGCGGCGCGATGAGGCATATTTGGGCGTTTTGGTCGATGATTTGACGATGAAAGGCACAACCGAGCCCTACCGCATGTTCACCTCTCGTGCGGAATATCGCCTGTTGTTGCGCGAAGACAATGCGCTATTTCGGCTTGGGCACTATGCACATAAATTTGGGTTGCTCGAAGAAGTGCGCTGGCAAAACATCTGCGCACAACAAGATGAGATTCGCGAGGCGCTGCAATGGTTGCGCGATTCGCACCTCACACCAAGCGCAACAAATCTAGCATTGCTGCAATCTTTGGGCGAAGAGGGCATTTCGGACAAAACCACGTTGCTCACGATTGTTGGGCGCAAAAGCTTTAGCAGCGATAAATTGCGGCGGCTTGCTGCGCGCTTTGGCAAGCTCGATGATGTCGTGATTGAGCAGATTCTCATCGAGGCAAAATACGCGAACTACATCGACAAGGCAAAGAGCGAGATTCTTTCAGACGAAGAGCTTTTGCGTATCAAGATTCCGAGTGGTTTTGTATTTAAAGGCATTGGATTAAGTCGCGAAATCGAAGAAAAACTCGCACGTTTTGCTCCACAAAACCTTTTTGACGCAAGCCAAATTAGCGGCGTAACGCCCGCAAGTATCGAGGTTTTGAGCCTCTATTTGCATTTGCATGCAAAAAAATCACAAAAGGCTTGAAATTTTAAGTTTTTTGCGCTATACTGCTTTTTCTCATTTTGGACGGGGCGTAGCTCAGCCTGGTTAGAGTACTTGGTTTGGGACCAAGGGGTCGAAGGTTCGAATCCTTTCGCCCCGACCATTATGGTGGGCGTAGCTCAGTTGGTTAGAGCATCAGTTTGTGGCACTGAGGGTCGTGGGTTCGATCCCCATCGCCCACCCCATTTTCAGCATATTAATCGGCGCTCGTAGCTCAATTGGATAGAGCATCAGACTTCGGATCTGAGGGTTGGGGGTTCGACTCCCTCCGGGCGTACCATGTGGAATCGCAGAAACTAAAGCTTGCTATCTCGCGCTGCTGGGCACAAAATTTGTATTTGGAATCGCTCAAGTTTTAGTTTTTATCAATTGCGAGTGTTAGCAAAACAATCAAACGTCTACGAATGCTCGGTCGATTGCCACGAGGCTTCGTCTCTCGCAATGACGAGAGAACATTAGATGTGCGGTTGGAATCGCACCTCCAAAGATGCAGGCAATATCCAAAGCGCGTCATTGCAAACGTGGCAACCAAGCAAAGAATCCAAAAGATGTTTCGCTATCGCCAACATGACAAAACAAGATTCTATGCGCCATATCGCGAACATTTAATATGCAACAACACCACTTTCAGCCCCCCATTTGGCTGCCTTTTGCGCTCATAGCTCAGCTGGATAGAGCAACGGCCTTCTAAGCCGTAGGTCAGAGGTTCGAATCCTCTTGGGCGTACCATTTAGAATCGCAGAAACTAAAGCTTGTTATCTCGCGCTGCTGGGCACAAAATTTGTATTTGGAATCGCTCAAGTTTTAGTTTTTATCAATTGCGAGTGTTAGCAAAACAATCAAACGTCTACGAATGCTCGGTCGATTGCCACGAGGCTTCGTCTCTCGCAATGACGAGAGAATGAGAGATGTGCGGTTGGAATCGCACCTCCAATTAAACATGTTAGAATCACAAATGCAAATCATGTTTGTCATCGACAAGAAGTTAGGTTTGCTATTTTATCATGTTTTGTAGCTACAAAATTTTGTTGATGTCAATCCATGAAATCTAGCATCTCATGTTGCATACTATTATTCTAGGAATCCCTTTGCAAAGCCTATTTGAACCCATCGAACCGACAATGCCTGAAGAATTTTCCTATAACCCATGGCATGGTTGCCAACGTTTGAGCACAGGTTGCAAAAATTGTTTTATTTATAGAATAGATTCAATATTTAATATAGATACACAAAATTTACATAAAAATAAAGATTTCTATCTTCCAATTGAAAAAAATAGAGTAGGAAATTATAAAATTCCAGATGGTGCTCTTGTGTGGCTCTGTTTTAGCAGTGATTTCTTGATTGAGGGTGCGGATTCGTGGCGCAACGCAGTTTGGGAGATGATTCGCGCACGTAGCCGCTGTACCTTCATTTTCTTTACCAAACGCATTCATCGACTCCAAATGTGCCTGCCGAGCGATTGGGGCATGGGATATGATAATGTTATCATCGGTTGCAGCGTTGAAACCCAACAATGTGCCGATGAAAGATTAAATCTCTTTTTGAGGCTACCCATCAAACACCGCTACATCATCGCCGCGCCGCTTTTGGAGGAGCTTCATCTTAGGAAATATTTGCAAAAAGACAGAATCGAGCTCGTGAGCGTGGGGGGTGAGAGTGGCTATCATGCAAGAGTTTGCCATTATGACTGGGTGCTTGGGCTACGTATGCAATGTTTTGAGGCAAAAATTAGCTTTAGATTCCAGCAAACAGGAACAAATTTCATTAAAAACAAAAAAACCTACATTATTCCAAAGAAATTACAACGGAAATACGCCCAAAAAGCAGGAATTGACTTAGACTTTTTGATAGATTCCAAAATGTAACTTTTAGTAACATCTATCCGATTGCCACAAATATGCGTTCTGCTTTATTGTGAAAAAATATAAAATGGTTTAGAATTAAAAAAATAGAAGGAGGCATTATGCATTGGAGTGGTAAAGCTTCGATTGTTGTGGTTGATATGGTGGTTTTTGTTCTTTTGTTGCTCTATCTACCTTTTGATGAAAAGGTCAATAAGGGGCTGGCGATTCTCGCCTTTGTCGCGATATTGTGGCTCACAGAGGCACTGCATGTTACCATAACCGCCATATTAATCCCCATTTTGGCAGCCTGTACGGGGCTTATGAGCACCAAAAATGCGCTCGTTGGGTTTGCGGACGCAAACATCTTCTTGTTCTTTGGTGGCTTTGCACTTGCAGCGGCAATGCACCATCAGCAGCTCGATAAAATCATTGCGCAACACATCTTACGGCTTGCACGTGGGCATTTCATGCTTTCCTTGCTTTTCTTGTTTTCCACAACTGCGTTCCTGTCGATGTGGATGAGCAACACAGCCACAGCAGCAATGATGTTGCCGCTTGCGATTGGAATGCTTGCAAAGATTGATTCTGAAAAGGAGCGCAACACCTTTGTGTTTGTGCTGCTTGGGATTGCATATAGTGCGAGCATTGGAGGGATTGGCACACTTGTAGGCACACCGCCAAATGCGATTGTCGCGACACAGCTGAATATCACCTTTGCGCAATGGCTGCAATATGGAATCCCTATGGTCATCGTATTTATGCCTCTCATGATTTTCGTACTCTATTTCACATTCAAACCAAAACTCAATTTAACATTTGATACGAATAATGAGATGATTCCGATGGATTTTGAAAAATATCTCACACTTGGAATCTTTGTATTCATTGCACTATGCTGGATTTTTAGTGCTTGGGTGCAACCCTTTGTTGCCTCACTTTTTGGCGTGGCAAAAATCGCGAATTTTGATAGCATTATTGCCATTTTTGCAGCAGTACTCGTTGTTGCTTGTGGCGTGATTCAATGGAAACAAGTACAGGCAAACACCGATTGGGGCGTTTTGATGCTCTTTGGTGGCGGAATCACGCTCTCTCTCATTCTCAAAGATTCTGGTGCAAGCCGTGTAATGGCTGACGGGATTGTCTGGTTGATTGAGGAGCGCAATATCTTCCTTATCGCGCTGATTGTTGGCGTGTTTATCGTTTTCTTGACAGAATTTACAAGCAATACAGCAAGTGCTGCGCTACTTGTGCCGCTGTTTATCAGCATCGCTGAATCTCTTGGTGTCCCATCGCTTGGACTTGCGCTCATCATTGCAATCGGTGCTTCATGCGCATTCATGCTGCCTGTTGCCACCCCACCAAACGCAATCGTATTTGGTACAGGGCAAATCAAACAAACCGAAATGGTCAAAGCAGGTATTCGGCTCAATATCTTATGTTCGATTACTATCGCGATTGCGGCGTATTTCTTTTGGCTATAGCAGCTGCCGCCCTGCCCCGATTTGGGCGGCACACGCTTTGCGGAGTCACTATTGCTCGGGTTGAGCAGGAGTTTTGAATTTCTCTTGAATCATTTTCTCTATCATCACAAAGAATTGTTTGCTTGCATTTTCCATTAATTGGAAATTTTTCACAATCTCAGCAACATGTTTCTTGCTTCTATCAGCCTTGCGCGATTCGTTCAAGCCCTCTTTAGCATACAAATGCACATCGTCATGCAATGCGCGCACTTCTTCGTAGATGGGCAAATCGCCATATTTCTCCTTGCCCGCGTTTAAGAACCATTTGCCAAAGTTACATTGCGTAGAAGAGGCAAGCTCGCCCTCCATTCCTTGTATTACGTGTGAGTAGGCGTTATCTTTAAATATGACATGATCAACCATAAAAAGATTGGCATTAATTCGAGAGGCAATCTCACGCAATGTTGTATCCATAAGCATCGTTGTGCGCGTGAGGTCCGTGAGCATCACAGAGAAATCATGAATACTTTCACTCACGTTACCCATCTTACTAAACATATCTTGCGAGTTAGTTGAGATTCCATTGCTATCTTCTTGCAAAACAGAGATATTCGCACGAATTTCACCCGTTGCTTTTTGTGTTTTTTCAGCAAGCTTGCGGACTTCTTCTGCCACAACGGCAAATCCACGTCCATGTTCGCCTGCACGTGCCGCTTCAATCGCAGCATTGAGCGCGAGCAAGTTCGTCTGTGTCGAAATATCATTAATCAAATCAACAATAGAGTTGATATCATTGGAACGTTGAGCGAGTGTCGATGATGCTTGTTGGTTTGAATCGATCAATATATTCAGCTCTTCAAAAGCCTGCAAAACCTCTTGGATGCGGTTGGCATATTCTCGTGAATGTTGCGCTGCTTCGCCTAACTCTATCGTTACCTCGCCCAACTTGCCTGCACTTTGACGAAAACTGCTTTGTAGGTAGACAAGCTGCGTTTTGTTGTCATTCACATCGCCAAGCTCGCTATTTATATGCTCTTTTGCCTGCAAAACTCTGTTTTGGATAATTGAATCGATGCTACTATTGATAGACGAACCAATATCAGCAAAACTGGGCAACAAACCATCACATAAAATCTTTCTATTAATATCGCCCTGTATCGTATATTGGAATGCTGCTTTTGCTTCAGACATGAAAGTCTGTACTTGGTCTAGTAGGCGATTGATTTCGCTTGCGATTCTATCAAGCTTATCTGCACGCAGATGGGTTTTGCGAATGTCAAAATTGCCTGCGTTGATTGCATGCACAAATTCATAGAGTTCATTAACACGGTGCGTCTGCCGCTGCAAACGTACAAACAACAAGCCACAAAAACCTAGCGCCACTAAAAACAAAGCAAGAAAAATCCAAATCATGCTAACTTCCTAACACATTAATTCACTCTGCCAACATAAAACCGTATTTTCATAGCACATACCACGAGATTGAAAATATTCGACAAACCATGCAAGCCCAGCATCGATTCCATTCTGCTCAACCTTTTTGAGCTCGGTATAGAGATCCTTAGCGAACTCTAGCCCATTTGTGCTCGGCTTGCGGCGAACAGAATTATACGTCGCGATGGTGTTGCTATTTGTAAACGAAGGATAGATATTGGCAAACACCCAATAAAACGAGCCATCTTTTGCGAGGTTTTTGACATACGCATTGACTTCCTTCCCCTGCACAATTCGCCCCCACAAATATTTAAATATTGTGCGCGGCATATCGGGGTGGCGCACAATACTATGCGGCTGACCGAGCAATTCTCTTTCGCTATACCCCGAAATCGAAATGAATTCTTCATTGCAATATAAAATCTTGCCTTTTGTGTCTGTTTTAGAAACCAAAAAGCCCTCAACGCTTTTTTCTGTTGCATTTGGCGTTGGCATACCCCCTCCTTGCGACATTCTTTATATGAGTCCTTCTCCAATATAGACTGAAACCTCTAAGATTATAGCGAAAAAAATGTAAATTTGCAAGATAATAAATCAGGTAAGTATGGATTTTATGATAAGATAGCAAACTTTGCGGCGAAATAAAACCCTGTAACAATCGGGAGCAGAGCCCCCGAATCAACGCAAAAAGCAAGACTATTTGCGTGTTGTTGCTGAAGCAGGAAGCTTAGAAATATAATCAGCCACAGCTTCGATGTCTGCGTCTGTCAATTTCCACATTTTCATGTTGTTATACATGATTTGCTTTGAGCCGCCATTGTCTGCTGTGCCTGCTGCATAGCCTTTGAGTTGCTCAATCAAGATGGCTTTGTCAGTTCCATTGATTGTAACATCACCTTTGCTACCGGGTGCAACTTTTTCAGCGTTTGGTCCATGACAGGCAACGCATTTTTTGAAAATGGTCGCGCCGTCTTGTGCAAACAACGCTCCAGTGGCTAAAACGCCAAGTAAGAGAAACTTCTTCATTGGATACTCCTTAAGATTAAAATCGCTTCCACTATACCACACATATTCTTAAATATAGCTGATTTTCTAGCTCATTTTCGCGCTAATGTTTCAAAATTTCCTAGAGTTGCTTACGTCCCTTAAAAGCACGCAACAACGAAATTTGGTCGACATTTTCGAGGCTCACGCCCGATGGCACACCTTGTGCGATTTTGGTAAAAAACAACGCAAGGTCAGCGAGCTTGTCCTCGACATAAAGCAACAGCGCGTCTGTGGCAACAGAAGGCGTGAATGCAAAAATGATTTCTTGGACATGATGCAGCTGCACGATATTGCGCAAAACCTCAAGACGAAATCCGTCAATCGATTCGACAACAAAATAGCGCCCCTCAAAAAAATGTGTCTCTTCGAGCGTGAGAATGTCTTTGGGGTGTTGCACAACACATAATTCGCCATTATCGCGCAGCGGATTGCTACAAATTGCGCACAGCTCGTCTTCGCACACACCGCCACATTCCTGACACAGCAAAACATTTTGCACAGCACCAGAAATGCAATGCGCAAGCCGTGCTGCAAGCGGCTTATTCTCGACAGCAAGAGCATAAGCAAGTCGCAGTGCAGATTTGCGTCCCACAGACGGAAGCTGCTGCAAACATTCCACGAGTACATCAAAACTAGTTGGTTCTTTCATGGCGCGGATTCTATCGGCATTATCTTTAACGCATACTAAAATACTTTTGCTATAATGCGCCCTCAAAGAAAAAGGAGAATTTTTGGAAGAATTTGAATATTATGAAGTACTCGGAATCACACGCAACGCGCAAGGCGATGAAATCAAACAAGCCTATCGCAAAATGGCGATGCAATACCACCCTGACCGCAACGAGGGGAGCAAAGAAGCCGAGGAGAAATTCAAGCAAGTCAACGAAGCCTATCAAGTCCTTAGCAATCCCGAACAACGTGCTATCTATGACCGCTATGGCAAACAAGGTTTGCAAGGGCATGGTGGCGGGCGAGGCGGTGATGGCTTTGGCGACATCTTCAGCGATTTGGGCTCTATCTTTGATTCTGTCTTTGGAACAGGATTTGGCAAAAAACAAAAAAAGAATAAATATTCTCCCGACCTTGCGATGGAAATCGAATTGAGCTTCCATGAATCACTCTTTGGGGCAAAAAAAGAGTTCAACATCGACTACAAAAAGATGTGCAAAGCCTGCAAGGGCAGCGGTGCAAAAGACGGCAAGCTCAAAGTTTGCGAACAATGCAAGGGGCATGGGCAGGTGTTTATCCAACAAGGATTTTTACGTTTTGCACAAACCTGCCCCACATGCAATGGTAGCGGTGAAACCGCCTCTGAAAGCTGCGCAAACTGTGCTGGCAAGGGCTTTGAGGCAGCCAAGGAAAAGGTGAACGTGGATTTGCCTGCTGGAATCGATTCGGGTATGCAGATTCGCATCCACCAAAAGGGCAACGAGATAGATGGGCAACGTGGCGACCTCTATCTTGTTGCCAAAGTGCAAGAAGACGAACATTTTGTGCGACATGGGCAAGATTTGTATCTCGAGCTGCCTCTCTTTTTTAGCATTGTGCCCTTGGGAACGACACTCAAAGTGCCCTCGCCCTACAAAGAGCTTGAGCTCAAGATTCCTGCGTTTGTCAAAGACAAACAACAATTTGTCTTTCAGGGTGAAGGCGTCAAAGAGCCACACAGCAGCCAAAAAGGCAATTTGATTGTCCAAATCAAAATCACCTACCCAACGAAAATCAACGATGAGCAAAGGGAATTGCTGCAAAAACTCAACGATTCGTTTGGGCAAGAAGCGAACAATGAAAACAATCTCAAATCACTTGTTGATAGAATTAAGAGTTGGTTTTCATAAGATTAATTTTCGCTGCTACAATTGCATGATTTGATAACAGAACAAAGGAGGCAATATGGGAATTTCCACACGTGGAGTCTATGGCTTAGGAGCGTTGTATTATATTCTCCTCAATAGCCACACAAATGCTGTGCAGGCAAGCGAGATTGCTCGCGCAATCGATGTGCCACAGAATTATCTTGAGCAGCTCTTGTTTATTTTACGTAACAAAGGCTATTTGACGAGCACACGCGGACCAAAAGGCGGCTACAAACTCGCTGAAGGAGCTGAAAACATACCAATTAGAGATTTTCTCGATGTACTCGAAGGCACATGGATGAAAAAAATCAAAACACAAAGCCCAGCTTTGAATCTGTTTTGGGCAGACACTCAAGAAAAAGTTCGTGCTCTTTACAGCACAACCCTCAAAGACTTGATTCGCTATGAAGAAAAAATTTCGAATCAGAATATGTACTATATCTAGTCGCTTGTTGTGGATTTAGCGGTCTTGAATTTTGAAAAGAGATATGTAATGAGCCATTCGCGCAGCTGTGCTGGCTCGAGCAAATCGTCTTTGAGAAATTTCTGCCGCACGAGCAAAAGATAAGGAACATTTGCTTGCTGCAAAAGCAGCTTCTTGCTTGCGCACAGCACCCGCGCGCCCTCGTCTAGCTCATCGAGATAATCCACAGCAACAAGAGGCAAAAGACTCTTATTGCCTGCAATCAAAAAACTCACACAATATTCAAGCTCGGGGCAATTGTCTGATTCGACAAACAAACGCAAAGATACATGAGGCAAAATACAAACTTGACCAAGAGGCAAACCCTGCCGCAATAGCATGAAAATCTCTTTTTCTTCCCCTTGCAAAACCGCACATTTTTGTAACGTGGACTGTTTATTTTTGAGGCTTTTGAACGATTGGAAGATTTCTGCCTGTTTAGCACGTGAGAATTGTGTTGAGATATACCCGCCCATTTTGCCAAAATTGCCAAATGTCGATATTGGACGTTTGATAAAAAAATAGACTATTGCGCCCAATACACACAAGAATAACATCATGCCAAGCCATAAAAATATCATTATCAAGTCCTTATATTGGAATCGCGAAAACCTATTTTGCTGATTGCAAACGTCCAAAAATGATATGTCATTGCGATTCGTTAGCCGAAGCAATCAATGATTCTTGATTACCCAACAACGATTGATTGATTCGCTTTGCTCGCAATGGCAGAATTTCTGATTGAGACTATCCCAATTTGTCATGTTGAGACAAAGCGAAACTGCCAACAAAGTGGCATAGATTCTACCCTATAATCCTTAAAGAATTACACAAAGCACAAAATGCTGCAAAGACAACATGGAATAACATTTGCTTAGAATATGGAAATCAACCAAAAAAGGAGCAGATATGACGCCTATCGCACCCTACAATAACCAACCCATTACAGCTATTAACAGCCTCAAGGCAGGCGCAATGCAGCCCTATTTGCAGCGCGCGCAGAATCTCGAGAATCATAGCGGTGGAGATTTTCTTACAATCCTCTATGATGCACTCAAAACATCAGGAACGATTGCAAATACTCCCACAAACGATAAATTCCAAACGATTCTCTCCAAAGAAGTACAGAATCTTAATCTCATAGGACAAGACAACGGTGAAAGATTGGCAAGCAATGCCAGCGGTACCAATGCGCAAAGCACAAATCAATTCTTTACCATGTTTGGCGGAATCTATCAAGATTTGATGAGCAACAACGAAGACGCACATGCAAGCAATTTCACCACCTTGCTTGCCGACAAAAAAGAGCAAAATAGTCTCTTTAGCACAGCAAGCGATATTCGCCGCGCTATCAAAAGCTATGAACAATCGAGCATGCTTGCGCCAACAGGTGGCAGCTTTTTGGCATAATCCGATTGACTAGCGTCATTGCGGGGATTCGCCAGAATCCGAAGCAATCCATGATTCTTGGTTGCTCACAACATCAGGGGTTGCCACGCTCGTTGCGCTCCTCGCAATGGCGTAGCCACAATCCCCTAAAACTTCTTCTTTTGCACATCTTTGAGAATCATGCTAGCGATATGGTCGACATCATTGCTGATTCCATGTGAATGGTTGGCAATCTCGACATTCTGTGCATTGGCAGATTCGAGCTGGCTCACGGCTTCATTGATTTGTTCGATACCCAATGTTTGCTCCTTAATCGATTCGCCCATATCATTGATGCTTTGCACAAGGACATTGACATTTGCCTCAATCTCGCTAAGGCTCTTTGTCGTGCGCTCGGCGAGCTTGCGCACTTCGTCTGCCACAACGGCAAATCCACGTCCATGCTCGCCCGCACGCGCTGCTTCAATCGCGGCATTGAGCGCGAGCAGATTCGTTTGGTCAGCGATGTCGCGAATCACAGCGACAATATTGCGAATATCATTTGCTTGATTGCTGACATCGGTTGCGCGGCTATTCACATTCTGCATAGAGCTGCTAATCTCATTCAGTGCGCTTGCTGTCTCTTCGAGATTGCTCGCTTGAGCATGCGAAGCATCTGTGATCTTTGTTACAGCCTCATTGAGGTCTTTGGCGCTACTTTCGAGGTCTTTTGCAGATTGCAGCGATGCTTGCAACATCTCCTTAATCGCCTGCCCTAACGTGTTGGTTGTAACTTCCACGCTGCCTTTGGCGTTTGCCACCTCGGTGCTAAAATCGAGCTTCGTATAGCTCTCAAACACACGCGAGATTTCGTTCATGTCGCTCCCAATCTTATTTTGCAACACATCAAGCATTTGATTGAGCACATCTTTGAGCTCGACAAGCTGCGGATTGTGAGGATTCTTGACAATTCGCGCTGTCAAGTTGCCCTGCTCAATCATTCTAGCCGTTTCGATGGATTGATGCACAGCTTCTTTGTCAAGCTCAAGTCCATCTTGTACTTTTTTGATATTGTCATTAATCGCAATCCGCATGATTCCAAGCTCATCTTCGGCTTTGGGCTTTTGCAGGTGTGGGGGATTCTGTGTTTCATGATTCACATAACGTAAAAAATCAAAAAGCAATGTCGAGATTCCAAGCACACGTTTGAGAATGGAGAATTTGATAATAAAGAAAGAGGCAAGGAGGATTGCAAAAACCATGACAATAACGCCAAAAATGACGATGAGCTCGACTTCTTTATTCGCTTTCGTAAAGTCTGAAACAAGAGTTTCGATGAGAATGTAGAGGTCGAGTTCTTTGCTATAATTGACATACGAATGATAGTTTTTACCATCGATTGTGTGCGCAATCACCATATTGGGCTGCAAATCTTTAAGATACGCATAATCACTCGGCTTGCCTTGCTTGCCAAAGATAAATTCATTATTGGTTTGGTCAATCACCACAACTCCGCCATTTTGTCCAACGCGAATATTTTTGAGATTTTGCACCATGAGCCTGTGGGTTTCTTCAAGGTTATATGCGATAAACAGAATCCCAACAACTTGTTGTTGCGCATCAAGAATTGGCTTATAAGTCGAGAGATAATCGCGCCCAAAAAGCCGCACTTTGCCACGAAAGGTCTTTGGATTCACTTTCATCATTTCGCTATAAGCAGGGTGGTTTGTTCCAAGCGAGGTTGCAAGGACGCGCTCACCCTTTTCGTTGGTGAGCGATGTGGTGATTCGCACAAAATCGTTGCCACTTTTGACAAAGATGGTTGCCACACCACCTGTGATCTTTGAGAAATTATCGACAATATCTGTCTGATTCGCAAGAGGAATGCCATTGTAATACAAATTGGGCACAA
>CAJTQL010000006.1:68240-121930 GCA_910578285.1 uncultured Helicobacteraceae bacterium
TCGACAATATCTGTCTGATTCGCAAGAGGAATGCCATTGTAATACAAATTGGGCACGATAATATCTTTGACTTGTGCAGAACCTTGCAGTTTGTAACTATCGCTCATGTGCGTGCCATACATTGTCGCGAGGCTATTTTCAAAAAAACGCAAGGAGGTGTCAATAATGACATCAAAATTCCCCTCAACAATATGTGCTGCTTGCTTCACCTGCAAATCAAGCTGGTCTTGGGCAAAAACTTCCATACGATAACTAATAAAAACAAGCAATGGAATGGAAATAACTAATGCGATGAGAACAAGAACACATGAGAATTTTTTGCTAATGGAGAAACGATTCCAAGAAAACATGAGCCCCTCCTGCACGATTTTAGGGAATTATAGCACAGAATGACCTCAAACACAATGGCAAATGCCTTATCTTTCCGCTACAAAACCCCAAAATAAAAAATGATTCCAATAATGATGGGAACAATAAATTTGACATAATAATACCAAATCCAAAGCCATTTTGTTGTGATTTGCCCTTCATTGCTTAATTCAGCTATTGCGTCTGTTTTCATCACCCACCCTACATAGATACAACATAAAAAAGCTGTAATAACAAACAAAATATTGCCACTCACAAAATCGAAGCTATCAAAAATATTGCGACTGCCGACAAGCTGTATATCACGCCAAGGACCATAAGTTAAGATACATGGTAGGTTTCCAAGAATAAAGATTCCAAGTAGAGTAATATGGATTGCTAGCTTTTTTGTCATGTGGAATTTTTCTTCAAGGACACAGATAATGACTTGATAGATGGGCAAACTCGTTGTGAGAGCGGCGGTGAGCAAGAGCACAAAAAACAAAGCAGCAATAAAAGTCCCAAACTGAATATGCGAAAATGCAACAGGCAAAGTCTCAAAAACAAGCGATGGTCCAGCGGCAGGAGAAAGCCCAGCACTAAAGAGGGCAGGAAAAATCATAAAGCCTGCCAAAATGGCAATAATCGTATTAAGAAGTCCTGTATAAATGGCTGTATGTATCATATTTTCAGTTTTCTTGAGATGAGACGAAAGGGTTATCATCACTCCAAAACCAAGAGAGAGAGCGAAAAAGACTTGTCCTAGCACATCGATAAAGAGTTTGGGCGTGATTTTGGAAAAATCGGGTTCGAGATAGAATCGCACCCCCTCCATTGCGCCCGGAAGCGTGAGGTTGCGCGCCACAACAACGAGCAAACACAAAAACAGCAAGGGCATGAGGAATCGCACAGATTTTTCGATTCCATCGATAATGCCTTTGCGCAAAATGATATAATTCATCATCACAAAAAGTGTCGTAAAAATGCCGATTCCAAATGGATTGTAAACGATATTTTGCGTATAGAATGCTGATGTATATTCTTTAGAAATAGGCTTTGAAAGGTCAAAATCTCCAAAAATAAGACCATAAATATAGACGAGCACAAAACCGCCCAAAACCATGTAATATGCCAAGATTCCAAAACTGCCCAAAAGACCAAGATAACCAACACCTTGCCATTTTTGTCCAAAGCTCTCGATACTATTTGTCGCACCACGCCTGCCAATGACGTTTTCGACTAAGATGACGGGGATTCCAATACAAAGCATTGCCACGCAAAAAACGAGCAAATACGCCCCGCCCCCATTTTCGCCCACCAAATAAGGAAAGCGCCATGTTGCGCCAAAGCCTATGGTTGCACCCGCAACAGTCAGAATATAGGCAAACGTGTTGCTCCATGTTTGTCGCTGCATATTTGTCCTTTAGATTTTCTCCCAAATTGTGCCTTGCGCCGTGTCGAGCAACGCAATATGTTGCGCACTCAAGGTTTCTCGAATCGCATCAGCTGTGGCAAAATCTTTATTTTTCTTTGCGATATTGCGCTGTTCGATGAGGGACTCAATCTGCACTTTTTGCTCTACGCTCACTCCTTGTTGGAAATATTGCGTCGATTCTTGCAAGCCGATTCCAAGCAATTGCTGCACACTTTGCAAGAATCGATTCGCATTGTCTTTTGCCACAGAATCCTTGGAGTTTTTGTCGAGTGCTTCGTTGATAGACGACAAAAACGAATCGGCGACACTCAATGCCACAGAAATATTCATATCATCGCGCAATGCATGGATAAAATGAGCCTCAAACTCTGCAAATGCCGCATTTGGTTTGGGCAAAGCTTTTTGCGACATATTCAGTCGCTTTTTGAGGCGATAGATTCTGTCGAGTCGCTTTTTGCTTGCAAGCAAGTCATCATGTGAGAAACTCAATGTCGCACGATAATGTGTACTCAAAAGATAGAATCGCAACACTTCACCGCCATAGAGCTTCAAAGCGTCTTTGATAAAAAAACTATTGCCGAGCGATTTGCTCATTTTTTGCTCATTAATCGTTACAAAGCCATTGTGCAACCAATATTTCGCAATCTCTTTGTGTGTCGCACAACGCGTTTGTGTGGCTTCGTTTTCATGATGTGGAAAAAACAAGTCGCTGCCACCTGCATGAATGTCGATGGCAAACGTATCATCATTTGTCTCGAAATATTGCTCAATCATCGCGCTGCATTCGATATGCCAGCCCGGTCGCCCGCTCCCAAAAGGCGAATCATAAGCAATACTTTCGCCTTCTTTGTGGTTTTTCCACAGCACAAAATCGCGGACATCATGTTTTTCCTCATCATTGTGGATTCGGCTTTGGGTGTCGTCTTCATCCTCATAATGGTGGCTCAAGTCGCCATATTTGGAATCTTTTGCCACACTAAAATACACACCGCTGCTTGTTTGGTAGGCATGCCCACTTGCCACAAGTGTGGCAATCATCGCACAAATCTGCGGCAACGACTGTGTGGCGCGCGGCTCGAAATGCGCGCGGCGGACGCCAAGAGCGTCCATATCATGGAGATAGGATTCAATATAATGTTGCGTGAGTTCATGCGCGGGCTGCCCCGTTTGCGCGCTTTTTTTGAGAATCTTATCATCAATATCTGTAAAATTTTTCACAAAACGTACGGCATAGCCGTCATATTCAAGCAATCGCCAAAGCAAGTCAAAGGCAATCGCACTGCGCGCATGCCCAAGATGTGCATCATCATACACCGTTGGACCACACACGTAGAGGCTTGCTTTACCTTTTTGCAACGATTCAAAAGCGACTTTTTGCCCCTTTGCACTATCGAATAAATAGATTGTGTTGTCCATAATTCTCCTTTAAGCCAACGATGACGTATAATAAGTCGCGTAAATTTGTTCTAAACCCCATTTCATCAGAAATGCTGCAATCGCGCTTGCAACAATCACAACACTCCATAGCAGCCATGCTTTTTTGTCTGCAATTATATCCCAAAACTGCCGAAAACCAAAGGCTTTCACGCTCCAATAGAGCGAGGCAAAGCCACTAAGTGAGCCCGCAATCGCCAACCCAACAGCGCCATAATCCCACATCAGTGCAAGCGAAGCGCATGTGCCAACAAGTAGAGATTGGATTGAAATTTTTGCCGCAAGCATTTGCTGGTGATGAGAATAGAGCCAAAGAGAGAATATTTTTGAGAGCCCAAATGGCAACAAGCCCACAAGATATGCAGCAAGTACATGTCCTGTTTGCAGACTATCATTGCTGCTAAAATTGCCGCGCTCAAAGAGAATCCACACGACTTCAAACGAAAGGATCATCCCCCCCACGCTACATGCACTAAGCGCCCAAAACAAAAACCAAAACGATTGTTTGAGATGTGCAAGGGCTTGGATTCTGTCGTTATTATGAATCGCGCGCAACACAATCGGATAGAGCGCTGTGCTCGAAGCGATTGCAAACAGCGCAAGTGGAAGCTGAAAAATGCGATTGGCATAATGCAGATACGACACACTCCCCACAGCAAGAAATGAAGCGAGCTGAATGTCAATCAGCGAGGCAATTTGTACCGTTGAGCTGCCCAAAAGCGCCGGAAAAAATTGCAGATAGAATTGCTTGACATCATGCCAAACTTCCGCACTCTTGCTGCGCAAATGCAAGAAACTCACCCACAAAAGCGCAAAAAAGCCAAGCCGTTTGAGTGGATAGAGATGCAGCAAAATCTGCAAGATTCCACCAACGAGTGTTGCAATGCTCAAGCATTTTACGATTGTAAAAGGGTCAGATTCTTTGGTCAGCAAAAGTGCCACAATCATTGCGAGATTCAACAACACAGTTGAGTAGGCAGCCGCCGTGAAATTGTGCTTGTATTGCAAAAGGCTACCAAGCAAGGTAACGACAAAAATGAGCGGTAGATACCAAAAATTGATTGCAATCAACTCGGCGACAATCAGCACTTCGTCAGGCGAGAGCCCAATGGCAAGCACACGTGCCACATACGGAGCAAACGCGACCACGCAAAAGCAGAGTATGAGAATAAAGGCAAGAAATAAGAAACTAATATGTAGTACAAACGCACCCTTGCGCCGCGCGGCACTAAAACTTGGCAAAAATGCTTGCGAAAAAGCGCCTTCGGCAAAGATTCGGCGAAAGGCATTAGGGACACGAAAGGCAATCAAAAACATATCGCTGAAAATGCCCACACCAAGCACACTTGACATCGTCAAATCACGCACAAAACCAGCGATTCGCGAGAAAAAAATACCACTGCTGTTGGTCAAAAATCCGCGCAGCATAAAAACTCCATTTGTGATTTGATATTTCAGAAAAGTCTTGATAGAATATTGCCGAATATTCTAGTGAAGATTTGTTAATCACGTCTTGACACTTTAAGGATAGGTTATGCCAGAATCGACTTTTAGCCCCGTTGTCATTCCCGACTGCGATACCCCAAACCAAGAGGTATTCAAAGTCTCTCTCGCCAAAGATATTAGCGAAAAATTGCTCGAAGCGAGGCTTAGGGGCGTGTATTATCTCGTCTCTATTGGCGGACAAACAATGCGTGAGCTCACGCCCAGCGAAGTCTCCTCTATTGAGGACGAATCCTATCTATTGCAAGAAGATTTGGTGATTGAGCAACGCTATTCGATTGTTGTCGATTTAGCACCACGCTATACCTACCATTTCTCACTGATTCTAAGCCCAGATGGCAGAGAGCTGTATTGTCGACTTGCGCAGGGCTCAAAGATTGACAAAGACGAAAAAAGCATCAAACAATTTTTTGAGCGCATTCGCATTCACAAAGCAGATATGCATGTCCTGATTCGCGATGAGCGCACAGAATATGAGCGGCTCAAGATTTTTATCCAATCTTTGCCTAATGAGAAATTTTTAAGCAAACCCCATGAGTTTCTGCTCGCCCAAAGTATTGGTGGGCTGCCATGCATTGAACCTCATCTCGAAATGGCGATTAATCTCAAAGGTGATAACAGCCCCTATCGGCTCGTGCTCAAAGACCAGCTTATCGCGACCTTTTTCAAAGGACAATCAGGTGAGGCGGCGCGCGATTGTTTGGGACGTTTCATTGCCCCACAAGAGCCCAAACAACAAAACGTTATGCCTTTCAATGTCGATGAGAGCATCAATGCACAAGAAAACGATTCATGTATTAAATATTTTGCAAAGCATGCAGGCTATATCGCTCTTGACAGAAACCACAACAAGCTTGGCGTGATGCAAAAAATCAACGTTAAAAATGCCTCGATTACAACAAGTGGCAACCTGCTTGGTGGGCTCAATACGGGCACGCATGTCGTGATTAGCAGCACCGACTTACTCGAAGATTCGGTTGGTGAAGGAACGGTGATTGAAGCAGGAACAGTCGAAGTGATTGGCAATGTTGGCAACAAAGCCTTGATTCGCGCAAATAAAGTCATCATTAAAGGGCAAACACATCAAAACTCACAGATTTTTGCTGATAATGCCAATATCACGATTCACAAAGGACATGTCGAGGGTGACCAAGTTACAATTGCGCGGCTTGAGGCAGGAGAGGTTCGCGGCGAACATATCAGTATCGATGAAGCCTATGGTGGCAGGAGTTTTGGGCAAGATGTCAGAATCTCAACATTGCATTCAAACCACCACGCACACAGCGCAGGTAGCATTATAGTGAACAACCTCAAAGGTGAGGACAACAAATTCATACTCTGCGCGAATGCTTCGCCTAAGAAAAATTCACCCTATCAGGTTTTTATCTCTGGGCGCAAACAATTCACGCAGCAGCTGGTAGAAAAACAACGCGAATATCATTCGATGATGGCAGAGCTGCAAGGGCTGCAGCCGCTTGTTCGACAAATTAAGGACGATATTAAAAAATTCCCAAAGGATTCCTCGCAACTCAAGCTCATTCAGGAACAGGCGCACAACTACCGCAACTTGCTCCATTATACCACACAGCTTAAAGATGAAATCGATGCGCTCGAACAAAAGCTTGAACGTATTCGCCAAGAAATCACCAAGTTCGAAGAGAGTATGGGCAACGCGTATGTGCTCATTAAGAGCGGTTGGAAAGGCTACAACGAAGTCAAATACAAAAAACTCTCTGAAGATGAACGAGAGATTTTCCTAAACCCAAAACCGGGACACGATGGACCACGTATTCAGCTTGATGATAGTATGAATCTTTTGATTAGCATGCGAGGCTAGATGGGCTTTTTATGATTGTCGGATTGCATGGACAAGTGATTCACCAAACACCCACAGCGCTTTGGGTACAAACACAAGGAATCGTTTATGAGGTGTTTGTCCCTTTGCGCATACTTGCACAGCAATTAAGTGCTGTACAACTTTTCACCACACATATCGTCCGTGAAGACGCAATGTCTCTCTATGGTTTTTTAGAGCTTGACGAAAAGATTTTTTTTGACCGCGTGATTCGCATTAGTGGTATTGGACCCAAAGTCGGACTTGCAATCCTCTCAACCTACACGCCTAGCGAATTCCTTGCACACCTACATGACAGCAAAGCAATCCAAAAAGTGCCGGGCATTGGACCAAAAAGTGCCGGGCTTTTGCGCATTGAGCTCGAGGGATTTTTCATCGCCGATTCACAAACAAATGTGCGTGATGCGCGTCTAGCGCTCGAATCTCTAGGCTTTAAAAATGACAAAATCCAACAGATCCTCGCATCATTTGTGGGCAGCCAACTCTCCACACAAGACATCATCAAAGAATCCCTCAAGAAGCTATAAATGATTTTCAGTTATAATAATACTCGATAGGAGGCCAGTGTGAAAGCAACGGTTTTTTTTGGCGCGAGAAGCTTCGAACATGAAGTCAGCATTGTCAGTGCCATTGTGCTACGTGATGTGCTTACGCTCGATTTTGTGTTTATCGATAAAATGGGCGAGATGTATGCCATCGCTGCTGCAAATATGCAAGCAAAAACCTTTGCAAGCGGCGCATACAAAAGCGCACCCAAGCTCACCTTTACCCAAGGTGGGCTGCTGCAAAAAGGGCTACTCAAAAACCACTTTGTTCCTGTAAATCTCGCACTTAATCTTGTGCATGGCGCTGAAGGTGAAGACGGCAAACTCGCCGCGTTGTTTGAATTCTTCCAAATTCCCTATATCGGTCCGCGCCTTGAAGCCTCGATTCTAAGCTGCAGCAAAGAGCTTACCAAACTCTATGCAGCAAGCAAAGACGTGCCCACCTTGCCCTATTCTATCATTCGCCGCGGTGATTCCATTGCCGAGCCCCCGCCCTTTATCCTCAAGCCCTTACATCTTGGCAGCTCGATTGGTATTAGCGTTGTGAAGGATTCCAAAGAGCTCGACTATGCGCTCGATGTTGCATTCGAGTTCGATGATGCGATTTTGCTCGAGCCCTTCAAACAAGGAATTAAAGAATACAATCTCGCAGGCTGCTATGCACAGGGCACATGGCATTTGTCCATCATCGAAGAACCACAAAAGGGCGAGATTCTCGATTTTGAAAAAAAATATCTCGATTTTTCGCGCCGCGATTCTATTCAAAAGGCACAAATCTCGTCCGAGCTCGAATCGACAATCATCAAATATTTCCAAAAAATTTATACAAACTGCTTCGAGGGTGCGCTCATTCGTTGCGATTTTTTTGTACAAGATGATTGCGTATATCTCAATGAAATTAATCCTGTTCCAGGCAGCCTTGCGCATTATCTTTTCACCGATTTTCGTGCCGTTTTTGCCGCGCTTGGCTCATCGCTCCCCAAAGTGCGCAATATCCCTATCCAATACCTTTTTATCAATCAGATTCGCAACGCAAAAGGAAAATAATTGGCTGCAAAAACCGTGAATTACAATAACCAAAGCTACACCCTCGCCTACACGCTACACAACAGCGATTGTGCGGATTGTATCGTGTTTTTGCATGGCTGGGGCAGCTGTAAGGAGCTTATGGAACGCTCGTTTAGCACGCATTTTCCTAATCATCGCCTTTTGTTTATCGATTTGCCCGGCTTTGGGGGCAGCAACAACGAAACTGCGCTCTGCACACGCGACTATGCCGAGATTCTGCGGCTGTTCCTCGCCGAGTTTGCGCTGAATGAGCAAAGCATCATCATTGGGCATAGTTTTGGGGGCAAAATCGCAAGCCTACTTGCCCCGCGCAATCTCGTCTTACTCGCAAGCGCCGGAATCGTGCGCCCCAAACCTTTGTCGGTCTCACTCAAGATTTCTCTTGCAAAATGTTTGCGATTTTTGGGGATTAGCGCGCTCAAATTGCGCGCACAAGACGCACAAGGATTGAGCGAATCGATGTATGCAACATTTAAAAATGTTGTCAATGAAGACTTTCGCCCCATTTTTGCGGCGCTTTCGTCCAAAACACTTTTATTGTGGGGCAAAGACGATACAGCCACGCCGCTTTGCAGCGCACATGAAATTGCCGCACTGGTGCGCGATTCCAAGCTTTTGGTTTTCGAGGGTAACCATTATTTTTTTCTAAAACATGCACATGAGGTTGCAAAAAGCATTATGCAATATTTCAAATAAGGGCAAGAAATGGAATTTTTTACATTTGAATCTGTCTATCCAGAAGTCGATTGGACGATTGTGCGCACTGTCTCCAATTGGATTTTCCTCCTTGCACTTGCCTATTATTTTTTAACAAACCTACAATGGTATAGCTACAAAATCTTTCGTGTTCTTTTTCGTCATCATAAATGGCGTTGGCATATCTACTATTTTTTCTTTCCTATCATACTTTTTATCTATGCAGGTGATATTTTCTATCTCTATTTCTATATTTTCTATCTTCCTTTTTTAATTTATTGGGCAAAATATCTTGATAAACCATTAGTGCTAACCAACAGAATTGGACGCTTTCTTTTTATCTATATTGCGCTACTACTTTTTGATGAGATTCTACATTCTGGTCTCTCCAGCCCCATAAAAAACAACGCCCTCTATCTTTTGCCTCTTGTATTCACTATTTTCATTAGCAACGCAACCGAGTTGGTGCTCTTGCGGCAATATGCAAAAGTTGCAAAAGAAAAGATTTTGAGCCTGCAAAAACTCAAAGTCATCGCTATCACAGGCAGTTTTGGTAAAACAAGCCTCAAAAATTTTCTTGCACAAATTCTTAGCGAAAAATTCCAAGTCTATGCCACACCGCGCAGCGTGAATACATTCGCTGGAATCGTGAGCGATATCAACACAAATCTACCTGATTTTAGCGAATTCTATGTTGTTGAGGCTGGTGCGCGTGCGCCCGGAGATATTCTACAAATCGCTCGCCTTGTGTTGCCACAATATGGCATTGTGGGCAAGATTGGCTCGGCACATATGGAATATTTCAAGACACTCGAGACAATCCGCGACACCAAATTCGAGCTTGCTCAAAGCGAGCGCATGGAGAAGTTATATAGCTACAAGGACAACGAGATTCCAGAAGGCATTAGCGCTGTGCCCTTTCCGGGCGCAATGCGCAAGATTGTCGCCACACTCGATGGGTTGAGCTTCGAGCTTGAAATCAACCAAAAATTCTATGCGTTTGAAAGCGAGATTCTTGGCATATTCAATGCCCAAAATATCGCAGGCGCAATCCAAATTGCCTATGATTTGGGTATGGATATTAACACAATCCAAAAAGAAGTCAAGAAGCTCGCACCTGTTCCACATCGACTCAATCGCGTCAATGCAAACGGAAAAATCATTCTCGATGATAGCTTCAACGGCAATCTTGAGGGCATGCTCGAAGCCATTCGGCTCGCGTCTTTGCACAAAGGGCGCAAAGTGATTATCACTCCCGGCTTGGTCGAAAGCACAAAAAAAGAAAATATTCGCCTTGCCCAAGCAATCGATAAACACTTCGCTATCGCGATTCTAACGGGCGAACTCAATAGCGCAATTTTGAGCGAGAATATCACAATTGCTTCAAAGATTATCCTCAAAGAAAAGCGCGCTCTTGAATCGGTACTCAAAGCGAGCACACAAGCTGGCGACCTCATTCTCTTTGCTAATGATGCGCCAAGCTATATCTAGGAGGACACATGGACAATCTCTATGCCCCATGGCGCAGTGCATATTTTGAGAAAAAGCCCGATGGCTGCATCTTTTGCCATATTGCAGCACATGCAGCAGACGACAACGCAAACAAAGTTTTTTATCGCGATTCGCTTTGCTATGGGGTGATGAACAAATACCCCTACACGCCCGGGCATTGCATGCTCATTCCGCTTGTACATGTCGATTCTCCCACATTGCTAGACAATTCGCATTGGCTGCACCTCAACACACTTGCGCGCGCGCTCTGTTCGATTCTGCTCGAAGGCTATGGTGCACAGGGAGTGAATATGGGCGCAAACATTCGGCAAAGCGCAGGTGCAGGAATCCCCGACCATCTGCACCTACACTTTGTGCCGCGCTATCGTGGCGACACCAACTTTATCACCGCCATTGCTGATTTGCGCGTTTATGGAGTCGATTTTGAGCAAATCTTTACAAAAATCAAGCAGCTTAGCGACAGATTCCTTGCACCCTTGCGAGCATAAACTTGCGCTGTTCTTTGCTATTGTCCGCGAACAACATCTGCTCAACCTCGCTGTGTTGCGCAAAAATACGCCATATTGCGCAAACCTCTTCTATGTCTTCGAGCCACCCTTTTCGCTCATTGTTGCAAGCAACGCACAAAGCAAACACATCAAGGCGGCGCTTGCCAACCCGCATGTTGCCGGCACAATCGCGAGCAATGCAAATAACATTCGCGGTATTCGTGGCATTCAATTCTTGGGCACTCTAGCAAAAGCAAACACGACACAACAAGAACTCTATATCGCCCGTTTTCCAATAGCTCAAACGATTCATAGCGATTTTTGGAATCTCACGATTGAATGGGCGAAAATCACCGACAATACGTTTTTAGGATTGGGGAGAAAGAAACAGATTGGGCACAAGATGTCAAAATAATGCGCTATGGCTACCACAATGACAATTGGGGTGTTGTGTTGCCCTAACAACGTTGCAGATTTCTTATGAACCAATGCAAGATTCCATGAATCTAACGAATCACTCGTTCATTCACGAGCTGCGAGAAGATTTCGGCGAGCTCATCGACACGTCTTTGCATAATGTCGCGCAAGCATTCTTCGGACACCTCACATGCATCGCGTTTGCGCAACCATGCAATCTGCTTGATTTTGAGCGGCGGATAAAACGGCACAATGTTATTATAATATGCCGCAATGCGCAAATCCAAATCGCCTAGCTCGGGCTTTTTGCAAATCGTCTGTTCGCTCTCTAATGTCGCTTTGGTGCAATCAAAGCTCACCTGTGGAGCAAAATGCGTGGGGTAATAATGCGCCGCAATGAATATCGGCGTTGCCTCGTTGCGCTCACCAAGAAAGGGCGCGGCGCCATCGGCAACAGTAATTGTCAGCCCATTTTCCTTGCGTGTGGTAAAGCTCGTTGTGCCTGTGCCTGTAGCATTGGCAATCGCCGCACTCGACACATTCGCGCGAAAAACGGGATGCAAGTCGATATGTAAGCCTTGCTCGGTTTTGCGCACGCGCACCTTTTGCCCTCTGCCCATAAAATGCAAAATTCCCGAACGCTCGCTCAAAAGTTCAAGCACAATCCATTCGGCATCGCCGCGCATTGTATCAGAATTGCGAAATTCCTCACGTTCGCCCGTGCTGCCCGAATATGTGCGCAGCTCAAACACGAGCGGGCAAAGATTTTGTTCACATGCAAATTCCGAAGGCATGCCGCTATAATCATCACCACCAATGCGATAGACGCGCACAAAAAGTGGACTTTTGCCCTCACGCGTAACAATCTTTTGTGGTTCATATACGACATTACTAAAGCTTGTAATCTCTTTCCAAGCATGGGAATAATCAACATATGTTGGCTTTTCGTCCATCAGCTTTTGCAAAAAAGCACGCTTTTGCATGCTTGCATTGTCATCTTGTGTAATCGTGCGCAACTCGGCAGACGCGAATGCACAAACAGCGCAAACAATCGCGAGCAGCCGCCACATCAGCAAATTCCCAATTGCTTAAAAATCGGCAAGCGATTGTTCAAGAAATCTTGCGTCATCTTGTCAATCTCGGCGATGTTTTCAGAATCTTCGTTGAGCACCTTGCCATCTTTCACATGCTTTCTACCTTGGGGTTTATAGATGTCCCAGATATATTGCGAGAGTTCTTTTTGAGTTTTTCTGTTTTCGATATATCCTTTGATAAGCAGCTGCATTGTTTCGGGAATCACAATTCCACTTCCAGTCAGCGGGCTTGCAACAAAGACACTGCTACTTCTGAACATCTGTTGTTCAAACAGATTCCGATTGTATGCATCGGCTTGTTTCTTAACTTTTGTGCTAATTTTTTGGCAAGGCAAACACATGCCTTGTGCAACCAAAATGCTCAAAGCATTGAGCAATTGCGGGAATGGAATCTGTGTTGCCTCAAAAATCTCACGCACAACTTTGGGCGCAAAGCTCTTTTGAGTGAGTATGTCGAGTACTTTATCATAAATCTCCTTTGCAAGCTCGGCTTCACCTCGTGGTGTGCCAATCTTGTTCTTAAACTCGTTGAGTGGTTTTATCATAACAAATTCGGTGTTGAGAATCTTTTGCGAAACCTCAAGTGGATTAAGACTTGCATGTCCTTTTTGGTAGATGTCTGTGCGGAATTGTCGATTGACATAAAAGTCTTTGAGTTGTTCACGGAAAATCTTGTTCTTAATTGATTTTAAGAATGTTAAACCTTCGGGTGAGATATTCAAATCCTCATAATGTTCCAAAATCTTTGCATTGCAAGCATAATTACATTTTGTCATGTTTTCCATACGCGCCACAATGTCGCTATACCAAAAACAATCCCATGCGGCATTGAGATATTCATGGGCAATATAGCTTGTTTTGTCTGTTGTTGTGAATTTCTTGAGTTCTTCGAGCAGCTTTTGATTCTGTGGCGTGGTTTTCATATATGCCGATTCGGTTTTGAGAAATGCCTCAAAGAAATTGAGCATGTTGGGAATCTTGTCGAGCATACTGCCACTGCTGTGCTCGGAGAAAAGCTTAAATAAATGTCGCGCGGGCGCTTTGGGCGACCAGCCGGGGTAGCAGTTGTAGGAATTATACACAACGCCGCCGGGCTTGAGCGTTTGGCGGATAATGCGCAACATCGTGTCTTGGATTGCGCGGTTGACCCATGTGAAGATTCCATGAAAGACGATATAATCAAATTGTGGCTTCTCATCTGCAAAACGTGCAAGCAATTCATCGAAACTTTCGTCATACAATACCACATTATTGCCCCCTCCGCCTCGCATATTGCTACGCGCCATAAACGCATGTGAAGGGTTGAAGTCTGTGCCGACAAACTGCCCATCGTATGTTGCTGCATGGATATTGATACTCGTGCCGCGCCCAAAGCCAAGCTCGAGATAGCGGATTCCATCCTCGACCCCCACCTTGTGGCGCAAACCCACATCAAATCCTGCAATCGTCAAATTGAGATTAAGCAACATCGGGCTCATCTCGACCACATAGCCGTCAATATATTCTTCTTCGGTGAAATAGCCAGCACTCCAAGACATTTTTATCCTTTTTATTCTATACTTGCACAATTGTAGCACAAAACATCGTGAGAATCAAGCGTACACAAGGTGAGATGTTTCGGCTAGCGCCTCAACATGACAAGATGTTTTGTCATTCTGAACCTGCTTGCAGGTGAAGAATCTCAACACGACACACAATGTGCGCGAGTTGGAATCGTTTTTGCTGTGTTTGTTGTAGAAAAACTAAGGAGTAGGCAATGATTCATTCAGGACATCTGACCAAACATTCAGGGCTGTTTTCACATCTCAAAGAAAGCATTAGCAAAGGACAAGGCGACTCATCAATGGGACAAGAATATGCCGAGCTTGCGCAGGCATATCAGCGCAACCACAATAAGATTGCGACACTCAACAGCGAAGAAATCGCCAAAACAACACTCACTGATGAACAATATCAAATCCATCTGCAACAACGACAACAGCACGAATTGCAGAAGCAACAAACGATTAGCAATAAGGCAAATAAGACAAAAGATGATTCGATTTTAAACGGATTATTGGGCTAAACATTGCCTATTTTTGCTAATATTATCTTTAGGCTTTTGCCTAGAATCCCAAAAGGAGTTAGCATGAAAAGGCTTTGTTGTATCCTATTGTGTTTCATTGCAAATGCAGCGCCATTGACGCTTGCTAATCCTTCTAAAGATTATGGCGTGAAAGGCAAAACAACTCTTAGCCTTTCGCAATCAACAAAAACACTCAAAGCAGGCACTCTTGCAAACAACGATTCGCTACATGGCGGCACACAAACGCAAGTTACGCTCGGGCATAGCTTCGTCTATACACCACGTTCCGATTTAGAATTTATGCTTGCCGCAGATGGCAGCTATCGCGAGAATGAAAAAATCAGCTTTGTGCGCTACAACCAAGAAGGCAGCATTGCCTTGAATAGTTTTTGGCTTGGGGCAAGCTATGTTAGCCCATTTTTTGACGACTTCTCGCCAACATTCAGTGCACGCACTGGGAGCTTGCAAAATGCGACATCTTATTTTGTCGCCTTGACACTAAAATTGCAACTTACCGAACGCGCCGCGCTCGCGACAACATGGGAACGGCATTTCTATCAGCTCAAGCCCCAAGAGTTTGGCTGGCGCAGTTCATCAGAACATTATGCCATCTCGACAATCAGCGCGGAATATAGCTACACAATCAATCCAAATCTCGATTTCTCGTTTGCCGTGATTCGGCGCGGCAGTGGCGGGGAACGCATGGCTGAAAACCGCTATTTGTTGAGTATTCGAAGGCTCTTTTGATGCGCTGGCTTTGCTGTCTCTTTGCGCTATTTGTGGGAGGTTGCACGCTCGCCCCCACACCCACAGAGGAATTCGCCGTGCCGCCCATTTTGCTTGAAGATGTGGCGCAAAATCTTGACTACACACTCACAAAAGACGCACAAGAACGATTCGTTGCGGCATATCGCAAAAAGCATTTTGGCATTTGGAAGCAAAAAAATCCGTCCGATTGGTCATGGGCTGTGGAGATTGCGCGCAAGAATCCCGGAATTGGCGAAAATCTCTTGCCAAACGATACAGAATGGATTGAATCCCTTATCGCAAACGCAGATTTGCAATCTGCCCCAACATGGCAAGCGGCAATCGTTGTCGCCGATAGCCCCTTGCGCCAAATGCCGACCAAGAAGCCTTATTTTTTGCCCTCTACAATCGCGGGAGAGGGCTATCCCTTTGACCATTGGCAAAATTCGGCAGTCTTTGCAAGCACACCTGTGCTGATTGAGCGCAAAAGCAAAGACGGCGCATGGCTTTTGGTGCATGCAAGCTTTGTCTCGGGTTGGATAGAATCGCGCAATGTCGCGCGCGTGCATGAACGCGACCAAGAGCGCATGCAAACACTTGCGCTGTTTGTGCCCACAAGCGACAATCTCACGTTACACGCACCAAACGGGCTGTGGCTCGACAACGCACGCATAGGCAAGATTTTTGTCGGGCAACAAACCAAAAACGGAATCGTTGCGCACATTCCGCAACGCGCATTAGATGGCTTTGTCGTTTGGGCAAAAACACAGCCGACACAGCAGCTGCAAGCTTTCCCGCTTGATTTTACCCAACAAAATGTGCAAACCATTGCCGCACAATTGCTTGGCGAAAAATATGGCTGGGGCGGGCTGCTTGGCAACCGCGATTGCTCGGCGATGTTGCGCGATTTTTGGAGTAGCTTTGGACTATGGCTACCGCGCAATTCGGGCGCACAGGCTCAAGTCGAGCAAGGCGAAATACTCGAGCTTGGCATGTACGCGCCGCATGAAAAAGAGCAGCTCATTTTAGCAAAAGGCAAGGCATGGGGCAGCTTATTGTGGCTTTCTGGGCACATCGTCCTCTATGTGGGCGAGCACAATCAAAAGGCGATTGTGTTCCATAATCTCTGGGGATTGCGCGTGATTGAAGGCACACAAGAAAGCCGCGCGATTGTAGGCAGAAGCATTTTGAGCGATTTGTGGCTAGGACTTGAGCTGCCAAACCGCGTTCCTGATATGCTGCTTATCGATAGAATCGCGACCATGCGTACTCTATTGCTGCCTGACGACATACAACCTCATTAGGAAAAGGGATTCTATGAATACAAACAACGAAACCGAAGCAATCGCCTTGCGCGCTGTCAAAATCGCTATTGTCGCATGTATCTTGTTGCTGTGTTTGGGTAGCATTGGAATCTGGATTATGATGAACCAAATTGCCGCCACAGGGCAGATGAGCCATAAGCTCAACAATCTCGAACAGCGGCTCGAGCGGCTCGAGCAGACATCGGGGCGAGATGGGCAATAGTGTGAGCGATTGTGGAATCACAAAAGATTCGAGCTATCATCGTTGCGAGGCGATAGATAAGCAATGATTGCTTGAATGTCTTGTATGTCATTGCGAGCGTCTGCTAGGACGCGTGGCAGGCAACATTGGATTACCCAACTTCACAATCCATGCTCAAGTCGCCATTGCTCACCGATTTGTGAATTGCTTCAAGAGCCTTTACGAATCTTGCTAATCCACTCCAAAAGCGTCTTTTCAAACCCAATTCCTTTCATCTGCACATATTGCATGGGCTTAGTCATATAGCGCTGCTGCACGAAGCCGCCATAGTCATGCGGATAAAGATAGTTGCGGCAGTGGTGGCGGATATTTTCTGGAATCGCCTCTGTGCCTTCTTTGAGCGATTGAAGCGCGCTATCAATAGCAAGATATGCCGCATTGCTCTTGGGACAACATGCGAGATAAATAGCGCATTGCGCAAGAATAATGCGCGCTTCGGGCATGCCGATTTGCTGCACAGCACTCAATGTAGCACTTGCGAGCATGAGCGCGTTGGGGTTTGCATTGCCCACATCCTCGCTGGCAAAAATCGCCATTCTCCGCGCAATGAACGACACATCTTCGCCTTCGTTGAGCCACATTGCGAGATAATAGATTGCTGCATTTTCATCGCTACCACGCAAACTTTTGATGAATGCGCTCGCGATGTCATAATGCCTGCTGGGTTCATCGCTGCCTCCTTGTAGGGCGTTTGGGCGCAAGCTTTTGAGAATCTCTAGGGAAATGTGTTCTTGCACACATAGCGCACAATCAAGCAGCTGCAACATCGCGCGCGCATCGCCACTGCTTGAATCAATCAGATAGTTCCGCGCATCTTCTTCGAGCGTAAAAGTCGCACAATCGCTAGCATTCTGCAACAATTTTGCCAAATCATCTCGCGAAAGCGGATAGAATTCGAACAACATTGCACGTGAGCGAAATGCATGTGTGAGGCTATGATAGGGATTTTGTGTCGATGCACCAAGCACAATCATGCTTCCTTCTTCCATATAAGGCAATAGCACCTCTTCTTGTGTTTTACTCAACCGATGAATCTCATCGATAAACACAAGTGGTCTGCGCAATCGATGCGCAAATTCTTTGGCAAAGGCGCGCAGCTCGTCAATCTTGAGCGATGTGGCATTCATCAGCTTATAGGGCAGCTCGAGCTGTGTTGCAATCGCGCGCGCCGCGCTTGTTTTGCCGCTGCCCGGAGGTCCAAAAAAAATGGCACTCGGCAGATTCCCGCTTTCGATAATGCGGCGCAATGGTGCGTTTGGCGCAAACAAATGTGCCTGCCCAACGAGCGAATCGAGCGATTTGGGGCGCAGCAGAAGAGCGAGATGATTCACGATATAATGCAACCCAAAAAAGGAGCCACAATGCAAACACTCGCACCGCTACTCTTTGTACTCGCCACACTCGCAGTTGTTTTGGTGATGTTTTTTGTCATCGACAATCCCGTCTTTAATTTTGCTGCTTAAAAATAATGACTTCATACGAGCTTTGCCGTGTAACCATTGGTGCAGACGCAGCGCTTTTGTTGTCTTTTTTGAGTTTGTCATTTTCAATGCGCAGATTCTCATTCTCACAATCGAGCTCATCGAGCTTGTCTTTGAGGCGCAAAATAATATCCACACCAGCAAGATTGACACCCAGCTCGCGCGTGAGTCGCAATATCATCTTGATTTTGTCAATATCGTGTTCGCTATATAGCCGCATTTTACCCATTGTGCGTCCGGGCTCAATCAGCCCTTCGCGCTCATACTGCCGCAGGGTTTGTGGGTGAATACCAAGAATCTTTGCAACAACGCTAATCGGATATACAGGTTCATCATAGCTATACATTCTGCTTCTCCTTAAGGAAGTTCTTTTTCAAGCAAGGTTTTGAGTGGCTCACTAAAACTCGTGCTATCGGGCAAGAGAATATTTGCTTTCAAAAATAGATTGCCTTTTTGTAGGCTTTTGCGGTCGAGTGCACCGAGTTCTTTAACACGAAACTTTTGGTTGTTTTTTGTGTTGGGCGGAATCTTGAGTGTGATAGGTTTGTATAATGTTGGAACATCGACTTTGCCTCCAAACAACGCAATTTTGAGCGGCAAATCAAAGCTCTTAATCAAATCATTCCCATCGCGCTCATATTCTGGGCTTTTTTCGATTTCAATCTTGAGCAGCATATCACCCTTTTGCATACCAAGCTGCTTACCAAAGCCCTTGAGCCGAATCGTCTCGCCCTCGCTCACGCCGGCGGGAATACTGATATTGCGTTTTTCGCCCCCAACATGAAACTCCTGCTTGCCGCCAAGAATCGCTCTCTCAAAAGAAATACGAATGATTCCTTTTGTGTCCAAACTCGGCGCGCCAAAGCCGCCACCAAAATCGGCGCCACCAAAGCCACCTGTCGCGTTCCGAAAGCCACTCTTTGCTCCAAAAAATGAGCTAAAAAGATCATTGAAATCAAAATCATATCCCTGATGCCGCGCGAAATCATGAAAATTCTGCCCGCCAAACATGCGGTCCCCAACTTGGTCGTATTGTGCACGTTTTTCGGGGTCGCTCAAAATCTCATAGGCTGCATTGATTTCCTTGAATTTTTCTTCTGCACTCTTATCTTTATTCACATCGGGGTGGTATTGCCGCGCAAGCTTGCGGTAGGCTTTTTTGATTTCATCAGCCGATGCGTTTGAATCGACACCAAGTGTTGTATAGAGACTTTTTGACATAGTGCTATTTCCTTATTCCTTATGATATAATTGCAAAAACTGAATCTTTTGCAATTATACAATAGGTTTGAGCTTATGTCAATCAATATTTCTAACAATATCATATCAACTTTAATGTTATCACCCTTGCGTTTGGGTAAGCGGCAGATTGCATGCTGACCTATCACCCATTGGTTGGACTCGAAGCGAGTGCGGGCAGCGGCAAAACGTTTGCGCTTAGTGTGCATTTTGTATATCTTTTGCTCACCGACCCATCGCTTCGTGCGAGTGAGATTCTCGCACTCACATTCACCAAAAAAGCTGCCAAAGAAATGCACCAAAAAATCATGCATGCACTTTTTTTATTAAGCCATGATAAATTAGAATCATCTCTGCTTGAGCAAAAAGAGTTGTTTTTGACCGCATTGAGCCACTATGCCAACGAAAGCACAGGCAAAATAGCGCAAAAAAGCAAGGGACTCTATACACGTGCACTCACACACAAGCCTTCAATCATGACTCTGGATGCATTTTTTATGAGCGTGCTCAAAAAATTTTGTTGGTATGCAGGTGTGCCAAGCGATTTTGAGATTGACGAGCTGCTCGATAGAAACAAACTCTATGAACGATTCCTCGCACAACTTGACGACTCTCAACGTCAATCCCTCGCGCATTTGTGTCTGCAAAACCAATGGTATGGAATCAAGGATTGCCAGAGTTTTTTTGAACATCTCCTACAATTCAGCCTGCAATCTCCCGAGATTCTTACCCAGCGCACAAACGTCTCACCACAATCGCAATGGAAGCCACTCTTTGAGCGATTGCGCCTAGAAATCATGCAACACAACCTAAGCCAAAGAGCAGAATCAGCATTGCAAATCACCAATTTCTCCGAGCTTGTTGCCAAAACATGGCTGCATAAAGATAAACTCCAAGACTATCAATACTTCAAAAAACTGCCACAAAAAGAGCAGCTGCAAGAAGTCTTTGAAGAGCTCAAAGAGCATGTGGCGCTCGAGCTTGACGCCGCAGAACATCGAACTCTGACACGTATCTGCTCGCTGTTTGGAATCTTCACCCAAACACTTACACAATGGCAGCAGCAAACGCATACACTCCAAATCCGCGATATTGCGCTACTCACTCATCGCCTGCTTTGTGGGCGAAAAATCAATATGGACTTCCTCTATTTTCGGCTCGATTCGAGAATCACACATCTCTTGCTCGATGAATTTCAAGACACAAGCATTTTGCAATTCCAAATTCTTGAACCTCTCATCAACGAAATTGTCGCGGGATATTCGCGCAAGGAAAATCGCAGTTTTTTTTATGTGGGCGACATCAAACAATCCATCTACCATTTTCGCGGCAGCTCGCCTGAACTCTTCATGTATCTTGCTGACAAAAAGCATATTCCGCGCGCACAATTGCAAAACAATTGGCGCAGCCGCGCAGAAATTGTCGCGTTTGTGAATACCACTTTTGCACCACTCTATCCGCACTATACGGCACAAAAAGCGCAAAAACAAGGTGGCTTTGTGCGGGTGCGCATGCACGAAAATGCCGAGATTCTCAAACAAAATGCGCTTGTATGTGTGCAAGAGCTTTTGGAACAAGGAATCCCACCCGAAGAGATTGCCATTTTGGGCTTTCATAATAAAGATCTGCTCCATATCCAAGAATTGCTTATGGCGGAGTTGCCGCAGATTCCAATCGCCAAAGAAACGAATAGCAAAATCTCTGCCCACCCCGAAGTACAGGCGCTGTCTGCAGCACTGCGTTTCTATCAATCGCGCATGCCCATCGATGAGCGGCGCTTCTTTGCATTACTTGGCATGCGTTGCGATGATTCATTGCAAACACTGCTTGCCACATTTGAAACCAGCGAATCCAATGCGCAACAGCGTCCTTCTGCGCTCCTCAAAAGTCTTATGGAATTCTACCATCTCGCTACCCCACAAGCACAAAAATTCCTAGAAATCTCAATCCCCTACCGCACAATCGCATGTTTTTTGGAATGGGCACAAAGCGACAGCACAAGTGCAGCGGGGCAAAAACACAGCGAAGTGATAAAGGGAATCCGCGCACTTACGATTCATAGTGCCAAAGGGCTCGAGTTTGCGCACACAATCGTGATAGACGCGCTAAGCAAAGACAAGCTAGATAGCGACAAGATTCTATTTGACTATGACATCGCACACGAACATGGGCAACTTTTTGTATGCGAAAAATATAAAGAAATGTTTAGCTCATGCTATCAAGAAGCCCGAGAACGGAAGAAAAAGAGTAATGAAGAGCAGGCACTCAATCTTCTCTATGTCGCATGCACACGCGCAAAAGATTCGCTACATCTCCTCGTGCTCACAAACAAATCTGCCTTTGCGCGGCTCAATCTCGAAGAGAGCGAACATGGCGAGATTGTCGCAATGCCACAAAGCACGCCGCACGAACCACCACAAAGCATTCAGATTGTGCAACATGACTATGGACGACAAACGCGATTTTTGCGCGAATATAATAACGCACCCACCGAGAATCTCTTTGCCACACAGCTTGGCAATGCGCTGCATTTTGCGCTCGAGCTTGCATTGAAGTTCAAACTTTCGCGCAAGAGTGTCGAATCGATGTTGCAGCAGCACTATGGCTACATCTTGCCACCCCAAAAAATCGCCGAAATTGTTACCAAATGGGAACACTTTCTAAAAAATAAGGATTTTTTAGAAATTCTCAGCAAAGGTAAGCTACAATGTGAGGTTTCTTTTTTGAAAAACAACCAAGTCTATCGGATTGATTTGCTCGTTGTGAGCGATGATGAGGTTGTGGTTGTGGATTACAAAAGCGGTCATCCAGACAAAGAAGAATATATGCGGCAGATTCAAGGCTACAAAGCCATCGTTGCTGCCTATTATCGTTTGCCCGTGAGAGGCTATATTCTCACAAATTTGGGATTGAGACGTATCTAACTTCATCAAAAGGATTGTAATATGAGTACTCATGCACAAAACGCTCATAGCGGTGTGTTGGGAATGCTAAAGAAAATCGTTTCAAGCGAATCTTTTAGCGGAATTTTTCTTTTTCTTTGTGCTGTATTAGCCATGATTATCGCTAATTCACCGCTAGGCGACATGTATCGTGCCCTATGGCATTTCCATTGGGGATTTAGCTGGGGCAGCACACCAATCGAGCTTTCTATGGAGCATTGGATTAATGATGTCTTGATGTCATTTTTCTTTCTTGTCGTGGGGCTCGAAATTAAATATGAACTTATCTATGGCGCACTTGCAAGCTTCAAAAAAGCTGCCTTTCCAGTTCTTGCGGCAGTTGGAGGAATGGTTGTGCCCGGGCTTATCTATTATGTCCTTAACGCAGGCACTCCTTCAGAAAATGGCTTTGGAATTCCCATGGCAACCGACATCGCCTTCGCGCTTGGTGTGATGCTCATGCTTGGTAGTCGCGTGCCTGTGGCGCTCAAAGTATTCCTTGTAACGCTCGCTGTGGCTGACGACTTGGGCGCAATCATCGTGATTGCGATTTTCTACACAACCAACTTGCAGCTTGAATATCTCGGCGCTGCCGTTGCGATTCTCGTTCTCCTCGTGATTCTTGGCAAGCTCGGCGTGCGCTCGCTCGTGCCCTATCTCGTGCTTGGTGTGCCACTCTGGCTCGCTGTGCATGCATGCGGCGTGCATGCGACCATTGCCGCTGTCGCGCTTGCATTTACGATTCCTGCCGGTTCAAAACTCGCTGTTGCAGACTATTTCAAAAAAAGCGCGCATGACATCAAAGAGATGCAAGACGAGGACAAAAACCGCGACAGAGATATTCTAAGTGATGACCAAGCGCACACAGTCGCGCATCTCATCAAACATTCACAACAAGTACAATCCCCTATGGTGCGCTTGCAGCATGCCTTGCATCCTTGGAGCTCGTATTTCATCATGCCCCTTTTTGCGTTTGCCAACGCAGGTGTCGAGATTGGTGATAGCGTACGCTTTGATGTTGATAATATCTTGCTCGGAATCGCATGTGGGCTGATTATCGGAAAACCTGTGGGGATATTCCTCGCCACATTCCTTTGCGAGAAACTCGGTATTGCCGAGCGTCCTGATGGCGTGAGCTGGATTGACATCTTGGGCGCAGGAATGCTCGCAGGGATTGGATTCACAATGTCAATTTTTGTTACCATGCTCGCATTCAAAGGGCTCGACCCATCGATTATGCAAGAATCTATCGACCTTGCAAAGCTCACAATTCTTTGTTCATCTCTCACAGCGGGCATTTTGGGCGCCTTGTTCTTGATATTCGAGAGCAAATTCACCAAGCATTAATCAGGCAATGGCAAACGCGCAGAACTGCTATCGAATCGTTTTGAGCGCCGACAGTGGCTATATCCCATTCAGCGCGCTGCTCATAACAACTATCTTACACAACGCAGCAAAAAACGATTCGCTACCACGACTGCCGTTCGTATTCCACATCCAGACAGATAGCGGCAGCGCAAGGCTATTATCAAGTGATTGTGGGAGCACAGAATCACAGCTGTTCATGCGCTTTTGCGAGGAGGCGGAGCAAATCTATCCATGTGTGATTTTGCTGCATGCAATGAACGAAGATGATTTTGCAAATATTCCCTATTTCTCGACTCACACAAACCACCTAAGCAGCTACCGCCTGCGGCTTTCTTCTGTGATTCCAAGCAACACGGAACGTGTGCTCTATCTGGATTCCGACATGCTCGCTCTCGCCGATGTGCGTGAGCTTTTTGGAATCCACCTCGGCGAGCATATCGCCGGTGTCGTTACCGATATCCGTGCCTATCGTCCAACTTTCGCCGCCAAGAACGGCAAGAAGAGCCTCACAATTCCCAACTATCGCAATTTCAATTCGGGGCTTTTGCTGCTGAACTACCCGCGCTACTGCGCAGAAAACATCGAAGAACAATGCCTTGCGTTTCTTGCACATTACAGAACGAAGATGCATGACCAAGATGCATTGAATGCCGTGCTCATGGGCAAGGTATATTACTTGGACTTCGCATGGAACTGTATTTCAGAACGCAATGCAATCGGCAATCGCAACCTTGTCTTCGCACCCGATTCGTCCGATTCGCAAAGCTTTGCACACCCATTTGTGTCCAATATCTGGCTCTGCAACCTCACACGCGCCGAGCACAGCTCCGCGCAGCAATCGCCCAAAATTATCCACTACTGCAATCAGAAACCATGGAAATCACGCTATTTCTATGCGGACGACATCGGGAATCCCATCCTCGCTCAATGGCGCGAGCTTTGGTGGGAGGCAGCAGCACAAACGCCCGTCTATGCCAACGTCTTGCAGCACAACAACAGCTTTGATGTCGAAGCACTCGATAGACTCAATAGCTTTGCGCATGCGCTCAACCTCTTGCAGCTCCGCATCGACAGGCTGCGCGCCCCTTCGCGCGCCCTCTCACAATTGTGGAAAAAATTGCGCTTTTGGAAATAGTTGATGTCCTTTTATACCCTTTGCTTCACCGCTAATGAGCCCTATCTGCCCTACACCTCCGTTCTCATCACAAGTATCATCGCCCACGCATGCCCCGATTCCACCTTTGCCCCTCTACCCTTTGCGTTTCATATCCTCACAGATTCTGTGAGCGAGGAAGGCGAGGCAAAAATGCGTGCGCTTGAAAACGCATTGAACGAGAAATACCCATGCAAGATTTTTTTGCACACAATGGACGAAAGCGATTTTGCAAATGTTCCGCTGTTTGCCGACCACCAAAACCACCTAAGCAGCTACCGCCTGCGGCTTTCTTCTGTGATTCCAAGCGGCACGGAGCGCGTGCTGTATCTCGATTCCGACATGCTCGCTCTTTGCGATATTCGCGAGCTTTTTGGAATCCACCTCGGCGAGCACATCGCCGCCGTTGTGCCCGATTGCTCCGTGCGCCACCAAAAATTCTACCCCAAACGTGGCAAAAATGCACCCAAAATCCATCTTAAAGACCATATTTACTTCAACTCGGGACTTTTGCTGCTTGATTTTGCGCGCTATCAAAAAGCACAAATTGAAGACAAATGCTTTGCACTGTTGCGCGACTATCAAACCCACCGCCACGACCAAGATGTCCTCAACATCGCGCTTTTTGGGCATGTGCGCTACCTCTCATTCTCATACAATTGCATGCTTAACCTCTTCCCCGAGCGCTACAACCAGCCCCCGCTGCGCTTCTTGGGCGAGAAAGGCGCGCGCGTCCATCTCACGCGCGAGGAATACGAAAGCGCCGTAAAAAGCCCCAAAATCGCGCATTTTGCGCTCAATCCGTGGGATTCGGTCTATCGCAAGCTTGATTATCATTTCAAGCCAATCCCCTACCCGCACCGCGAACTTTGGTGGGAGGCAGCCGCGCAAACGCCCGTGTTTAGCGAGGAGCTCTTAGCGCAAAAAAGCGACAAGCGGCGCGATATGGCGGCTTACACGGTCGCGCTTAGCGAGCGGCTGCAAAATTGCGAGAAGCAAATCAACCGCTTGCGCGCGCCATTTATGGCTTTCACATCACTGCGCAACACGATTCGCCAATGGCTCGCAAAGCCGCACAACCCGCCGCTGCCCCCCGCGCCAAGCGCGCGCGTTGCGCCGTCTGATAGCTTCTACACCATCGTGCTCACCGCGAACGAAACCTATGCGCCCTACATGGCGGTGCTGATTCAAAGCATCATCACGCAAGCGCTAAACACCGACTATCCGCCGCTGCCCTTTGCGTTTCATATCTTGACAGACGGCTTTAGCGAGGAGATGACGCGGAATCTCCGCGCGTTTGAATCGGCGCAAAATGCGCGCTATCCGTGCTCGTTTTTTATCCACAACATCGAGGATTCCGAGTTTGCGCACTTGCCCAAATATGCGCACCACACCAACCACCTCGTCTATTACCGCATGCGGCTTTCTTCTGTGATTCCAAGCGGCACAGAACGTGTGCTGTATCTTGATTCCGACATGCTCGCTCTCGCCGATGTGCGCGAGCTTTTTACGATAGATTTGGGCAAACACACAGCCGCCGTTGTCGCCGACCACGCGAAGATTCGCGCGTTTGCGCCGCGCCAAAGGGGCAAAAAAATCAAGCTCGGCAAACATTGCTATTTCAACAGCGGGCTGTTGCTGCTCGATTTTGCGCGCTATATTGAGGCAAATATCGAGCAAAAAGCGCTTGCTTTCGTGCAGGATTACCAAACAGAATACCACGACCAAGACGCGTTGAATGCCGCGCTTGCAGGCAAGGTGTGCTATCTACCCTTTGCATGGAATTGTATGTACAATACCAAAGCCGACATTCGCGGCACGCGCCTACATTTTGCGGGCGAGCGGGGCGAACCGAGCGTGGTTTTTTTGCGCGCCGAATACGAAAACGCTGTGCAAAATCCCAAAATCGCGCATTTTGGGCTCAAGCCTTGGAATTCAGCCTATGCACGGCTTGGCAAGAATCTGCGCCCCGTGCCCTACCCGCACCGCGCGCTTTGGTGGGAAGCAGCGGCAGAGACGCCTATTTTTGGCGAAAGGCTACTTGCGCAAAAGGACAATTTCGAGCACGATTTCTCCGCACATATTTCCGCACTCCATGAACGCTTCCTCGATAACCACAAGCGTCTTGAGCGCCTACGTGCACCGGGACGTTTCGTCAGCACAAATCTCAAAAAATTACGCTTTTGGAGGCATTAGAATTTTATAATCATTTTAATGCTATACTTCAAAAGCCATGATTTCTTGAGACGAGGTATAAATATGGACTTTGCAGACTTGCGAGCGTGGGCAAGGCAGTTTGGAATCGAATCGCTCAATATGGACGATAGCGCATTAGCAGAGCTACAAACACTCGATTTGAGCAATCGCGGATTGCGCGAACTGCCCGAGTGTATTGGCACATTACCAAATCTGCAAAGGCTCAATGTGTTCCACAACGAGTTGAGCAGCCTACCGCAAAGCATCAGCAAGCTACCGCTCCAAATGCTCGATTTGGGAAACAATCAGTTTGCAAGATTCCCTGTGCAACTCTTTGGTATCGCATCGCTACAACATCTCTGGCTTGACCACAACGCACTGTGCGAGCTACCCGAAGACATCACACAACTCGAGCAGCTGCAAGAACTCTGGGTGAGCCACAATGCACTGCATTGCCTACCCGAAAACATCGGCTCGCTGCAAAACTTGCGCGTTTTGAGCATGAACAACAATCATCTCGACAAGCTCCCACGTTCTGCGTCTAGGCTACGATTACAAATGCTCAACCTGAATGATAATAAATTTCATATTTTTCCTCAAGAGATTGCACGTATCACTACGCTCGAGGAGCTATGGTTCAATCACAACATCTTGCGCTCGATTCCACGAATCATTGGCAACCTTAGAAGCCTGCGCGTGCTCGACTGCCGCGAAAATCGTATCACGCGTATTCCTGATTCGATTAAGAATTGCACCAACCTTCAGATTCTCGACCTCAACAACAATGAGATTATGACCCTGCCACGCGCGCTTTCATCTCTGCCTGCGCTGCACACATTATGGCTAAATGGCAACCAGCTCAAGAACCTGCCCACAACTATTGGCGGGCTCAAACAGCTACGCATTTTGGGCGTGAATGAGAATCGATTGCAAAAGATTCCAAGCAATATCCAATTCTTGCATAATCTTAGCGCTTTGGGACTTAGCAACAACGCGTTGCGCGAATTCCCAGAATCGATCACAAAACTACCGCTTGTTGAGCTGCTTTTAAGTGGCAATCCATTTGACAAGATTCCAAAAGAGATTGACAGGCTACAAAATCTGCAGAGTCTCGAGCTTTGCAACAACTCTCTGTGCGAATTCCCCGAAGGAATCACCAAGCTGACAGCATTGCAAAAACTCTGGCTGAATGGCAACGAGATTGCACAAATCCCCGAAAGCTTTGGCAATCTCATTCATCTCAATACATTCGAGATGCATCACAATAAGCTCACGACATTGCCGCAAAGCTTTGCATGCCTAAGCAGCCTCGAAGAACTCGACATCAGCTACAATTGCCTGCAGAATCTGCCCAATCTCAACCTCGCGCATTTGCGCAAACTCACGATGAGCCACAATCTCCTTGATTCGCTCGATTGTCTTGCAGGCTGTGCAGCGCTCGAGGAACTCTTTGCCGACAACAACCGCATTGCAAAACTCGGGCAGAGTTTTTTTGCATTGCACAACCTCTTGGGAATGAGCCTCGCTAACAATGCGATTGAAACGATTCCAAGCGCGATTGCACAGCTGCAAAAAATTGTCGGAATCAATCTCACAAGCAATGCTATCCAATCTCTACCACCAGAAATGGGCAGCCTGCCTTTTTTGACGATTTTGTGGCTCGGGAGCAATCGGCTTACCGATATTCCTGACACACTTGGCAAGCTCGCACGACTTGAATATTTCAACCTTTCTAATAATCCTTTGCAGATTTTGCGCGCACCCATCATCGCCAAAAAGCCCCAACTCTAGGCACAAACAATGAAACTTGCTGCTTTGCAATGGGTGATTTGCCAATGGGCAAAATACCAATATTTGCAGCATATCAAGCGCGTGGGCGACAATCTCTTTGCATTGCAACTCGATAAAGATTCTTATTATATTGACCTCGCAAGAGGACGCTCGACAATCTTTGTCGCTCCAACATTTCTTGCCACCAAAACCTACCAAGCGCCCTTTGACCTCACGCTCGCCAAGCTCTGCAACCGCGCCAAAATCGAGAAAATCGAAGGCGATGGGCAGAATCGCATTTTGCGACTTCATTTGTCGCAAAAAGGCAGCTATAAACATGCGCGCTATATCTTACAATTTGAATGCACAGGACGCAACACCAATGCGATTCTATTGCGCGACAATATCGTCATAGACGCCCTGCGGCATATCAAGCATTCATGCCGCCCTGTGAAAATCGGAGCGCCGCTCGCACCGCTGCCCCAGCCCACACAAGCACTACACGAATCACCATTGCCTGATATGGAATTTATGGAATTTTTGCAACACAACTATGCGCAAATCATGCAACAACAGCTTTGTAATGCGCAAAACAACGCGATGACACAGATTGACAAAAAAATAGCAAAAGTCCAAGATTTGATAGACACATTGCAAGATTCAAAAGAGCTTGCAGCCAAAGCCACCGAGCTCCAAGCCCATGCTAAACTCTTGCTTGCCAAGCTACACACACTGCAGCCACCAATACGACATGAATTGTCGCTTGTGGATTTCTTGGGCTTGTCGCACACACTGCAAATCCCAGAAGATGCACAAAGCTATTCGCATGCCGCACAGATTCTGTTTGCACAGGCAAAAAAACTCACACAACGTGCACAAAATACGCATATCCAAGCCGAGTTTCTCGCAAGCAAGCTTGATTTTTTGCAACGGCAAAAGGCGCTTGTGGGCACTGCAACAAACCTTGCTGATATTGCGATTTATACCCAACAGCACACGCAAAAAAGAAAAAAGAAAAAAGAAGACTATGAAAGTTTTTTTGTCTGTGGAGTTAAGATTTCGTTTGGAAAAAACCAACAAGAAAATATTGCTCTTTTGCATGATGCGCGCGCAAATGATATTTGGCTGCATATTCGTGATATTCCAAGTTCGCACATGATTTTGCGCTCTTTTAATAAAAATGTCGCATTACCGATATTACAAAAAGCAGCAGAGATTCTCGTTGGGTTTGCAAAAACCCAAGCAGGGAATTACGAAGTCGATTGGACGCAACGCAAGTTTGTTAAGATGACAGACGGAGCATGTGTGCAATATGCTAAATACCAGACTCTTGTAGTCAAAAAGGAGAACTGATGAGTATTACACCACTTAGCGCAGTCACGTATGTCAACCAAAATACACAGACCAACTCGGTACAACAGGCAAACTCTCAACAACGGCTTGATTTTGCCGCTGTGGTGAATGAAGAGATTATGCGGCAAGAAGAAGAGAAGATTAAAGAAGTACGCCCAGCTGAAGAAATTGCCGAAGTCAACCCAGACGACCAACGCGAGCAAGAACAAGAAGAAAAAGACGAAGATGAGGAACAAGAAGAGGAACAAAATGAAGACGAAACTGCCGAAAGCGAAGAACTCGTAGCAAATGCGACAAATGATAACGGCAAGATTATTCCAGAAGGGTATGATGAATATGGACATCTCGAAGTTGACGAAAATGACGAATTTCGCATGCTTGGTATTCACCAGCTCAATTTGCAAGCCTAGTGTGAAAGCACATGCTATTTATGTAACATTTTGAAATCTATCCAGAAATTTTGCAACAAGCTATGTCGATTTTGTTACAAATACTGGTATTTTGGTTATAATATAAAAAGGAGAAGATAATGATGATAGATGACCATAGCTTTAAAACACTCACAATCACAATGTTGATGACTCCGGCACTCGCAAACTTTTCGGGCAATGTGCATGGCGGGCAGCTGCTCAAGATTCTTGATGAAGTCGCGTATGCATGCGCCGCGCGGTATTGTGGCAACTATGCCGTTACACTTTCTGTTGATAAGGTAATTTTTCGCCACCCAATTAAAGTCGGGAATCTTGTGCATTTCTTTGCAAGCGTAAATTATACTGGCAAGAGCTCAATGGAAATTGGAATCAAAGTGGTCGCAGAAGATATTCAAGAACGTTACTGCTTCCATACCAATACAGCCTTTTTCACAATGGTTGCGCGCAAAGATGGCAAATCGTGCCCTGTGCCACAGCTCGTGCCCGAAACCGAAGAAGAAAGACAACGTTACGAAAAAGCAAAAGCGCGGAGGGAGAAAAAATAAGACTCACTGCCATACAAATTTTCTTCACAGCTCCATTAGCGATTCTTGGATTCTGATGGAGCATAAAGCATTGCACATGTTGATGTAACCTATCAATTGAACTAGATAGGCAATCGCCCATTATTGAAAACGAACCAAACAGTGACAAAAAGGGAGATACAATCCATTGACACAACAGCAATTATTATTTGATTTTAACCAAGTAGGATATACGCAGCAAGATATTCCTAAAAAGCATTTTTTGCAAAATCTTAAAGGCAAATCCTCACACTACAAACGCTACACCAAAAGTCCTTTGCGTTATGGTGGAGGCAAGAGCCTAGCAGTTGGGCTAATCTTGGAACATTTTCCTAATGATATAAAAAGGCTTATTTCGCCCTTTATAGGTGGAGGAAGCGTAGAAATCGCAAGTGCATTAGAGTTAGATTTAGAAGTGAAAGCCTTTGATATATTTGATATTTTGGTGAATTTTTGGCAAGTTTTGATTGCAGATTCCGAAAAACTTTATAATGAGCTACTTAAACTTGAACCCACAAAAGAAACCTATATAGAGGTAAAAGAGGAACTTAAAGCCTATTGGAATGATAGGCATAAAAATACAAAGAATGGTCCACAAAAACACTTGGATTCTCTAACACTTGCAAGAGATTATTATTTTAATTTTAACCTCTCGTATGGACCTGGCTTTTTGGGCTGGATGAGTAAGATTTATGAGGATAAAAGTCGCTATTTAAATGCGTTGCAAAAACTTAGGGATTTGAAATTGCAAAATCTAAGCGTGGAATGTGCAAGCTTTGAAAAGACATTTGAAGCATATCCTGATGATTTTTTCTATTGCGACCCGCCTTATTTTTTAGAGGGAGATTCCAAAATGTTTAAAGGAATCTATCCTATGCGGAATTTTCCTATTCATCACAACAGTTTTAATCATGAACTCTTGGCACAATGTCTCAAAAATCATAAGGGCAAATTTATCTTAAGCTATAATGACTGCAAATTTGTACGTGAGGCATATAAAGACTTTAAAATTTTAGAGCCTAAATGGCAATATACGATGGGGCAAGGCGAAACGCGCGTTGGTAAAAATCGCATAGAGCGAGGCGATAAAGATAATATCAAACAAAGCCACGAACTGTTGATAATAAAGGAGTAGGAATGAAAATAAGTGAAGTCAAAACAACTTTTAAAATTGCTGATGTTGAATTTGTAGAGGGAAGCACAAAGCTTAATTTTAATTATCTTAAAAAACCTAAAAGATGAGCAAGGCAACCCATTGCCTCAAAGCATTTTAACGCAGAATGTCGCAAGGGTTTATCTTATCGTTGTCAATGGCGAGATTAAAAAGATTGGGGGAAGTCAAGCCGATGGTGGCATTAAAAATACTTTGTCTATTTATCGCGATGGTGGGACAAAAGGGCGACCGAGTATAAGAAGTTTTGGGATATGGTACTTTTTATATCATACAATTTTAAGTGGTGCAAAAATAGAATTTTATATAATTTACCAAGAAAATTTTGAAAAAGACATCAAGGGACTTTTTGGGCTTAAAAGAATCCAAAATGCCTATATTTCATATAAGCTTATTGAACAATGTTGTGTGGAGGACTATTTAAGTGTCGAAGGTGGTAAACACCCTGATTGGAACGTGCAGAAGCAAGGTATGGACTGGCCACTAGACATTAAAAATGAACATGTAGAAATTCTAAAAAATAGCTCTGTGCGGAAGAAAAATATAAAAAGAGAGGAGATAAAAAAGTAAATAGTAATTTATTGTTTTCTAAAAAATATTTCATCAATGAAACTTTATACTTTTGCGGAATGTGTGGCAATATGGGAATATGAAATTGGAAACTATCAGCGCTAGGTAAATATCTTACCTCATGTATATTTCAAATATTACATAAAAGCTTAGAGATAGAATAGGAGATTAGCCACATTGGCATCTCTCTCTAAAATCACCTTGTTACTTCAGCCTGACTTATGTTGTATTAGTAATTCACAATTTTAAAACGAATCCAACTTCCGTTGCCTTGCCAAGTATTCTATGAGCGCCTGTTCATTCGCATATTCTTCTGCATTCTTGCGCGCTTGCTCTTGTTCGGCGCGTCTCTTCTTTGCTGCCTGCACAAATTCATCGGAACTCACACTAAAACTCCCGCCACTCGTGAGGCGAAATCGTGCAATATCGCCATTCTCATCAAACACAATCAAAGCCGATGTGTTGGGGGTAGAAACAAAGCCTTGCTGTGCAAACAAACGTTCGATTTTTTGCATCATCTCCTGCGCAAGCTGCGGATTATCTTTTAACTTTTCTTCTAATTCTTTGGGCACGACAACGGCATTTTGTCCTAAAATTGATTCCAATCTCGCCTGCACAGACGCATCGCCCATTTGTGGCTCGATTCCACTAGGTTGCCAACTTAAAATAGAATCATCAAATTGTGGTGCAAAAAACTTCTCGAACGGATAATCATTGCGCTGCCAATGTTCTTGTGGAATATTCGAAGCGTCCATGACATGATAATACGCATTTGGAAATCGTGTTTGCCATATTTCTTTAAATCCAGACTCGCCACTTTCTTGCGTTGGCGCAACCGCATTTGTCAAAATCGCCTCAAAAGCCACATCGCTATTCTTTTTATGCACTACTTGCTGCCTTGTTTGCTGCACATTTTGCAACCCATTCCATTCAATATCATTTATCATTTTCGCTCCTTTCTATCGCAATCTATAAGCTGCAATTGCTGCGTTTTCTTTCATGCCCATATAAACAATATCAGCACAATTTGCAAGAAAATCTGCCATTACTCTTTGCTTCTCGCTCATCTGCACCTCATGCATTTGTTTTGCGAGCATTGCATTTGCTGCCTCTTCATTTTCGCGCCGCAATGCTTCTTTTTTCTCTTGCTTCGCCTTATTTTCGCGCTGCACTTGCGCAACACGTTCGGGTGAATCGCTACAACCACCAATATATGTTACACTGCCATCGTCATGCACCACAACGCCAGCAGGCTCATTCACAAGCCCCCACGCAGCAAAATACGCATTTTGCATAGGAATCGACTCGAAAAAGCTATCGATTTTACGCTCATAATATGCCGCTTTTTGCGGGTCGTTCGCCATTTGCTCAAGGATATTGGGCGCAATCACAACATCGTTTCCACTCATCGACTTGCCAATATTTTCAAGACTCGTCCTATCTTTTCCAATGCTTTCAAAACGTACATTGCCATATTTCCCACGTAAATATTGCTGATACGATTCCAAGTTTTGTTGCGTCATGTCTTGCAAGCTCGTTGCAAAATCAATATGGGCAAAATCAACAGAATCTGCTAAAATTTTTGCCTCTTTTCTTGTGCCATGAAACATCGCATATTGTTGGATATAATCAAGATTCATTGCCTCTCCTTTTAATACAAACTTAGATTCTGTGCCTGCGCTTGATAAGCAGCAATCAGCGAATCGACTTGCATTGCAAAGCCCACAAATGGCACAAAAATTGCACCTTCACTTGCAAGTTCTTTTGCCTTTTGCTGGTAACCCATTTCTAACATTTGCATTTGTTTTGCAAACATTTCTTGCGCGGCTTCTTCGGATTCTTGCTGCTGTTTTGCCTTACGTTCCTGCTTTGCCTTATTTTCCGCTGCGACTTTTGCCTTATATTCGGGCGTTTCTTCGCCGCTCACATAATATGTTACCTCGCCATTTGGATGAATCACCACGCCGCATGATGTGATTCTGTGGTTCATCGCCGCCATTTCAGCGCGCAAAATAGGCAGGTGGTCGAAATGATGCGCAATGGCTTTTTCATAATATTCTGCCTTTTGTGGATTGCTTGCCATTTCTTCAAGAATATTGGGCGCAATCACAACATTCCCGCTTCCAATCGTCCCCATTCCGAGTTCGTCCATACTTGATTGGTCATTTCCTACACTTTGAATTATCACATTCCCAAAACGTTCTACTAAAGATTGTCGATAGGATTCTACACGTGATTCATCAGATTCTGCAAGAGCGGCACTCAAATCAGCACCAAAGTCCGATTCGACATTTTGTATCGCGTTTTTGCCTCTCGCGATAAATTGCCGTGCTGATTCGGTGTGTGTGGCGTTTGGGGTTAGCATTTCGTTGCTCCTTTTTCTCTTTGTTGTGCCATATAACAAGCAAAAAATATTCCCAAAAACGCTATCCATGCAAGCGAGTTTCAGCAAGGTTTTATGAAAAATGTTCTAGATTCGCCGATATAATTACGATGACACTTCGCAACAAAGGAAAGGATATGCAACATCACATTTTATGGGGGGGGGGGCAATACTGCTTCTTACTTCGCAGCTTTTTGCCACAGCCGATAATCTAGCGCTCACAGAGACGCTTGCGCAAAATTACGCGCCGCAGGCATACCAAAACTATCCGCAACAAGCGCCACAGCCGCAGTACCAAAACCAGCCGCAATATACGCCACAACCGCAATATCAAGCGCCGCAGAATTACGCGCCCGCGCAGCAGCCCTACCAGCAGGGCGCGCAGATTCCGCAAAACACATACCCCGCGCAAAATTATCAGCAGCCGCAGCAGCAATATGCGCCGCAAGGGCAATACCCCGCGCAACAAGGCGCGCCTGCCGAGCCCTATTATCCACAGCAAACACCTCAACAATATGCGCCACAGCAACCATACCCACAAACGCAACAATCTCCACAATACCAACAATACCCGCAATATCAGCAGCAATACCAAAGCCAGCCGCAGCCCGCAGTGCAGCAGCCGACACAGCCACAATACGCGCCCCCAGCGCAGAATCGGCAACCTCAACAACAGGCTGTGCCGCAGAATCTGCCCGCACGACAGAGTGCGCAGAGTTATGGCGCGGCTCAAACGCAGCGCAATGGGAATATGTTTGTGGGGATTGGAATGCATGGCGGCTTGAACAGCACGACATTCAATAATACAGACTTTGAGCCCACAGACTTTGGATTCTATTTGCGCATTGGGAGGCAATCTTCAATAGTGCGTACGTATCTTTCATATACATATGTTGACCATTTTGGCGATGATGATGATTGGGTAAAGGTTGGGGATAAACAATACAAAGCTAAAAGTCATATTTTCTCTCTTAATGCTGACTTGATGCCAAAGTTGCCTTCGTCTCCGCTCTATGGAATCTTGGGATTTGATATTGGTTGGGAGAGATTGAATTTGGAATATCGAGACACAAGAAGTTTTAGCTTGGGTGATTTGTCTGAATCTCGACTTGTTAGCGCTTCGGCTCCTATTAACGGAGTTAATCTTGGAATCAAGGGTGGATTTGCTGTGGAATTTACACCCAATTTTCAGCTTGAGCTTACGGGGCGACTTTCAAAGTCATTTTTGCAAAAAATAGAGACCACTAACATAAACGACAAACCTGACCAAATGAATCTTATGGGAATGCTTGGGTTTAATATCGTATTTTAGCCTACATTTTGGGGATTAGATATGTATGACTTAAGTCGCACTTGGTATGCGATTCTCATAATAATGTGCAACTGAAGTCGCACCTCCGATATGTCTTACGTCATTGCGAGGGCTTACCCAGCTCCTCGCAATGGCAGAATCCCAGATTCTCTTGCTTGCCATTGCTCATCGTGTGAGCGTCCCAGCCACAGCGCGCAACGGCAATGTTCGAGCCGTAAGGCATAACATAGACGAAGTGCTGTGGAGCAAATTGTCATGCTTCTCTCCAACAATCTCAATCCCCCGCTATTGCGGCTTTGTGTGGCTCATAGATTCCAACCTCATTGTTGTGTGCCAAATTTGTGTCTGCCTATCCCGCGTGGGCATTCTCATTTTGCGCGAGCAATTGTGCGATGTTTTGTTCGACAATGCTTGCCCTGCTGCCTCGCGTTTTTGGGATATACTTTGCATATCGACTAAATGTCATTTGCGTGTTGGCATGCCCAAGCGTTGCGGATACCCAAAGAATATCCTCGCCCGCGCTAATCATCGTTGTCGCGAATGTATGCCGCGTGTGATAGACGCTGCGGTAGGCGATATTGCATTCAAGCAGCGCCCTTTGCCATTTTTGCATAATGCTATTGCTTTCTTGGTAATGCCCGCCTTGTCTAGTCGGGAATACCCAAATGCTGCTCGCGCGCGCTTTCATCGTAAGCAGCTTTTGCTTGACGCAAGGCAGCATATCGATTCTGCGTTTGCCCGTCTTTGGCGTGGTGAGCCCGCCTTTTGTCGCGTTGCGCTCAACCGCGATTGTGTCGTTCTCAAAGTCGATACAATCCCACGCGAGCGCGAGCAGCTCGCCCGTGCGCATTCCCGTAAAAAACGCGATTGCCGCGAAGTCGCGCACAAACGCGTCTTTGCAGCACAAAATCTTGGCGATTTCATCAACGCTAAAGGGCATTGGCGGCTCGTTCTTTGGCAATTGTTTGGGCTTTTTGAGCCCGCTCATCGGGTTTGTCTCAATGATTCCGTCTTTAATCGCTTCGACAAAAATTTGATTCAGCAAAGACGCGATATGCGCGAGATACGATGCGCTTGGAATCTCGTTGTTTTTAAGACGAAAGTTAAAGAACCATTCGCGCAATGTGGTATAATTCAAATCGCTCATAGCGGATTCTCCAAAATTTGGATAAATCACCGTCCTAAGAAGCTTTGAACGTCCTAAAAAACTTGAGCGCTTGAGCGTCCTTTCCCAAATTGGAATGAGCTTTTGGCAAAAGTCTTTTAAAGAGATTTGACTCTTTGTGAGCTTTGCCTTGAGCTCTTGTTCTTTGCTTTGCTCGTGTTTGTGCAGCAAGATTGTTTGAATCTCGCTTTCCCAATTAAGATTGACAAACTCGAGCATTCTCTTGCTCGCGCTCTTTCCTGTACTTAGCCGATACCTCTGTCCATTTATCGTGCCCTTGACATAAACGATTCCATTGCGTGAATAACTATGTTTTTGCATATTCCAATCCTCTTTTGCTTTTTGAGGACTGCTGGCAGAAGCATTATAACCTAAAATTTGTTGATTGCCGCACTGCTTATCCATACGCGTCTCCCTTCCTCTTTGTAATCGACATTTGGAATGATGTTCTTATTGTGCAACAAGCGCCGATATATCGTGCTTGCACTCACGTTCTTGATGTCTGCGACTTGTTGGGCTGTGAGCCACGTTGTGGGCGCGCCGAGCTGCTTTTGCAAAAGCGCAATGTGATTTTCGAGCGATTCCAAGCGCTGCTGCATTGAGACTAGGAGTGTCGCAACATCGCTAAAATCTTTGCAAAGCTGCATTTTGCCCCCCTAGTTTCTTGCCGATTTTTTGCACAATGCTTGCGTGTTGGAATCCATTCTTGACCAAATCCACGAGCTCCTCGCCCTCAAAGAGCACGATTCCATTCAGCAAGAGTTTGTTTTGTTCAGTGATGTTTGCGTTGCGCAACGCAAGCAGTTGGCTACACACTCGCGCTGCGATTCCGTTATATTTGCGCGCGATTGCCTGATTGGCATAATATTTTACGGCTTTGCATGTGATTCTGTTATGCTCTAGCACATCGTCAGAATCAAAGAGTAAATCATGCGCAAAACGTTTCAGCTCATCGTCTGGCACAAGCAAGATTTGTTCAGCGACAAGCTCGGATTCGATGTTGCCAAATTGCCCTTTGGCAATGACTTCTTTAATCAGCTCATTGATGTTCATTGTATCCTCCTAAAAGCTTGGGTTGCTCTACGCAATAGCTTTGCACATCGATTCCCTCGAGATAAAAAAGCGTGATAGGAGGCTTGTAGAGGTTGTAGCGGAAGTTTTTCATGTAGCAAATGCGTTCGCCATTTTTGCCCCTAAAGGGCACTTCCTCGTTGCGCAAGACGTTGATGATTCCAAAGCCCTTGTTTTGTAGCCATTGCTCGATTTTCTCGCTTTTATTGAGCAGCTCAAGCAACGCGTCTTTGTTCATCGCGCTTTGGGTGTTTTGCACAACCTGCGCATGCTTTTGCGCATTCTGCGCCTTGCTCAAATATGGGCAATACACATCGCTATAATTCTTGACAATCGATGTATTCAGCGACTCTGTTGCGCTGTATCCCTCTTTTTCAAAGCCAACAAGCTTTTTTAGAATCCTCTTTGCGGCAAGCAAAGTCAATGCGCCATGTTTATGCTCGGCTCTATGCTCGATAAAGTCTCCGAACACTTCTAAAAACTCTTGACTTTCAAAGCCATATTCTTTTGCCAAAGCTAGAAGAGTTTCTTTACTTGGATATTCTTTCTTTTTCTTAGCACTCTTTGTCTTTGTTTGTTTTTCTTTTGCGCCTGATTCTTTTTCTACACTTTCCACATTCTCTCCTTTTTCAAAATTTTTTTCTGAATTAATATTATTAATAATAAATCTTGAATCACTCATACTCTTAGAATCCCCAGAACACGTACATGAGATTCTAGATTCTAAATAATACATTGAATGCGGATTTTTCGCGCTTTCTTGCTCGCTGTTTGCGGGATTTGGGGCGCAAAATGTGCCTTGAATGCTTTCTTTGCTTTGGCTGAAAGTGTCAGATTTGACACGTTTTTGTGCGGAGTTTGACGTGGATTCTCTGTGTGTGTCAGTTTTGACACCCTGCGGCAGAGAAGCCCTAGTTTGCGGTGCTTTAGCGGCTTCTTGCTGCTTTGGTGTGTCAGTTTTGACACGCTCTAGCAGAGTATCAGAATCGACACACTTTGGTTTAGGTGCGGCTGAATCTTTTGTGTCGCGACTTAGAGGATTTATCACAATGCAATAACGTTCCTCTTTGATTGCGACTATCAAATCTTTTGCCTTGCAATGTGCACGCGCAATGGTCGAGACGCTCACACCAAGAGAGCTTGCAATCTGCGCACGCGTTGGGCTTTGCCCGTTTGCTAGCGATTCTTGCATATACAACAATACAGACGCGGCGCGCAAGCCATAATCGCGGCAAACTTGTTCGTGTGGAATGTGTGTCATGCTGTCTCCTTTTTAGCCTCTTTGTCATTTTGACTTTGACTTAACGTTTTTTGTTTTTCAGCCTCGATAAATTCTTGCAAATCATCTTGGGAGATAATGACTTTTTGTGCGATGATTGAATATTTAATCATTCCCTCTCTGCAATATCGTTGCAATGTGCGCCTGCTGATATGCAAAATCTCGCAAACTTCTTTTGCTGTGTAGAATTTCATTTTTTACCTCCTCATATCCACAATTCTATTGCCAATCTTGCACACAATAAAATCCCCACTAATGCGATAATATCTCTCGCTATAATCCGCGTTCCTGCCTCGTATCATTCTAAAACGATAGATGATTTTCTTTCTCATTGCAATCCTCCTTTTAAAAATGCCTTTGTAATCTTGTCGCTCAAAGCGATTTGTCCCTTGCCCGTAATACGCGTTGTTGTTACCTCTTTTGCGCCGTGATTTGTGGCTATCGTGGTCGCGCTTGTCTCGAAATAGCCCCTATCGACATAGCATTGATAGGGCTTGTTGCCTTGCATGAGGTAGCCCTCGCTTCTAAGCCACGCAAACAAGCGGTTCTGCCCGACATTCACGCCATTTTTGCAAAGCAATTTGGCAAAATCGGCAATCAGGATTCCGTCCGTTACGGCAATCGCCTTTGCGTGCGCCACAAGCGGCGCATTCTTTTGCACCTCGAGTGCGAGCTTCTCGCGCTCACTCTCAAGCCGCGCACACTCAAGAAGTGCGTCCGCGTAAGTCTGCGGAATCAAATACGTGCCTTGTTGCAGCTTGCGCTCGCATTCAATAAAATAGCGGCGAATTGCCTGCCCGATTGCGTTGCGCTCGAGCATTGCAAACTCTTTGGCGAGGTCGATTGTGAGCAGGTAATCTTTGCTCGGACGCCCTGTGGCAGGGATTTTTAACAAATTTGTTAAAAAGTAATCGACATTCTCAATCGCTTGTGTCTCGGCGATTCTTTCCTGTACCCAATTTGCAAACTGCCGCTTGCTACCCAACTTTTGCCACAGCTCGCGTGCATTGACACAATGCACATTCTCATTACCGATTGTTTGCTTTAGGATTGGTATCATTTCGATCATTCTTTTTATCCTCCTTTCAATTTGATTGGGGCTCTTGGCGAGCCGCAAGCTGGTTTGTTTGTTTGATGACTTGTAGCTCGCAAAGAAGCACCCTAAGCTCGTCTTTGAGCGCACATTTTTGCATTTTGCCGCATTCCTTTTGGCAGGATTCAATTTGCTGCCTGCTCACGCGTTTGGCGAGCCTTAGCTTATAGTTCTGTATCATCGAGCCCCTCTCCTAATGCGATATGCAAAACAACGCGTTCAAAGAACCATTCCCATGCATTTTCGGTTTGCACGTTGTCGTATTCAGCGAGGATTTTATCGACTTTGTCGCTTAGTGTTTCGTTTGCCATGTGTCTCCTTTTTGAATCGCAAACGCGTTGCGTTTGCGCTCGTGCGTGCAAGTGAATTGCCCGCACTCCCTAAAGTTATGCGCCAATGCCGCGTTCCGCGTCTTTACGCTGCGTTGCACGCGGCACAAGGTTATAACTTTGGGCACATTCTCTCAAAAAACACAAACGAAAAATAGGGATACACGGGGAGATTTTTGGGACGCAACAATCAAAAGAAGCGGGGATTTAGGAATGTTTGGGTAGAATTGTTGTGCAAGGTGTGAATCCCTCACGAGGAGGGGCAACTCCTTGTGAGGTGGTTTGCAAAACTTCCTTGTAGAAAGGAGGTGGAGCAAATGAAAAACATAAAACGCTTAATGATAGCCTACTATGTCTTACAAATCGTTAAAACGATTGTAGAATGGATAGGATTCTAGGAGTTCATGTTTCTCTCACCTCTTGGCAAGCAATACCATTCCTGCCCCGCAAGGGGTAGAATTAATCCCTAAAAATCCCAATATACGGCACATTCCCTGCATTGAAGCTTGTATTGCCCGCAAAGCTTTCATGGAATCTCTCTCCCCCTGCGAAATAATCCCACTTGTCAGCATTTGATAGCAATTCCTCAAATTGTTCTTTTGCTGCGAGACGTTGCATTTGCAGTTCTTGAAGTTTCTTTGCGTATTCCTCGTATTCGTCCTTGTAGCGCTTTTGGTTTTGGTAGGCATGATAAAGGTTCTTTCCCCCTTGAAAGAGGCTATTTGCGCCTTGCACAAGCTCGATTGTGTTGCGCACATTCTCGCTAAGGTTCAGCAAGTCCATTGCGCCTGTAAAAATCTCCGCGCCAACAATACTGCCACAATATGCAGCGGCAGCTATTGTGCCCAACATTACGATTTCATCGGTGTGCGTATCGATGAAGTCTGTGCCAAAGAGGGTGTTTTCAAGATTGCCTAAAACTTCGAGTGTGCGAGTGAAAAGCCCGCTTGCATTGTATGCCGCGTCAAGCAGAATGATAGCAGCAGGAGCGGCACTCCCCCCGCTTAGAATCGTTGCGCCAACAGCTACGATGATTGGGATTGCGCCCTTGATTGCCTCTTTCAATCTATCAAAGTCTCGCGTAAAGATTGCACGTGTGGCTTCGCGCATTGCTCGTAATGCCGCATTTCCAACATTGCCCACAAAGTTAATGACGTCTTCTTGAAAACCATAAATCTCACTTGTGCCGAGCGTGGCGATTGCGAGCCCAATGCGCAATGTGTTTTTCATAAGCTGTCGTAATGGATTGCTAAAAGGCTTGATGATGGGCTTAAGCGCCGTATCAAACAGCCTTTTGCCCGCGTCCCAAACCTTGCCCAGTGCTTTTGTAATGGGGCTAAAAACATTCTTGATTTTGTTAAGAAACCGCTTGAATCCCATAAAACTTCCTTGTTCAAAATATTTGATTGTGGCAAAAAAAGAGGGGCAAAAATAGGTAAGCAGGGGAGTTTAAGATTTGTAAGATAGAATCAGAGTGCCCGAACCCGCAAGGGGGCGGGCAATTTACCATCGAAAGGAGCTAGCATGGCTCGCAAGAGAAATGCCAAGCGTCCTATACGTGTATTATATCTTAAAATCAAGCTGTTTAGGCTAATATTTGAGATATTGATAAAACGTTAAGGGTGCAGCTAGTTCGCTTCGCGCGGGCTAGCGGCTTCTTCCTTTGGTAAATCTCTGCACAATCGCCTCACTATCAAGCGTTAAGATTCCATTCTGCTCGCTCACAACATAGCGCGAAAAATGTTGCCTTGCCCACAATGGCGCGGTGAGCGTGCGCCCGCTTAGATAGGGTGCGAGATTGCGCCATATCAAAAGCGAAATTGCCTTGTTCTGATGTTGTGAATCAATCCAAACAATCGGAATATAGACGCTCTTTGGCTGCACAAATGCGATAAAAAAGCCAAGACATATTGACCCACCCCCCAGCCCCCTCCGCAAGGGAGGGGGAGATGTTTCGCTTCGCTCAACATGACAAGCGCGTTTGTCATTCTGAACCTGCTTTTTGTCATTCTGAAGCCGCTTGCGGCTGAAGAATCTCATAGATGTTTCGCTTCGCTCAACATGACAATGTGTGCCCCGCGCATAAAACCCCTCGCAAATGCAATGCTTCCATACTTTTCTAAGGCTCTTTGCAAGCCCCACAACCGCGCTACCGCTCTCACTCCCGCATTCCAAACATTTGGAGACAACAAACGGCAGCTCGCTTTTTTGTAGCCGTCTTTGGAATAGTTTTTGCTTTCTGCCCCTTTGTGTGAGATGTGAAAAATACAGCATATCGCCGAGATTCCATTCTTTAATATCCGCGTCAAAGAGTGCGTTAATCGGAAAGTCCTCGCTCGCAATCTCTGTCCATAATTGCACATAGCCCAAACTATCAAGCCCGAGTGATGTTAGCCTTGTTTCGAGCGTGAGCGGCTCACTAAAGCGCGCGCCACATCGTTCAAGAATGGCTTGCAGCTGCAACATAGATTCTCCTCATCACCTTCCATACTTTCGCGTTGTCACGTTCTTTAATCAGCAGGCACACATTCTTGTAGCCGTCCGTGTTGAAATGCTGCGTGAAGTCGTTGTAACGTATCGGCTTATTCTCGGCAATCTCGGTGATGTTCCATTCAAAATCCAGGTCCCTATCCACATTGGAATGATGCGCGATAAACCGCACTTGTTCGCCAACTTCGGGGTTGCTTGGGATAATCTGCACATCAATCGCAGGCTCGGCAATATCAAAACCATCATCGACAACCGCAACGAGGTTTGGCGCAGGCAGGCTCGGGTAGGGCTTGAATGTATAATCGCTACCTTTGCCGATATTCTCAATCGAGTTTTTAATCAATCTGTGCAACTCCTCTTCGGTGTTGATTTTCATATCATTATCCTCGCTCAAGATTTTCAAATATTGCTCTTGAAGCTCGGCTCTTTTGATGTCCACATTATCGCGGCTGCTAAAGAGGAGAATCCTACGTTTATCCTCCTCTGCCAAAGCCGCAATATGTGCCGCGATTTGCTGCATATTCTTGAGCTCGATTCCTGCTTGAACATCTTTGCGGCGCAAGACTTCGGTCTTTCTTTGAGCGCTCACAAGCTCGCTTTGGTTGGTCGTGAAGTTCGCCTCTGCCTTGAGCTTGAGTGCCTCGTTTTGCGCGCGTGCAATCTCAAACGGCGCGCTTTGCTTTGCAATCTCTGCTTGCACATCGAGAACCTCGCTTTGGTAGGCGAGCTGGAATGCGATGTTGCAATCAATCTGATAGCAGCGCGCGAGCGTCTCGGCAAAGATACTCGCCTTCTCTTGGTCATTCATCGCCGAGTGTTTCAATGCCTCGCCTAGCTCTTGCATATATTGCTTGCGCAATGTGCCCTTTAGCACGGCTTGCGAGGCTTGTTCGTATTTGGAATAATCGTTCATCTTGTGCCCCTATACCACACGATACGTGCTCACAATCTTTTTGCTGTTTTTCACACTCAAAATCGCATTTTTGAGCATTGCGAGGCTGTGCTGATAGAATTGCAAATACACGCTCGCCTTTTGCAGTGCGTCCGTGCGGTTCTCGCGTTTGAGCAAATAGAGCGTGTAGTTTTGCAATGTTTCAAGCGCAATTGTTGGGAGCTCGAGGCTCTCATTTAAATCATTGATTGTCTTTGTGTAGGAATACGCAACCTCAATGCTTTCATTCTCTTTGCCATTCACAACCACGATTGCGTCATGCAATGTGTAGCCGCATATATCGCTAAAGCGCTCAACACTATGCACGGAATCAAAGCTCTTAATCGGTAGAATCTGCCCATTGTGCTTGAGCGCAACAATGCTCACCATATCGGAGGGCTTTGGGTAGAATTGCTCATTGCCGCGCTTCTCAAAGGGCGACAATGAGACAATTTTACGAAAGATTCCAAGTTCCTTGCAGACTTCCTCATACGCGAGTGAGCAACAATCGATAATTTCAGCGTCAGCAAATGCGTCCACTCCGTTGTCGCGGAGTTTGGATTTGGTATGTAGGAATAGGTCATTTAGCTTCATGGAATACCAACGTTCCGCTCACTTGCTCAAAGCAATTTTGCATAATAAGGCTACGCGCGTATTTGTGCGGCAATGCCACAATCTCGCCGCTTTGGATTGTGAATGTCGCATAGATTCCAAGCTGAATGGGGCTTAGGCACAAAGGCTTTGACGTCTTGTTGCGCACGAGAATCACTCCCGCATAGAGGATGGGCTGGGCGGTTTCTTGCTCTTGCGTTTCTTCTTTGGGCTTTGTTGCGTCCGCTGTGGGCGTCTTTGCTTCTGTGTCGCTCGTATCTGTTGCTTGTGTTTCTGTTTCAACCTCGTGCGATTCCGATTCTACTGCTTGCATTGCGGACGTCTTTGCTTCGCTCGCTGTTTTTGGCTCTGCCTCTGTTGCTGTGGCTTTTTCGTCTGCTTGTGGCTGGTTTTGTGGTTCGCTCTCGTTTGATTGCGCTTCAGGCAACAATGATTCTGTTTCTGCTTTTGTTGCTTTTTTGGTTGGTATTTTGGTGTCCATGTTTGTCCTTTGTGTTGTTACAAAGGATTTTTAGGATTGTTTGGGTAGAATATTCTTGCAAGGTGCGAATCTCCCACAAGGAGTTGGCGCTCCTTGTGGGGTGGTTTGCAAATCCTCCTTGCGAAAGGGGGTGATGCAAATGAAAACAATTAAACAACTCTTAGTTATAGCATATCTTGTTTTAAAGATTGCTTTAGTCATTAAACAATGGCTCTAAAGGTGTTTTTGTTTGCACACCTCGCTTCCCCTACACATTGTAGGGGAGCTTTTTTCTATCCACTCTTGCCACTCCTAGAAATCCTGATTGTGCGTTGTTGGATTGCTGAATAGCACGATGATGTCGGCTATTCCACTCGTGGGCTTTGTATTGAAATACACGCAAAAATTCTTGCGCTCGTTTAAAATCATCGGTTCTTTGCATGATGTCTCGCCCGCGCCTAAGAAAAATTCCTCGTCTCCTTGCTCATCGCCGAGCGTGAAAGGCGAATCGAATGCCTCAATCTCAAGCACATCGATTGCGTGGATAATGCTACCCTTTTGTAAAGCGCCCACAGCGCTACCGATAGCATTGCTGCCATGTTCGGGTGTGATACGCATTTTCAAACATTCCGTGCTTTGGTAGACTTTGCGCTCGATTTTATTCATAAGCCCCAACACACGTTCATTGAGCGCGCCCACATTCGGTGGGTTTGGATTGGGATTGGGGTTGTTGTTCCCTACGGGTGGAATCCCGTTTCCGATTCCCCCCGTTACTCCACTCACTGTTGCATCTGCCATGTGTTCTCCTTAAATCGCGCTCACAAGCGCCATGCATGAAAAGTCTTTTCCGTGATAAAGGCTTTTCTTCTCCTCGTCTGTATAGCCTGTGTAATGCGTTTTGCGCATACCATAAAAGACGTCAATCCCAACGCGTTTCTTGCGCCCCATGTCGGTATCCTCAATGCGAATCTGGCTCTTAAAATTGCTGCACAAAAGCATGCTCGTGCCTCCGAGCAACAATCCGCATGCCGTCTCGCCGTTTGCGTCTCCCGCATACGCGCTCATCTGCATCACTCCTCCTCTGTCGACTTTCTCGCGCTCGTTGATTGCCTTTTCGATGTCTAGCACTTTGCTTGTGAGGATTCCTGCCTCGCGAATCTCATCATCCCACGCGCCACCATCAAGGATAATGCAGCCATTAATCATGCCGATTTGTCCGCTCAAAAGCGGGTTGCTCATTCCGCGCTCGTTTGCCCTTGCTTGGATTTCGACAAAGTCGGGGTCGTTGTAAAGCGCTGCGACTTGCATGGGGTGTAAAATGGCAATCAACACACTTTGCGTGATAGGCTGCCCCTCGACATTCTCGGTGTTGATTCTGTATGGGCGCACTTTTGGGTGTGGGTTGCCATAATGGTCAATCCCCAAACGTGCGTGTTGCAAAGCCTGATTGAGGCTGCGCAAATTGAATGTGTCGGTTGCTTGAATCTGCTGGCACAAATCCTGCGTTCTCTGTCCATTTGTGATAGAATATAGCCCCGTTGGGCTCGCCCTGCTAAAAGCCGCAATGTTTGTGCAATTGTGGCTAAGGCTTGCAAAGACGGTGCGGTCAAACTCCCTGCGTCTCCAATCCGCAAGCGCGCCTGCCGCGTCTGTCAGAAACGAGTTGCCCTTGATGTGCTGCTCGATTCGTGTATCCTCGCTTGTCGTGCTGTTTGCGAAGATGTTTTGCGTGATACTCATGCTAAGGTATGTGAGCTTGTCCTCGTTCTTGTTGAAGTCCGTATTGCCTTGCACTCCGTCTCCTAGAAGCGTGTTCAAAAACTTGCGCTTCACCTCTCCTGTGTTTGCCTGAAACTTCGTGAAAATCGGGTATCGACTATCGTTCCCACTCATCGTTGTCCAAAAGCTTTTATCATCGAAATCCTCATCGATATTTTTCGCCATTGTTTGCGTGATTTTTGGGTCGTTGATGTCATACATTGCTGTAAATGGCATAGGTTACCTCCTTATTGCTTCAAAAATGCGCTCTTGTGTTCGCCCTCGCCCTCTGCCTGCCCATATTTCTCATTGCTCACATCAAAGGGCAATACGTTCTTATCGCCCTTTTTCATCATCGCATAGACTTCCTCGAGCTGCTCAAGTTCGGACGTGTTGTTCTGTTGCCACTTGTCCTTAAGGCTCTTTTGCATGCGTTGGCTCAAATCATTTTGAAAAAAATCAATGACTTTTGCGGCGCTGTTGCCCTTGTGCTTGGCATTAAACTCCTGCTCAACACTCGCGCGCATTCTCGATTCTTCAGCCTTTGCGAGATTCTCTTTAAATGCGCCGATTTTCTGCCGTTTGGGCTCGAGCTTTTCTTTGAGGTCGGCTGCTTTGCGTTCCTCATATAGGCGCAAAAACTTCGCGGGGTCGCTATTCATGAGCTCAAGCTCTTCTTGGCTCATACCCTTAGCAAACTCTTTGGCATAATTCGCATCAAGGCTTTGCTCGGTCTCTGCGAGCTCTTTTTCCAATTCAGAAAGCGTGTCTTTCGTGAATTTCTCGAGCTCATCGCCTTGCGGTGGTTGTGGGGGCGGCTCGCCCTGTGGTTGTCCTTGCGAGGGTTGCTCGGGCACTTGCCCTGCTGCTTGCATTTGCTGCATTTGTATTTCGTCCATTTGTGTGTCTCCTCTATTGTTGGATTGCAAACGCTAAGCGTTTGTTCTCGGTTGTGCAAGTGAATTGCCCGCACTCCCTAAAGTGATGTGCCAACGTCAACTTCGTTGTCTTTTGGCACTGCGCTACGCGCGCGGCGAAATGTTTCACATTTTGTCATGTTGAGCAAAGCGAAACATCTCGAAAGATAAAACGAACAGATTTTCACAAAAACTACAAACGAAAAATAGGGATACACGGCTAGGAATTTTGCTTTTTTCGTGCAAGAAGTTGTTGCAATTGCTCATCGCTTAGCTGCGAGAAATCGGCGATGTTTTGCACAACATTCACGACATTATGAATCTCTGCCTCTTTGCCAAACAAACTCTGCTTGACTTGCGCAATCATTCCAACCATTTCTTTTGCAAGCATTGCGGTTTTTGGAGAATCGGGTTGCTTTTGTGCAAAGGCTTCAAACGCGTATTTGCCAATCAACATCACGCGCGCGAGTTCTTTATTTAGAAAATCGAGGCTCATCGCCTTAAAGAGCATTTCCTCGCTGACATTCTGCGCGACTTCGAGGCTCACATCGAGCTTGTTGGCAATCTGATTTGCAAGCTGTTGTTGCGTTTCTTTTGCGCCATTTTCGATGATTTGCTTTTGCAAATCTTGCGGGTTTGTCTCGTTTAAGAGCCTGCCTCGTACCCATTTCTCGCTTTGTGCCCAATGCCTTAACGTGCGTTCTTTAATGCCATACGATATACAAATCGTTTTATTATCCTCGTAATGGCTCTCATAAAATGCCTTTACTTCATCTTTTATTTTTTGGTCATACATTCCAGGTCCTCCTCAAAATTTGTCGCTTTTGTTGCGGCTGCTTTTTCTCCTCGCTATATGGAATCACGAGTGTGCCACGTTGATTGAAGCTATGGCTTAGCGCGTCAATGCGGTTGTCGCGGTTGTTTGGGTTGTCGGGATCAAACGCAAAGAGCTCATTGAGTAGCGCCTCGATTCCATTCCCCCCGCGCACAAACTGCAATTGCCCGCTCACATAATAAGTGTGCATGCCGATAATGCGTTGATTCTTGCTCGTCTTGCGCGGCGCTGCGAAAGTCTCGATTCTATGGTTCAGCGGCTCGCGCGCCTTTTGTGCGAGCTTGGCATTTGTGCGGTTGATTTCGGGCAAAAGGCTTTGGTAGAGCAAAAGCCCCCCACCGTCGCTTTCAATCAGCACGCGCGCTTCGCGGTAGCGCAACATCATATTGATGATGTGCTCGATGAAGCTCTCGAGATTCCAAATCCCCGCATCGCATTCATACACAACGCATGTTTCAAGCTCGCTATCATCTTTGCTCCAACCGCAAACGACAATCGCGCGTTCATCGCTAGAATCCTTGAGGCTCATCGCGGGGTCGATGAACATATAGAGATTGCACTCGGGCGCTTCGAGCGCGTTGATTTCTCTTTGCTGCCCTTTTTCAAAAAATCCTGCCTCGCTAATCTCGGGGTCCTGGAGATATTGCGTTTTGAAACCTTTCTCGCCCATTCTTAACCGAATCATCTCGACTTCCTCGCGATTCTGCCAGCCAGGACAAAGCGCCTCGAGAGCTTTGCGCTCATAATGGATATTTTTAAAATCATACACAATCGGGCGCGATTCAATTGCGCGCAAACAGAGGTGCGTGTAGGCGCTGCTCGGCATTTCGCGCAACACGCGCCCGACAATATCATCGGGGTGCAGGCGCTGCATGATGATAATCGTCTTGCCGTCTTTGAGCAAACGGCTTGTGATACTTTCAGAAAAATAGCGCCAACTCTCGTTTCTTGCGCTCGCAAAGCAGCTTTCATTCACCTTGAGCGGGTCATCGACAATCACGATATTGGCATGCACTCCCGTCACCGTTCCCCCCGTGCTTGTCGCAAACAAGAGCCCTCCTTCTTGCGTCTGCCAATGGTGCTTTTGGTCCTGGCTTGGTGAAATCTTGAGTTTATGGAGATTGGCATACGTCTTGCTGCGCACAATCTCGCGCGCCTCGCCGCTCACTTTCTTGCTTAGCTCGTCTGAATAGCTCGTGTAGATTATCTTTGTCGCAGGATTGCGCCCCAAAGCATAGGGCACAAACTGCCGCACGCACATTTCGGTTTTTCCATAACTTGGGGGCATATTCACGATGAGGAAGCGAATCTCGCCCTTGAAAGTCGCCTCTAAATGCTCGCAAATATAACTATGATGCCAGCCCTCGATAAAGGGCGCATTGTAATAATGCTCAAAAAGATAGCGCATTTGCATAAGCAGCTTGCGCCTCGCGAGCTCACGTCTTGCGAGCTCGATTTCGATATTATCCATTGATTTCTTTCCTCTCGCGTCTTTGTCGTCTTAGGGCTCTTTCCTTTTGTTTTTGTCGCATGACTTTGCGCGCATATTCCTCACAGCGCCACACAATAAACTCCGCAACACAAAAGGTTGTTGCGCGTCTATCTTGCACGTTTTTCATATCATCTCTATATAAAACAAACTTCAATATTCTACGTCGCATTTTCTCCCCCTAGAAAATTAAATAATTTTTGAGAGTATCCGTAATGGCTAATCGGATTAACTTGCTCGGCGTCATTCCAAGTTTTTTTGCCAATGTGCGGATTTTTTCTTTTTCGCTTTCATTCATTCGTATGAGGTATGTTTCAGCGATTTTGTTCTTGCGTTTTTTATAGTGTCGTGGTCGGTTATTGGTGTTCATTGCCTCTCCTTAGTATTACGTGTTTGTCATGTTGAGCGCTAGCGAAACATCTCGAAGCGCAATTAGTATTTCCATTCTTTCTCTTTCTGCTTGGATACTTCTTTGAGCCGCGAGATTGTCAAATCATCGAGATATTGAATGTCTTGGAGATAGACATAATAAAGCGTGCGCTTCTGCCCTGTTTGTTTATCGTCCCAGCTTGTGCAGCTCAACCTGCCACAGACAAACAAGCGACTGCCCTTGTCGATGACTTCACATGCGATTCGTGCGCGCTTGCCAACAATGCGGCAGGTGATAAACAAGCTCTCGTCCTTATCCTCGCTAACCTTTGTCGTGATTCCAATCGAAAATCGTGCGCTTTCCACTCCCTCGACTTCTTTAAATTTTGGCTTGTCTGTTGCATAGCCGATAAATTGCACGTTGTTCATCATGTCTCCTTAAAACATACTCATCGTGATTTCGGGCGCGTCAATGAAACTTTCTTTTGGGGCTCGCTTTTCTAAGTCAAAGAATGAGCGCAAGAATCCATTGAATCCCACTTGTGTTGTGAAGATGTGTCCATTCTGTTTGTTCTTAATCACCGAGATTTTGCGGCTCGTTGTCGAATAGGGCTTGTCTTTATCCTCGCTTTTTTCGTGCTCAATACGGATAAACACATCGGCTTCGTGGTTTGCTTTCTTGCTGCCTATCGGTGTGTTGGGATCTTTCTTGCTCGTTTGCACAATCAAAACAATCACGACTTCAAGCTTGCGTGCGAGTGTGGCGAGCGTAAAAAACTTAAATGTCTCGCTCTTTTCCTCGTTGCCCTCAATGTCGCAAATGAGGCGCATTTGACTATCAATCAAAAAGAATCGCACTCCATTTTCCTTGTTTGCTTTTTTGATATGATAAGCAACCATATCGAGGTCGTTATTTTCGACTTCAATTAACAAATTATCATTGCGCCAATCCTGTCCCTCAATCTCTCTTTGGGCACTAATGAATTTGCGCAATGTAAATTCAAATGCAAAGAAAAGCACGGGTTCGGATTTAGAGATATGTTTGAGCATTTGAATACCAAGCGCCGTTTTGCCTGCGTCTGCCTCGCCGCTAATCAAAACGAGCTGCCCACATTCAAGCCCCCCATTAAAGCTAACATCGATAAAATCCACACCTGTGGCAAGAACGGGCAATTTATCTCTATCTTGCACAAAATCTGCCCAATCACTAAAACTCCTAAAGGTTGAGGGCGTTGCAATATTCTCTTGCGCATTTTCTAATCTTTGCAGCGCTTCTTGATATTCTAAATCATTCTCGAGCTCATTTGCGATTTTAAAAAGCTCGAGGCTTAACTTTCTTTTATGGTATGCATCGCGTAAGACTTTGATGTAACGTTCAATATCAACAATAGGATTTGTGCCCATAATATCAAGGATAAACTCTCTATCGATGCCATTCTCCTCATCAATCAAACTTGTTTCACCAACAAAGTTTTTTCGCAAAACAGAATTGCACATTTTCTCAAAGACTTTGCGCGTGCGACAATCGGAGAAGTATTCTTTTTTCAAAATCGAGCTAGGAGTAGCATAGTTTTCCATATCATCAACATAAAGCATGAGATGACTTAAGACTGACATTTCTACATCGAACGTTCCTTGCATTTTCATTCCTATTTTCATCGCAAAAAAGAGACAAGGCTGTGCCACTCTTATGTGCCAATTCAGTTTGACTAAAGTTGCCAGCAGTCCATAAAACTAGGAATCTAGGGCATTTCACAATTGCAAAATGAAAGCCCCAAAAAGCAACAACAAGACCACAAAATAGCGTAAATTAGGGGATTGTATGATTATTAGGAGGAAAATGACATAGTCCGTGCGGAGCCACATTTAAAAAGCGTGCTAGGGGATTGGGGATCAAAGGGGGATAAGGGGAACGCTTCGCAACTAGCGCCCCTTGTCCCCCTTAGAAGAAAAACACAAAGAATCGAATTGCAAGTCAAGATGATAACTAGACAGAATCTAAGATGATATGGAATCTAAAGAGATGTGTTTGCTTTGACAAGTTCCCCTTAGAAAATAACCATATTTAGAATCTCAAACAAATCTAATGATTTGTCATTCTGAAGCCTTTAGGCTAAAGCTCATGTTGTAAGAATCATGAGATGTTTCGGCTTTGCCTCAACATGACAAAGATTCGTCATTGTGAGC
>CAJTQL010000007.1:0-98203 GCA_910578285.1 uncultured Helicobacteraceae bacterium
CTGTCCGATATAGCCCCATAAACGCACAGAGCGTTTGCCCGTATTTTTCCTTTGTAATGCCAACCTCATCACCTGATGTAACAAACTTTGTTTGTCCCATTTTTGTTGCAAGGAACATTTGTTGACTACCGAGTGAGAATTGATACAAATCATCGGTGTTTGGGTCAAATGTGAAAGTGTCCACATCGAGAATGTCCCTTGTCTTTGTATCCTGCTTTTTCTTGAGTGTTTTGAATGTTTCTTGCAGCTTCACAATCTCGCTTTTTGGAACTTTCTTGAGCTCGCTTGGTTGTGGACTTGTTGCCCCAAATACAAGCCCAATGCACAAGAACAATGCAACCATGAATCTTTTTCTCATCGCATTCTCCTTTTGGTAATATGCTAAAAGTCAAGCAATTTTTGTTCCGTTCTATGAGCGTAAAGATTTGATTTATCATGTTGGGCTTACGCGAAATATCTCGCGATTCTTGGTGTTTGAGATTCGTCACGTTTTGTATTCAGAATAACAACCTTGCGTCATTGCGAGCGAACCGCGCGAACGTGGTCATCAACAACGTTAGGATTCTATGCTTGCTGATTGCCTCTGCGTCCTAGAGGACGTTTGCAATGATGATTAAGCAGGATAGGAAGATTCTGCACAGAGGACGTTTGGCGAGATTCCAAACCTACATAGGCGTTATCTCTGTTCCATTCCAATACCAATCTTTGCTGTATAATTTTTTCTTGCAAAAATCGGGGACTTTCAAGAAAAAGATTTTTTGTGGCTCAACATCATTTGTGCTCAACGCAAAATTGATGCTTGTCATCAAATGGTCCATGTCATTAATCTTGACGTCCTCAACCAACACCTTTTGGCTGTCTTTGTTTACGATTGTCATCGTCTATCCTTTATGAATAAATCCCGCAATTATATCAGATTTTTTTGATATGTTGGACTCTCTTTTGCTATGCTCAATCTTCACGGCACGCAAAGCGTTGAGCAACAGCAGAATCGTTGTGCCATTGTGCAAAAATGCTGTTTGAATGGGCGTGAGCTTGCCAAATGCTGCAAGCCCCAAAATCGCGCTGTTCGCGACCACTGTGGCATAGAAATTTGTATGAATGCGCGACAAACAAGCCATTCCAAAGGCTTTTGCGTCAGCGACATGCTGCAATTCATCGCGTAATAGCACGATGTCGGCGCTCGCTTTGGCGATGTCTGCACCCTTGTGCATGCCGATTCCCACATCAGCCTTGAGCAGCGCAGGCGCATCATTGATGCCATCGCCGATAAAGGTTACTTTGCGCCCTTCATGCATGATTTGTTCAAGAATCTCGGCTTTTTGTGTGGGCAAAAGCGCAGCATAATAACGGTCAATTCCGATTTCTTCAGCAATTTGTGCGGCTTTGGATTCGCAATCGCCTGTGAGCATAATGATTTCTTTCACGCCATTTTCGCGCAATTGTGCGAGCACATCTTTAGCGTTTGGACGCAAGACATCTTTGAGCAGAATCACACCAATGAGTGTATCGTCATATCCGATATACAGCGGCATATTGCCTGTGGCTTTGAGCAAATCGATTTGTTTTTGATGAGCCGTGAAGCAGATTCCCTCGTCTTCTTCAAGGAAATGTTGCGAGCCAATCACAATCTTTTTGTTGCCAATCTTGCTGCTGACGCCGTGTGCGACAATGAATGCGACTTCTTCATGATGCACATGCACAAAATCATGTTCTTTTGCCGCGCGCACAACTGCTTGGGCAACGGGGTGGACATAATGCTCTTCGATGCTTGCAGCGAGGTTGAGAATCGCGCTTGAATCCCAAGCTTGCGAAAATGAATGCACCTCGACAACCTGCAAATCGCCTTTGGTGAGCGTGCCTGTTTTGTCAAACACAAAAACATCGCTCTCAAACAAGCCTTCGAGTGCTTTTGCACCCTTGATGATGATTCCGCTTTTACCCGCACTACCAATCGCTGCCTTGAACGCCACGGGCGTGGCAAGCTTGAGCGCGCATGAATAGTCTGCTTGCAAAACAGACGCGGCACGTGTGATGTCGCTGCTATAAAGATACGAAAGAATCGCGAGCCCGAGCGTGATGGGGACAAGCCCATCTGCCATTCTTGAGGCACTTAGCCACGTGGCTGATTTTTGAGTGAGTGATGATTGGATATAGCTTTTAATGCGTGCGCTTGCCGTTTGGTTGCCAACATTTTCTGCCCAGACTTTGATTTCGCCATCAACAACGATTGTCCCCGACATGACTCTATCGCCATGCTCTTTTTGCACGGGCGTTGCCTCGCCTGTCATCGAGATTTGATTCACAGTTGCAATGCCTGAAACAACATGCCCATCGACACAAATGGTGTTGCCTGCGCCGATGATGACAATATCACCAATGGCTAGCGAATCGCTCGCGACAAGTTCGCGCGTGATTTGTCCATTCACATTGCGCTCAACCCATGCTTCTTTGACATTTGGCTTGCTAAGTTCTTTGATTAAATCATCGCTTTTATACATCGTCATTTCTTCGATGTATTCGCCCAAACTCAACATAAATGTTGTTGAATTCGCCGTGCGAAAGTCATTGCGCGTGAGCGAAATGGAAACGGCGAGCGCCTCAAGCACACGCGATGTGATGCCTTCGGTTAGTAGCTCCTTGATTCCGCTTTTTAGCACAGGAAAAGCTGCCACACAAGCAAAGGCGAGTTTGATTGCGGGAGATTTCAAGAAAGGCTCGATACACAGCGCTGTGAGCGCGCGCACGACCTCACTTGCACTTGGAATCTCATCACGTAATGTGAGATAACTCTCTTCATGATGCGAATCGCCTATGATGAGCAATGTTTGCAAAACTTGATAGAGGCGCTTTTCTAATGTCGCCCTGTCAAGATTTGAATGCAGAATGATTTGACATAATATCGCGTTGATGCGCACAGACGACACGCCTTCAATTGATTCGAGCGCGATTCGCAGCGGAATAGCGGCAATCTTTTGCCCACGTTTTGTTGTGTAGGCAAAGCGCATGCGGTTTTTGGTCGCATGCAAAAGTGTGAGCGTGAGATTAGACTTCATTCACTTCTGCTTTGGCATCTTCGTAACGTTCTTTGAGTTCTTCAACGCCCATTTCAAGCAGTGATGAGAGTTTTGCAATCCCTTTAAAAATGGCATTTTGAGTGGTTGGATTGGTCAGGATAAATGTCGCTATTGCGCCAATCGCCGCGCCCTTTAGAATCTCGCTCTTTTGTGCAGTGAGTGTCGCGAGGATTCCGCCTTGCGCTGTGGTTGTTTGGTTTATGTAGGGGTTTTGGGGTTGTGGTAGGTTTGCGAAATAGGGATTGAACATGCCATTTGCATTGAGTGCTCCAAATCCCATGTTTGCTTGATTGCCAGCAAAATTCGCATATCCTCCAGCGCCCATTCCATAGCCCGCAAAGTTGCCCATGCTATTCATGTTTGCGAAGTTTGCATTGTTTGCACCAAATCCCGCGCTGAAATTCGTGTTTGCATTCATGGTATTCATGTTGTTTGTGTTGTCTCCCGCATTGTTTGTCGTGTTTTGGTTTGTTGCCATCATTACTCCTTTGGTAGGCAAGCTTGTGGTGTTGGTTCTTCGGGAATAATGGCTTCAAGCGCCACAGCCACAGCAGCACCTGCTGCAAGATAGCCAAGCGCCTCAAGTCCTGCACGCATTGCGGGCTTGCTGCCAATGCTGTTGGTTGCCGCAATCGCTGCTGCGCTAATCGCTGCGCCCTGCAAGCCGACTTTTGCGACATGCTTGAATGCACCTTGTTTGTTGTCAAAGCGGGCTTTGTTGTCAATTCCTGCAACAAGCATGGCAATGAAGCCGCCGCTAATCGCGTGCCCTATTACAGAGCGAGGCATTCCTGTGTTGATTGGCATTAAGACTCCTTTTGTGTCGTATTCTCGCAACCACAATCGTTGCTTTCTTGTGTTGTATTGCAAAATGTTGACTTTGCCTTGTCTGCAATATTGTCTTTCATCTCGCTCGCGAATTCTTTGGTTTTTGAGAATGTCTCTTGCAAGCTGCCATCTTTTAGTGTGTCAAGAATTTCTTTACGTTTTGAAAAGAGTGCAACAGCGCCTGCTCCGATAGCAAGCCCGAGCAGAAAGGGTGGAAAAGCCATGATTTACTCCTTGTTTTGGTTTAAGAAATGATTGAGCAACGCAATAACTGCGCCACCTATAAGCACACCGCCAAGCATAGAGAGATTGAGATTATCCAAAAAGCTTGCGAGATTTTTTTCATTCACATTCCCTGCTTGTATGTCTTGTATGAGGTTTTGTGCATCTTGTAGCCAAACTTTGCTTGCAAGCAAATCACCAAGCAAATTTTGGTTTGCATAATGCCCCGCTAGCGCATTGCGGATAGTGGGCAGATGGTTGTTATGGCAAGTTGCTGCAATTGTAAAAAAGACATCGCGAATCACAAGATTTGGCTCGTTCGCAGCAAGTCTATTGTAGAAGACAATCTTTGCTTGTTCATGCGCAAGCGCAGATTCAAGCGCGAGCATTTCTGTTGTTGGAATCGCGATGTTGATGGATTCTTGCAATGGCGTTCCTGCTTGGAGCGCGAAAGAAGCAAGTGTTTCAAGCTGGGCATTTTGGACATTGACAAAGGGTGCAAAAAGAGGATATTGCGTTGATAATGCCGAGTAGAATGCGAGACTATGTTGCTCGCTAGCAATCGCAGATAGAAGCTGTGTCATTTTGACTCCTTTTGAAACTGGAAACAGCCAAGAATCTCATCGAGGCGTTCTTTGCGCAGCCATGCCTCCCACAGCGCTGGTTCAAAACGGCTTGTGTCATAGTGCAAGGTGAGCGAACCGATAAGCAAATTGGGCTTGAAATCGATGATGAATGGAATCTGCCGTATCATCTGCAGCAAATCTTGATGACGATTTGCCTCTGCCATAATGGTCATGTTGGCGCGCAGACGAATGCGCCCGGGGATATGATGCACAATGGTAAAGGAATCTGCAATCTTGCTCAAAGTTTCTGTGGTGATATCCATTCTATTTCTGCTTGTAATTCTTATTTTTGTTGTAGAATAATAGTATAAAAATCTTAAATCTAGCTGATTTTCTCCAAAGCATGTTTGTGTAGCTTGCTGAAAGTATCAACGCAATTTCACGAAATCTTGACATTTTTAACAAATGTGTTCCCTATAATTCTTGCAACAAAGCAAAGGAGAATACATGAAAAAACTTGCTCATTGCATACTTATTGGTACACTCGCTACAACAGCATTTGCAGATTGGGATATTGCAGGGCAAATAACAGCCATTGATCCTGTTGCACACACCATCACCCTAAATGGCAACACGGTGATTCAAATCCTACCCTACACAAAACTCAAGGGCGATGATTGCGGGATTTTTTGGAATGATACTTATGGTACTTTTGCTGATTTAGAAATTGGCAAATTTGTCGAAGCAGATATTTACCCTTCTGCACCCATCGGGGCTGCACCTCAAGCGGGTGTAGCTGGCGCACAATTTGTTGCACAAGAAGTCGAATGGAAATGTTTTGGGTGGATGGATAGAAAACGTGCGTATTAGGCTTTGATTGCCCCAAATGAACAAATGGTCCCTACATTCCTCCCGCAATCCGCAGGGCGATTGCATGTGCGCCATTTGGTGAGATGATGTGTGTGAGCCTTGTGCTTCTGTCGCATAGCAGGGCAGAATCACAAATGATTTCCATCATTTTAGAATCCTCAATCGCATCTTCGCACATGAGCGAGGCGAGATTCTGCTTGACAAGAAACTCTGCATTGTAAAATTGGTGATTTTTTGCCGCATAGGGATAGGGTACAAACAGCGCAGGCAAGCCGTTTGCGCAGAGCTCCCACAATGAGCTTGCGCCCGCGCGTGCAATCGCAAAATCAGCACGGCTCATGGCTTCGATGAGGTTGGGCGAGAAATCGAAAAGCTCAACTTGCAATTGTAGCTCTGCATATGCAGCGCTCACGCGTTCAAAGTCGTGTTTGCCACATTGATGAATCACGGCAATATCGCGTTCAAGAAGCTTTGGCGCAAGACGCAAAGCAAGATTGTTGATGGTGCGTGCGCCAAGCGAGCCGCCCAAAAACAGCACGGCGCGTACGGATTCTCGAACGCGTGAGCCCTCAAAGCAGCGTGCGCGCAATGGATAATCATGCACAGGAGAATTGGGCAGATAGGATGAATAGAACTCTTGACAAAACGGGCGCAAGATTCCGTTTAGCAACCCAACTGCTGCATTTTGCTCATGGATATAGAGCGGAATCCGCGCCCATAAGGCTGCAAAACACGCGGGTGCGGCGGCATAGCCCCCCACACTGAAGACGCGTTCGATATTGTGTGTGCGCAAAAACGAAAGCGCCTCCTTTGCCGCGCTTGCCTGCGCAAATGCCGCACGCGGGAGTGTGCGCAAGGTTTTGTTGGCGATTCCTTGCACATCGAGCAGCAGGCTTTGGGCAAACAACGGCTTGTTGTCAAACCAATGCGCCTCTTGCCCAGCCTTTGCGCCGAGGTAATAGAGGCGATGCCCGAGTGCTTGCAATTGTTCTGCAACAGCCTCCGCAACAGCGAGATGCCCGCCTGTGCCGCCGCCTGTGATGAGGATTTGCATTATGTCGTCCTTGTTGTGCAGAGTGTGATTGCACAGATGACGGGAATGCCGCGTTTTGCGAGCAACGTGGCGGCTTCGCGAAGTGTCGTGCCTGTGATAATGATGTCATCGTAGAGAATCACACCATTGCCTACAATCTCTTGTGTGAGCGTTGTAGTGAATCGACGTGGATTTTTGCGGCGAAAATCGAGGCTTTTGCCTGCATAGCGCACATTGCTTTGCGCAATGAGCCTGCCATAGAGCGCGGTGATTCCTGCATAGCGTTCAAACGCATGCGCGATGATTGCCGTGTGGGCATAGCCTCCCTTTGGCTTGTCATCGATGGCAACGCCATAGATGTCGCGCGGCAGCTCGGCATTTTGCGCAAAGAATTGCGCAGCTTTGTTGGCAATCAAGCGCAAAATGCGGCTACCGATAATGGCATATTTGCTTTTGAGCAGCATTTCGATTTCATGATAATCAAACACGCTATAAATGTGCAAATCCCCGATTGTGCGCGTTTGTGGGGTAGGGGCAATCCACCGCAAGCAAGAACGGCAGAGCAGATTCCACGACAAAGAATGGCACAACGCGCAGCGCATTAGGCTTTTTGTGCTCGCATAAAAAGCAGCAGCGCAATGAAGCTGCAAACAAACATGAGCAGCGCCATTGGTAGCGCGCTGCGTTCGCCCATGATTCCAACAAGAGGCGACACAACACCAGCAAAGGTGAAATTGACCACGCCAAAAAATCCAGACGCCACGCCACCGCCGCTGCTGATTGCGCCCAAGCCTTCAGTAACGCTTGTGCTCGCCACAGCGCCAAATCCCGCCATGACGGCAAAAAGCGGCAGCTCAAGAGCTGCAAGCGAGCTTGGAGCAAACAATGTGGCAGCAAGAACGCCGAGTGCGCCCAAGACGCAAAGCAGCAAGCCAATGCGCAGAATTGCGCGCGTGGAGAAGCGGTTTGAGAGCTTTGCAATGCTGCTCGCAACTGCCATAACTCCGAGTGCATTGAGTGCAAAAATGTAGCTATATTGTGTTTTGTCGAGTGCGTAGACGTTTTGGAACACAAATGAGGACGCGCTGATATAGGCAAAAAGCATGGCAAAAGCAAAGCTATTAATGAGCAAGAATCGCACGAAAGTTTTGTTCGCAAAAAGCGCGAAAAATTGTGCGACAAAATGCCCAAGCCCGCTTGGAACACGGGATTCTTTGGGTAATGTTTCGTGCAATAAAAACGAGAGCAAAAACAGCAAAATGCCTAAATCGGCGAGAAACACGAATAGCCAGCGCCAATGCGAAGCGAGAGCCTCAAGGAAGAACGCGCCAAACAGCGGGCTTACCACAGGTGCGAGCCCAAACACAAGCGTGAGTGTTGCCATGAAGCGCAAGAGTTCGGGACCCTTGAACATATCAAAGCCCATTGCGCGCGAGACAACGATGCTGCCTGCGGCAAAGATTCCTTGCAAGAAGCGCCAGATGACAAGCATAAGAATGCTTTCGCTCCAAGCACACAGAATCGAAAAGGCGATGAAGCCAATCAGACTCACAAACAAGACGGGTTTACGCCCATAGACATCGCTATAATAGCCCATAAGAATTTGCCCCCACGCGATTCCAAACATCGATGCAGCGAGCGTAAGATTCACAAGCATTGTGCTTTTGAGCATAAAGCCAAATAGGAGCACATCTTCGTTAAATTGCTGTTCGATTGCCGGCAAGGCAGGTAGGTAAAGGTCTGTGCAAAAGGGCGCAAGCCCCGAAAGCAATCCCAAAATAATGACAAGCTTGAGTGAGAATGTTGACCTTGCCATTTTTTGATTACTCTAGTGTTTTGCGCACAGCTTGAACAATCTCAAAACCATGATTGAGTGAGAATCCAATCGAGCCACCATTTTTATAGAGCAAATCGCCCGCGATATAAAGCCCAGCGATGTTGCTTTGGTGGTTTGCATCTGTGATGGGGACTTTGTGTTCATCGAGCGTGATTCCGCATTTATGCAAGAAATCGACAGGCGCGATTCCGCCAATGGCATAGACGACACGATCAAATGTCGCCGTGCTACCGTCTGTAAAATGCGCTTTTGGCAGCCCGCCATCATCACTTAGCTCGGTAATGTCGATTCCGGCTTTGAGCGTGATTTTGCCTGCGCTCACGCATTTGTCAAGCTCGTGTTGATTGGTTTCATTGATGCGCGTAAAGACGGCTTTGCGGTAGTTAAGCGTAACCTTGTTGTCTTCGCAGAGCGCAATGGCATATTCCACAGCAGAATTGCCCCCACCAACAATCAGCAGATTTTCATTTTTTGTGCAGCTTTGTGCGTTGAAATGCGTGCGTGCGCGCACAGACATGGGCAACGGATAGCTTGGCTTGTTGGGTTTGCCCATTTTGCCAATCGCGATGACACATGCGCGCGCCTTTGTTTCGCCCTTGCCCGAGCTCACAACGAACACATCGCCCATCTTGGCAACTTTTTCAACCTCTGTGTTTGTATGAAATTCGATTCCTTCAAGCACTTTGTCAAAAAGCTCGAGCGTAGTTTCTTTTGTGCCATCAACAAGCGGAATGTTGCCTTTCAAATCAACCTTTTGCCCCTTATAGTCCTTATCCACACGTTTGCCGTCTTTGTAATATTCTCGCAAAGTTGCGCTGTGTTTGTCGGTTTTTTCAAATAACACAACAGAAAGTCCCGCCTTTGCTGCTTCAACAGCTGTGCCGATTCCTCCTGGTCCTGCACCAACGACTGCAATATCATACACTTTTTCCATGTTTTTCTCCTATGATTTAGATTGCAAAAGTCTTTTAGGGCTTTTGCTGTCGCTCACTGAATGGGGCGAGCTCCCTAAAGCGATGTGCCATCGCCCGCTAATGCTGTCTTTGGCACTGCTCTATTGATTGCTTCGGCTAAAACCTTGCAATGACAAAATCGGAGGCGTGATTTCAATCACACTCATGATGAACCAAAGTCGCACCCCCGAAGATTCTATGCGTCATGTTGAGCGTGAGCATTGCGCTTCTTTAAACCTCTACCCCTCCTTTTTCTTGTTGGTTTGATTCATCGCTTGTTGCAAATCGCTTGGGCTATCAAAGAGGATTCCCTGCCGCATTTTGTGTTCATCGTCAAATTGTCCGCTTCTAAGCCCCCACAAAAAGCAGATGAGCCCAATGAGCCCAATCAGAATCGAGACGCCAATCATCACCGCAACAATGCCTGTGTTCATCAAAATGTCCCGTCAATTTTCATACGCAAATTGCCTTGGCGAATGAGATGGGGGCTGTTGCTTGCACGCAATGCAAAAAGTGGCGCAAATGTGTCTAGGATTTTCTTTGTGCTGTTTGCGAGGCTAAAGGTCTCGCGCGCTTTTTTAGTTTCTTCGCTAAAGTCGCGCGCGAGGACTTTTTGCAATGCGTCAAACCATGGGGCAATCTCTTCATCTGTTGGGATTCTGCAATGGTCTTTGTGGCACTCTTGCGGCGCTTGCACGGCGATACCCACACCACCCATTGCTTCTTGCAGCCCTCCGCTTGTGCTGACAACGCATGGAATCCCATTCAGCGCTGCCTCTGTCGCCACGCGTCCCCAGCTCTCATACCAAAGGCTTGGAGCGAGTAGCACGCGTGTGATTGCATAGATTTTGGTCATATCACCTGTGTGGCTTGCGAGCGTAACAAACGGGAACATTTCGGGCTTATAGGGACACTCTTTGCTGTCGGGCAAATGCAATTTGAGCAGGCTTTGCTCGAATGTCGCGCGACTTTGGACAACGAGGAAAGAGAGATTGTATTTTTGCAAAAGCCCACTTTCATGCGCTTTGTGCGCAAGTTTAGCGAAAATACTAATGCCCTTGGTTGGGTCGGGATTGACGAGTGTGATGTATTTTGGGTCACGTTTTTGGGCGATATATTTTTCAGGGCGGATAAAAATTCCGCATGGGACGACATTCATGCGGTCACGTTGCGCATAAAGAAGCGCGGTTGCTTTGCTTTCTGTGATGAGCAAGCTGCAATCATTGAAGTCATAATGGGGGTGGTTGCCATTGCAGATTGGGTAGACAAAGGGAATGCCGCGCCTTTTAGCTTCTGCTTGCACACTCACGCCGCATGTGCCCATGCCATAGCCGATGATAATATCGGGGCGAAAGCTATTGAGTAGCGCGCAATAGTATATGTAGAATCGCCATGCTTCATCATGTGTGAAAGCAGACATCGAGCGATTGGCACAAACAGTGTAGTGGTAGGTGATGTTGTGCTCTTTGTCGTTGAGAATCACAGGTTGTACGCCACGAGCCTTGAGCTCTTCTTCGAGTTTTGGGAAATAGGTTGTGCCACGTGGGCTATCGAAGCAAAAGCTTCCTAAGACTATGACTTTGATTCCTTCTTTAGCGAGGCATTCGAGCATTGTGCGGCATTGAATCGCCGCGCCGCTGCTTGTGTCATGTAGGCTATAAGGGCTCACCCATAGAATTTTTTTTTCCACGAAATATTCCTTTATAGAAGTAAGAGTATAAGCATAGCATGGCTTTGCCTAGTGCTTGCTGAAAGAAAGCGGGGGTGTCATGTTGAGGCGAAACCAAAACATCTTGCCATATATGTTTGATTGCTTCAGGCAAGCCCTCGCAATGAATCAAAATTTCCATGAAATCGCAAATTTGATAACAAATAACCATAGTTTTATTAAATTTAAACTTCATTTAAGCATAAAAATGTATAATTCTGTTGTTTTTAAAAACTCATCATAAGGAGTCGTTATGACTAAATTCGTTTCTAGTCTTATCGTTTGCGGTGCTCTCACAACCGCTTCTCTCTCTGCCACAGAGCTCAACTATGAGCAAGATGTTGCACCGAGTGTGCCGAGTGTGATGTTTGGGCATGCACCCCAAAAGCTTGATTTGATTTCAATCGCAAGCAATGGTGCGGTTACAGAGCAAAGCAAGGGCGTCTATGTTTTGAGTGCGCTCGAAATGCATGAAGTGCAAGGTGGGCTAAAGGTGAAGTGGAAAAAAATCCGCGGACCCATTCGTAAAGTTGTTAATAACTATGGTCCAGTAGTGTTGGGAGCAGCGCTAGCAGCACTCTAATTTATTGCCCCTTAGAGTCTTTCTAGGGGGCATTCATGTAAAGGAGTAACATGAAATTCTTCAAATTTACAATAATCATGCCACTTTTGGGTTGTCTCTTTGCCGCAGACCTTCCATGGCTTGTTGCCTATCCAACGGTTGGAATCGGCGTTCAAGAAAGCGTACACTATGCGGGCAGCGACAAACAGAGGAGCACGCAAAGCAATCTTGAAGTGGGCGCAGATTTTCTCATCAAGCGCGATTTCAAGCTTCATATATCGTTTATAGGCTCGCGCGATGGCACACATGTTTATCCAAACAGCTACCCCGCAACGCCAGAGACATTGGAGTTTGCGCGCGAAGGGCAAACGCGCGATTATGGGAGCGAAAGCAAATTGAGCATAGGCTACAATCTCTTGGGCTTGACAGGCGCAAATGACCATTTGCTTTTTCTAAATCTTGGCTATATTTATCGAAGTTTGGAAAAGAATTGGGAATATAGGCGCATTAAATGGGATTATGACCTGATTTCTATCGAGTTCGAGGGGCAGAAAGATTTGCAAGGGCTGTTTGGCACATCTGCTTCGCTGCTCTATGGCGCGCGCTACAAGATTCCAAACAGCGGCGAGCAGGGATATAGCGGGCTTGGATACAAGGTCAAGGGTTGGGAATCGGAATTGTATATCGGTGGCACAAAAACCATTAATAATGCTATGGATTTCTTTGCAAAAATCACGCTTGGAAAGTCAAGATTTGATGAAACTTTGCAATACACCCCCACCCTCAAAACCAAGAGCCATTATAGCATTGTCCAAATCGGCTTGCGCGGTAATCCGCTGTATTATTTGAAATAGCGTTATGATGTGTGAGCAAATCTAGCCTCTGTTGTGTCATTGCGCGTGTGAGCGAAGTAATCTAACGTGTCGGGATTCCATGTCCGTTGATTGCCACGCTCGCGCTGCTCGCTCGCAATGACAATTGCTAGAATCTTGTGAGATTCCAAGCAAGAGATATTCCACCTAGCAAAACGAGCGTATAAAATATAAAATTTCATATCAAAAGTGCCGAAAAATCGCAAATTTGATAACAAATAACCATAGTTTTATTAAATTTAAACTTCATTTAAGCATAAAAATGTATAATTCTGTTGTTTTCAAAAACTCATCATAAGGAGTCGTTATGACTAAATTCGTTTCTAGTCTTATCGTTTGCGGTGCTCTCACAACCGCTTCTCTCTCTGCCACAGAGATCAACTATGAGCAAGATGTTGCACCGAGTGTGCCGAGTGTGATGTTTGGGCATGCACCCCAAAAGCTTGATTTGATTTCAATCGCAAGCAATGGCACGCTTACAGAGCAAAGTGCGGGTGTCTATGTCTTGAGTGCGCTCGAAATGCAAGAGGTACAGGGCGGGAGCTTGAAGAAGTTCTGGAAAAGATACAAGAAGCCTTTGGAGATTGGTGCTGTAATAGGCTTAACTGCTGCTGGTCTCAATCCCATAAGAATTCCTTTCTAGTATGATGGGGCAAGGTTTTACTGCCACTTTGTTTGTTGCATTGTTGTTGTGTGGAACAGGCTGCGTTCGGCTTCCAAATGCCACAGCTGGCGAGATTGGTTGCAAACCTGATGACATCATCATCGGCGAATCGAGAACGGCAACCTTAACAGACTATTGGCAAGCAACATGTGGCAACAAACGGTATGAATGCAGTGGTTCTGGAAATGTTTTTGTCGGCTATCAAGCCAAATGTAAAGCGTCTGCACAATAAGAATTCGTTTCATAATTGTGTTTTGTTTGCCCCTTTGCCGCTCGCGGCAGGGGCGATTTTCTTTGAAAGGCAAATCCATGCGTTTTTTGTTGTTAGCAGGTCTCTTGGTCTTTGCTGCGGGCTGCTATCAAGAAAGAATGACGGCTGCCAGAACAGGCTGTGCGCCCGAAGAGCTTGACTACCCCGAGGGGAAACATTGGATAATAACGCCGGCACATTGGGAGGCGCTTTGCAATGGCAGAAGATATGCTTGCAAAACTAAGCCCGAAAATTTTCTCCTATTTTGGGGTTGGCAAGATACAGAATGCACATTAGTTTCTGTGCCATAAACGCGACATGCAGTGCAATCCCTAGCCCCTAACTTCTCGCGTCTGAATGTGCCTTTGCGGCGCATTCGGGCATTAGCCATTTTTTAATCCCCATTCCATTTGTCCCTAAAACCTTGACGATTTAAAATGATGATAGCTAAGAATCTTTCGCCGTTTTTGCCCAAGTCATGGCATTCTAAGCCCACAAAGGCTAGAATCGAAAAAAGGAAAATGATGGAACAGATTTTATTGCAAAACCTCGATGAGGTGCAAAATGTCGAAAACCGCGTGCGCATGCGCGCAGGGGGCGCGCAAAAGCAGGCAGTCGTTGTGTTTGGCAGTGCGCGCATTCGTGCGGATTCACAAAGCTATGCCGAGGCGCTTGGGGTGAGCACAGAGCTTGCGCAGCGCGGCTATTTTATCGTTACGGGCGGGGGATATGGCATTATGGAAGCGGCAAATCGAGGCGCAAAAGACGGCGGCGCACTCTCTGTGGGGCTCAATATCTCGCTGCCGCATGAAGAGATTCCTAACTCCTATCTTGATGTGAGCGTGCAATTTCATGATTTTTGGTTGCGCAAGATGTTCTTTGAACAGATTGCAAGCGCATTTGTGCTGTTTGCGGGCGGCTTTGGGACGCTCGATGAGCTGTTTGATGTACTCGTGTTGATTCAGACACAAAAGCGCACGCGCCGCCCGATTATACTCTATGGCAAAGAGTTTTGGATACCGCTTGTGCGCTTTTTTGAACAATCTTTGTTGGCGCATTCATGCATCGAGCAAGGCGAGCTAGAGTTGGTTAAGATTGTCGAGAATCGCTCGGAGCTTTTGTCGATTCTGCTTGGAGAATTTCATGAATCTTTGGGTAATGCTCGATGAGATTTTTGATTTGTTTATCGTTGAATTTATGGTAGATATTATCTTTCACAAGCGCGATTTTTTGTGAAACCATTGTGGGCAAGGTGCGTTCTGGAGCATCTAGGAACAGAATCTCGCGCCCCGCTAGAAGCTCCATTCCCCAAAGCCAAATATCATCTGCCTTTGGGCAAAGCGCTGTATAGAGGTCTTTGCGGCAGACATCATCAAAAAAGCAATGCGGCGGATAGAGCACGCCGCCAACGCCTGTGGCGAAATTGAGCATCGATGGATTAGCGAAATTGTTGCTATGATGTGCATGGAGCCAACGATTATAGGGCAGGGGATAGGCATTATCATCTAGGAGTATGCGATGTACGCGATGTGCGACAATTGCTTCGGGGGTGTTGGCATGCGCATTGAGGAGTTTGTGTAGCCATTGTGTGCTGTAATACTGATCATCATCGCATGTAACGATAATCGAATCAGGAAAGCGCGTAAGCGTGGGCATGATTTTGAGATAGGAAAAGGTGCTGTCTTCGTTCCAAAACACCTCGAGCCCGAGCTTTTGCAGCTCAAGAATCTCTTGGGGTAGCTGCTTGCCCCCAAATTCGGCAAGCGAAAGATTGAGGATAATGCGATGAGGTAATGATTCTTGTAAAAACAACGATAGCAAAGACCAACCCACCGTGCGAATGCGCGCGGGGAAAGTCGTGAGCGACACGATGATTTCCGGTTCTCCTTCTTTTGGTGTTGGCAAGCTTGGGCGGGAATCGAGCAATATCAAGAAATTGCGGCGCGCCATCTTGATGTCAAAAAATGGGCGGTGGTTGAGCCTTGAGCGCAGGTTCTTGTGCCATCGCCGAAGAGAATCCCATAATCCCTCGTGAATCATTCGTGTTCATCGCCTACTAGTCGGCTTGCATACGTGTATAAGAGGGTGTGTCGAGGTCGTCCGTGTCGCCCCCGCTCACGCGTCTTAGCTGGGTGATGATTTTTTTGGGCGTTGGTGCTTGCACGGGCGGGCTCGAGAGTGGAAGCTTGAGTGGCGGCTCGTTGAATTTGTATTCATTCTCGAGCCCCGTAACGACAACGGTGACTTCAAAGGTGTCTTTGGACATTTCGGGGTCAGAATATGTTCCAAAGAACACATCAGCATTCTCATCAAGCATTTCTTGGACTTTATCCATTGCCTCTTGGATTTCGTAGAATGAATAATCAGGGTGGATATGGAAATGTGCAATCAAGCCACGTGCGCCATTGATTGAGAGATTGTCAAACAGTGGCGATTCGATGGCGCTGCGAATCGCATCAAATGCGCTCATCTCATTGTTTGCCTCGCCCATTCCCATGAGCGCTGTGCCTTTGTGCTCCATCGCTGTACGCATGTCGGCAAAGTCGACGTTGATATCGCTCTCGCCCACTTGCAAGATGATGTTGCTTACACCAACAACGGCGCCAGCGAGGACAGAATCGACAATGCGATAGACAGCTTTGTTGCCTTGTGAGCGGTCTATCATGCTCGAGAGTTTATCATTGAGAATGACGATAATCGAATCGCATTCTGCTTTGAGTCTTTCAATGCCTGCTTCGGCGAGCTTGGCACGTTTTCCACCTTCGTATTTGAAAGGTTTTGTAACCACGCCAACGGTGAGCGCGCCAACTGCTTTCGCGGCTTTTGCGATGATGGGTGCAGCGCCTGTGCCTGTGCCACCACCCATTCCTGCCGAGACGAAGACCAAATCTGTGCCTTGCAAAAGCGAGACAATGTCCTCATAGCTCTCATTTGCTGCAGCCTCGCCAATCTCTGGCTTCATTCCTGCGCCAAGCCCTTTGGTGATGTTGTTGCCGAGCTGAATCTTGATTGGAGCGGGTGATTTCATCAATGCTTGTGCATCGGTATTTGCCACGATGAGTTCGATTCTTTGGTCAATATCTGTCTGCATGAGATAATTCACCATATTGCTGCCCCCGCCCCCAACACCGATGACTTTGATTTTTGCAATTTCTGCCGACAAATCGGCTGCTACTTCTTCTTTAATTTGCACTTCCATTACAAATCCCTTTTTATTATAATGTGCATTCTAAAATAACTGCGTCAACCATTGCCAAAAGCGTTGCCAAAGGTTTTGTTTTGGCTTTTGCACCACAACTTTTGTCTTGCGCGCATTCGCACCCGCTTTGCCTGTTGCCTCTTGTTCAGGCTTGTTTTTGGGGTCGAGGTCTGCTATGTCTTGAACTGGATTTGATATAGTACCATCTTCATTATTAAATTTCGCCATTTTCACCAAAAGTTGCTTCTCTGACGCATATTCATAATTGGTAAAATGTCCAGAACCATAGAGAATCAGCCCCACAACAGTCGCAAAACTCGAATCGCGTTGGGATTCAAAAAAACCGCTGATGGGGTGAGGGTTTGCGATACGCACGGGCATATTGGCAAAAACGGCGCTTGCGAGCTCGCGAATGCCATTGAGTTTGACCATTCCACCTGTCAGCACAACACCTGCGCCAAGCCGCTCCCTAAGCCCGCTCTTTTCGAGGAACTTGGCAAGAAACATGAGCGTTTCTTCGGTACGCGCATGAATGATGTTGTATATGACTTCAGTTGTTGCAGTTGTGGTTGTATTCTCGTCTCCGCTGGTGGGCATTTCAATGATCCCATCTGTGATTTGGTCATGCCGCAGTGAGCCATGTTTGAGCTTGATTTCTTCAGCTGCTGAAAGCGGTGTGCCAAGAATCATCGACAAATCGCTTGTGATGTGTTGTGAGCCCACAGCAAGGAAATCGTTGTATTGGATTGAATTGCCAAGATGAATCACCAAATCGCATGTGCTGCCGCCCATATCAATGCATGCAACACCTTGTTCTTTTTCGTCATCTTGCAAAACGGCAATGGCGGACGCATAGCCAGCGAGGACGATGTTTGCTACTTCAACACCTGCTGTTTTCACAGCTTTACGCAAGTTGTTGAGGCTGCTTTTTGGCGCACAAATGATATGCACAAAAACCTCAAGCCTTTGTCCAACCATTCCCATAGGGTCGTCTATGAGGTCTTGGTCATTGACTTTGAATTTGTAGGGTAGGGCATGAATCACATCAAAATCAGGTTGAATCGTGGCATTATAGAGTGCAGTTTGCATCGCACGGTTGATTTCTTTGATGCCAATCTCGCCGCTGTTGTTGTTGATGATTCCGATGCTGTTGTAGTTTTTGGTATAGGTGCCAGAAATAGAGACAATGGCTTTGCTGCAATTCACGCCTGCAACGCGCTTTGCATCATTGATGGCGGCGCGAATCGCTCGGCTTGCAAGCTCAATATTGACGATTGCACCCTTTTTGAGCCCTTGTGATTTGTGTTGCCCAGCACCAATCACATGGGGAATCTCATCTCTAATCTCCGCAATGATTGCATTGATGGTCGAAGATCCGATGTCGATGCCGAGAATGGTTTGATTCAACTCTGTCATTATCTATTTCCTAACTATTCATCTGCTCGGATAACGATATAACGTTTTTGCAAATAATTCATAAAAGCACTTTCAATGATTCTGTCTTTGAGCTGTATGACATTGTCCTCAAGAAAGTCTTTGTTGTTCGCAAGATTTTCAAACGCAAAAAGTTCTTGCGCACTAATCCGATACAAAATGGCTTTTTGTGCAAGTATCATATAATCTTTAGCCTTTGTTTTGGCAAAAAGTTGCTCCAAAAATGCTGCTGCATCTTCCGCGCTCAACATCGAGAGCTTGCCAATATCATCTCGTGCGACAAATCCAATGTCTGAACCCACAAAATTTTCGATGCGCGCATCAGCATTTTGGCGCAAAAGCTGTTCGTGTTTTTGACGTAATAAATCAGCAATGACTTGTTCTTTTGCAGCTTCAAAATCGAGCGTGCGCGCTTGTTCGATGTTTTGGAGCTTGAGCGTAACAAAGCCTGATTCAGTAAGAATCGGCTTGAGCGCCTCTGTCGCCTTGAGTGTGAGCAAAGAATCAAGCAGCTCCTGCCCAAACCTTTGGGCAATTTGCCCAGAATCAAGCGTTACCTGCTCGCCCGTGTAGTTCTCGGATTGTTTTTTGTATTCGATATAACGGCGCAAGGCTTGTTTTTCGGCTTCAGATTTTTGATAATCCTCGCGGATTTGAGCTTTTGCTTCGGAAAATGTTTTGGCAAATTGATAATTTGTGATGAATTTTTCATAGTATTCTTGTAGTTCAGAATCGTCTGCCGTAATGTCTTTTGGGGCAAATGTATCGAAAATAAGAGCATAGCGCACAGCTCCTTTGTAGCTTTGTTGGTTTTGTTCCCAATATTGTCTAATTTCAGCTTCATCAAGCGTAATGGGTTCTTTTTTAGGCTCGAGAATCTCGATAGACAAGCGATCTTTCATATAGAGTGCAGCAGCCACAGATTCCTTTTCAAGCTGTGTGGGTGCGATTTGGAGTACGCTATCAAGTTCTTTGAGCAGCAATGATTTGCGAATCGCATTTTCATAGTCTTTGGGCAAAAGATTGTTTTGCGCAAGAATCTCGCGGTAACGTTTTTGGCTAAAGATGCCTTGCTCATAGAATTGTGTCTCTTTGGCGATTTCTGTGGCGACTTTTTCATCGCTCACCAAAAGCCCCAAATCATGCGCATAATTCAGCATAAGCTGCGTGTAGATGAGGTTGTTAAGCGCTTGGTTGCGCAGCCCCAATCCCTCTGCTTCTTTCTGCCCGAGTTTACCGCCGGTGAGTTGGTTGTAGATTGCAAAAAGGCGTGCATACTCACGTTCCAAATCGCTATTTGAAATCGTGTTCTCACCCACTTTTGCTACAAAACGTTCACCCATTGCAAAGCTATATGCGCCCCAGCCAACAAAACCCGCGCCGACAAAGGCAATCGTACTAATCCAAATGGTGATGACAAGATATTTTTTGTGCTTCTGCATCCATTGTATCATTGGAGTTTCTGTCCTTTTGTGCAACGTCTATCGAAGCGACAAACGCAAACCCTATTTCCAAAATTCTATTAATATTTCGATTAAAAAGAGGTAAGACATGGAGCAATCAACAAATGAATCTTTCAAGCAGCGCGATTTACGCTGTGTGTGGCATCCTTGCACGCAAATGCACGACCATGAACAATACCCACTGATTCCCATTCAACGTGGGCAGGGAATCTATCTCTATGATTATGACGAAAAAAGTTATATCGATGGTATCAGTAGTTGGTGGGTGAATCTGTTTGGGCATCATCACCCCTATCTCAACCAAGCCATCACAACACAGCTGCAGAATCTCGAGCATACATTACTTGCAGGATTCACACATGAGCCTATCATTACGCTTTCAGAACGCCTTGTTGAGGCAACACCAGCGGGGCTTGATATGTGTTTCTATGCTGATAATGGCTCAAGTGCAATTGAGGTTGCACTGAAGTTAAGCTTCCATGCTGAACTCTTGCGCTCCAATGTCGCAAAGCCTCTGTTTGCGAGCCTGCAAAATAGCTATCATGGCGAGACAATCGGCGCGCTAAGCGTTGGCGATGTGGGGTTATATAAAGCCATTTATGCGCCGCTTTTGCTGCAAAATATCGTGTTGCCTGTGCCAGAGGATTCCTCGCCCAGCGAGCTCAAACGTGCAATCGAGGGCGCAAAGGCAGTGTTTGCGCGCAATCGTGGCAAAATCTGTGCGCTTGTGCTCGAGCCGCTCGTGCAATGCGCGGGAGGAATGCGTATGCACAGCGCAGAGTTTGTGTGCACCCTCTGCATGCTTGCGCGCGAGGAAGGAATCGCAATCATTTTTGATGAAATCGCCGTTGGCTTTGGGCGCACAGGCAGCTTTTTTGCGCTCGAACAATGCGGGGTTGTGCCCGATTATCTCTGCCTTTCAAAGGGCATTACAGGTGGCTATTTGCCGCTGTCTGTCGTGCTGCTAAATCGTGCTGTCTATGAGCTATTTTATGCGCCCTATCAAAGCAACAAAAACTTTTTACATTCGCATAGCTACACGGGCAATGCGCTCGCAGCGAGTGTAGCGAATGCAGTCTTTGAGCTGTTTTTGCGCGAGAATACGCTTGAGACAAATCGCCCAAAAGCCGCGCACATCGCGCAGCGGCTCGCGAATCTTGCGCGGTTTCCAATCGTCAAGAATCCACGTCAAACGGGCATGATTGCGGCATTTGATTTGAATCTTTCAGGGCGCGTGGGAATGGAATTTTATGTCCGTGCACTTGCGCTTGGCGTTTTGTTGCGTCCGCTTGGCAATGTGATTTATTTCATGCCACCCTATATCATCACAATCGAAGAAATCGATTTTGTGTTTGACCAAATCGAGCGCATTTTGAGCGAGTTAGGCTAGCGCACTTTCAATTCCAAGCGCGACATCAAGCAGGCATTGCTCATCAAAATGCTTGCCAATCAATTGCATACCGATAGGAAGATTGTTTTTCTCGCCTACAGGCACGCAGATTGCCGGAAGCCCAGCGAGATTCACAGAGATGGTGTAAATATCGCCAAGATACATCTCAAGCGGGCTTGCGCTCGCGCCAAATTTTGGCGGGAGTGTGGGCGCAACGGGGCAGAGAATGAGCTCGGCATCATGCAAAATCGAATCGAATTGATTCTTGATGAGGTGGCGCACTTTTTGCGCTTTGAGATAATATGCGTCATAATAACCGCTGCTTAGCACAAAGCTCCCAAGCAAGATTCGGCGCTTGACTTCCTCTCCAAAGCCTTGTGTGCGCGTTTGGATATAGACATCTTTGAGTTGCTTCGCATCGATTCTGTTGCCATAGCGAATTCCATCAAATCGCGAGAGATTCGCGCTTGCTTCGGCTGTGCAAAGGACATAATAAGCAGAGATATGATACGCGGTGTCGAGCATCGTTTTTTCAACGATTGTGTGCCCCAGTTTTTGCAAGAGCGCAATGGTCTCATCATAGCTTTGTTGAATCTCGCTGCTTGCGTCTTTGAGCAAGTCGGGCAGAATTGCGATGGTGCATGTGCGCTTTGCATTGAGGTTTGCGTAAGTTTGTGTGGGCGAGAGGTTTGCGCTTGTGCTATCTTTTGGGTCATGCCCACTAATACAATCAAGCAAAATCGCTGCGTCTGTAACATTTTGGGTGATGGGTCCAATTTGGTCAAGGCTACTCGCATACGCAACAAGCCCATAGCGGCTCACTCTGCCATAAGTGGGCTTGAGCCCGACACAGCCACAAAAACCAGCGGGCTGACGAATCGAACCTCCTGTATCGCTGCCAAGTGCCGCAACAGCAAGCCCGCCTGCAACAGCAGCAGCACTCCCTCCGCTCGAGCCTCCGGGGACTCTGTCGAGTGCTTTTGGGTTGAGCGTTTTGCCATAGCAGCTGCTTTCAGTTGTGCTGCCCATTGCAAATTCGTCCATATTTGCTCGCCCAAAGACGTTCATTTTGTGTGCGGCGAGTCGGTCAATCACAGTTGCGTTGTAGGGCGCGACATAGCCCTTTAAAATATTGCTTGCGCATGTGAGCGGTTGGTTTTTGACATTGATATTGTCTTTAATCAAAATCGGAATGCCTGTGCCTGTGTCCACAATGTCGCCAATATAGGCATTGAGATTGCTCTGCTGCACGTTTTCGCGAATCTGTGCTTTGAGTGTTTGCAACGCTGCTTCATCGAGTTGCAAGGCTTGTTTGAGGGTTATCATTATTGTCCTTTGAATGGGGATTGAATGCAATCATAAAAATTTTTGAATCCCGCGAGCGTTGCGCGCATGTTCAAAAGCGCCATGTCCGCAAGCACAAGCGCGACAAGCGATTTTGCAACGATACAGCCGCGCACAGCAATGCAAGGGTCATGCCGCCCGCTTAGGTTGCATTGCACAGATTCATAGTGTGAATTGAGCGTATCTTGGGGCAGGAAAATAGACGCCGTGGGCTTGAAATAGGCGCGCACAATGAGTGTGTCGCCATTGCTGATTCCGCCCAAAATGCCGCCACTATGGTTGCTTGCAAAGCCTGTTTGCGTGATTGGGTCGTTAAAATCGCTGCCGCTAGAATTTGCGCTTGCGATTCCGTCTCCAATCTCGACAGCCTTGACACCATTTAGCCCCATGAGATTGCGCGCAAGCTCGGAATCGAGTTTGTGGGCGAGTGGTTCGCCCAATCCAATGGGCACGCAATAGGCGCGGATTTCGGCTGCACCGCCCACGCTATCATGATGTTTTTTTGCCTGTAAGATTCGTTGCATAAATAGATCTTCAAAGGCAGAATCAAGCGCAAAAACATCGCTATTTTGGGCAAAAGCAAAGTCGCGTTCTTGCGTTTTGTGCTCGCCAATTTGAAAGATTCCACAATCGATTGTGATTCCAATCTCGCGCAACAAAAGCTGTGCGATTGCCCCAGCTGCCACACGCGCCGCCGTCTCTCTCGCGCTCGCTCGCCCGCCGCCACGATAGTCGCGATTGCCATATTTGTGATGGTATGTCCAATCGGCATGTGATGGGCGAAAGAGCTCGGCAACATTGGCATAATCGCGGCTTTTTTGGTTTTCGTTAGCAATCCATAGCGCAAGCGGCGTGCCTGTGCTTTTGCCCGCAAAAACACCGCTCAAAATGCGCACACAATCAGATTCTTTGCGCGGCGTGCTTAGGTTGCTTCTGCCCGGCGCGCGCCGCCGCATCTCGCAAGCGATGAATTCTTCATCAATCACAAGCCCGCTTGGCAAGCCGTCTATGACACAGCCCACACCTTCGCCATGTGATTCGCCAAATGTGGTTACACGCAATGCAAAACCAAAGGTGTTCATAGAGACCCCTTTGTCTTGAAGCAATGCAGGGCAATCTCGGCGGCATTTTGTTGTGCCTTTTTCTTGCTATTGCCCGTTGCTTTAGCGATTTCTTTGCCACAAATGCTCACGCTGACTTCAAAGACTTTTTTGTGGTCTGGTCCTGTGGTGTTGAGAATGAGATATGTCGGCACTTCACCATAATGCGCTTGTGTGAGCTCTTGGAGTGTTGTTTTGTGGTCGGTATTGAGATTGTATAGATTGGAATCTGGGTAGATGTTTTCGAGCAATGTAGAGATGATTTTTTTGACAGCGACAATGTTGGATTCGAGATAGATTGCCCCGAAAATCGCCTCGAATGTATCGCTAAGAATCGAGGGCTTTTTGCGCCCATTGTTATTCTCTTCGGCGTTTGAAAGCAGCAAAAAATCGCCGATTCCAAGATGTTGTGCAAGTTGTGAAAAGCTTTTTTCATTCACAATCGCTGCACGCATTTTTGAGAGGCTGCCTTCTTGCAATTGGGGGAATTTTTCAAACAAAAAATCGGCAATGACTAAATCAAGCACCGCATCGCCTAAAAATTCGAGTCGTTCGTTGTTGTTTGCACTCTTGTGGCTTCGGTGTGTCAGTGCTTCGAGCAGCCGTTTTTTGTTCTGAAAGCAATAGCCAAGTTTTTGTTCGAGAATCTCGAGTTGTTTGATATCAGTTTGATTGTCGCACATGATTTTCCTTTAGGGCATTTGCAGCGGCTTTAGCGATTTTGTCGCATTGTTCATTTTCTTTGTGTCCGTCATGTCCGCGCACCCAAACTGCATGCACTCTATGTGGGGCAGAAACACGGAGATATTCTTGCCAAAGCTCTTTGTTTTTGACTTTTGCGAAGTCTTTTTGAATCCATGATGGCAGCCATTCGTTAATCGCTTTTGTAACATACGAAGAATCGCTAAAAAGTCTCACTTCGCAAGGTTCTTTGAGGCTTTTGAGTGATTCAATCACTGCCGTGAGCTCCATTTGATTGTTGGTTGCGTGTGCGCATGCGCCTTGAATGATTTTTTCGGATTCTTTATAACGCAAAATGCCGCAGTATCCACCAAAGCCGGGATTACCAAGACTCGAACCATCACAAAAGAGCTGGACAATTTTCATACTCAAAACTTTGGAGGGGTTTTATGGCAAAACGTAGTTGTTGTGTCAAGAGTGCACCGCAATGCGTGCAGCGGTCGATGCGTATAGGATAGGTCTGTGCGCAAATGCGGCATTGGTAGCTAAAGCACAAATCGCCTTTTTGATTGCCGTGTTCATGCAGGCAACGTAAGGCTTCAAGCTCGAATAGTACGCAGCTTTCGCCGCCATTTTTAGCACAATCGATTGCATGCAATATCGAATCGCTAACAAGGTTTGGGGGAATTTCCTCATTCCAGAGCAAATCAAGAATCCCTTCTCCATGCGCTGCAAATTCAGTATATGTCTGCCAAAAAAGTGCTTTGTCAAGCGTCTTGAGGCAGCGCATCACAAACGGAAAAAGTTCATGATTTTCATGCAAATATTGCAGCAAGAGTTTTGGGTCAGGATTGTCCTTGTGCAGCTCCTTTTGAATCGCAAAATAAGCCATATTGAGCATGACAATGTCTGAATCAAGCCCAAGTTGTTTGAGGCAGCCCAAAGCGTCCAATGCTTCGTCATAGAGCGCGAGCGATTCGAGAGTGCGCATGAGAATGCCCAAAGCCTTTTTGTTGCGCGGATGGTTTTTAAGCACTTCAAGCAGGACTTTTTTTGCACGTTCTAAGAAGCCTGTGAGATAGTAGATTTCGCCAAGAGATTGCAAGATGGCAAGACGCTCTTGGCTGCTTAGGTCGCATTCAAGAATAGCATGGTAGAGGTTCATTGAACGTTCATAGTCGCCCATTTTGCGGTAGGTTTCGGCGAGAAATTCGAGCGCAGGCAGTGAGCTGCCGAGCTTTTGCAACGTTTCTTTTGCCACATCATCGGTGCGCATGCCCTCAAAAATTTTCATAAAATTTCCAAGCGAATCATGCTGACGTTTTTTGGCGGCGAGATTCCAAAAATAGGTTGATAGAACAATAAGCGCAACAATCGCAACCAAGACTGCCACACCAAAAATCGGGTCTCTAAAAAAAGCAACGAGATTATTCATGCGCTTGTCCTTTTGCGTATTATAACCTAGTTCAACAAAAAAGGGCAAGTAACGCGTTATAATATTGCGATGATACGAGCCGAATCGATAGAATCGCTCAAGGCGATTGTGCAGATTGTAGATGTGATTAGCCAATATGTCGAGCTTCATAAGATAGGAAGCAACTACAAAGGGCTTTGCCCATTCCACACCGAAAAAACACCAAGCTTTGTGGTTGAGCCCAACAAGGGTTTGTTTTATTGCTTTGGCTGCCAAAAAGGCGGCGATGCGATTAAGTTTATCATGGAATACGAACATCTCGAGTATAAAGACGCGATTGAAAAAATCGCAACTCTGTACAATTTCACGCTTGCATACAGCAAATCCCAAGCACCACAAAGCGATGCACTTCAAAAACTCGCCGAGTTTTTTCGACACAAACTTTTGCAATCTCCGCAGATGTTGCAATATCTCCAAAAACGTGGAATCAGCGAGGCTTCGCGCGAAGCTTTTGGATTGGGTTTTGCACCACAAAATGCCGAGATTCTAAGTTTTTTGCAAAGCCATCATTATGCGATGAGTGATTGTTTGCGGCTTGGAATCGTGGGTGAGGAACGTGGGCGATTCTATGCTCGAATGGTGAATCGGCTGATTTTCCCAATCCATTCTCCGCAAGGAAGGCTTGTGGGTTTTGGGGGCAGAAGCCTTGAAAACGCAAGCGCGAAATATCTCAATACGCCCCAAACATCGCTTTTTAACAAATCGCGTTTGCTCTATGGCTATCATCTTGCCAAAGAGGCAATCTATCGCGAGCGGCGCGTGATTGTAACCGAAGGTTATATCGACACAATCTTGCTGCGCCAAGTAGGCTTTGCCACTGCTGTTGCAACGCTTGGCACGGCACTTGGCAAAGACCATCTGCCGTTGCTTTGCAAGGGTGAGCCACAAATTATTGTTGCGTATGATGGCGATAGTGCTGGGCGCTTAGCGGCACTCAAAGCGGCGCGGTTGCTCGCGCAAAAAGACGGGGGAGTGGCTCTGCTACCTGCTGGATTTGACCCTGCGGATATGGTTTTTGCAAAGCGTGTTGAAGAGTTGCAAACAATGTTTGATTCAGCTGTGCCCTTTGCAGTGTTTGTGTTGCAAGAGATGAGCGCGCGCTATGACCTCGCTAATCCACTACAAAAAGAAAAGGCACTTAGTGAAGGCAACGCCTTTTTGCGCACACTTTCGCCGCTTTTGCATGAAGAATATGCGCCCATGCTCGCTTCGTTGTTGAGGGTGTCTCCTGCGCTTGTGGCGCGGGACAAAAGCGCAAAACCAAAGCGCACAAAAACTGCAAAAAACGATAGAAGCATCATAACGCTCGAGATTCTAAAAACGATTGCAAGCGCGCCAAATCTACTCGAAGAAGTGCTTGAATATATCGACACACCCGCGTTTATTGGCTTTGAGGAAGAATTTGAGCTACTCAAAAGCGGGCAGCTCGAGCACCCAAAAGTTTTGCAGATTCTGTTAAGCAATCGCTATGCACTTCCGCTTGATGAGCTGCGCGAACAGCTGCGTGCGACATTGTGGGTTTATTATGACGCAACATTGCGCCGACTCAAGGCACAAAAAATTGGCATTGCAGCAGACCAACGTTCGCACATGATAGCACAGATTCGGGATTTGTTGCGGCAGCTGAATCATGGCGAGTTCCCGCGATTTGTGGAGTTTGCGTTCCCTAAAAGCTGATTGGGATATAATAGCAAGCAAGAAAGAGATGAGGAAATGCGATGAGAAAGGTTATGCTACGGATTGGAATCGGCGTGTTTTTAGTATTTGTGGGCTGTGGGCAGAGTAACCAAGAAGCACTTGGCAATGCACCATGCAGCTGCACGGCGAAAAGCGATGTCAATCAAGAGGAAATCATACAGCAATAGAATTGGTACGGGAGAGAGGACTTGAACCTCCACACCTCGCGGCGCCAGATCCTAAGTCTGGTGCGTCTACCATTTCGCCACTCCCGCATAGAAAGCAGCATTCTAGCGACTTTTTGCTAAAGCAAACCTTATGGAGATTGTAATGAAACGCGTGTGAGGAGCTCATGCAGATTTGTGCATGCTTTTTCTTCGTTCCCACGTTCACAGCCGATTTTATATAGCAACATCGCCTGCTTTTTGGGTGAATCGAGCCGCGTGCTGCTCGTATCAATCACAATCGAATCCGCAACACGTGTGCACAGATGTGGCGATTTTTCATAGCCCAAAACACCCTGCGCAAAAAACATGCTTTCGCACGCGATTTTGCCTGCCGCAAACCACGAATCGGCATTTTTTTGCAACGCATAGATGTCTTGCAGCTCTTCGCATGCAGGCACATAGTGGCGCACAAAGCAGTGTTTATGCAAGATTCTCTGCCCTTCGCTCATATATCGTGGTGGCGTTTGCCGCATTTTGCGCACAACCGCCACGCATGCCATTCCCGAGCCCTTTGCGCATGCGTTTTGTAGGGTATTTTCTTGGACAAAGTGCCCCTGAATCTGGCAGCCATCGTCCTCGCAAACAGAATCTTCGCCAAAATCGAGCAGTTTATAATAGATGTCTTGTCGCTGCGTGTCGCTAGAATCGAGCGCGAAATAGAGTGCCTTGCAGCCGCGCACATTATCGAGCGCGCATGCCTTTTGCAGCCAACTTTTCGCCCCATCTCCTTGTGTGATTGCGCCCAAATTAGCACATGCCTCTGCATGCCCAAGCACGCATGCCTTTTGCAATGAATCGGCGGTTAGTCTGATTGTGCCGTGCGATTTTGTAGCATAGAGAAAGCATGCATTAGGGACATCGAGCGCACAGAGTTTGTCGAGATTCGCTGCGCTTTGGGTTTGCAAAAAGTCGATGTCATTGCATGCAATCGCATTTTTGATTCCTTGCGCCACAGCGCTTGCACAAAGCGAGCTAAAGTCGCGTATGAGGCTTGCGCGCGTTTCTAAATATTGCAGATAATTAGCACTTTGGAGTTGTTTTAGGTGCTCATGTTGTAGCGAATCGATTGTGTCGCTTTTATGGGCACATGCATAAAGAAAAAATGACAAAAAAAGCAACAAAACATGCCTTGTGTGCAGCATGGCGATTCCTTGTGGGATTTTATATGATAGAATGATGATACATTGATTTGAATTGAAATGCAAGGGTGTGGATTCTATGATTTTTCTTGCGCTCTATCTTTTTGGCTATGCGCTGCCCAAACTCGTTGTGGCAAGTCTGCAAATCGTGCATATCAGGCGCACATTGCGGCTTCCGCCCGTTTTGCTCACAGGCAATTTGTATCGCAAAGCAGGGCATTATGCGCTTGCAAAGGAATCATTACAGATTGTCAAAACATTGCTTGATTCGCTGCTTGTGTGTGCGCTTGTGTGGTGGGGAATGGCAGAACAAAGCTTTGGCTTGTGGGGCGATGCGTTATTTGTCGTGTTTGTGTGTGCTGCGATGTCGCTCGTACATCTCCCGCTTGAGATGTACGTAACGCTCGTACTCGATAGGCGATATGGCTTCTTTCAAGGCACAACACGACTCTTTTGGAGCGATACTGCCAAAAGCCTCTTGCTTAACATAGCGTTGGGCTATCTCGCTTGCATTGTTGTTCTTGCGCTATTGCCATTTTCTTTGTGGTGGCTTTGGGCATGTTTTTTCTTTTGGATTTTGCTTTTGGTTGCAAATTTTGTCTATCCTGTGTGGATTGCACCATTTTTCAACCAATTCACTCCGCTTGAAAACAATGAGCAGGCGGAGCAAATCCATGCGTTGCTTGCACGTGTTGGTTTTGTTGCAAGCGGAATCTTCATCATGGACGCAGGCAAGCGGGATTCTCGCCTAAATGCCTATTTTGGCGGGCTAGGCAAGGTGAAACGTGTGGTGTTGTTTGACACATTGCTTGCGAAGACCACAACAGAGCAGCTGCTTGCCATTTTAGGGCATGAGCTCGGGCATTTCAAGCACCACGACATCTACAAAAGCCTCTTGTTTGCGATGTGTGCTATTGCCGTTGTCTTTTTTGCCGCTTCACAGATTCCTGAAAGCTTCTATGCGCCCATTTTGCCTGTTGCGCCAAACATCGTATTAATTCTCTTTTTCTGCGCCGAGATTGTCGGCTTTTGGGCAATGCCGCTTCTAGGAATGCTGAGTCGACACAATGAATATGCCGCAGACGCGTTTGGAGCGGAGCTACAAGGTGCAGAGAATCTCGCAAGCGCGCTACTTGTGCTTGCAAAGGAGAATCGCAGCTTTCCGCATGCGCACCCATGGCAGATTTTTTTCTATCACACGCATCCGCCGCTTTTGCAGCGGCTTTTGGCGCTTGGTATGCCACAAAGTGCGCTTGTTTGCGATGAATCCCACTCTCGCTGATGTTTTGCGCGAGGCGTGCGCAGCGCTTGTGCCATATGTCGAGCGTCCGCGCCTTGAGTCCGAGATTTTGCTATGCTTCGTGCTTGGTGTGTCGCGTACATTTTTGCATGCGCATGATTGCATGCGAATCGACACACAATTGTTGCAACGTTTTCAAGAATTGCTTGCGCGGCGCAAGAAGAACGAACCCATCGAATATCTCACAGAACAAGTGAGTTTCTATAATCATGTATTTTACATCGCGCCCGGTGCGCTCATTCCGCGCCCAGAATCCGAGCTTTTGGTCGATATTGTCGCTGATTTGATTCGGGTGCATTCTATTGAACGTGTTGTCGAAGTGGGCGTTGGCAGCGGCGCGCTACTCTGTTCGCTCGCGCTGTTGTTTTCTGATGTGGATTTTGCAGGCGGTGATATTTCTACACGTGCGCTTGCCATTGCGCAGGAGAATCTCACACGTTTTGGGCTTTGTAGCCGCATTCCTCTATACCATTGCGCACTTCTTTCAGGCTTTTTGTCGCCTATTCCGCTTGCGTACGCGAATCTGCCCTATATCGCAAAGGATTATCCACTAGAATCATCGCTCTTGTTTGAGCCGCACGAGGCGCTCTTTGGCGGCAGACAAGGCGATGAGATTTTGCTTGCTTTTCTCAAAGAGGCGCGCGCAAAGGACGTGCGCTTTGTGGTATGCGAGATGGGGCATGACCAAAAGGCAAGCATGGAATCTGCATTGCATCATCTTTGTGCGCGCAATGTCTCTTTCTATCGCGACTATGCAGGGCATTGGCGTGGATTTGTCGCAGAATTTTAGGCAAGTTGTGTTATAAAACTTGACATTTAATCACTCATATTATATAATACACATGCAGTTAGGGTTGAGTTGACTCGCTGCAAATCAAGTTTTTTTATGCTATAATATGCCTAGCATATCAAGCATTGGAAGGAGGATTGTTTGCAAGACGACAAGACAGAAATCAATCAGAATGAGAATGTGCTCGAGAATCTCGAGGCACAAGACGACATAGACGCCTTGCATGCCAAAATCAAGGAGCTCGAAGACAAGTATCTGCGCAATCATGCCGACTTTGAGAACATCAAGAAACGATTGGAACGTGAAAAAGCGCAATCGCTCGAATATGCCTATGAAAATTTCGCAAAAGAGTTATTGCCTGTCATTGATTCGCTTGAAGCGGGGATTGTCAGTGTCGATGGAAGTTGTATCGAGGAATCGATGAAAGATAAATTTAAAGAAGGGCTTTTGCTCACACTCGAGAATTTCAAAAAGGTTCTTGAGCGGTATGGAATCACGGAGATTGTGGCGATTGGCGAGTTTAATCCCAATGTCCATAATGCTGTGATGCAAGAAGATAGCCCCGAGCATGAGGACGGGCAAATCGTTCAAATCTTGCAAAAAGGCTATCAATACAAGGAGCGCGTTTTGCGACCCGCTCTTGTGAAAGTTTGTAAAAAATAAAGGAGAACATTATGGCAAAAGTATTAGGAATTGACTTAGGAACAACAAACTCTGCAATGGCAGTTTATGAGGGTAATGAGGGCAAAATCATTACAAACAAAGAAGGCAAAAATACAACACCTTCTGTCGTGGCTTTTACGGACAAGGGCGAGATTCTTGTGGGCGACCCTGCAAAGCGTCAGGCAATTACGAATCCGAAGAAAACGATTTATTCTATCAAGCGCATCATGGGCTTGATGATGAGTGAGGACAAGGCGCAAGAGGCGCAAAAACGTCTGCCCTACACGATTATTGACAGAAATGGCGCATGCGCGGTTGAGATTAACGACAAAGTCTACACCCCCCAAGAGATTTCGGCAAAGATTCTCATGAAGCTCAAAGAAGATGCCGAAGCCTATTTGGGCGAAAGCGTCTCTGAAGCGGTGATTACTGTGCCTGCATATTTCAATGACGCGCAGCGCAAGGCGACCAAAGAGGCTGGAACGATTGCTGGGCTGAATGTTTTGCGTATCATCAACGAACCCACATCTGCCGCACTCGCGTATGGGCTCGACAAGAAAAAATCCGAAAAAATTGTCGTCTATGACCTCGGGGGTGGGACATTTGACGTGACCGTGCTCGAAACCGGCGATGGGCTTGTTGAGGTGAATGCAACAGGTGGAGACGCATTTTTGGGTGGTGATGATTTTGACAATCGAATCATCGACTGGGCAGCAAAAGAGTTCCAAGACGAAAGCGGCATTGACCTCAAAAAAGACATCATGGCGCTCCAACGGCTCAAAGATGCTGCTGAAGCTGCTAAAAAAGAATTGAGCAGCGCGACTGAAACAGAGATTAACTTGCCCTTTATCACAGCCGATGCAAGCGGACCAAAGCATTTTGCAAAACGACTCACACGTGCAAAATTTGAGGGCTTGATTGATGATTTGATTGAAAAAACGATTCAAACCATTGATTTTGTGATTAAAGACGCAAAGCTTAGCAAGAGTGATATTTCCGAAGTCGTGCTCGTGGGCGGTTCGACTCGGATTCCAAAGGTGCAAGAACGTGTGAAGGATTTTATTGGCAAAGAGCCCAATAAATCCGTCAATCCTGATGAAGTCGTTGCTGTGGGCGCGGCGATTCAAGGCGGGGTGCTCAAGGGTGATGTGAAAGATGTCTTGTTGCTCGATGTAACGCCGCTTAGTCTTGGAATCGAGACGCTTGGCGGCGTGATGACGAAGATTATCGAACGTGGCACAACGATTCCAACCAAAAAGCAACAGACATTCTCAACAGCCGAAGACAATCAGCCCGCCGTGAGTATCAAGGTTGTGCAAGGCGAACGCGAGCTTGCGCGCGACAACAAATCGCTTGGCGATTTTGAGCTTAGCGGAATCCCTGCCGCACCGCGCGGGATTCCACAAATCGAAGTCACGTTTGATATTGACGCAAATGGAATCTTAACGGTCTCGGCAAAAGACAAAGCCACAGGCAAGAGCCAAGAGATTAAAATCACTGGTAGCAGCGGGCTTAGCGATAGTGAAATTGACAAAATGGTTAAAGACGCGGAGATGAACAAAGAGGCAGATAGCAAGCGCAAAGAGATTATTGAAGCACGCAACAACGCCGAATCATTGATTTATCAGACACGCAAGAGCCTCGATGAGCTCAAAGACCTCGATGAATCCGAAAAAGGCAAGATTCTATCTGCCATCGAATCGCTTGAAGCCGCGCTCAAGAAAGAAGACGCGACAAAGGCAGAAATTGAGTCTCTGACCAAAGCTTTGAGCGAAGCAAGCCACGCGCTCGCCGAACGCATGTATGCCAAAAAAGGAGATACAGGAGCGCAAGATAAGAAAAAAGATGATGATGTGATTGACGCCGAAGTCGAGTAGGCGTCTGCTCTCAATCATGCTCGCTCGATGACGAATGATTGTCGTTGAGCGTGAGCCAAACATCTCATTTTGTCATTGCGAGGGCATTGCCCGATTGAGCAAATGCTTGCTTTTGCGATTTGATAATCCTTGCGCTATAATGTGTAGAACATAAGGAATATCATGCGAGAGACATTCCATAATACGCGCACAGGGCGGCTTGATTCCGTCCTTGCTGCGCTGCTTGGCACGAGCCGCAATCAAGCGGCGCAATTGCTCAAAGCGGGCGCTGTTACGGTGAATGGAATCGCGCGCAACGCGTCTTGGAAGCTTTGTGGCGGTGAGATGTTGCATGTTTGCAATAAGCAAGCAGAAGAGCAGCAAACGCAAGAAGTCGCGTTTGATGTGCCGATTCTCTATGAGGACGATTGCCTGCTTGTGCTGAATAAGCCGCCTATGCTTGTTGTGCATGGTGCGCCAAGCGTGCGCGAGCCGACACTCTGCGACTGGCTCACCCAAAAGGGCTATTGCCTTTCGACTCTTGCGGGGGATAATCGGCATGGAATCGTGCACAGGCTCGACAAGCAAACAAGCGGCGCGATTGTGATTGCCAAAGACAACGTCACGCATAGCGCATTAAGCGCACAGCTGCAAAGCCGCGAGCTTGGGCGCTATTATCTCGCGATTGTCGATAGGGAATTGCGCGAGGATACGATTTTTGCATGTGAGATGGCACGTTCAAACCACAATCGACTCAAAATGGGCAAAGTGTTGCAAGGCAAGGGGCGCTTTTCACAAAGTTTGTTTGCCAACCTCATGCCCTCGTTGCGTGGCGATTCTGCGCTTGTTGCCGCCAAGCTCAAAACGGGGCGCACGCATCAGATTCGCTGTCATCTCGAGAATCTTGGGCGGCATATTTTGGGCGATAGGCTCTATGGCTATCGTGGGAACTATGAGGGCAGAATCATGCTGCATGCCTATATGCTCTATCTCATACACCCAAAAACACAAGAAAGTTTGATTCTTAAAGCGCCTCTTTTCTTAGATATGTTAAGATACCTTTCGCAAAATTATGATAGGGAGAGGATAGATGAGGTCTTGGAGCATGGCTCTATCATTGCTGCTTTTGGGCTTCTTGATGAAAGGCTGCACGCCTGCAGCACAGAGTGATTTGACTTTGCCTGAAATGGGCGAGGTGCAATATTTGGTTGATATTGATAGTGTTGCGTTTGAATGGAAGAGTTTTGCAGAGCGCCCTGAAGTTTCGGGCTACAATATCTATCGCAAGACGCTTGCAGAACAAAGCTATGCCCTCATTGATTCGCTCAATTCGCGCTTTACGACACATTATGTCGATTCGCCTCTTGCACCCAGCACGACCTATCTCTATCGCTTTGCCACAAAAAATGCAAATGGCGCGGCAGGCGTTGCGACACAACCTTTGCAAATCACCACACGAGCATTTGTGCCACCCACGCATGTCCAAGCTGTGGGCAACTATCCGCGCAAAATCAAGATTTTGTGGCGTCCCCACAAAGATTTGCGCACACTTGGATATATCATTCAACGTGCAGAGGGCAAAGACTTTGTTGAAGTCGCGCGCATTGCCAATCGCTTGCAAGTTGAATACTTGGACACAAATCTCAAAGATTCGACAGAATATTTCTATCGCGTGTTTGCCTTCACGGCGAGCGATATTCGCAGCGCGCCATCTCCTGTCGTGAGTGCGCGCACCAAGCCCATTCCTGCTATGCCGCAAGGTGTATTTGCCTCGTTTGATTTGCCCAAAATGGTAACGATTCGCTGGCAGAAGAGCCCACAAAATGACATCGCAAGCTATGAAGTCTCGCGCACGATTCTAGGCGGAATCAGCAGCGAGGTGCTTGCAAATGTCGCCGCAACAGAGACGAGCTACACCGACAAAAGTGAGATTGATGGCGTGCGGTATGGCTATTATGTTGTTGCAATCGACAAGGACGGATTGCGCAGCGAGAGGCAGAAAAGCCCGATTGAAGGTGGCACTCTCGCCGCGCCCGCCGCACCGACAATCCAAAGCATTGGTACAGAAAAGGGCTCGGTGATTTTACGTTGGACTGGGGATTCTCGAAGTGTGCAATACACAATCAACAAGCAGCAGAGCAGTTTTTTTGGTAAAAAGGAACGCTATATCTCCATTCCCTATACCTATTTCTATGACCACGAAGTCGCGCCGGGCGAACAATATCTCTACAATGTGATTGCGATTGACAAATTTGGACTGCAAAGCTCGCCGAGCGAAACGGTGAGTGTTACACTCGAGGGTCGCTAATGCCACATTTGCTGCTTTCAGATTTGCCCAAAATGTCCTACCCTTTCACACAAGGAGATTATACCTTTCTTACTTGCCTTGCCAATGTTTCTGATTGTTCGCAGCTTTTGTGGGTGCGATTCCATGACATCGACTTTTTTCTCATCGCCTATCGCAAGGATTGCAAGATTGTCCTAAAGGCGCACAAGCAGACCGCCCCGACATTAACAAGCATTGTGCAAGGGGCTTTGGCAGTGTGTCGGCATGCATTTTGTGATTCTGTGCTTGCCGACAACCTCTCAACGCGTGCGCCAAAAAGCATGCAGAGTTCTCGTCTGCTCGATGTGCACGAGCTTTGCGCACTTGTTGCAAAGAATCTGGGCAGAGACATACGGCTTGAGATTGGCTTTGGAAGTGGGCGCAGAATCCTCAATCTCGCCGCAAACAATCCCGACACTCTCTGCATAGGTGTTGAGATTCATCGCCCCTCAATCGAGCAGGTGTTGCGGCAAATGGAATTGCAGAATCTGCACAATCTTTGGATTGTCAAGGCAGATGCGCGCTCACTGCTCGAATGCTTGCCAAGCAATTGCCTTAGCGAAATCGCGTTGCATTTTCCGATTCCATGGGCAAAACGTCATCGCCGTGTTTTGACACAAAACTCTTGCGAGCAGGTTGGGCGCGTTTTGCAAAAGGGAGGCAAACTCCATTTGCGCACCGATGATGAGGATTATTTTCGCGAGAGTCTCGAGTTTTTTTTGCAGCTGCCAAACTGCCATTGTGAGATTGGCAAGAATCGTGCTCTTGATGTTGTGAGCAAATATGAGTCGCGCTGGCTACGATTGCAAAAACAGATTTGGGATTTGCTTTTTGAATGCGAGCAAGAATGCGCGCAACAAAACGAGGCATATTTTGGCTTTACGACAAATGATGTCGCATATCTTGTGCAGCTCTTTAGCTCGGACTTTGTGCCTAGCAGGCATTGTAGAGATGGCGTTTTGCTTGCCATTACAGCACTCTATCGTGCAGAATCTGTTCTCGTGCTCTCACTTTGTCTTGGCAATGTTGCCTATCCGCAGACGGTGTTTTTGGTCATCGATGGCACAAAAGCATTCTATTGTCCTGTGTTGTTACCGATTCAATCCAATCTTTTGGCGCACGAATGGCTTAAGGGGGCAAGACAATGAGCAAAGACGTCATCATTGCAGCAGAGAAATTATTCTTGGGCTATAAGCGCGAAGAGCCCGTCATCAAAAACGCTTCATTTCAGATTCGCGAAAAAGAGTTTGTGTTTATCAGCGGACCAAGCGGCAGCGGCAAAAGCACATTGTTGCGTTCGCTTTATGGCGGAATGTCGCTTTATGGCGGCGCGCTAGAGATTCTAGGAATCGATATGCAAAACCCAAACGAACAAGACATCGAGGAGCTGCGGCGGCATATTGGGATTATTTTTCAAGATTATAAGCTCATCAAAGATTGGAACGTGGAACGCAACATCATGCTTCCCATGATTATCAATGGCTATTCTAAGGAGCTTTGCCGCTCGCAAACTGCGAAGCTGCTCAACCACATCAAGCTTTCGCATAAGGCGAATAACTATCCGCTTGAGCTAAGTGGTGGTGAGCAGCAGCGCGTGGCGATGGCACGTGCATTAGCGCACAATCCGATTGTGATTCTTGCCGATGAACCCACAGGCAATCTCGATGACCAATCAAGCGACATCATCTGGAATCTGCTCAAAGGCGCAAATGAGCAGCTTGGCATTTGTGTGCTTGTGGTTACGCATGCGCATAAGATTCCCAATCTTGGGGTGGGCATGTTGTGTCGTCAGCTCCATATTGACAAGGGGGGGATTTATGAAGTCTCTTAAGCGGCATTTGTCGCTTATCATTCCGCTACTCGCGATTCTTTTTAGTCTGCAAGCAGTGCTAAGTATCTTGCGAATCCAAGATTCGTATGAGCTGACATTGCGCAACAGCTATTCGATTATCATCGCTGCGGGCAGGGAGCTCAAGAGCGATGAGATTGCGCTTCGCATAAGCGAGTTTCAATCCCTAGAACCCATCGATGCCGAGAGTGTTATCAACAAGATTCAAGGCGAAGTGAGCGAGGAGAATCTCAATCGCTTAAAGGGTAATCTGCCGTATTATTATTCGATTATGCTTTCGCAATTCCCCAATCAAGCGCGTCTTGCGCAAATTGCTGATGTGCTCAAAGACATCAAAGATGTCAAGCGCGTGGAGAGTTTTAGCAAAGCGCATGACCGAATCTATCGCTTATTATTGATTCTCAAAGGCACAATTGTGCTATTTGGAACTATTCTTGGTGTTGTCAGCGTTTTGTTGATGATCAAACAAGTCGAGATTTGGTATTTTGAGCATAGCGAGCGAATCGAGATTATGATGCTTCTTGGCGCACCAAGTTGGTTGCGCAATGGCTTGCTGTTTCGGCTCGCAATGATGGATTCTGTGGTTGCTACGCTCATCGTGAGTTTGGGTAGCCTCTATCTTAGCATGCAAACATTCCTTACAAGCTTGTTGCATGAAATTGGCGTGAGCGATAGCATCTTTATGCCCGAATTTGACTTCATCATGCTATTGCTTTGCGCACTGCTCATCGCGAATCTCTCGGTGTTTATCGTGATTGCGAGGATTACCAAAGAAAGGAAAAATGCATGAGGCTCGCTTGGTTTTTGATTCTCTTTGCGCTGCTGTTTGCACAGAATTTTGACAAAGAGATTGAGAAAACTTCGCAAGGACTAAGCGAACGTTTGCAGCGCGAAAAAGCATTGAACAATCGCCTCGAAGAGCTTGGCAATGAAGTTGAGAAATACAACAAACAGATTCAAGATTTGGATAAAAAGATTTCGACTTCCTCGAATCTCGTGGCGCGCAACAAAACGCTTGTGAAACAAAGGGTCGAGGAACTTGGCAAGCTCGACAAGGAACATATCGCCTTGCAATCGCAACGTGAGGGAATCGAAAGCGAGCTTGTGCGCTATCTCTCTGAAGAGCTCGCGTTTGTCATTTTGCTTGAGGAATATAGCCTAAGCTCGCCTGAAGAGATGATTCAGCAAGATATTTTTAGTGTGCTTAGTGCGGATTCAAAGCAGAAAATCAACACACTCACAGAGCAACAGAATCAGATTTTGAACCAAATCAAGCAGGTCGAGGACAAGATTGTTGCAATCAAGGATTTGATAGAAACAGAGAACAATCGTCAAAAGGGGCTCGATGATGCACGCAAGAAACACAAAGAAGCTTTGATTGGGTTGAGCAGCCAGCTCAAGCGCTATAATAGTGAACTCAACAAAATTTTGCAAGAACGCGAGAATCTGCAGCGGCTGCTTGAGACATTGAATATCAAAAAACAAGAGGAACGCGAGAAGAATGCGCGCCAAAAGGAACGCGAACTTGCACAAAAGAATATGTCGCAATCCTCACAAACGAACAGTATTCAAAAGATTGATGTGCGGCAGGTGGGTAGCTCATATCATAATGTACGTACAACGAAATATACGGGCACAAAAACGATTGCGCCACTTGATAAGTATAAAATCGAGCGCAAATTTGGACCTTATTATGACCCCATCTACAATCTCCAAACATTCAGCGAATCGGTGACGTTTATCCCGCTCGAATCGCATGCGAAAGTCAAGAGTGTGCTTGCAGGCGAAGTAATTTTTGCTAAAGAAGTTCCGCTGCTTAAAAAGGTTGTTGTTATCAAGCATGCCAACAATCTGCATACAATCTATGCACAGCTTGATGAGATTGCAACAGGCGTGAGCGTGGGCAAGAAGGTTGCGCGCGGCTTTGTGATTGGCAGAGTGGAGAATAAGCTCATGCTTGAGGTTACACAGAAGAATCTACATCTTGACCCATTGGAACTGATTAGTGTAAAATAAAAAGCACTCAAGTTTTTATGAGCTTATACCGATTATAGTAAGGAATTATGTTATAATAGCATAATAAACTATCAAGGAGGATAGATTATGGAATCAATCCAAACAACACTCACAACCAACTATGCACCAATGCCAGCTGCATCAAGTACCCCCACGCCTAGTGTTCCCAAAATGCCCAACACAACACAATCTCATGACTTGAGTCGTTATGACGAAGAAAATGCGGCAAGCCCTCAAGGTTTTTTACAAACTGCCGATGTAGAAGACACAGAGGAGAGAATTGCAGAGCTTGTGGATAAGCTCAATGCGGTGTATAATCCGCTCAATTTAACCGCATCTTATGGTTATAATGACGATATCAAAGCCATGTATGTCGAAGTGAAAAGAATTGACAATGGTGAGGTTTTGCGTCAGATTCCTAGCCAAGAGGCAATGCGTTTGATGGTGGCAATTCGCGAGATGCAAAGTGCAATTTTCGACACTGAAGTCTAAATTAAGGAGAAATTATGGCAACACAACAAGTAATGGGGCTTGGAAGCGGCTTCCTTGACAACACACTCTTTGAAAACCTCAAAAAGGTGCAAGAAGAAACGATTATCGAGCCTCTCACCAAAAAAATGCAAACCAATCTCGATAAGCAAACGAGTCTCACAGAGATTATGGCGCTTGTTGAGCAGCTTAAGACGAATGTAAAAAAATTTGCCGATGCTGATACTTATAATAAGCGTAAAGCAACCACTACAGGCGATGGAATCACTGCAACGATTAGCACAGGTATCCCTGTGCAAGACATCACCGTTGAAGTACATCAGCTTGCTAAAAACGATTTAACACAGCTTGGCAAAAAGTATGAGAGCCGCGATTCGACATTTTCGACAGCCAACACAACACTGAAGTTCAATCATAATGGCAAGGATTATCAAATCGATATCAAAGCTGGTGAGACTTTGGCTGATGTTGCACAAAAAATCACAGACACAACGGACGGTGCTGTGATGGGGATTATCATGAAAACAGGGGGTAATGAACCCTATCAGCTCATGATTCAATCCAAAGACACAGGCGAGGCAAATCGCATTTATTTTGGCAACACCTTGACAAGCTCACTCGTTCGCGGAGGGCAACTGAATTCTAACTTTGACCTCACGATTAAGGACGCAAACGGTAATGACAAAACGTTGAATATCGACGTCAAAACCACATCAAGCAGCACAACGCAAAACAACGCAGCAGCGATTGTCAAAGCGATTGAAGACGCAATGAGCGCCGACCCAGACCTCAAAAGCTTGCTCGATGATGGCACATTCAATCTTGGGCTTGTCAATGACGGCAAAAGCTTTGTCATCAACGATAGTCGCGGATTGGATTTTAGTATTGCCGAAGGGCAGTTGGGCACGGGTGTTCAACCCACAGGTCTTGATGCGCTCGGTCTTAAGGCAGGCACAACATCTATTGGCACAGACGACTTTACCGGCAGCACAACCGTCAAGGGCGGTGCTATAGGCGGTGTGGTTACTATTGGTGGTGTGGAGCTTGACCTTTCGACTATCACGAATGCAAATAACACAGCCGAGCAGAATCTCACTGCAATTGTCAATGCAATTAATAACGCAAATGGTGATGTCCAAGCAAAGGCTGTTGATGGCAGACTTGTTGTGAATGATACGAGCGGCAATGGCAATGTGCAAATCATTTTCAAGAATACCAACACAAGTCAAGAGAATGCTGACATCATCAGCAAGCTTGGAATCACTGGTGGTTTCCATACGTCTGCGGCAAACTTTTTGGCAGATGCGGGTGTTACGAATGTGCAACGCGCCCAAGACGCAAAGTTTAGCTGGAATGGAATCGAGATTTCTCGCCCGACCAACACAGTGGATGATGTTGTAAATGGAATCAGTGTGGAGCTCACCAAAGAGCACACAGGTACAGACCATTCTGTGCTTCGTATCACTCGCGATGATGATGATATTTTCAAGGGCATTGATGAGTTCGTCAAGACCTATAATGAGTTGATTACCAAGATTGAAGAAGAGACCCGTTATGACGAAAAAACAAAGGTTAAAGGGAAACTCAACGGCGAAAGTGCAATTACAGGTATTCGCTCGACTCTCAAAAATATTCTCAATTTCACTGCCGGTTCAAGTAGCGTGAGTATTTCGAGCTATGGCTTTAGCTTCGATGATGATGGCAAACTCAAAATAGATGAGAAGGTTTTGAAGGAAAAATTCAAAGAAGATCCTGAAATCGCAATTTCGTTTTTCAAGGGTGGCGAGTTCACGGTTGGTGGTTCTGAGATTCCCAAACGTGACGCGAATGGCAATGTGATTGAAGGAGAATTTGAGCGCATTGGTGGCACAAAGATGGTAATCGATGGGCTATTCACACAATTTTCTGATGCGATCAATAAGATGATTACGGGCTCAACCTCGACACTCAAGTCGTATGAGCAGAGCCTCAAAGACGACTATAAACGCGTGGAAGAGGACAAGAAGAATCAGCAAGAGCGGCTTGACCAACGTATGGAAGCAACAAGAAATCGTATGAATGCGTTTGATGCGATGATTAGCAAAATGACTCAAGCGCAGCAAACATTGCAACAGATGATTAATGCATCATCAAAAAGCTAGAAACGAATGACACAAGGAGTGGACAATGCTTAAAGGAAAAAATGCTTATGGTTCATATGCGCAGAGTGCTGTTTCAGTTGAATCTCCCGCAAAGCTGGTTGAAATGCTCTATGAGGGGATTTTGCGCTTTGCTGTTTCAGCAAAACAAGGAATTGAAGAAGAAGATATCGAGAAAAAAATCCACTTCATCAATCGTATCACTGATATTTTTGCCGAGTTGATTAGCTCGCTTGATTATGAAAGAGGAGGGCAGGTTGCCCACTATCTCACAGGGCTCTATACCCACCAAATCAAGCTGCTCACGCAAGCGAATATCGAAAACGATACAACAAAAATTGATATTGTCATGCGCGTTGTGCGTGGGCTTTTGGAGGCTTGGAGAGAGGTGCATCCCGATGAGTTGGGCAACGCAGTTTAAAATTGCCATTGCGGGGAGAGACGCCGCAAAAGTGTTGGAAGCTTTTGAGGCGCTCCCGCCATTGGAACGACTCAGTAAAGAAGAAGCACAAGAATTGTATGATTATCTGGAACAAAGTGTTGCCATTCTCGGAGAAGCGCGTGAGCACGAAGCAGATGAGATTGCCAAAATGAAGAAAGTCCGACAATTTCTCAAGACGAATCCCTATGGCGGTGGTAACCCTGTGTAATCATAACAAAGGCAGAGTTTGAACCAATTCCAATCCCTTACCCTTGCAGATAGGGGGCTCATTGAGTCCTATCTGCAAGAATATCCACCAGAAGTGTCCGATTTATCTTTCACAAACCTTTACCTATGGCATTTTTCGCGTACGATTCGGTTTTGTGAAATCGCGGGCACGCTCTGTATTGAGACAACCTATCCCGAGCAGCTCCCATTTGTCTTTTTTCCTATCGGTGGTGGCGATAAATTGCAAGCAATCGAAAATCTAATTGTGCATTACCAATCGCAAAATATTCCCTTTTGTATGCATTCTCTTTCAGAAAAGGACAAAGTTGAGCTCGAAACGCTCATGCCCGAGCGCTTTGTCTTTGAACACAATCGCGACCGCTCGGATTATATTTATGAAACAAATAGCCTCATCGAGCTTAGGGGGCGAAAATTTCACAAGAAAAAAAACCATGTCAATCAATTCTATGAAAGCTATCCTGATTATCGCTATGAAACGCTCACAAAAAGCAATCAAAAAGAATTGCTTGCCACGTGGAATTGCTGGTTTGCGAGCCTTTCTTCCACGCAGAGTTTGAGCAACGAACACATCGGAATCTGCAATGCCATTACGCATTTTGCTGATTTGAGCTTTACATGTGGAATTGTGCGTGTTGGTAGCGAGATTGTTGCTTTTAGTTTGGGCGAGGCGCTCAACAAAGAGACTGCTGTGATTCATATCGAAAAAGCAAATATTCGCTATCATGGTGCATATCAAGTCATTAATCAGCTTTTTCTAAAACATGAATGGAGCGGCTATCAATTTGTCAATCGTGAAGAAGATTTGGGGATTGAAGGCTTGCGCAAAGCAAAGTTGAGCTATCAGCCATATCGCATTTTGGATAAATACGAGGCAAGATTGATGAAGGAGGGGTGAATGGATAATGCAAAGTTTGCACGACTGGGGCGCATTTTGGAGTTGTTGCACAAAGGAGAAAGCCTATCAATTAAAGAATTGAGCGAAGAATTTGGCGTCAGCGAACGTACTTTGCAACGCGATATTTATCAACGTTTGGGCGATAGAGTCATCAAAATCAATGGTACTTTTCAGCTCACACAAAAAGAAAAACATCAAAGTCGCGATGCGATGATTATGCAGATTGTGCGTGAAGTCTGCCAAGAAATGGGTGAAGAATTTGCTTCGCGAATCGATAAGATTTTTGCGCTTGCACAAACAGCGCCCAAACAACAGCCAAATATATCTCACATTCCCAATTCGGCTCCTATGCTTAAGATCACCTATTGTCTTGCCAACAACACATATAAAATACGTCTCGTGCCACAAGCCATTCTTTTTTATGACAATCAATATTGGTTACAAGGCGTGAGTGATCAAGGTGCGGAGAAAATCCCACTTGTGGCAATCTCTAAAATGAAGTCCATTAAAGCTAAATAATCATTTGCCTGAATAGTATGATGAGTATTTTCTATACATTGTTTTTCGTATCGCCCATTTTTTGCTAATTTTTTTGTCATCATAGCCTTTTTGTTATAATATATAAATAAAAGGGCAGAAATGAAACATAAGACTCCTATTTTTTATGAGGCGCATCAAAAAAAATTTTTAGATACAAACACTAAAGAGATTCAAAAGATAAAGTTTTTTACGCCCATAATCGCTATCATGCCTGCCGAGTCTTTTTATGTTGCACATTTGAATGAAACACAAAACGATTCAGAATCGTTCGCGCATGCTTTGTTGCAACTCAATCTCGATGGTAGCGAGGAATATTTTTTTGCGCGCCCAAATCCAAAAGTGGGCTATATCTACCCACAATCTCTTTTGTGCCACGAGATTATGGAGCTCCAAAGGCATTCGTTTGCCTCATTGGTTGCTGTCCCTTGTGTCGCGATTCTACCAGCGTTTGTGCCTAGCGATGTGCCCACACTCGTTGTTTGGGCGGGAGAGGACAATTTTGTCGCTATAGTTTTTGAAGGATTGGTACGTTTTTTTCAGGCGCTCAAGCCCGATGATTCCATTGCTGCAATCCTTGCAAATCTGATTCCTGTGCTCAATTTTCATCAGCTTTTTCCGCAGCGTGTTTTGAGTACGATTCAAAATGATGCCATAGCTGATTTTTGCACTACAAGCGGAATCGAGATGACACTTATCGAGGCTTGTTTTTGCAGTGAAAAAAGCATGGAATTTGTGCAGCAAAACCCACAAATATGTTGGGTTGAAGATTCAAAGATTGAATGCACATTTTTTAGCAGGCTCATACTTTTAGCGCTTTTTGTTTGTTTTGCTGTTTTGGCGATTCCTCTGTGGGAATATTGGGGTGCATATTGGCACTATCAGACTCAAGAACCCCAAGAATCTAGCGAAAAAAGTGGGGTAGATGTCGATAGATTCTATATTCGAAGTCTCCTTGTAGATTCGGATTTTCCCCTAGAATCTCTTGATGATTCTTGGTGGCATAAACTCTACGAAATCAATCATTTTGACATGCAATATTTAAGTCAAATACTCTTAAATTTTACAAGTCATGACATCTTGCAAGGCGTGAATATCCAAAAAGTAAAAATGGATTATGCCTCAAGGATTCTGCAGTTTGAATTGAGTGCTGTTGATTATGGAATGCTTGTTGCAGCACTGGAGCGATTGAAGCAAATCCATGCCAAACCTATTTCCGTCAATCAAACGCAAAAACTGAATGGATATTATCTTGTTCATATTGGAATTGTGCTATGAAGTTTTTGCATTTTATCTTTGGAATCATGCAGCGAATTGAGCATTATTTGGCTGCAAAAAGCACGAGCGAACGAACAATTATTTTTATTTTATCTGGACTATGTATAGGCGTTTTATCATGGAGATTTATTGTTCCAACGATAGAAGAATATACAAAGGATTTTTATAGATTAAGCGATTTGCGTAAGGCAGATTGGCAAAGCGTAATAGAGCAGGAAACATATTTGCAACACTTCAAAAACAAGCAAGTTGCATTAGAAATGTTGACAGAACAAATCCAAGAAAGTTATGTTGAAATTGAACAAACACAGAGGATATGGCAGGATATTTTGGGAGAAATTTCTAAGATTATTGTGGATACAGATAGGATTCCCAAAGAGATTCAAACAATAAATGATGGAAATAGCTTGATTCTCAAAGGAAATGCAGAATGGTTATCTTTATTAGAGCTTATTAATTTGTTAGAGCGAAACATTGTCTTTTTGCAGGTTGATTTGATTGAATATGTGCAGAATCTCGAGGAATTAAATTATGAATTAAAAATTAGCAATCCTATCAAAACATTTGAAACAATTGGGCGAAATGAAGATGAGATTCTAAGATTTTTGGACAACTTATCGTATATACGAACGTCTGCGCCAAAAATTGAATTTCCAAAAGTTTTGACTGCCCCACAACAAACAGCAGAGAATCCATCGATTGTCGTTCAGGCTTTTATGCTTAATCATGCAAAAATCAATGGAGAATGGTTTGTTGTTGGTGAACATAAAAATGGGATTCGATTGATTGGAATCGAAAAATGTGGCGTGATGCTCGAAAAGGCGCAGCAGAAAGTGTGCATTGATATTGATATTTCAAGGAAAAAGTGATGAATAAATGGTTTTTAGGATTTTTGCTAGCAACTGCAATTGCATGCCCCATCACTATTGTCAGCAATGGTGAAGTTTCCTTGGAAGAGCTTCTTGTTAAATTGAGTCTCGAGTGCAAAATGAATATTATTGTTAAGGATTCCTATTCTACACAACGCATTAAAGAAATCTTCCCCATTCTACACCTTTCGCAGATACCCATTCAGGATAGCATGGAGGTTTTGCTTCATGAAAATGGGCTTTTTTATGAAATAGAAGATTCTGTATTGCGGATTTTTGGAACAAAAACGCAAGTCTTTCAAATCCATTATGTTGCAACAGAACGAAGTGGCGTAAGCAGTACAGAGGTATCAATTAGTCGTAATGATGGCGGAATGGGTTACCGCGCAAATAGTGGGAATGAACATGATATTTTTGAAAAAAGCGGCGGAAGTCGTTCCGGAGTCAATATTACAACAGAAGATAAACTCAATTTTTGGAGCACAATTGCAACAGAGTTGCACCATATTATTTATCGTCCCGGTGAAACGTTGCCCATGCATGTTGCCTCGCTAGATACGAATGGAACTGCAAGAACATCGAATATTATTATCAATAAAGCTGCAGGATTAATTACGGTTACAGGGACGAAATCACAATTAGAACGCGTTACAAATTATTTGGATATTTTGCAAAATTCTTTAACGCGACAAGTCATGATTGACCTTTCGATTTTGACAATTACTCATAATAATACGCATACAACAGGAATCGATTGGAATCAGCTCTATTCGCTCCAAAATTTTAGCACAATTCCACAAACAGATAGCGCACAAAATGGCTTTATGCAGTTAAGCAATGGAGAGTTTAGTTATTCTCTCAATCTTTTTCCACAGAATATTACTCTAAATAGAATCGTAGAGTTTTTAAGTCAATATGGTGAAGTCAGCACATTATCCAACCCTAAATTGCTTACACTAAATAATCAGCCTGCCATGATAAGTGTGGGTGATGTGATTCGTTACCGCAAAAACACGGTATTTCAAAGCAGTGCAAATACGACAACAAATACCAATACAGACACAGAATATCCTTCTGTTTTTGCGGGTGTTTTGCTCGATATTACGCCTTCCATTTTTGAAAATAATCTTATGCTAAAAATCAATCCTTCAATCACGAGTTTAAAGGGGCGCGAGATTCAAAATGCGGCGCAAGCATTGGATTCTCCGCCAAATCTAAGCGCAAATCAGCTTTCGTCTATTGTTTATGTGAGCAATGGCAAGAAAATTGTGATTGGTGGATTAATCCGCAAAAGTTCCAACGTAGAATCTTCAGGCATTCCTATTCTTATGGATATTCCTTTATTGAGCTATCTTTTTTCTTATAAACAAGAGATTCAAAATACCATAGAAATGGTCATTGTCATTACGCCTTATATTGTTAATATTGATAATATAGATTCTATGGAGGAAAGTCAATGAAACATATTGATTGGGAAGAATGTTATAAAAAATGCCTCGATGGCTCGATGAAGCCTGAAGATATAGAATGCCCTCTTGATGAAGTTTTGCGCAATCTTGCACAGATTGCAAAATTGCCCCATATCGAGCTGCAGCCAGAAGAAATTGATACAACTTTGTTGCGCTCCTTTTCTGTTTTTAATGCGACAAAATTTTCAACTCTGCCGCTGAAATCTGACGATGCTAAAATCCATTTTGCTTCGCTCAATCCTTTTAATCCACTTATGCGCCATAGTCTCCAAAATATTTTTGGGACTAAAGAATATTCTTTCTGTTTTGCTTCGCCACAATCTTTTGCATTTGTACTCGAATGGGTGAGTGTCGAGGCAAAAGCATTGTTGCTGCAAGCGGCATTGCTAGAAGAACATAAAGCCCCAATCCAAGATTCCACAACTTTGCAAAGTTTTGTGGCATTATTGCTCGAAGAATCGTTGCGATTATGTGCGAGTGATGTGCATATCGAATCAAGAGATTATACATCGATTCGCATGCGAATCGATGGCTGCCTTATCGAAAGATTTTGCTTTGATTTTGCATTATTTGCACCGCTTTCTTCACAACTAAAACTGATTTCTAAGCTCGATATTTCTGAAAAACGCAAGGGGCAAGATGGGCGATTTTCTTTATCACTTTTTCCAAAAATAGATTTTAGAATCTCGACAATCCCAATTGCAGGTGGAGAATCGATTGTGATACGAATCCTCGATAATTCACGGCAGAAATTGACGCTCAATCAATTAGGATTTGCATTGGATTCCATAGAAATCTTGCGGCGAACAATCCAAAAAACACATGGAATTTTGTTTATTACAGGACCAACAGGAAGTGGCAAATCAACGACTTTATATGCGTTGTTGCAGCTTTGCGACAAAGAACGACAAAAAATCATCACTATCGAAGACCCGATTGAATACGAAATGCAAGGAATCACGCAAGTGATGCTCAATAATAAAATCAATTTTGGTTTTTCAGAGGTTTTGCGCAATATTTTGCGTCAAGACCCAGATATTCTGATGATTGGCGAGGTGCGAGACCAAGAAACTTTGCAGCTAGCGTTTCAGGCTTCACTCACAGGACATCTCGTGCTTTGCACTCTACATACAAATGACGCGCTCGAAAGTATCACCCGTCTTTTGGATATGGGAATCGAACCCTACTTTCTTGCCTCTGCCTTGTTGCTCGTTGTCTCACAGCGGCTTGTGCCAAAACTTTGCCCATATTGTCGCGAATCATATTCGATAGATTATGAAGATTCTAACACGACTTTTTATCGTTCCAAAGGCTGTGTGCGGTGCTATGGGCGTGGATTTTTGGGGCGAGAGTTGCTCTATGAAATCCTTCCAGTTACAAAAAATCTAAAAGAAGCATTGCATCAGAAAGCCACTCAAGGAGAACTTTTAAAAATTGCTAAAAATACAGGTTTTGTGCGTATGGTTGAGCAGGGTTTGACAAAGGCAAAATCAGGGGTGATTACACTTGAAATTTTACATGGAATCCAGAATGACTTTTGAGATTGTTTATAGTCAAAATAATGTTTTACACACCACAGAATTTCAGGCAGAAAGTCGTGAAAGTGCTATCCAACATTTTAAACAAAATCAAAATATCCAACTCATAAAAATCACACAGATTGCGACAAAAAGAAGCTCGCTTTTTTGCAAAACTTTGAGTACAAAAGAGCTTTCTATTGTATTCTATCAATTTGCCATTCTCTTAAATGCTGCTATTCCACTGCGCAATCTGCTCGAGAGTCTTGCGCAATATCCTCACCCTAAAGTTCAGGCAATGTTTGCGCATGTCTTGCGTGCTGTACAAAATGGGCAACAGCTGTGTGATGGATTTGCGCCTTTTCGCAAAGAGCTTGGCATTGGAATTGAGCTCATCGCCTTAGGAGAAAAAAGCGGAAATCTGCCCCAAACTCTGCTGCTTTTTGTTGATTTTTTGCGCAACAAAGAGCAAAATCAAAAGCGCCTTTTAGGCGCGCTTGCCTATCCCATTTTTTTGTTCATTGCAATTATTGGTGCGCTGTTTATCATTATCGGATTTCTATTGCCCCAATTTGAAAGCCTATTTATGAGTTTTAATAAACAACTTCCTCCGCTTACGCAATTCCTTTTTTCCTTGCAGATTCTCATAACACCTCTTTTTTTGACAGGCTATGCCATAAGTTCTTGCGCAATCCTATTTTTTTGGGTTTTGTTGCGTCAAAATGAAACATTGAATCGAAGCTTTGACGCATTCTTGTTGCGGATTCCATTTATAGGAAATCTTTTACGCGCGCAACATCTATTCTTTTATTTTTCGACAATGAAGATTCTATTTGCCGCGGGCTTTGTGCTCGATAATGTTCTTGACCTTTGCACAAAAACATGCGCAAATAGTGCTTTACGTGCGCAGCTTGCAACAATTCCAACTTATCTCAAGCAGGGGCAAACCTTGAGCGATTCGATGCAGCATGCGCGGGTGTTTACGCCCATTGTGCTTGCACTCATTGCGGCGGCGCAAAAGAGTGGCGAAATGGAAAAAATGCTCCACACAGCCGCCGAGCTCTATGGGAGCGAATCGGCGCACAAACAAACACAGCTGCTTGCACTCATCGAACCGCTTATGACTTGCCTTATGGCAGGCGTTGTGCTGCTCATCGCATTGGGCGTGTTTTTGCCTTTGTGGGAGCTGAATGCAGTTGGTACACAATGGTAGGCTAGCGTCCCCCGCCCACGAAATGCAGCAGCTCAAGCTCATCACCCTCTTTGGGCACGTGGCTACTCCATTGGTCTTTTTTGAGCACCTCTCCATTGAGTGCAATTGCAACAACTTTAGAATCCACGCCTAATTTGCGCAAAATACCCTGTACATGCAAGCCTTTTTCCACACTCTGCCATTGTCCATTAATTTTGAGTTGTGTTTGCGCTTTGGTTTCTGTGCTGGCTGCTGCTGTAGGCTGCTGCCAAATTCCATTGAAAAAACGTTCATAGAATCCATCAATGTTTGCCTGCGGTGTGCGCGAGATACCAAGTGCACCATTTGGAATATCTTTGGTAATCGTGCTACCTGCTGCAATCACAATACAATCACCAATATTCACCGGTGCGACAAGCTGCGTATCGCTGCCGATAAACACATCTTTGCCAATTTTTGTGTGATGTTTTTCCTTGCCATCATAATTGCAAGTAATCACACCCGCGCCAATGTTGCTGCCACTGCCAATCTCGCAATCGCCCAAATAACTCAAATGCCCTGCCTTTACGCCATGCAAAATCGCTTTTTTGGTTTCAACAAAATTTCCAATATGGGCTTTGGTGATCATACTCTGTGGGCGAATATGTGCAAAAGGTCCCACATCGCTACATACAATCTTGCTCTCTTCAATCACGCTATGCGCCTTAATGTGTGCGTCTTCAAGCATGCATGCACCAAGAATCTGCACGCCACTTTCAAGCTCGCATTCACCGCTAAATTGCGCACGCGAATCGATATAGATTGTGTGAGGTAGGTGCATGCGCACCCCCGCTTTTTGCCAATGCGTGCGGATTTTATGCAGCATTATTTCTTCGGCAATGTTTAAATCCATCTTGGTATTGACGCCCTTAAAGTTTTCCTCGTTCACAATGAGCGAAACAAGGTCTTTAGAATCGGCGAGCAGAGAATGAATGATGTCCGTCAGATAATATTCTTTTTGCGCATTATCGTTTGTAATCTTTGGCAGATATGCATGCAAAATGGACAATGGAAAGAGATAGACGCCGGCATTGACGGTCGTGATTTGTTTTTGCAGCGCTGTTGCGTCCTTTTCTTCGACAATGCCGATGATTTTTGTGCCATTTAAAATCACGCGCCCATAGCCGCTGCCATCGTCTAGCTCGAGAATACTCATCACGGTCGATTCTGCGCCAAACTCGAGAAATTGTTGCAGCTCTTCAGCGCGCACAAGCGGCATATCGCCATTGAGGACAAGCAGGCTTTCATGCTTTGGTGTGTATTGTTGCAAAAATGAGGCAATCGCCCCACCCGTGCCGGGGAGATTATGGTGGTCTTGACGCACGCAGCGCACGCCAATAAATGAATCGCGCACCATTTTTTCGACTTTGTCAGCATGATGAAAGACAACAACACTCACATCATCGCTGATTTTTTGCGCTTCGTTGATGCTATAATAGAGCATCTCACGTCCACAAAGCTTGTGCAAGACTTTGGGCATGCTCGAATGCATGCGGCTTCCTGCACCTGCTGCCAAAACCACAACAGAACACATTTCTTGCTCCTTTATTTGCTGTAAGGCTTTTTAGATAATTTTAACACAAAATCCTATATAATTGCTGTTTTGTGTAGTTAAGGCACAGGAGGAATCTATGGATTTAGCGTCAGTCATTGGTATGGTCGCCGTATGGGTGCTGCTTGGGGCAGCGATGTTGCAAGGAGCGGGGATTGGTCCTTATATCGATATTCCGTCTGTTCTAATTACCTTCGGTGGTTCGATTGCTGCTTTGATGATTTCCTACAAAATGGAACATATCAAAGGATTCGTAAAATTCTTCTTGCTTGCGTTCAAGCCTGCTCAAGAATTTGATGTTCCTGCGCTTGTCAAAAAATTGGTGGATTACTCCACACAAGCGCGCCGAGACGGAATCCTCTCGCTCGAACAAAGTGCAAACCAAGAAGAAAATGACTTCTTGCGCAAAGGCTTAGGAATGGCGATTGATGGTGGAGAAGCAGACACAATCCGTGAACTTCTTGAGCTTGATATGGACCAAGCTTTGGGGCGACATAAAGAAAATGCTGGAATTTTTGCAACTTGGGGTGCGCTATCTGGTGGTTATGGAATGCTTGGGACACTCATTGGGCTTGTGGCGATGCTTTTGAATATGTCCGACCCAAGCGCGATTGGTCCTGCGATGGCGGTGGCGCTGATTACAACTTTCTATGGTTCCTTGATTGGGAATGTTTTGGGCTCTCCTATTAACAATATCCTTATCATTCGCGCTAATGACGAAGCGCTTGTGCAGCAGCTCATCATCGAAGGCATTATGTCGATTCAACGTGGCGACAACCCACGGACACTCGAGCAAAAGCTACTTTCATTTTTGCCGCCTTCACAGCGCGTGAGCCAATTTGAATAAGGACACATAAATGGCAAAATGTCCTCCTTGTGATTGCCCTCAAGTTTTGCCCCCATGGCTTGGGACTTTTGGGGATTTAATGAGTTTGTTGCTCACCTTTTTTATCCTTTTGCTTTCCATGGCATCTTTTGATGCCAAGCCCCTTACCGAAGCGGAAGGCAGCATGCAAGGAGCTTTGAGCATGTTGCCAGGCGGCGTCAAGACAGAACCGGGCAAAAACCGCACACAAACGCAAGCCGAGATGATTCCCGAGTCTGAAACAGCTGCCGAAGTCAAGAGGGTTGAGAGTCTTTATGTCGAATTGCAACAAATGCTCCAAGTTTCAGATGGCACATCAGACATCACAAGCGATGGAGAAGAGGGCTTCATTATGCGTTTGCCTGCAGGGCTTTTGTTTGAGCCGGGGCAAACGAACATCAAAGACCAAGACGGCATGCAATTCATTCGCCGTCTCGCTATGATTGCGCGCAGTTATCCACCCAATATCTACATCGAAGTGCGCGGACATGTCGATAGCGACCCATTGCCGCCAGATTCTGCATATCATGACAAATGGACACTTTCAGCGATGCGTGCATTGAGTGTTTCGCGAATCATCAAACAACATGGTTTTCCAGCAGAGCGGATTCTCACACTCGGGCGAGGCGACCAAGAGCCAATGAGCCGCGCGCGCGATGTGCGCAGCAAACTCGAAAATGACCGAGTCGATGTGTATTTCTATCCCAAACGTCTTGATGAGGGCTTGAGCCCTGAAAAAGCTATTAATAAAAATGTTCTCCAATCTCCTTCGCGCTAGTGCGCTATTATTGCTTTTGGGCATGGTATTTGCCGCACCGGGCGACCCAATCACAACGCCGCAAGTTCCCCAGCCCGTGCAGCAGATTCAACAAGAAGCACAAACGCGCCGCCAAACGCCGCCACTTGCGCCGATTCGCCCCACGCCGCCATCTGTCAATCTGACAATCGGCGCGCCAACAGACCCCGGCGATTTGGTAACACTGCTCAATATTGTTGTTGTTCTCACGCTACTTGTCCTTGCACCATCGCTTATTTTAGTCATGACAAGTTTTGCACGTATCGTCATTGTTTTCTCATTTTTGCGCACAGCAATGGGAACACAACAATCTCCACCGACACAGCTTATCGTCTCGCTCGCAATGGTGCTCACATTCTTTATCATGGAACCTGTGGCAAAACAGAGCTACGAACAAGGAATCCGCCCCTATCTCGATAGGCAGATTAGCTATGATATTGCCTTTGAGCTTGCTGCAAAGCCTTTTAAGGATTTTATGATTTACAATACGCGTGAAAAAGACATTGGTTTGTTCTATCGAATCCGCAATATGGAATCGCCTCAAACTGTTGATGACATTCCGATTCTGATTGCTTTGCCCGCATTTATGATTAGCGAAATCAAAACAGCCTTTCAGATTGGATTCTTGCTCTATCTCCCATTTTTAGCAGTCGATATGGTGATTAGCTCCATTCTTATGGCAATGGGTATGATGATGCTTCCTCCGGTCATGATTTCACTGCCGTTTAAGATTCTTGTTTTTGTGATGGTTGATGGTTTCAATCTGCTGACAGGAAACCTTGTCGCGAGCTTCAAATACGCTCCCGGAGCGGGCTAAATGGATTGCCCCTTGCGTGGAATTTGTGGCGGCTGTTCGTTGCGCTTGCCCTATGAACAACAGCTGATTGACAAGGTGCAGCATTTCCAAAAGAGTTTTGCCGACTTGCCAAAGCCCTCTGTGTTTGCCTCTCCTCCTTTTGCTTTTCGCGCTCGTGCCGAGTTTCGTGTGGTTTTCGAGAATGGTCGATTATCCTATTGTCTTTCTGGTCAAGACAAAAGGATAAAGATAAAATCATGTCCAATTCTCTTGCGACCCTTGCAGCAACTCTTTTCTCCACTCATCATGCTGCTTGAGCAAAGCGAGATTCTCGCGCACAAACTCTTTGGAATTGAGTTTCTTGCCTCAACGCAAAATGAAGTGCTTATGACATTGCTCTATCATAAAAAGCTCGATGATTTTTGGCTCGCGTGCGCGCAGAATCTGCTGATTGCACTCTCGCAAAAGTTCGATTCGACCATCTCGCTCATCGGACGTGCGCGCAAACAAAAGATTGTTTTGGGTGCTTCGTTTGTACATGAAAGCTTTGTTGTCGCAAAACGGCGCTATGACTATCGGCATTACGAAAGCGCCTTCACGCAGCCCAATCCCTTTATGAACACGCAGATGTTGGAATGGGCATGCGCCCAAAGCGCGGGTGCGCAGGGTGATTTGCTCGAGCTCTACTGCGGGCTTGGCAATTTCACGATTCCGCTATCACAATATTTTGAAAAAGTTCTTGCCACAGAAATTGCTAAGATTTCTCTGCGAGCATTGGACGAGAATCTCGTCCTAAATAATGTGAAAAACGCCCAAATTGCACGTCTAAGCGCCGATGAAATGCGCGATGCGCTAGAGGGCGTGCGTCCATTTGTGCGGCTTGCGCATGTCAATTTGTCATCCTATCGATTCGAGACGCTCTTTGTTGACCCGCCGCGCGCAGGGCTTGGCGATTGCGTGCGCTTTGCACAGCGTTTTCCGCGTATTCTCTATGTTTCGTGCAACCCACAAACATTGCGCAAAGACTTAGAGACGCTCACACAAACACATCGCATTCAATCGCTTGCTGTGTTTGACCAATTCCCCTACACTCGACATCTTGAGAGTGCCATTTTGCTCTCAAAATGTGCCTAGGCTGTTTTTATGTTTCAGGCGCTTGCTATCAAATATCGCCCTAAAACCTTTAGTGAACTCATTGGGCAAGATGCCATCTCGCAAACTCTCTCTCTCGCGCTCGACTCGGGACGTTTGGGGCATGCCTATTTATTTTCTGGGCTTCGTGGGAGCGGCAAAACATCGAGCGCAAGAATCTTTGCCAAATCGCTCAATTGCGACAAAGGACCCACAAGCACGCCATGCGGAGAATGCGAAAATTGCCGTGCCGCAGCGAGTGGCAGGCATTTAGACATCATCGAAATGGACGCAGCAAGCAATCGCAAGATTGATGATATTCGCGATTTGATTGAACAAACGCGGTATGCACCGGCAATGGGACGATATAAGGTTTTTATCATCGATGAAGTACATATGCTGACAAAAGAATCCTATAATGCACTGCTCAAAACGCTCGAAGAGCCACCAAATTATGTCAAATTTATTCTCGCGACAACCGATGTTTTCAATATCCCACCAACGATTCTAAGCCGCACACAACATTTCCGATTCAAAAAGATTCCGCAAAAGATTGTCGTGGCACATCTTGAGACGATTCTATCAAAAGAAAACATCGAGGGCGACACACAGGCGCTCGAGATGATTGCGCGCAGCGGGAATGGCAGCTTGCGTGATGCGCTCACGCTTCTTGACCAAGCGATTATCTATTCCAAAGGACATCTGAACGCAACCCTTGTCGCACAAATGCTTGGAATCCTCGACCCAGAAATTTTGCAACATTTCTTCGATGCGCTCATTCGCGGTGAACGCGATGAGGTATTTGGAATCCTCGAAATGCTCGAGGGCTATGAGTGCGAAATGGTGCTTGAAGAAATGGGGCTTTATCTCAAAGATGTACTCAAAGACCCCAATGCTCCTCTTTCGTTGCCCTTACTTGACCGATTCTTTCGCATTCTGACCGATAGCACGCAACTCTTGTTTTTGAACGCTAACAATAGCTTCGTGCTCACGCTCACGGCGCTTAAAATGCTCGAGGCATTCAAGATTGCAAGCCTTGATGAGCAGATTGCCAAGCTCGAAAACGAGCTGCTCTCGGGTAGTGTGCCCGCCGCGCCCATGCCCGCGCTCCCTCTCGCTGCGCCTGCGCCCCCTGCTGTTGCGGAATCTGCCGCGCCCGATTCTGCGGGCGGCGCGTTTGCGCGCGAGCTCTTCGCCGAGCTTGTGCAAAAAATCTATGCGCGAAGCTTCGAGCTTGGGCAGTGCTTCGAGACGCATATCACGTTTGTGTCGTTTGAAAATAATGAGCTTTGTTGGCGCTCGAGCGCCTCTGGCGCGTGCAAAGAGAGGCTGCGGCTCGCGTATAGCTTCATTCGCATGTGTGTCGAAGAAGTCTATGGCGTTGGGACAAAGATTGTTCCGCAAAAAGTGGGCGCGGGAGCGGAAACTGCGCCAAAAACCGCCGATTCTATGCCCGCAACGTCTCCTGCGCCGATTCCGCCCGCCGATTCCGCGCCAAGCGCGCCCGACATTTCGCCCGCGCCCGCATTGAGCGCGCCTATGCCCACCGATTCTGCGCCCACAGAATCGCAACCCATTGCTGCGCCTGTCGATTCCGCGCCTCGTGAACTCGCCGCGCCCGCGCCCACAGATTCCATGCCAACGCATGAAGAAGCCACAGAATCTGCTGCGCAATCTGCCACAGAAACTGCGCCCGCGAGCGCTGCCGATTCCGCGTCTTCCGCGCCCGCGCCAAAGCCAAGCGCGCCCCCGACCTTTGAGCAGCTCAAAGAGGAATTTCCGATTCTTGGCAAGGTCAATGAGCTGTTGGGAATCAAGCATATCGATGTTTCCGATGTGAAGCAATGAACGCGACCGAATATGTCTTGAGCCTCGATGAGCTCTTTGCGCCAAATGCACTCTTTGCTGCCATTGATTCGTTTCGTGAGTCTGGCGGGCATCTTGTGATTCTTTGCGGTATGCTTGCTAGCGGCAAAACAACATTGGTGCAAGCCTATGCTGCACAGCGCGGAATCTCGGACGTTTCTTCGCCTACATTCAGCCTTGCTCAATGCTATGCGGAGGATTTGTGGCATTATGATCTTTATCGCTACTCAACAGAACAAGCGCTTGCACTCGGAATCCTCGACCTCATCAGCATCGATGGCTTGCATTTTGTCGAATGGGGAGAAAACTTAGGGGAAATTTGTAGGAAACTCGGTATAATGCCATTATTAAATATTGAGATAATGGAAGCAGCGGCAAACAGGCGCAAATATAGGATTTCGATATGCACATGCTAAGGGCTTTGCGCGTCAGCAAGCAAATCAAAAAAACTCCCATCATCAAAGACATTAGCCTTGAAGTCAAAAGCGGTGAGGTGGTCGGGCTTTTGGGACCAAATGGCGCGGGCAAAACAACGACTTTCTATATTCTTTGCGGAATCTTGCGTGCAAGCAGCGGCGAGATTTTTTTTGACGAGAACGAGATTTCACGTCTGCCCCTGCATGCACGTGCACTTTATGGAATCGGATATCTCCCACAAGAGTCGAGCGTTTTTAAAGAGCTAAGCGTTGAAGAAAATCTCATGATAGCTGCCGAGATTGCGCTTGCACCCAAAGAGAGGCAAGAAAGAATCGAAGAGCTTCTAGACGCATTCAACATCGAGCCAATTCGCATGCGCAAAGGCATTAGCCTAAGCGGCGGTGAGCGGCGGCGCGTTGAGATTGCGCGTGCGCTTGTCAAAAAACCCAAATTTATCCTGCTCGATGAGCCCTTTGCTGGTGTTGACCCGCTTGCTGTGGGAGATATTCAGCAGATTATCGAACAGCTCGTGAGCCTTCGAATCGGCGTATTGATTACCGACCATAATGTCCGCGAAACTCTTGGTGTCTGCCACCGCGCGTATGTGATTAAAGCGGGCACGCTGCTAGCAGAGGGCAGCAGTGATGAGATTGGCAATAACGAGCTTGTGCGCAAACATTATCTAGGGGAGAGTTTTCGGCTATGAAACTACGAACCAATATTGCGCTTGCAAACAAAATCAAGCTTTCTGCCACGCTCCAAAGCTGGTTGCCCATTCTTCAAAGTCCGCTTGATGACCTAGAAAGCACACTCAACCATATCGCTGCTGATAATCCTTGTATGCGTGTTGACAATCCGCGCGAGCAGACGCTCAACGCGCGGAGCAAGAAAAATAACAGAGCAAACAGCAGCACTACAGGTGTCAATGACGCGATTGAACGTTTTTGTATCGCCAAGCAGAGTCTTTATGAAACGTTGCTTGACCAACTTTGCCCCCCGCTTTTTCCCACACCACGTTCGGTGAGGATTGCGGAGGAGATTATCGAGAATCTTGATGAATGTGGTTATTTTGAGGGTGATATGCAGCAAATTGCCGAGCAACTCAATGTGAGTGTGGAGGAATGCGAGCGCGTGCGCGCGCGCTTTGCATATCTCGAGCCCACTGGAATTGGCGCGGTTGATGTGTTCGAATCGTTTGTGTTTCAGCTCGAGGCAGCGGATTGTAGCAGCGAAGTCTATGATCTCTGCCTTGAGATTATGAAAGATCTCGAGCGGCATGCGAAGTTTAAGAAAAATCGACATTATGAAGCCGCGATGAAGGTGATTCAGACATTCAAGAATCCACCTGCAATCGATTATTTTGAAGAAGTGCGTGCGGTTGTGCCCGAGATTTTTGTCATCGAAGAAGGAGGCGAAATTGAGGTGCGAATCAATGATGAGCAATATCCACTCGTGATTATTGAAAATGAAAAAATTGCAAAGAAGGAAACCTATCTGCGCAACAAAGTCAAAGAAGCGAAAGATTTAATCGATGCTTTAGAAATGCGTAAGGCAACACTTTATAAAATTGGGCTAATGATTGTCGAGTATCAATATGATTTTTTCAAAGGCGGTGAGATTCGCCCGATGAAGCTTAAAGACCTTGCAGATGAGTTCAACCATGCACCCTCAACGATTTCTCGGGCGATTTCTGGCAAATATCTTGAATGCAATCGAGGGATTTTTTCGCTCAAAAGCTTTTTTGCAACAGCCATTGACGAGGACACATCAAATGCCGCTATCAAAGATTATATCGCTGACCTTGTCAAAAACGAGGAGCGCAAGCGCCCGCTTAGCGATAATAAGCTTTTGCAAATTGTCGAGGACAAATTTGGCGTCAAGGTTGTGCGCCGCACAATTACGAAATACCGCAAGCAATTGAATATTGCTAGCTCAAGCGAAAGGAAAAAATTGTATGAAATTTCTTGCTAATGCTTTTATGGTGGCACTATTATGGGTCGGTTGTGCTTGGTCGCCTGACCCGCAGCCAAGTCAGACACAGATTCCGCTTTCTCCTCCAGAGGGCGAGATAGGGCAGCAACAAGAGCAGCTGCGGCTCACTCCCCCGCCTGCTCCTCAAGTGGCAAATGCCACAGGCTATACGCGCACAGACCAGCCTGTTTCTGCACCATATCGCAATTATTTGGGCTATATCCCCACGCTTATCACGATTGATTATGGGCTCACCCAAAACAGCTACAATCGCTATGCACCTGTTGTGGAATCTTATGCGCGTATGAGCGTGGACACTTTCAATCGTGATTTTCCCTCGCTGCTTGCCGAGAAGGGTTTGCAGATTGTGCAATATTTTCCGAGTTATCCCATTAGTGTCCCTGATTCTAACGCATTGCCTGCCGTGTTCTATTCGCGTGTGTATATCACAGTCAAAGAATTTCAGGGTACGCAGCTCAACCTCACGCCCGAACAGATGGAAGAGATAAAACAGGCAAACGCAGAGGCGCAAAAGCGCGCACGCAATGCCCAACGTAATGCAAACAGGAGATACAATGAAGATGGCGAAGATTCGGTTGTTGGTGCTGCAAGCGGCCTAGCAAGCGCACAACCTGAAACTAATGAAAGCGAGATTGAACAAATGGCGCGCCGACTTGCAGAGACTTCTGACCCATTGCTTGCGCAGAATAATGTTACACCAAGCGGCGGGGCAGGGCGCACACAAGCCCCAAGCACACGACAGAATGCGTCTCAAAAGCAGCCACCACCACCCAATCCATGGGAAGGAATCGACCTCCCGCCTCCAACACCTAAGGCGATGATTATTTCGATTCGTGGCGAGATTCTCTTGCTTGAGCCCGGCAGCGGCGAGGTGCTATGGGCAGCGGCGAGTTTGTGGCGCGAAAGCGTGATTGACTTGCAACAAGGTGAGTTTGATAAAGCCGTGCAGAGTTATATCTATCACCATTCGCAAGGCATGCGCGATGAATTATTGCAGCAACTCCAAGCAGCATCACCTGTCGTTTTGGCGAGCATGATTGATGAAATACGGCTTATGAAAGGTTTGCCTGTCTATCCTGATGCGCCTGTGTGGTAAGCCATATTAGGTATTTGCAATGTTTGCGTATCTTTGCAAACGGCTTGCATTGTTATTGCCCACATTGCTTGCCATTATTACATTAAACTTTTTCATTATCCAAGCAGCGCCCGGTGGTCCAGTGGAACGCATGCTTGCCCAGCTCGAGAATCTTAACGTGGCGGATTCCAAAGGCGGGTTTGGCGCAGGGGGTGAGATTAGCACAACCATGCAAGGCTACAAAAACACGGCAATTACCGAGCAAATGCGTGAGCAGATTCAAAAGCTCTATGGATTCGACAAGCCGATTTTGGAACGTTATCTGTCGATGATTGCGTCTTATCTCACCTTCGAGTTTGGCGAGAGTTATTACAAGCAGCAACAGGTGTGGAAACTTATCATTGAGCGACTTCCTGTATCGATTTCGCTTGGGCTGTGGAGCACGCTTTTGATTTATCTCATCTCCATTCCGCTTGGAATCAAAAAGGCTGTGGCGCATGGTTCGCGTTTTGATGCTTGGAGCAGCCTCGTGATTATTGTTTGCCACGCGATTCCAACGTTTCTTATCGCGATTTTGTTTATCGTGCTTTTTGCGGGCGGAAGCTTTTTTGAACTCTTTCCGCTCAAAGGTTTGAGTAGCGACTATGCGCACAATCTCGGATTCTTTGAGCGCGCACTTGATTATCTATGGCATATCACTCTGCCTGTGCTCTCGCTCACGCTTGGCGGTTTTGCTGCGCTCACGCTTTTGTGCAAAAACTCATTTCTCGAAGAAATCCACAAACAATACACCATCACCGCTGCAATCAAGGGCGCAACGCATGCGCGCATTCTCTATGGGCATGTGTTTCGTAACGCAATGCTTATCGTCATTGCAGGCTTTCCGTCAGCTTTTGTCGGAATCTTTTTGAGCGGTTCACTGCTGATTGAAATCATCTTTTCTCTCGAAGGTTTGGGGCTTTTGGGCTACGAATCTGCGCTCAATCGTGATTATCCTGTGGTGTTTGGGACACTCTATATCTTCACGCTCATTGGGCTTTTGACAACACTCGTGAGCGATTTGTGCTATCGACTCATCGACCCTCGAATCGATTTTGAGGCGCGCACATGAGCAGCCGTGCGCTCGATTCTTTTGTGGCAAATAAACGCGCGCTCTATTCGCTCTATTGCTTGCTATTTCTTTGCGTTTGCTGCCTTTTTGCGCCCTTTTTGGCAAACGACAAGCCTCTTGTTCTCTCCTACAAAGGCGAACTCTATTTCCCGATTCTAAAATTCTACCCCGAAAGCACCTTTGGTGGAGAGTTTGAAAACGAAACTCCTTATAAAGATGAGGACATTATTAAAACCATTCAAAAAGAAGGATGGATTCTCTTCCCGCCCATTCCTTATAGCTATGACACAATCGTTTTTGATGTGCAATCTCCCTCTCCAGCACCTCCTAGCTTAAAAAATTGGCTTGGGACAGACGACCAAAGCCGCGATTTACTCGCGCGCTTGCTCTATGGCGTCGCCATTTCGCTTGCCTTTGGAATCTTGCTGACCTTTTTTAGCACGATAATTGGTGTATGTATGGGAGCAATTATGGGCTATTTTGGCGGCAAGATCGATCTTTTCTTGCAACGTTTTGTCGAAATCTATGCGTCCATGCCTGTGCTGTATTTGGTGATTATTTTTTCAAGCTTTGTCAATCCCAATTTCTGGTGGCTCTTGTTGTTTATGCTGTTTTTTTCATGGGTCGAACTTGTTGCGCTTGTACGTGCCGAGTTTTTGCGAGCGCGCAATCTCGACTATGTCCGCGCAAGCAAAGCACTTGGCGCAAGCACACCACGTATCATCTTCTACCATATTTTGCCCAACACTGCTCCACTTATCCTAAGTCTCTTGCCCTTTATCCTTAGCCATTCTATTGTGTTGCTTACGTCGCTTGATTTTTTGGGCTTTGGCTTGCCGCCTGGCTCACCAAGTCTTGGCGAGATTTTGTTGCAAGCAAAAGAGAATCTCCATGCGCCATGGATTGGAATCACCGCATTTATTTTTATCGCATTTTTATTGAGTCTGCTTGTGTTTGTGGGCGAAGGATTGCGCGATGCGTTTGACCCACGTTTGAGATAAATTAGGCAATTTGCGATAAAATAAGATCATTTTAATATGGGGATTTGTCATGAAACACTTACGCAAAATTTCGGATTGTGCCATTATTGGGACAATGGGAGCAATCGTTCTTGTGAGCATGAATGCATGCTCAAGTGATAATGCGCAAAGCAGTGGGCGCGGCGATAATACCGCTGTGGCAAAGGCGGCGCAACAAGGTGCATTTGTTGTGATTGCCGAAAACGAAGATGGGAGCTATAAGATTCTCGAAGAGCACCCAAGCGAGACTACGCGTGTTTTGCTCAAAAAGCCTGATGGCAGCGAGCGTATGCTCACTCAAGAAGAAATTGATGCGCTTGTTGCTGAAGAGAATAAAAAAATTGACAATGGCACAAGTCAGCTTACCAACCCTACAGGCGGTGGGCTTTCGCTTGGTGAAACAATCCTCGCGAGCGCGGCTGGCGCAATCATCGGGAGCTGGATTGGCAGCAAGTTGTTCAACAACAACAATTTCGCCAATCAGCAGCGCGGCGCGTATTCCTCGCCCCAAGCCTATGAGCGCAGCCAAAATGTGCGACAAAACACCGCGCGCGCAGCAGGCGGCGCAACAAGCGGGCGTAGCGGATTCTTTAGCCCTCAAAGCAAAGCGCCCGCGACCACTTCGGGCAGTACATCGCGACAAAGCACTTCGGCTGGTTCTGCTGCAACAAGTAGCGGCATTGGAGGTTGAGAATGGACGTAACCAAACTGAAGGCTTTGGAGCCCGAGTTTCTCGAAGAGATTGGGTTTAGCTGGCACACAGACCCTGATTTAACGCCCTACATTGCCGATGAGGCAGTTGTTGTGAGCGAAGATGAGGCGGAATCATATTATGCTGCCGCGAATGAGCTCTATGATATGTTCATCGAAGCGGGGGAGTATGTGATTAAAAACAATCTCTTCTTTGAGATTGGAATCCCATTTAACGCAGTGGATATGATTAAAATGAGCTGGGAAGATGAGATTCATTGGCATTTGTATGGGCGCTTTGATTTTGCGGGCGGGCTCGATGGGCAGCCGATTAAGCTGCTCGAGTTCAATGCTGACACGCCAACAATGCTTTTTGAGAGTGCGATTGTGCAATGGGCGCTGCTCAAGGCAAATGGCAAAGATGAAACCATGCAATTCAATAATGTCTATGAAGCATTGCGCGATAATTTCAAGCGGCTCATCACGCTTGGCGAAGATATTTCCGCATTTGAGGAGATGTATGAGGGTTGGGGGATATTGTTCTCAAGCATTGCGGGCAATATCGAAGAAGAACAAACTGTGCGCCTACTTCAACATATCGCCAAAGAAGCGGGATTTAACACACATTTTTGCTATGCGCATGAGGCGCATCTAAGCGCTGATGAGGGATTGTTTTGCAATGAGCAAAATTATGAGTTTTGGTTCAAGCTCGTTCCATGGGAGATGATTAGTGTTGATGAGCCTGATATGGCAGCACTTATGACAGAAATGATGCGCAATAAAAACACGATTTTTCTCAATCCAGCCTATACGCTTTTGTTCCAATCCAAGCGAATCTTAAAGATTCTATGGGATTTATTCCCTAATCACCCATTACTGCTTGAAACAAGCTTTGAGCCACTAGCGGGTAAAAAGATGGTCAAAAAGCATGCTTTTTCTCGCGAGGGCGAGAATGTCGCAATCCTTGAATCAAACGGAACTGCCCTGCTTGAAAAAGGCGGCAATTATGGCAATCTGCCTGCTATCTATCAGGAATATGTCCCGCTCAACATGCATGCAAACCAACGTTATCAAGCAAATGTGTTCTACGCGTATGAAGCATGTGCTTTGGGCTTTCGGCGTGGTGGCGAGATTTTGGATAACTATTCTAAATTTGTCAGTCATTACATCAAGCCTTAAGGAAACTGAATGGATTATAAAGACACCCTGATTTTGCCCGAGACGACGTTCCCGATGCGGGGTAATCTCCCTCAAAATGAGCCCAAAACCTATCAAAAATGGAGAGATTCCAACGTCTATGCGAAGATGAGAAAGCAGCACGAAGGGGCACCGATGTTTAACCTCCATGACGGGCCTCCTTATGCAAATGGGCATATCCATATCGGGCATGCGCTCAACAAAATTCTGAAAGATATGATTGTCAAAATCCATTATTTCCATGGCAAAAATGTGCGCTACACGCCGGGCTGGGATTGTCATGGTTTGCCCATTGAACAACAAGTCGAAAAGACATTGGGCAAGGCAAAAAAGGATTCGTTGCCCAAAAGCAAGGTACGCGAGCTCTGCCGCGAGCATGCCAAAAAATTCTTAGAGATTCAAAGCGATGAGTTCCAAAAGCTCGGCGTGATTGGAGATTTTGAGAATCCTTATAAAACAATGGATTTTGCCTTTGAGGCAAACATCTACCGCGTCCTTTGCGAAGTGGCAAAAAGGGGGCTTCTTGTCGAGCGTTCCAAGCCCATTTATTGGAGTTGGGCATGCGAGACCGCGCTTGCCGATGCCGAGGTGGAATACCATGACAAGGTTTCGGATTCTGTGTTTGTCGCGTTTGATTTGAGCAAGCAGGCATGCGAGAAGCTTGGAATCGCGAGCGCAAAGGCTGTGATTTGGACAACAACGCCTTGGACGTTGCCTGCAAATCAGGCGATTTGCCTAAATCCACATGAAAAATATATTCTCACGAGCGAAGGGCTCATTTTTGCCAAACCCTTGCTGCAAAGTGCGGTTGAAAAAGGACTAAGCAAGGGCGAGATTGTGCGTGAGTTTGCCGCAAGCGCGTTTGAAAATCTCAAGGCGAAGAATCCGCTCAATGACCGCGATTCGATTTTGATTCTTGGCGAGCATGTAACAATGGACGGAGGCAGCGGGCTCGTGCACAGCGCACCAGGGCATGGCGAAGATGACTATCATATTTGCCTCAAATATGGAATCGATGTCATCATGCCTGTTGATGACAAAGGGCGCTTTAGCGAAGAGCTTCGCCGTCTTAATCTTTTGCGCAAAGACGCGCTTGATGAGCTCGTTGGCATGCATATTTTCAAAGCGCAAGATAGAATCCTCGAGCTGCTTGGCGATTCGCTGTTGCTGCATACCAAAATCACGCATTCCTATCCCTATTGCTGGCGTAGCCATGAGCCCGTGATTTATCGCGCCACAAAGCAATGGTTTATTGTCATGGACAAGCCCTTTTGCGAGGGCAAAACATTGCGCGAGCTCGCACTTGAAGCGATTGATTCCACAACCTTTTACCCCGCAGTAGGCAAAAATCGAATCCGCACAATGGTTGAAAATCGTCCTGATTGGTGCATTTCGCGCCAACGCGATTGGGGTGTGCCAATTGCCTTTTTTCGAGACAAAACCACACAAGAAGTCGTGCTCGCGCCTGAAGTTTTGGATTTTGTCGCAAACGCGTTTGCACAATATGGCTGCGATGTGTGGTGGGACAAAACAACACGCGAGCTGCTGCCGCCAAGCTGGCAAGACAGAAGCGAACAGCTCGAGAAATGCGACAATATCCTCGATGTGTGGTTTGATAGCGGTAGCACATGGTTTGCCGTCTTGAACAGCGGAATCTACGATGCGGGCGGCTACCCTGCCGATGTGTATTTGGAGGGTAGCGACCAGCACCGCGGCTGGTTTCAGAGTTCGCTTTTGTTGAGCTGTATTTTGCAAGGGCACGCGCCCTATCGGAATATTCTCACGCATGGCTTCACAATGGATGAGAATGGCGAAAAAATGAGCAAGTCCAAAGGCAATGTGATTGCGCCCGAAGATGTGTGCAAAGAGTTTGGCAGCGAGATTCTGCGGCTTTGGGTGGCGCTTTGCGATTTTCAAAATGACCAAAAGATGTCGCAAAATATCTTGAAACAAACCGCCGAAAACTATCGCAAGATTCGCAACACATTGCGCTTTTTGCTCGCCAACACAAGTGATTTGCCCGAGCTTTCTTTGCAGAATCTTAGCACGATTGATTGCTGGATTTTACAGCATGCAAACAATGTCTTCACGCAAGCGAGCGCGGCGCTGCTGATGTATGATTTTTCAATTGCGCTCCCGCTTCTTAGCCACTTTATCGTGAATGAGCTTAGCGGAATCTATCTTGATTTGTGCAAGGATATTTTGTATTGCGATGCGCCAAATAGCCCACGTCGCCGCGCTGTGCAAAGTGCTATGGCGCTGATTGCCCAAAAGCTTTTCGAGCTGCTCGCTCCGATTTTGACCTATACAATCGATGAGGCGATAACGCATGCGCGTGGCTATCTCGCTAGCGCAAACCACGATGTTTTTGAGTTGCTCTACACGTCCATGCCGCCTTTGCCAAGCGCGCAAAATTTCGAGCCCTTGCTCGCCATACGTTCGTTGTTCCTCGAACAGGTTGATATGCTCAAAAAAAGCGGGGCGATTAAATCCACGCTCGAAGTCAGCCTCATTGTGCCGCATGATTTTTGCTTTGCCGAAATGGGCGCGTGGCTCATGGTGAGCGAGGTGGGCGCGGAGATTGCGCATGGGGGAATCCTCGCCGAGTTTGAGTTTGAGGGTGAGCGCTTCATGCTCGCGCGCTCGAGCCTGCACAAATGCCCGCGCTGCTGGCAGTTTTTGGCGCGCACGCCGCAGAGTTTGTGTCAACGTTGTGCGGAAGTCGTGCATGTTTGATTTGTATGCGCCCATAACATGGAAAGAAATCGCGCTCACTGCGGTTGTGATTTGGCTCGCTATGGGCGTGTCGTATTGGGCACTGAAGCGGAAGTGAGGTTTGGAATCTTATAAGAATCGCGCTATCTGTCATTGTGAGCCTGCAAAGCAGATGTGGCAATCCATGATTCTTATTTGTCCAACGTCATGGAGTGCTTCGGGCACACACTCGCGATGACATTCCTATTTGGAGGTGCGACTTTAGTCGCACTTGGTATGCGATTCTCGTTTATGTGCGATTGAAATCGCACCTCCGATTCTATCTAGTTATCGTCTTAACTCGCGATTCGATTCTTTGTGTTTTTCTTCTAAGGGGGACAAGGGGTGCTACTTGCGAAGCGCTCCCCTTATCCCCCTTATAATCCCCCAAACCCCTGCACGCTCTTCATTTGTGCGCTACGCTGTATTATGTCATGCTCCACAGCGCTGCGTCTCTATTATGCCTTTTCGGCTCGAATAGAGACGTTGTGCGCTGTGGTTGGGATTCTGGAATCGATGAGCAATGGCAGAATTGGAGGTGCGAAATCGAGCACACACATAGAATAATGAGTGCGACTAAAGTCGCACCTCCATTGTCATGTTGAGGCAAAGCCGAAACATCTCATGATTCTTACAACATGAGATTCTTCAGCCTAAAGGCTTCAGAATGACAATTTGATGTCATTGTGAGCGGGCACAGGCAAGCAACAAGCAAAAGAATCCCCATCATTGCACAAAGCAAAACTTCACTCAAATTGGCAATAACTTAACATTTTCCCCATAACTCTTGTGTATCATTCTTCTATTCAAACAAAAGGAGACACAATGAAAACCTTCACAAAAACTCTTGTTCTTGCAGGAATGCTCACATCATCACTTTTGGCTGATTGGGACATCAGAGGGCAAATCACAGCGATAAATCCAGCAGCAAAAACAATTACGATTGCTGGAATGGGCGGGAATGCTGTGGTGCAGATTCTACCCTACACAAAGCTCAAAGGTGATGATTGCGGACCATGGGGAAATGATGTGTATGGGACATTTGCTAACCTCAAACAAGGAATGTTTGTTGAAGCAGAAGTCTATCCTGCAGGTGCAGGTATGCCTATGGGTGCTGCTGGCAATGCAGCAGCTCCACAGCCTGTGCAAGGAGCACAATTCGTAGCAAAAGACGTAGAATGGAAATGTATGCCAAGAGCATACTAATGCGAGTGTAGAGGGACTCTGCTCTCACATGCCAATGTGCTAGATGGGATATTGACCATCAAAGCACGCTTGGCAAAACTGCTCTTCTTTGCCACATGCAAGGCTTTTGCGCAATCCTTCAATCGAGAGATAGGCAAGCGAATCGGCTTCGATATAGTGGCAGATTTCATCAAGATTCATTTTGGAGCTAATAAGCTCTTGCTCATTTGGTGTGTCCACGCCATAATAACATGAATGCGCCGTTGGTGGCGAGCTTATGCGCATGTGGATTTCTTTCGCGCCCGCATCACGCAAAATCTGCACAATCTGCTTGCTTGTCGTTCCCCGAACGATGCTATCATCAATCACAACAAGCCGCTTGCCCGCGATAATCTCGCGAATTGGATTGAGCTTGAGCCGCACTTTGAGCTCGCGAATCTGCTGTGTGGGCTCGATGAATGTGCGCCCGACATAATGATTGCGCACGATTCCAAGCTCAAAGGGAATCTGGCTTTGTTTGGCATATCCAAGCGCGGCGGCAATCCCGCTATCGGGGACAGGAATCACTATATCAGCGTCAATGGGCTTTTCTTTGGCAAGCTCGACACCCATTGCTTTGCGGATATGATAGACATTGCGTCCAAAAATGGTGCTATCGGGGCGCGCGAAATAGATGTATTCAAAAATACATGGGTATTGCAAGGGCTGCTGTGCGAGCATGAAGCTTTGTGGCGGCTTGTTGCCGTCAAAAACGAGCATTTCTCCTGGCGCAACCTCGCGCTCAAATGTCGCATTCACCAAATCAAATGCGCATGTTTCGCTCGCCACGATATAACCAATGCTGCCATCGCGATTGTGGATTGTCCCAAGGCTAAGCGGGCGGAATCCAAGAGGGTCGCGCAGCGCAAACATCTTTGAGCGGCTTAGAAACAACAGACAATACGCGCCTTCAATCTGTGTGACAGCATCTGTAATGCGTTCTTGTAGGTGTTGGTGTTTGCTTTTTGCAATCAGATGAGTGAGAATCTCGGTGTCAAGAAAGCTTTGGAAAATCGCGCCATTTCTAATCAGCTCGCTGCGCAATGTTTTGGCATTGGTGAGGTTGCCATTGTGGACCACAGAGATTTCGCCCAAGTCATAGCGCGCAAAAACGGGCTGTGCGTCAAAAATCGAATCATCTCCTGCTGTGGAATAGCGATTGTGCCCCACAGCGGCAAAACCTTGCAGTTTAGCGAGATTCTGTTGGTTGAAGACAGAGGTTACAAGCCCTTGATTCTTGATGGTGTGGATTTTTTGTGCATTCGCGCTGCTGATTCCGCTCGCCTCTTGCCCACGATGCTGCATGGCAAACAGCGCATAATAAGCGATATTCGCTGCATTAGGGCAGCCATAGACGCCGACAACAGCGCATTCTTCTGCAAAGCCTGCCATTAGTCTAGCTCGAGCGCATCGCGTATGGAATAATAACCTTCTTTTTGATGCACAACCCAGCTTGCCGCTTTGAGAGCGCCTTTGGCAAACGGAATGCGGCTTGTTGCTGTGTGGTTAAATTCGAGAAATTCACCTTCATTGTAGAAGCCTACGGTATGTCTGCCAGCGATGTCTCCGCCACGCATTGCAAAAACGGCGATTTCGTTTTTAGTGCGCTCGCCTGTTTTGCCCTCGCGCCCATAGAGGATATTCTTGAGGCTAAGGTTGCGCGCTTCAGCACATGTCTGTGCAAGAGCAAGCGATGTGCCGCTAGGAGCGTCTTTTTTGTGCTTGTGGTGCATTTCGACAATCTCGATGTCAAATTCTTTGAGTGTCTTTGCTGCTTGGCGAATCACTTCATGTAAAACAGCCACACCAAAGGACATGTTGCTATCATAGAGAACAGGCATTTTGGTTGAGGCAACCTGCAAGAGATTCATTTGATAGTCATCGAATCCTGTTGTGCCGATAACAAGAGGCTTTGGGTGGCAATCTATCGCTGTTTCGAGTAGTGTTGCAGTCGCTTCAGGTAGTGAAAAATCAATCACCACATCGCAAGCATTGAGAAAGATTGTGTAATCATTTGTGATGAGCGTACTCGGCGGCAGTGAAAAATCCAACGTTTTACGTACAAATACAGACGCGAGAGAGAGATTTTCATGTTTTGCCAACAAATCGACAAGAATCTTGCCCACACGTCCACCTGCCCCAAAAACACCTACTTTACTCATACATCGCTCCTTTGCGTGAGTTGCTTATCATAAATTTATTTGTGATGTTCCAAAAATGCTAATGCGCTGAGTGCTGCACGCGCGCCATCTCCCGCAGCGCATACAACTTGTTTTGCTGCATCGATTCGCAAATCTCCAGCGACAAACAACCCTGAAACATTCGTTTTCATGTTCAAATCCACAATCACTTCGCCAAACTTGCTCATCTCGCATAGAAATGAGCCGTCTTCTTGAAGCAGGATTTGGTTGTTGACATCATAGCCTATAAAAATAAAAAATCCATTGAGCTCCAATGTTTCTTGTTGATTTGTGTCTTTGTTTGTGTAGCGAATTCCCGTGAGCCCTTTTGCGTCCCCGAGAAATTCATCAATGGTTGTGGGGGTTTTGAAGATGATATTTGCCTTGTTTTGTGCCTTAGCGACTGTTACAGGAGCAGCGCGAAACTCGTTGCGGCGGTGGAAGAGTGTTACTTTTTCACAAATTTCTGACAGATACAATGCTTCTTCAAGCGCCGTATCGCCACCGCCAAGCACGCCGACATGCTGTCCTTTATAGAAAAATCCATCGCATGTGGCGCATGTGCTAATCCCGCGCCCATAATATTTGTCCTCACCTTCAATGCCCGAGCGCTTGGGGCTGCCGCCTGTGCAAACAATCACGGCGCGTGCCTCAAAATCTCCACTATCGGTGTGGATAAGAAAATGTTCGCCCTTTTTGGCGACACGTTCTACATTGACTTGCTCGCTTTTGAGCCCAAAGCGAAAGCATTGTTCCTGCCATGGTTGCATGAAATCAAACCCAGAAAGCACATCTTTAACGCCCGGATAGTTTTCAATTTCGCTGCTGCCTGTGATTTGTCCCCCCGGCATTCCGCGCTCAAACAGCACAACATTCTTCGCACCTCCTCGTGTGGTGTATAATCCCGCGCTCAATCCCGCAGGACCTCCTCCGATAATTGCAATATCTAGCATCGTTTTTCTCCTTTTCGTTATATGACTCTCAAAGAGTATGGAATCTTATAGAACAGAAGCTTTGAATTCAAGAAATTTTTTCCTTTGATAATTAATCCTTATCTTGCGCATTCAATCGTATCATTTCAGCGCTGCTGATTTCCACAGACGCCGCTGATTGATAGAACGACTGCCCATTTTTTTTCCGTTGCACAGCGACAATCGTAGGAAGTTGATGGATCTTAAAATGATGAATATAGCGCAACAAAGTGTTGATTCCAGCAGTTGCATAGACAATATGGGCAGACGATGCCCTGTCTTTGTTTTGAGCAAGGTCAATGGCAAGAATCTTTGTTTCTTTGTCATATGAAAAATGTGGCAAATGTTGCACAAATCGTGCTTGCTCGCCAATATTGGAACTATAAAAAACAAGCAGATAGCGCTCCTCTGTGGGCTCAAAAAGCGATGTTTGGGTGTACAATGCCCAATCGTTAAAATTGACTTTGACAAAGCGGGCATAGCTGCTCTCATAATAGTAATAAGCAAATGCCGCAATCAGTACGCCAATCATTGGCGCAGCGACAAGCGTTTTAGGCGAACAACACCCGCTTTTTTGTTCAACCGCCATTAAAGCAGATTATCAATTTTGTCTTGAAAGAGTTTTTTTGCTGCTGCACCAACATGCGAATCGACAATCTCGCCATTTTTGTATAAAAACACAGCGGGGATTCCCTTCACGCCCTGACTTGCAGCAAGCTCTTGTTGCTCGTCAACATTGACTTTGCATACAGAGACTCTGTCTTTATACTCTTCGGCAAGCTGGTCAATGATGGGTCCTAGCATGCGGCAAGGTCCGCACCATGGTGCCCAAAAATCAACCAAAACAATGCCTGAACCAATGGCAGCATCATACGTTTCTTTTGTTAGATGTTTCACGGCTTCACTACTCATTATGGACTCCTTAGAATCAAAATATGCGTGCATTCTAGCAATAATGCAATAACCATTCATTAACCAATATATATTATTATTTGAGCATATATTCATATATTCATATTAAGGAAACACGATGAACAAAGAAATACGCGAGCAGCAGCTCCAAGATGTGCTTGCCACACTGCCAAAGCCCGAGCTGCTCTACGAGCTTTCGGAGCTCTTCAAGATTTTTGGCGATTCGACAAGGATTCAGATTCTCTCGCTTTTGTTGCACAAAAAGCTTTGCGTTAGCGAGATTTCGACTCTTTTGCATCTCTCGCCCTCGGCAATCTCACATCAGCTTCGAATCCTGCGTCAAGCGCGCCTTGTCCGCTACAACAAAGTCGGCAAAGAAGTCTATTATAGCCTCGATGATGACCATATCCAAAAAATCTTCGAATCGGGGCTCGAACATATCACGGAGATGTAATATGCAACACCAAAGAATCGTATGGATTGCCTCTGTTGTTAGCGCTATTGCGTATGTGATAGCGCTTGGGCTTGATATTTGGTTTGCGCCACAAAATGGCACGCTTGCACAGGCGATTGTGAGTGTGTATCTCATGAGCTACATTGTGCTTGGATTCTCGATTCTCAAGGCGACATTTTTGGGCTTTGCCTCGCGTGATTTTTTCAATGAAAACAGCCTCATGGGAATCGCGAGTATTGGCGCGTGGCTGCTTGGCGATGGTGCAGAAGCTGTGGCGATTGTATTGTTCTATCAAATTGGCGAACATCTGCAAGAAAGTATGGTGATGCGCACCAAAGATTCAATACAATCGCTGCAAAAGCTCAAGGTCGAAAGCATTCGCGTCTTGCGCGATGAACAAAGAATCGAGATTCTCCCAGAAAGTGTGCAAGTTGGCGATATTGTTGTTGTGCTCGCGGGTGAACGCATTGGGATTGATGGAATCATTATCAAAGGTGCAGCAAATCTCGACTTAAGCACGCTCAATGGCGAATCAATCCCATTGGCTGTGCAAGAAGGGCAAGAGGTGCTCGCAGGCGCAATCAGTCTTGATGGCGCGCTCCAAATCCGCGCGACAAACACCTATGTCGATTCGGCTTTGAGCAAAATCATTGCGCTCATCGAATCAAACAGCGCAAAAAAGGCGCAAAGCGAGGAGTTCATCACACGTTTTGCACGATTCTATACCCCCATTGTTGTGGGGCTTGCCGCGCTCATCGCGTTTGTCCCAGCTCTTTTGGCGCTTGCAAGCGGCGAAGATGCGCGCAACGCATTGCAGATTTGGGGGCAAAGGGGGCTCATCTTTCTTGTCATCTCGTGCCCTTGCGCGCTTGTGATTTCAATCCCACTTAGCTTTTTTGTCTCACTTGGTGTTGCCTCATCGCGCGGAATCCTCATCAAAGGTTCGCGATTCTTAGAGGCTCTGTATAATGTCAAAACACTTGTTTTTGACAAAACAGGCACGCTTAGCAAAGGCGAGCTTAGTGTGAGCAAGATTCAGACTTTTGGGGCATATGACGCGGCGCAGTTGCTCGTGCTCGCCCAAAGCCTCGAATCGCACTCGACTCATGCGATTGCCAAAGCCATTTTGCGCGAAGAAAACACGCAGCCTCTCCTCGCGCTTTCTAGTGTGCAAGAAATCGCAGGTGGCGGGATTAGTGCGCGATATGAGGGGCGAACGATTCTCGCAGGCAACGCGCGATTTTTGCGCGAAAGAGACGTGCAAATAGGCGAGGAAGAAAGCACATTTTGCAATGTTTATCTTGCTGATGATGGCAAACTTGTTGGCATTTTGAGTCTCTCGGATTCGCTCAAAGACGAGGCGCAAGAAACCATGCAAAATTTGCGAGAACAACATAAAAAAATTGTGATTCTAAGCGGCGATAGCAGCTTGGTTGTGCAAGATATAGCAAACGCACTTGGTGTGAAGGATTTCTATGGCGATTTGCTCCCCAAAGACAAGGTTGACAGGCTGCAAGATTTGCTCGAACCAACGCAAAAACGCAAGAATCTCGTTGCATTTGTTGGCGATGGCATTAATGATGCACCAAGCCTTGCTCTAAGCGATGTTGGAATCGCGATGGGCAAAAGCGGTAGCGATATTGCACTCGAGAACGCTGATATTGTCATTTTGGACGACAACCTACAAAAGATTACATTTGCATTTGCCATTGCGCACAAAACGCGGCAGATTCTATGGCAGAATATCACATTGGCACTTGGAGCAAAAATCATCATCATGGCGCTTGGTGCGTTTGGAATCGCCAACATCTGGCTTGCGCTCTTTGGCGATGTGGGTGTGGCGCTGCTCACGTTGCTCAATGCCAAAAGCGCATTATTGGGATTGCAAACACGCAATGTGTTTGGTTGTCGTTCCGCACAAGCGCGTCTTTGAACGTTGTTTTGTCGTTGATAAGATGCAGATTTTGTTCATTATGACGAGCAGAGTGAAACAATTTCAGCTCGCAATAATGATAGGATATTGGAGATAAGGATTTTCTGCGCGTATTATGAGCTATTCAGCTTGATTGTATTATTCTTGCAAGGCGCACAAAATGCCGCAATTTTTGTCAAAGGCTGTCAATGGATATTTTGCTGATTCTACAAATCTTGGTCTTGTTTGGTGCAATCTTTCTTGGGATTCGCCTTGGTGGTATGGCAATTGGTTATACAGGTGGGCTGGGCGTTGTCGTGCTTTGTCTTGCGCTCGGAATGAAGCCCGGCGATATTCCTTGGGACGTGATTTTGATTATCATGTCCGTCATCGCTGCGATTACGGCGATGCAAGTTGCTGGAGGGTTGGATTATATGGTGCAAGTGGCAGAGAGGATTTTGCGTAAGAATCCCAAACACATCAACTATCTTGCACCCACAGTAACCTATATGCTCACTCTTTTGGCAGGCACGGGACACACGGCGTTTTCGATGATTCCCGTGATTGTTGAGGTTGCAAAAGAGCAAAATATCAAACCCTCTGCACCTTTGTCTATTGCTGTGGTTGCGTCTCAAATCGCCATCACTGCATCGCCTGTGAGTGCGGCTGTGGTATTTATGAGCGGTGTGCTCGAGGATTTTGGCTGGAGCTATCCAACATTGTTGCTGGTTTGGATTCTTACAACCTATACATCATGCATGCTCACAGCGTTTATCGTGAGCAAGTTTTTTCCTCTTGAGCTCGATAAAGATCCTGTGTATCAAGAACGACTAAAGGCAGGAGCGATTGTATCACACAATGAAGAAACACGCAAAGAATTGCCCAAAGGAGCAAAGCTTTCGGTGCTAATATTCCTCATTGGCGTGCTTTGCGTGGTGTTCTATGCTACATCAATTTCTGATATGATGCGCAAGCCGATGCTCGATTATGTCAATAGCTTTATCCCTCAAACAACAATTACGAGTGGCGAAATCACAAGCGCGGTTGCTAGCGAGGACGATTCGGCTGTTGTGGCGCTTGCCAAGTTTGTTCGTAGCTATATCGATCCTGTGCGATTACCTCGCGATAGCGCTATCATGAGCTTTATGCTTGCCATTGCAACAATGATTGTGATTTTTTGCAAAATCGACACGAGCAAGCTGCTGAACACGAGCACGTTCAAATCGGGAATGACGGCATGCATTTGCGTGATGGGCGTTGCGTGGCTGGGCAACACCTTTGTGGGCGGGTATAAAGACGAGATTGGCGAGCTCGCGCGCAAATTTGTGGGCGATTACCCCGCGCTGTTGGCTGTTGCGCTGTTTTTTGCAAGCACATTGCTCTATTCGCAGGCGGCAACTGCAAAGGCGATTATGCCCGTTGTGATAACTGCGCTTGGAATCAGCGCCACATCGCCCGAATCGTCTTATATTTTGGTTGCGAGCTTTGCTGCTGTTTCGGCGCTATTTGTGCTGCCCACATACCCAACGCTTCTTGGCGCTGTGCAAATGGACTACACGGGCTCAACGCGCATCGGCAAGTATATTTTCAACCATAGCTTCTTTTTGCCCGGGCTCATCAACATCATCTTGGCTGTCGCGCTCGGCTTTGTCGTTGCGCCCGTGTTTGCGTGATTATGCTTGCACAAGCGGGGGCGATTTGGCTTTGCGAAATCGTGAAGATTCCGCTTGTGCCGCGCGATTCTTGTTTGTGTGTGGTTGAAACCGCGCCTCCATTTGTCATGTTGAGGCGATAGCCGAAACATCTTGTCATTGCGAGCGTAAGCGAAGCAATCAAACGTCTTTGAATGCTCGATGTGCTGGATTCTTTTTTGGGATTCCATGATTGTTGATTGCCACGCGCGCTCTGCTCGCTCGCAATGACATATGGAATCTTGTCATGTTGAGTGTTAGCGAAACATCTCTGCGGATTCTAAGACTTTGAGATTCTTCAGCCTAAAAGCTTCAGAATGACAATTTGCTAGATTCTTTGGAGATTCGTTTCTCTTTCTTTTTCGTTAAGGGGGATAAGGGGGCTTAATTGCGAAGCAGCCCCCTTATCCCCCTTAACAATCCCCCAAACCCCTGCACGCTTTTTAAATGTGCGCTACGCTTGTATATGTCAATAATCCACAGCGCTGCGTCTATGTTACACCTTTCGGCTCGAACATAGACGTTGCGTGCTGTGGCTTGGGCGTTAGAAAATATGAGCAATGGAAAATGAAATGATTGCGGAATCCAAAGCGCGGAACCGCGCTACGCATGCGCGCACTTTTCTTGGAGATTCTGTCTTATTCCCCTCCCTTGCGAAGGGGGGCAGGGGGTGGGTTGTCATGTTGAGGCGATAGCCGAAACATCTCATGATTCTTGCAACTCGAGATTCTTCACTCGCTTACGCGAGTTCAGAATGACAAACAAAAGTTTTTGTCATTGCGAGCGAACAGCGCGAGCGTGGCAATCAACGAGCAAGGAACCCAAAAGAAACCCAACACAGCTGATTACTCCAAGCAACACCAATACAACGATACAATGGCAAATATAAAGTTAAATATGTGTCATTCCAAATTATGAAGTTTTATAAAAGTTTAGTCATGATACAATGCCATATCGCGATTGTAACAGGAGGTTTTCATGAAAAAGTTAGTATTGTGCTTTCTCGCATTCTTGGGTATTTTTGGTTCGTCCGCGTTTGCAGACGATAGCCTATATCGCTTTAGCCAAAGCGATATGGACATGATTTTCCACAGGGATTCTGCTCCGCTCGAACTCGCCATGCTTTCACCGTATGAAATGCAAACGACAGAGGGAGAGTGGTTGCCGTTTGTGGGGGCAATTGTTGGTGGTGCAATGTATGGAATCAGGAATTTTGCCTATCAAATCAAAAGGAATCAACCATGGAACTGGTCTAGCTTTGCTGGTGCTGTTGGGCGAGGTGCCTATCAGGGTTGGCGCATGACTACACCGATGGGAGTGGCTGCGACAGTTCTTAATACACCAGTAATGATGGGAGGGCAAATGATAAGAGCAAGCATTATGAATAGAGTGGACAGATATCGGGGTAGATAAGCCTTGTGGATTCTGAGGCTTTCAATGCTGTAAATAAATATGTTTTGATTCTTATGTATCGTACGATAAAGTTTTTTGTTGGCAGAACACTTGCCATCATTGCCTTTGGAATGATGCCTGTTTGTATCATCATTTCTCTAATTTTTTATGATACAACCTTGATTCAATTCATAGCTATGCTCTTGATTGCTCTTTTAGATATCGCCTTATTGCTTTGTTCCTCACATCAAAATTGTTATGGATTCATAAAGACCGAAAAAGGCAAAGTCTATTTTGATATTTTTTATTATGATGGAGCATTTCTTTGTCTTTTTTCTGCCTTTTGTTTCTTTTGCCCTGTATTTGATGTGTGGTGAGCAATCATATAGCTTTCAATTTTCTATTTTTAGGAATATCAAAGTTTCTGTGTGATAGAATCGCATTTCAATTATTGGTACTTATAAAGGATTGAAGCTTACTCCAGCAGGCATGCTTTAAGAAGTAGCATTTGCTCCTGCGAAAATGGGAGCACAAGTAGTGCGTGGCAGAGTTGAGCGTTCAATACGATATTAGCATCAACATCACGATGAAGGGATAACCATGAGAGAGGGAATTTTGCGAGGGATTTTCTACTGCATTATTCTTGCCAATGTGGCATTGATAATTCTCTCATTGGTTTGCTATGGAATACCCACCGATAAGTGGTTATTTATGTTAGCAACACCCATTCTTGTAAGTATCGTAACAGTGTGCTATACAGAAAAGACATTGCATCGTTTTTCTCTAGTTAGAATCTTGCAATTTGACAACAAAGAATGCGTCAAATGGTGGCTAGGTATTCTTGGAGTATCTACAATTCCTATGATTGTTCTATAATTATTGAGGTTCTAAATGGCTCTTAAAACTTCTACCACGTCTTCTTTCAGACATAAGGTAGCCTTTTATGTAGGGAATTGTCTCGCTCTAATTGCGATTGCCAACTCTCTTATCTTTTTTGAGACTAAGTGGTGGCAGCTTGTTGGCATGATAGGCATTGCTCTTTTGCATACCGCTTTGTTGATGTGTTATCGCTGTAAATATTGCTATGACCTTTTAAAAACTCAAACAAATAAGAGTTATTTTTTGAGATTTTATCTTGGCGTAGAGGAACTTTGCCTGATTGCTTTTTGTTTTTTCTGCCCAATTTTTATTGAGTATTCATAAATTTTACATAATTAAAAGGAAAACATAGTAATGAAAGAGTTAACCCCAAAAGAGCAAATGGATAAATATCTTGAAAATGGGCAGATAGAGGCTAGAAATCAGATATACAGAAATAAATCCGCACGATTTATCCTTAGGATTCTTATTGCTATATCACTATGTCTTAACCTTGCATGCTTTTCTTTCCCTAATATATCATGAGACTGATATTCTTATGCTTATTGGCATGTTAGCAATTATTATTTTTCAAACAATGTTTTGGTTTTGTGTTTCAAAAGAAACATGTCTCTATTATTTCGATAAGGCAATTGCAAACTACTATTATCACCTTGCGCTTTGCCTTGCCTATGTTTTTTTAGAAACATTATTTATGGATATTTGCCCTGTCTATTTTTAAGGAATATCAAAGTTTCTGTGTGGTAGAATTGCATTTCAGTCATAAAGAGGTTTCATGAAAAAGTTAGCATTGTGCTTCATCGCATTCTTGGGCATTTTTGGTTCGTCCGCGTTTGCAGACGATAGGCTCTATCGCTTTAGTGAGAGTGATATGGATATGATTTTCCACAGGGATTCTGCTCCGCTCGAGCTCGCCATGCTTTCGCCGCACGAAATGCAAACAACAGAGGGAGAGTGGTTGCCGTTTGTGGGGGCAGTTGTTGGTGGCGCAATGTATGGAATCAGGAATTTTGCCTATCAGATTATAAGAAATCAGCCATGGAGTTGGAGAGATTTTGGAGGAGCTGTTGCAATAGGAAGCGTCAAGGGTTGGCGTATGACTACTCCCGTTGGAGTCGCTGCAACGGTTCTTAATACACCTGTAATGATGAGTGGGCAAATGATAAGGGCAAATGTTATGAATAGGGTTGATAGATATTGGGGTAGATAGTATTTCCTAAAGTCTTTATTGTTCTTTTTAATTATTTAGAATAATAATTTTATATATGAACAAGATAGACAAGATAATATTTTATATCGGAATCACTTTTCAGCCAATACTCATTGTTGCTTCGCTTATCTTTTATGAGGTCAAATGGTGGCAGCTTATGGGTATGATATTGGTGGTTTTTCTATCTACCGCCCTTTTTTTGTGCTATTGGCATGAAGACTGCTATGGCTTTTTAAGATCTCAAGATGCTAAAGATTATTATTCAGCATTCTATGATTGGGCAGCTCTATTTTTTTTTGGGGCATTTTGTTTCTTTTGCCCTGTATTTGATGTGTGGTGAGCAATCATATAATGCTTTCAATTTTCTATTTTTAGGAATATCAAAGTTTCTGTGTGATAGAATCGCATTTCAATTATTGGTACTTATAAAGGATTGAAACTTACTCCAGCAGACATGCTTTAAGAAGTAGCATTTGCTCCTGCGAAAATGGGAGCACAAGTAGTGCGTGGCAGAGTTGAACGTTCAATACGATATTAGCATCAACATCACGATGAAAGGATAACCATGAGGGAGGGAATTTTGAAAGGGATTTTATATCTCATTGTTTTTGCTAATTTGGCATTGATGACTCTCTCATTGGTTTGCTATGGAGTCTCCATAGATTATTTTCTTTTCATATTGGTAATACCCATTCTCTTTAATGCACTAATATTGTGTTATATGGAAAAGAAATGCCATCATGCTATTAAAACCCTACAACTTAGCTATAGAGATTCTTTTATGTTCTTGCTATTCATATCCTCTCTTATGTTTTTCGGCTCGTTTCCTATTATTATCCATTAAGAATCAAAAATGGCTTTTAAATTTTCTTCCAAGTTTTCTTCCAGACGCAAGGGGGCTTTTTATATCGAAAATTCCATTATGCTTATCCTTATTATAAGCTCTCTGATTTTTTATGATACCCAATGGTGGCAACTTGTGGGTATGATAGCCATTAGTATTTTTAACACTATTTTATTCGTATGCTATCGTTGTAAATATTGGCAGAATCTTTTAAAGACACAGAAAAATAAGGGTTGTTTTTTAAGATTTTATGAGGGAATAGGCATGTCGTTTCTAATGACTTTTTGTTTTTTCTGCCCCATTTTTGTTGAGTATTCATAAATTTCACTTAGCATTTTATACGAAAGGAAAACATAGCAATGAAAGAGTTAAATCCAAAGAAAGAAACAGACGAATATTTTGAGAAGGGGCAAAGGGAATCCAAGAATTTGCTATATAAAAATGTAGCAATGCAACGTATGCTAAAATTCGTTGCCCTTTTCTTATTGGTCTTAAACCTCTATTCCTTTGTCTTCTACCTCATAGACTATGAAGTTGATGCCTTTGTGGTTGTCGTGATGTTGGCGGTTATTATTTTTCAAAACTTATGTTGGCTCTGTGTCTTTAGAGAATCCTGCTTCTTTTATTTCAAAAGGGCTGTGGTCAATTATTTCTATCACATCGTTCTTGCTTTCGCTTTTGCGTTGTCGCAACAGCTATTGATAGATATTTGCCCTGTATAATTTTTAAGGAATATCAAAGTTTAGCCATGATAGAATTGCATATTTTGCTTATGGGAGGTTTTCATGAAAAAGTTAGCTTTGTGCTTCATCGCATTCTTGGGCATTTTCAGTTCATCTGCATTTGCAGACGATAGGCTCTATCACTTTAGCCAAAGCGATATAGATATGATTTTCCATCGAGATTCTGCCCCGCTAGAATTCGCCATGCTTTCGCCGCATGAAATGCAAACGACAGAGGGAGAGTGGATAAATTTTGTGGCTGCGGGTATTGGTGCCGTCATAGGGGGTGCTTATAGCATTGGTCATCAGATTGCAAGCAGGAGTTGGAGCTGGAGTACTTTTGGTGGACATGTTGCAGCAGGTGCTTCAGCAGGATTCAGAGTTACTAATCCGATTGGAGCCTTGACTGCAATAAGATATGTTCCCGTTGCTCCTGGTGCTATGCTCACTGGTGCCATAGAAAGTCGGTATTTTGGAACTAGTATGTTCATGAATAGAGGAGGACGAAGATGGTAATAACGTTGTCTATAATGCTAAAAATATGGTAATGCAAGATGGCTTCAAAAAAAGAAACAGATGAATATTTTGAGAAGGGGCAAAGGGAAACCAAAAAAATGTTGTATGAGAATGCAGCGGGACAACGTTTGTTCATGTTTCTTGCTCTTTTCTTATTGGTCTTAAACCTCTATTCCTTTGTCTCCTACCTCATAGACTATGAAGTCGATGCCTTTGTGGTCGCTGTAATGTTGGCGATTATTGTATTTCAAAACTTATTTTGGCTCTGTGTCTTCAGAGAATCCTGCCTCTTTTATTTCAAAAGGGCTGTGGTCAATTATTTCTATAACATGTTTCTTGGTTTTGCTTTTGTGTTGTCACAAAAGCTATTAATGGAGATTTGCCCTGCATATTCTTAAGGAATATCAAAGTTTAGCCATGTATAGAATTGCGCATTTTATTTTGTAGGAGGTTTTTTGATGAAGAAACTAGTATTGTGCTTTATCGCATTCTTGGGTATTTTTGGTTCGTCCGCGTTTGCAGACGATAGGCTCTATCACTTTAGCCAAAGCGATATAGACATGATTTTCCATCGAGATTCTGCTCCGCTCGAGCTCGCCATGCTTTCACCGTATGAAATGCAAACGACAGAGGGAGAGTGGTTGCCTTTTGTAATAGGTGGAATGATTGGCAGCGGGATAGGAAATATTGCCTATCAATGGACTTCAAGGCAAAGTTGGAGTTGGAGCTCTTTTACAGGTGCTGTAATAAAAGGAGCAGTGATGGGACCACTAGGAGGGCATATTTGGAGAACTGGAACAACTATGTATAGAACATATAGAGGATTGCCTCCTGTTGTTAGCAGACCAGCACCAATACGACAAGCAGTAACCACAGGTGCTATACAAGGGATTACTACCTATGGTGGAACTATGGGCTATAATGCATTTCGCCATAGATATAATCATCGATAATTCATAAGATGCAGTATGTTTTTTGAGGGATATAAAACTGGCTGGAAGCTATTTTTTAAAGGAATATCAAGAATAAGAGTAGGCGATAAGAAGAAAAAGTTTATCCTAGTAATTCATATTCTTTTTGCTTCTTCGCTTCTTTCTCTAATGATAATTGCCATTTATAGTTTATGGGATATTTGGGTTATATTGGGAAGTTTTATTATACTTATAATAATTTTCCCACCATTTATTGGATTTTTATATTCTCCTTTGTTTCGTAAATATTTGATGAATTCCTTTTTGTTGATTACTGCTTGTATTGTGTCCTATCTCATTATAGATATACTTTTATTATCTATCATTTATTTATTCAGCGATATTGCAATAGAACATTTCTTTACAGATTGAGAGGAATTGCTAGATGATAACCAATAAGGAAGAAATGGACAAACACCTTGACAAAAACCAAGAACAAGCTAAAATGCAAGTTTATAACAATAAGTCTGTGCAGTTTGTATTAAAAGTTGTTATTTTTGCTTTTTTGTTGCTTGATATTATTCTATTTCTTGTTGCAATATTCTATTATAATATAGACATTTTTACCATAGCTGCCATGTTAGCAATTATTATTTTTCAAATAATGTTTTGGCTGTGCTTTTTAAAGGAGAAATGTTTCTATTATTTCCCAAAAGCCATTGCAAATTACTACTATCAAGGCATTCTTTGGGCTATTTATCTATTTTCAGAAACCTTATTTATGGAGATTTGCCCTGTTTATTTTTAGGAAATTAATGAGTATTGATTAAATACAATAAAGGAATCCAATGAAATACCTACCTCTATTCCCCCTACTTTGCTCCTTTCTATGGGCTGATTTGCCCTTGCTTGTCGAAGATTTGGTGAGTGGAAAGGGCAAGATTCGGCTCGAAACATCGCTTGCCTACACAAACTCACATACACAAGATGTTGCGCTCGGAGAGCCGATGTTTATCCAAACAAGCAGCACATCTTTTGTCGCTGTGCCTTCAGACTTTGGGCAAAGCGAACAACAAAACGAGAATCTCATCGGCACTTTGGGTGTGCATTATGGAATCACAAATGCAGCAGATATTTATGTGCGCGGGAGTTATCTGCTAGGCTACAAACAACAAAAAGAATTAGAAACACAAAAAGCTGACTTTGAACATAAGGGCGTGGATAGTTGGGTGGGCGTGAATTATGAATTTCTCAAAGACGATTCGATTATCGGCATTTTGGCTTATCTCGAAGCGGCAATCTATGAAAAAAATATCAACAAGCCTTCCTATTTCCATTCAGCACAAATTGGCGCAACAATCTACAAAAGCATTGACCCTGTTGTCCTCGTTCTTAATGCCGCCTATCGTCATAGCCATAAACGCAAAGATGATAATGGGCACTACACGCCGGGCGATGTGGTGCTCTTGCAGCCCAGCGTAGGCTTTGCGGCAAACGAATGGGTGACTCTTAGCTTTGGATTCCAATGGCTGCACCAACGAGCGAGTAAGCTTGAGGGCGCAAGGCAAGGGTTCCACCGCAGCCTCGCCCAGCCAACCTTTGGCGTGGGCTATGGCTTTGCGCGAGGCAATATTTTAAATCTCACCTTCAAAGCTGCCACACAAAAAGACAGTAACAACGACATCATGCTGCATTGGGCATATACATTTTAAGTTTATGAAATTTTTACGATTCATTTTATTTGTCCATTTGCTCTGTGCTGAAACTTATGATTTGCCCATAGCCCCCTCGCACAGAATCCAGCCACACATCAAGAGTTACAAAACCTTGCGAGATGATAAAATCGTGAAACAAGATTTGGATTATTCCTGCGGGGCAGCGTCTTTGGCAACGATTCTAAATTATTATTATGGCAAAGCCATCACCGAAGAAGAGCTGCTTGCTGCAATGGACAAAGGCGATAACAAAGCCAGCTTTGAGGACATGGCAAAAGCATTGCCCCAATTTGGATTCAAGGCGCAAGGCTTTGCCGCGAGTTTCGAGCAGCTTTCTAAGCTCAAGATTCCTGTGGTGGTGTATCTCAAACATCGCAAAAACGACCATTTCTCTGTGATTCGAGGCATTGATAAAAACCATGTGTGGCTTGCTGACCCATCGCTTGGCAACACGACTTTGAGCAAGCAGCAATTCCTTGAAATGTATGACACACGCAGCGAGCTTGATGATGGCGAACGGCTCAAGGGAAAATTCCTCGCAATCTTGCCTTTGCAACCCCAAGCAACCAACCAAAGCTTTTTTAGCAATTCTCCCAAACGACAAACCAGCCAAGCAAAGCAGCAGCTGATTTTTCGGGGGTTTTGAGGTATAAAGTTCAACTCTAAAACTTCATAAAATTTCACAAAAACTTGACACTTTTTAAGGCAAATGTGTGTACGCACTCCACAATCAAAAAGTATCATTCTCTTTGTAAATCAATACAAGGAGAATGAAATGAAAAAGTTACCTCTAGCCATTGTGCTTTCAGGTTTTGTTGGAGCGTATGCTCTTGGAGCTGATGTTGTGATTCAACATAGCGAGTTGCCCCAAAAGGCGCAACAATTCATCAAAAGCAATTTTGCAAAGAATGCGATTTTGCTTGCAGAGAAGAGCTTTGATGAATATGGTGTGAAGTTGGCAGACGAAGTTGAGGTGGAATTTACTCAAGATGGTGAATGGCGCTCTGTTAAGTCCTATCGCCCGCTTCCTAATGTTGGGTTTGTTCCCAAAAAGGTTTTGGACACGGTAAAATCCAAGTATCCCCAAGCTTCAGTGATGAAAGTCGAGAAAGAATGGAAGAGCTATGAAATTGGTCTCGACAACCATAAAAAGCTCATCATCGATGAAAATGGTACATTGGTTGCTGAAAAGATGTAGGCTCATAGCAAAATAGGAAAATTGCGACTTTAAGTCGCGCTCGAAAAATCCAATGTCTCGTCATTGTGAGCGAAACGAAGCAGCCAAATGTTGAAGATTCAACAAGTTCTGCCGAGCATTCTAGCGAATGCTCGCAATGACGATTGGAATCGTGTCTTGTTATGTTGAGGATTAGCAAAATATCATATTGCTTTCATAAAATAAGATTGATTGATACTCTTAATCCGCTGTATCTACCCTTTCTATATCGCCATCACCACTTGTAAAAAGTCTTTGACATTTTGAAGGCTTATTGTTTAGCCCAGTCATTTTTGGTTTTTATGGCGCTTCTCTAATGCTTCCTATATCAAGCGGCAGTTCCCATAGCCCAAATTGTTGGAGAATTCCAAGCACGATGAGCCCCAAGAGTCCGGCAAAAAACCCTGCAACTACATCATCGCCCATTACACCTAATCCACCTTTGATGTCTCTATCGATTCGCCCGATAATTGAGGGCTTCCAAATATCAAAAAGGCGAAAAAAAGCAAACGCTAAAAGGGCTTCTAACATACCAAAACCAAGCATAGAAAGCGTAATCCAAACACCGACAAGTTCATCAATGACAATGCGTTTGTCGTCATGGATTCCGCCGGCAGATTCATATTCGTTTGTCCATTTGACACCTATGAGCCCAAAAAGAATTGCTAGCATTGCGAGATTGCTTGCATGGAGATAATAGAGAATAGGCAATCCAATCAGCACGCCAACGAGGCTGCCAAAAGTGCCGGGCGCTTTGGGTGAATGTCCGACATAGCAGAGGCTTAGAAAGAGCCATTTCTTTTTGTCCCAATGCTGCATTTTTTCTTGATTATCAAATTCTGCTTGCTTGCGCTCGTCTTGCAAGGTTTCTTGTATGCTTTGTTCGCGCAAATCCTGCTCATTTTGTGCCTCTTGTTGTTCGAATTTGCGAGCAGATTGTAATTCTTCTTCGCTTGGTGGAGGAGCAAGCGTAAAATCTTGCGGATTTTTGTGTGCCGATTCGAGGCTTGAATGGAAGTCTTTCATACTAATTCACCATTTGTGCTTGATAGAGTGAGAGAAAATCAGAATAGAATGATTTATCGCCATATTCATCGAGCAATTTTGAGGGGCTGATTCCTTTATAGAGTTGCTCCATTTTTTTGAACCGATTGGGATAAAGTCGCTCAAGAATCATTGCCGAAATTTCTTTGCGAACCAAGATATTTGGCGGCGGGATTCCGAGATTAAAAAGCTCGAGCATCGATTTGGTATGGTAATGGATATGATGATGTGCACCATGTGGACAGCTGATAATGCTCACAATTGTGCCGCATTGTTTGCAATAGACATATTCACTAAGAATCTGCACATCAAGGCGAATGCCTTGTAGGCTATCAAAAATCGTGTGGATTTGGTTGCTTTCGTAAAAAAGTGATAATCCCATGTGGTTGCGACCGATGATAAAACGCGTACAGCCGAGATTCTGCACGATAATGGCATTGAGAATCACATGGTTTGCACCATTAAAAAGATAGCTATCATCAAGCGGAATAATCAACAAACGATTTGCAAGAAAATAATTATCGATTGTGAGTTGCAAGATTTTTTGTCGCAGCTCAAAAGGAAGCAATCCATTGTCTTTGTACGGCTTGACAATAAACAAAACGAGCAAATCGCTCGAATCATAACAAATGCGGATAATGCGTTCATGCACGCGATGAATAGGATTTGCTTGTAGCATAAATGCGCTAATATTTTTGGCATGCAATATCAGCTTGCGCTGCTCGATGAGATAAATCATATCGGCAAAATGCGAAACCTTTTTGAGAGTATAAGAGCCAGAAATGGCATAATTTCCAAGTTTACCATAAAGCGTTTTTGCTTTTTTAGATGTCAAATCCCCACCCATAAGTTTCTTGAAAAATGTTTCCTTGTCAATTATAAAAATTTCATTCACACAAATTTCGCCAAAAATTTGACCATCACAAACGAGTTTGAGCCTTTCTCCTTGTTTAGCAGCTTTAAGAACTGCAAGATTTTTCTTGCCATTTGGAGCAAGGATAAACGGAAAAGGTAAACTGATTCCATGATGAATCCCAGTTGCATTCACCGCATCATATTCATGTTGATTCATGAGCGCTGTAACGGGGTTAAGCAGCCCATATGCACACATTTCGAGCATAGACTTGATTTCTTGCGTGAGATAGAGACTTTTATTTTTTCTTGATAATTCCATATTTCTTTCGCTTCTCCCATAAGCTTTTTCGCGACATACCCAAACGGCGAGATAGTTCGGTATCAGGATATTTATGCTCATAGCATAGAATCACATTTTTGATATAATCATCAACACAAAGAAACTCGCCATAGAAGTCAATATTGGTTGAGCCGCTCACTTGGATAATATTTTGGAATGTAATTTGGTCATTGCTAATAAACGAAGCAATGGTTTGTTTATTAGTTATCATATCCAAAAATTCCTGTTGTTCTGTTTTTTTAAGTTCCTCAAGTCCAACAATATAGAGAATATCATTATTATGCTGGGGTTGACGCAAAATTTCTTTCCAATTACGATGCTTTTTGAGCGACAAAAGTCGCAATGAAAATTCATTGCGGCGCGCATAGAAAATCACATACGCATCAATGCTTTTTTGATTCTGGCTTTGAAGCACAAGGGGTAAAGAAAGTTTGGTGGGCACTTCGGTAATAAAATTATCCAAAGTCATATCGACATAGCTGCGATAAAATGTGACCGTTTGCTTGAGATGTTGAAAGGTATAATAATGCTGAATCTTGCGTACAAGTTCATCAATCATAAAAGGCTTAAGGATATAATCTTTTGCGCCTGCTTTCATTGGTTTTGTTACCGTATCATCGCTAATATAAGAAATCATTAAAATAATGACACTATCTTTATAAAGGGAAATAATCGAATAAATATTTTGCTCAATAAGATTCGTTGAAAGCAGAACAACATCATAATTTTTTGAATGGTTTTCATTAGCAACTGTAGTAATATCGCAATCAAATCCCAAATGTTCGAGTTTTATCGCGATACTCTGTGCCAGATAAATCTCGTTTTCAATAATCAATACTCTCACTTTTATTGTCTCCAATCCACATATTTCAATGTCGCGACACATGTTGCCGCAACACCTTCACATCGCCCCAAAAAGCCCAAATGTTCTGTCGTTGTTGCTTTGATATTGAGCTTGGCAGCAGGAATCTCGAGTAAGGAGCTAAGACGTGCGCACATGCGGTCTTTGTGTGGGGCAATCTTGGGTTCTTGGGTGATAATCGTCAAATCGACATTGACGATAAAAAAGCCAACACTTCTAATAAAACACAATACTTGTTGGAGCAAAAGAGCAGAATCGATATTTTCATATTGCGTATCCGAATCAGGAAACCATTGCCCAATGTCGCCCGCGCCCGCAGCACCAAGCAGCGCATCAATCAATGCGTGGATTCCAACATCGCCATCGCTATGTGCCTTGAAGCCGTATGAGAAGGGAATCCAAACGCCACAAATTGTCAGATGGTCGCCATCGGTGAAGCGATGCACATCAAATCCATTACCCACCAATGTCTCGCTGCTAGGCGATGGCAGTTCAAGAAACGCGAGGTCATGGAATGTTGTGAGTTTGTGCAAATTGCTGCTTCCAGCGACAAACTCTATCGTGCCACCATGCGCATAGATGGCGCTGCTCTCATCGCCAAATTCGCCCATGTTGAGCGCGTCTAGTAATGTCGCTTTGCGACAAAGTTGTGGCGTTTGAATGAGCCTTAGCGAATCGCGTGGTAGATAGCCAAAGAGGCTGCTATAAGTCGTGTCATGTGCGCTCACAAAAGGAACGACACAATCAGCAAGTGGCGCGTTCAAAACTGCCTTGAGAACTTTTTTATCAACACAACACCGCGCAGCATCGCTAACAAGCACCCATTCGCAATCCACCTTTTGCAGCGCATGCAAAAGCGATTCTTGACGTGTGTTGCCACCACCAACAACCTCGGCTTCGTTGATGAAATTTTGTGCATAGCGCACTTCTTGGGGCGAAATGGCAACAACCGTTTGCCCAAAATGATGGAGCGCGTGGAATTGTCGCACCACAAAACACCACAAAGGTAATGAGCCAACGCGCAACCATTGTTTCTTGCAATGGATGTTAGAACTCTTGGAAAATCGCCGCCCCTCGCCTGCTGCTAGCAGTACCAAAGCAATCTCTCTCACAATCTCTCCTCTTTGATGTTACGAAATTATACAAAGAAACAACTTATTTTTGTCTTTTTTTGCTAGAATCGCGCTACTCAAAAAGCGACAAAGGATAATTGATGCGAACACAATGGATTCAGAAACGTTCAAATGACGCAATACAGACGCAGCTCTATTATGCAAAACAAGGAATCATTACCGAAGAAATGCAGGCTGTGGCGAATGTCGAAGAGCTGACTGCCGAGACAATTCGTAGCGAAGTTGCGCGTGGTAGATTGATTATCCCTGCAAATATTCGCCATACAAATCTTGTCCCGATGGGCATTGGCGTTGCGACAAAAACAAAAATCAATGCAAATATTGGTAGTAGTGCCCTCGCAAGCAATATTGAACAAGAGATTCACAAAGCCCAAACAAGCATCAAATATGGCGCTGATACGATTATGGACCTAAGCACTGGGGGTGATTTGGACGCCATTCGAGCTGCCGTTATCGCGCATAGCAGCGTTCCGATTGGCACAGTGCCTATCTATCAAATTTTACATGATGTGCATGGCGATGTTACAAAGCTCAATAAGGATATTATGCTCGATGTGCTCGAGCGCCAAGCGCAGCAAGGCGTGAGCTACTTTACAATCCATTGTGGATTCTTGCTTGCGCACATGCCAAAGGTTGCAAAACGCAAAATGGGTATTGTGAGCCGCGGTGGTTCGCTTATGGCGAGCTATATGTTGCATTATCATGTCGAGAATCCGTTCTATGAGGCATTCGATGAAATCCTTGCAATCTGCCGCAAATATGATGTGAGCCTCTCGCTCGGCGATTCGTTGCGCCCGGGTTGTCTTGCTGACGCGAGTGATGATGCGCAGCTCGCCGAACTCGCCGTGCTTGGCGAGCTCACAGAGCATGCGCGAGCAAACGATGTGCAGGTTATGGTTGAGGGTCCTGGGCATGTGCCGATGAACCAAATCGAGCGCAATGTGCAGCTGCAAAAGGAGCTTTGTGGCGAAGCGCCTTTCTATGTACTTGGTCCGCTTGTTACAGATATTGCCGCAGGCTATGACCATATTGCGAGCGCGATTGGCGCGGCGATTGCGGCGTGGAAGGGTGTTGCGATGTTGTGTTATGTAACGCCCAAAGAACATTTGGGCTTGCCCAATGCAAATGATGTACGTGAGGGGATTATCGCTTATAAAATTGCAGCACATGCAGCAGATATTGCGCGCGGGCGAATCCACGCACGTGTGCGCGATGATGCGATGAGCGATGCACGTTATGCGTTTGATTGGAATCGGCAATTTGCCCTTGCGCTCGACCCTGAACGCGCGCGCGAATATCATGATGAGGCATTGCCACAAGAGGTTTTCAAAGAGGCAAAATTTTGCTCAATGTGTGGTCCAAAATTTTGTAGCTATAAAATCTCGCAAGACATCATGCAAAAGCATGGGGCATGAACGCCCTCATAATGATAATAACGCGCAATTGTCCTTCTGAAGAATCTTAAACAATCGGTGGAGACGCAATGACGCATAGAATCTTTTGCGATTCCAAAAGTGGAACACCATTTGCTAGGAGTAGAGTGCCTCCATTAAATCCCTTAGTAACTCTAGCCCATCTTGGTTTTACCAAGGTGGGCAGAGGTTTGAGGCAAACTCTAAGCAAACTTGCGCTACAATCCTCAAAAACCAAAGCCACATTCAATGAATAAACGTTATATCTTTGTTACAGGGGGAGTGTTAAGCTCGCTAGGCAAGGGCATTACCTCGTCATCAATCGCCACCCTTTTGCAACATTCTGGCTTCAGAGTTGGGATTCTCAAAATCGACCCCTACATCAATGTCGACCCCGGAACGATGAGCCCCTTTGAACATGGCGAAGTGTTCGTTACCCACGATGGTGCTGAAACCGACCTCGACATCGGGCATTACGAACGATTCCTTGATATGGATTTTTCTCACAAAAACAACTTCACGACAGGGCAAGTCTATTTGAGCGTGATTGAACGCGAGCGCAAGGGCGGTTATCTCGGGCAGACGATTCAGGTGATTCCACATATCGTTGACGAAATCAAAGATAGAATCCGCCTTGCAAGTGAAGATGTGGATTATCTCGTTGTTGAGCTCGGCGGCACGGTAGGCGATATTGAGGGCTTGCCATTTCTTGAAGCCATGCGCGAGATGAAACAAGAACTTGGAAGCGAGCGCGTGATTAGCGTGCATGTAACATTGATTCCGCTCATGAAAGCAGCGGGTGAGCTCAAAACCAAGCCCACACAGCACAGCGTGCAAGAATTGCGCCGAATCGGTATCTCGCCGCAGATTCTCATTGCGCGCAGCGAGCGCCCATTGCCCCAAGAGCTCAAGAAAAAACTTTCCTTTTCATGTGATGTTGCGATGGATTGCGTGATTGTCGCCGAGGACGCGCCCACAATCTATCAAGTGCCATTGCGCTTTGTGCGCGAAGGGCTGTTGTCGCCTCTTGCAAGGCTTCTCAACCTCCCCAAGCTCGAGCCAAAAATGGAAAGCTGGGACAAGCTCGTCAAGCAGATTTTGCTGCCCAAACACGAGGTGAATATCGCTTTTGTGGGCAAATATTTGGGGCTAAAAGAATCTTATAAATCTCTGATTGAAGCTCTCATTCATAGTGGAGCAAACCTCGACACAAAGGTCAATATCAAGTGGTGTGATAGTGAAGAGATTGAAAATAATGGAATCTCTGAACTAGAATTTGTTGATGCAATCCTTGTGCCCGGTGGATTTGGGGTGCGTGGAGTTAAGGGCAAGATTGATTCCATTACTTTTGCGCGCAAACATCAGATTCCTTTTCTTGGAATCTGCCTTGGTATGCAGCTTGCACTCATCGAATTTATGCGCAATGTTTTAGGTATTGCAAGCGCTAATTCGATGGAATTTGATCCAGAAACTCAAGATCCTGTCGTGTATCTCATAGAAAATTTTATTGACCAAGCAGGCAATCAGCAGATTCGCACCAAAGTTTCTCCAATGGGAGGGACAATGCGCTTGGGAGAATACGAATGTGAACTTAAAGAAAATAGCTTATTGCGTTCTATCTATCATCATTCCAAAATCAAAGAACGGCATCGCCATCGTTACGAAATCAACCCGATTTATCGCGCACAATTTGAAACTGCTGGGCTTTGTGTGAGCGGTGAATCCAATGGGCTCATTGAAGCGCTTGAGCTTAAAGGACATCCTTGGTTTATCGGTGTGCAGTTTCACCCCGAATTTACATCGCGCTTACAGAATCCAAGCCCACTGATTACAGCTTTTGTGCGCAAAGCACTTGAAAATCGTGATATACGTAGCTAGAGAAGAGCAATGTTGAATAAAGCAGCGATTTTGGCGTTTTTGCAACAGAGATTTGAAAATGAATTATTTAAAACCATGCGCGAGATTCCGCAGCCTCATCTCTTTGCAGGAATGGAGCAGGCAGTGCAAATCATCAGCGAGACATTGGCAACCAAACGCAAAATTTTTATCATCGGCGATTATGATGTCGATGGCGTTGTGGGTACAACAATTGTTTATGATTTCTTAGAATCTCTTGGCGCAAATATTGATTTTGCGATTCCAAACCGCTTTACAGACGGCTATGGCATTAGCCCCACGCTCATTAAGCGGCTTGGACTGCATGATTGTGTGATTATCACGATTGATAATGGCATTAGTGCGATAGAAGCAGCAGAACTCTGCAAACAATATAACAACACGTTGATTATCACCGACCACCACATGCCACCACCCATCTTGCCACATGCGGCAACAATCATCAACCCCAAGCTTTCGCATTGTCCATTTCCCCAAAAAGACATTTGTGGGGCTAATGTTGGTTGGTATCTCGTTGCAGCGCTCAAGGCAAAAATGGGGGTTCAATATAACATGAGCGCTTCGCTCGATTTGCTTGCTCTTGCTATCATTGCTGATGTGATGCCGCTTGTGGGGCTCAATCGTTTGTTGCTTCGACGTGGTTTGTGTGAGCTCGCACAATCCAGTCGCCCTGCTTGCATTGTCTTACGTGAGGAGTTGAAAAAAAGCACTTTCAATAGCGAAGATGTGTCCTATCTGATTGCTCCATTGCTCAATAGTGCAGGACGCATGGCGGACGCAACATTATCGGTTGCATTTTTGCGCAGCAAAACAATCCAAGAAGCACGAACGCATTTTTTCGCATTACAATCACTCAATCATGAACGTAAGATAATTGAAAGTACCCTTTTAGAGCAAGCGCTCTTGCAGATTGATAGAAATACTAAAATTGCCCTAGCTTATGGGAAAGACTGGCATGAAGGCGTGCTGGGGATTGTTGCGGCGCGTTTGGGTGAGCGCACAGGGTTACCAAGCTTTGTTTTGACTCATAAAAATGGTTATCTTAAAGGCAGTGGGCGAAGCTTTATGGGCGTCCATCTGATTGAATTGCTCCAAATGCATGCGCATTTATTGCGTCAATTTGGTGGGCACAAGGGTGCTGTTGGACTAGAGATTGAATACCACAATCTTGAAAGATTTGTGCGCGAAGCAAGCCTTGTAGTTGAGCAGATTTTGCAAGAAAATGCCTCGAAAATCAAGCAACAAGACAAAGAATATATAGGGGAAATCACTGCTGAATGTATCGATTTGGAATTGCTTGATATTTTGGACGATTTTGAGCCCTATGGCGAGGCAAATCCAAAGCCGCGCTTTTTGTGTCGCGACTTGATTGTGCGCGAGATTCGCAATGTTGGGCTCGCACAAAACCACACGGCGCTGCTCTTGCAACCCATTGGGCAATCGCATCGATTCAAGGCGATTGCGTTTAACCAACATTATGAGCTTGAAATCGGCTCGCGCGTTGATAGCGTCTTTGCGCTTGCTCGCGATAGTTATTCGCAAAACCCACAGCTTGTGATTGAGAATCTTTGGGTGATGTCTTGATGTAACGTTGTGAGAGATTCTGGCAATGATGATGAAAATCTTCGGAGGTGCGACTTTAGTCGCACATTTAACGAGTGCGATTGAAATCGCACCTCTGATTCTGCTTGCGTCATTGCGAGGGCTCGCCCGAAGCAATCCACGATTCTGGGTTATGCAACATGCTTGATTGCCACGAGGCTATCGCTTCTCGCAATGACGACTTAGCATTTCATGCACCCTCCGCAATTCCGCTTGCTTTGACGCCATTTGTGATTTTGCTCATGACTTGTTGCAAAATCGAATTGTCTGTGCCCTTGAGTTTAGAGCGGATTCTGTCGATTAGGGCTTCGTTACTCTTTGATTCTCTATTGTTTGTTTGCAGGCTCGAAGAATCGGCAGCGAGATTGAGGAGTGTTTCGGTATTGTCGATAAATGAAAGACGAGAGGAAAGATTCAAGAAAAACTCTTCTCCTAATATCTCCCAATCCTCTGGGTCAACAAGGCTAAATGCATCTTCGAAGCTTGAATGAACATAATCAAAAGCTATCCGCGCAGAATCATCAAGCTGTTGTTGGAACTCTGGGTGAGCATTTCCAATCCGCGTAACCATTTCATGTAATTTATACATTTCTCCTGATGTAGTCAAATCATACTCTTCATTGAGCAATGCCCAATGAGCATCTTTTTCTTTCCCAAGTTGCATAATTCTTTGTTTTTCTCGCTCAAAAATATCTGGAATGGATTGCACTTCTACCTTGAATAACATTAAGATTTGTGTATAATCCGATGTTGGGTCTTTTTCAAATTCTTGTTCCAAAACTTGTGTTATAATTTGCTCGATATTATCGAGGGATTTTTTAAAATCTTCTTTATTATACTGGTGCGTTCTATTCTCATAATAATCATTGTAGTGATGTCTTTGATTATAATAAAACTCAATATAGTCCGTATGGTTGCTTTTATCTTTATTGAGTGCGTCAGATGCTCTGGCGTACGTAGGATATTTTTGTTTCGTATCTTCATACGACAATAGTTCATGCCATCTTTCCGATGTTATATCCCATATTTCATAATATCCATCGATGTATTCTTTTTTCAATTGTTCAATTTGTGATTGCAATGTATCGGTTTTGGAGCGCATAACAAGTTCCGATTCGTCTATTTTTTGGGATTCTATATCCATAAATCGCGAAACAATCTCCTCTTGTTTGTCTGTTTTGTGTTGTGCGTAAGAAAGCATAAGATTAGCTGATGTATGATTGGCGACTTGCATATTGTTTCCTTAAAGAATTATAGAGATTCAAAAAAATAGGGGGGAATGCCCCCCATTGCAACAAAGCGTTACCTGCGAGAATTGTAGAAGCGATTTTTGGCGTCATTAAATTCAGACAGCTTCCTTCCCATTGCATGGTTTGCAAAACGACTTGTAAAGTTTGTTAGGTACGTAACAGTACTTCCAAGTCCAGTATTCGGATTGCCCTTCATCACTTGAGCGCTAGTACCCCTACCAGATACATAGCTTATTTCAATGAATAGATATTCATTGCGTTGAGGGTCATTGATGAATTCATAATTCATATAGTCAGCAGCATTAAGCCCATTGCCTATATCAAGCTTTCTTTTGGATGACTCGGTACTAGTTAGTTGAACGCCGTAGTATCTTTTGTAATACTGTAGATTACCAAAGTTATCCACAATGCCACGTTCAGTCGTAGGTATATAATTGACTCCTCCAATAACACTCCCTGCCTCATCATCTGCAAGCTTGCGGAAGCCTTGCATCGAATCGCTCAATGCGCCTTGTGTTGCGATTGCGAGGACATCTTCGTCCATTCCTTGCGCTGCTGGCGTTTGTGCCAATGCAATTGCGGTTACTGCGCTGATAAGCCCTAGTTTGAGAATGTTTCTCATTCTGCTCTCTTTTTGTGTTCAGAATATCCGTAAATCATAACGGAAAAATCTTTAAAAATTTTTTGATGATTTATGCACCCTTTGATTTTCATATCTTTTGTGTTGCGATTTGCATATCTACCAATCACTCAAGCAAGTTTTGTTCCGTTTTGGAAATGTAAGGTTTTTGGCTCACGTCATTGCTTCGGGCGAGCCCTCGCAATAACAATGCAAATCTACTCAAATGCCCTTTTATTTGGAAATTGTGGTGCGTAGCCCTTATGAGGAAAACGTGGATCGTCTTCAATCTTTACAAACATTGGAAAGCTTGTTTTGAGAAATGAATCTCTATGGATTCGATAGGATTTGACTTGATAATCTAAAACATGCAAGACATTTTCGAGGTCTAAGAAGCTCACCATGTCTGTATTGTTCTCTGTTTCATTTGTGCTAAGGGATAGAGGCGATAGCTATTTGCATTCCCTGTTGTCAGCAAACTTAGAGTGGTGATACTCCGAATGCCATATTGTGGCTTGAACAGCGAATCCACAGTGATAGGGTCAGAGGCGAATGCAAAAGCACAACAGAGCGCAAACGAAATGAAACGTTTCAGCATATTATTTTTCCTACGCAGTTTTTAGAAACTGCTCAACCTTTGCAAGTGCAGCACCTGCGTTCTTCACTTTTTGGGTGAGTGTCTCTTTTTCTTTTTGTTTGGGTTGGTATCTTTCGTCT
>CAJTQL010000007.1:98213-98421 GCA_910578285.1 uncultured Helicobacteraceae bacterium
CGCTCTTTTTCTTTCTATTTCTTCAAACAATGAATCGGGGACATCAAGAAGATTGGGGTCAAGCGTTTCGTCTGTTGCAAAGAGTTGCAAGAGAAAGGCTTCGGGGTCGAAAAAAATCTGACGTAATTCAGCATATTTTTCTTCTTCTTGCAAGTCATGATGAGCGCTAAGCAAATCAAGGAAATTGTCGTTTAGATTCTCAAAGTCT
>CAJTQL010000008.1 GCA_910578285.1 uncultured Helicobacteraceae bacterium
ATGGCATGCATGTGATACGGTGTCCACCAACCTCCAACTACTTGCTTTGCCTCATCAGCACTCAAAGCCTTTGCGTCTTTTTCGCAAAGAGCACCATTGCTCACACTTGCAAGAAGGTCTTGCTTCTCTGCATCTGCGGCAAACGCCATTCCTGCAAGCGCGAGGCTTGCTACTGTAAGGGTAATGAATCTTTTCATTACAACTCCTTATACATAAAATAAAAGTGGTCTTTCACACCACCACTTGCGCATGCCCTACCACCGATTACACATTGCTTTCACAACATGGCAACACATCACAAATTAGTATTATATCGGCAGTATGATAAAAAACTTTAGAAGTTTTTTTGAAATTTTTCAAATTTTCTCTATCATCATTGCGAGAGGCGTTAGCCTCGTGGCAATCCATGATGTTGACAACACAGAATCGTTGATTGCCATGCTCACAATGACGACTGGATTCGCCATTACTCACCAATTCTAATAATCCCAACCACAGCGCTTCGGCTATGTTCTAATCTTAACATTGTCGAATCGTTGTGGACAATTGATATATACATTTAGAATCTCAAACAAATCTAATGATTTGTCATTCTGAAGCCTTTAGGCTGAAGAATCTCACGTTGTGGGAATCATGAGATGTTTCGCTTCGCTCAACATGACATATTATGACCCACCACCATGCCCCCTCCGCAAGGGAGGAGGAGCGAATCCCACAACAACAAAAATGGCAATATTGGAGGTGCGACTTCAGTCGCACTCATTAATATGTGCGCTTAAAACTGCACCTCCATTCGCGGGCGACTGAAAACATGTTTGCGATTCTAAAGAATCGCCCTATGCCTCATATTCCGCGCGTATAGCTTCCAAGCCATTTGATGCTGTGTTTGGTTGCGAGGAGCTGCTGCAACTGTGGGTCGCGAATGTGCCCGTCAAGGTCGATGAAAAACTGGAATGCAAAGCTTGTGTTGGAATCTTGTTTGGGACGCGATTCGATTTTGCTCATATTCACCCCCGCTTCTTTAATCACATTGAGCAAGCCCGCAAGCGTTCCGGGCTTATCGCTATCCACCAAATCCACGCATAGCGAGGTTTTGTCATTCCCGCTTGGCTCGTTGGCAAAATCGCCAAGAATCACAAAACGTGTTTGGTTGTTGCTGAAGTCCTCAATCGATTCAAATAACACAGGCAGCGCATAGAGCTTTGCCGCAACACGCGAACAAATTGCCGCTGCATCTTTCTCGTTTGCAGCAAGCTGTGCTGCGCGCGCTGTGCTTTCGACAGCTACACGCTCGACTTCTTCGAGGTTGTGTTGGTTGAGAAACTCATAGCATTGTCCAAACGCGATGTCTTTGGAATAGATTCGCCGAATCTGGTCGGGGCTTTCACACAGGCTTGCGAGGCTATGATGAATGGGCATGACAATCTCGCCAATAATCTTGAGGCTTGTTTGCGCGAGATTATCGAGCGTCTCGCCCACAGCGCCGTTTTTGTTGTTTTCAATCGGGACGATTCCATATTGCGCTCGCCCATGTTCAAGCGCACGAAAAACCGAGCTAATCGTCTTCATCGACATATAGCTACAAATCCTGCCAAAACGGCTCTCGGCTGCTTGATGTGTGTAGCTGCCAAGTGGTCCGAGATAGGCAACGCGCTCGGGCAGCTCGAGGTTGCGGCTGGCGGCAAAAATTTCCATATAAATCGCATCGATTGCCTCGCGGCTTAGGGCATTTTCGCCTTCACTTTTGGTATGCAGCCGTGCGAGAATCTCACGTTCACGCTCGGGGCGATAGATTCGCGTTTGGCTTTGTCGTTTGAGTTCGCCAACGTGCTTGACAATCTGCATGCGCTGTGCAAGCAGCTCAAATATCGAATCATCGATTGTATCAATCTCTTTGCGAAGCTGTATGATGTCCATTAGCTGTTCCTTTTGCTATGCCAAATATGTTTGAGTATGAGATAGAATGCACGTAACACGCCAAATAAGATATAGCCTGTGATGAGAATCGCGATTCCAAGCGCTGTGTAGAGATAGAGCAGCACAAGCACAATGACAATAAACACAACGAGCGTGCGCAGGCTAATGCCTTTGTCTGCCCAATGTTTGAAGCTCGGATAGCGGATATTGCTAACCATGAGCACCGATACGCACAACGCCATAACCAAAAGCGCAATATCAAACCATTGTGGCAAATCATAATGCACATCAATGAGAATCCACGAGGCGACAAACACAGCAGCAGATGGAATCGGCAAGCCGATGAACACGTTTGGGTCGCTGCTATTTGCAGCGACATTGAAACGCGCAAGGCGTATAGCACCCATCACGACAAACAACCCCGAAACAACGATTCCAAATTTGCTAAAATGAATGCCCAGATACATAAACAATAGTGCGGCGGGTGCGACACCAAACGCGATGACATCAGCAAGCGAATCGAACTCGACACCAAATTTACTCGTTGTGCCCGTGAGACGAGCAACGCGACCATCGAGCCCATCGAAAATGAGCGCGCAAAAAATCAACCAGCATGCGTTTTCAAACCGCCCCGATGCCGCATGCGCAATGCTCAAAAACCCAAGAAAAGCACTTAGGGCTGTGAAAAAATTGGGCAGAATATAGAGAGGATTAATCTGCATCATGCTGTTATTATCATCTACCCTGCTTTTGTCTGCTCATCATCAGCTGCAACAAGACGACTTGGAATTCCCTGTTCTTTTTCGTATTCGGCAATAATCTCGCGCACGCGATCGCCGTCAATGGTTTCTTTGTCGTATAAATCTTTGACCATAATCTCAATCGCGCCCTTGTAGTCCTGCAACGCGGCGCGCACAGCGTCAAATCGCTCGCGCAAAAAGCCTTTGACATAGTCATCGACTTCTTGTGCCGTCTTGTCGCTAAACTCGCGTGCACTACTTAATCCGCCATTGAGGAAAGTATTGCGCGGTTTTTCAAGCACCATCAGCCCAACAATATCCGTCATGCCATAATAGCTAATCATCGCTTTGATGATGTCTGTTGCACGCTCCAAGTCGTTGCTAGCACCTGTTGAAATTTCGCCGATAAAGACATCTTCGGCTGCGCGCCCACCGAGCAAAACGTCAACTTCGGCAATCAGCTCATGTTTTTGCATAAGATATTTGTTTTCTTCGGGCGTATTCAATGTATAGCCCAGCGCAGCGAGTCCGCGTGGGATAATCGAAACCTTGCTGACTTTTTTTGCACCTTTGGTAATCTCTGCAAGCAGCGCATGTCCGCTCTCATGGTAGGCAACAATGCGCTTTTCTTTGGGCGAGATTCGACGTGATTTTTTTTCGAGCCCTGCGATTCCGCGCTCGACTGCCTCGAGAAAATCACTCTGCTCAACCTCTTTCTTGTTAGCACGCCCTGCGAGCAAGGCAGCTTCGTTGATGATATTTGCCAAATCCGCCCCCGCAAGCCCTGCTGTGAGGCGCGCAATCTCTTCGAGATCGACATCGCGCGCGAGCTTGATACTCTGAATATGCACCTTGAGTACTTCAACGCGCCCATTAAAATCAGGCTTATCAACCAAAACTTGCCTATCGAATCTACCGGGGCGCAACAATGCAGGGTCGAGCACCTCGGGGCGATTGGTTGCTGCAAGCACGATGACAGGAGAAGAATCCGAGCTAAAGCCGTCCATTTCGGCAAGCAACTGATTGAGCGTTTGTTCGCGCTCGTCATTGCCACTAATCATGCCGCCTGCTGCGCGGCTCTTGCCGATTGCATCAATCTCGTCAATAAAGATAATCGCAGGCGCTTCTTTTTTCGCTGTCTCAAACAAATCGCGCACGCGGCTCGCGCCCACACCCACGAACATTTCGATGAAACTGCTGCCGCTGACTGAAAAAAACGGCACATCAGCCTCACCAGCGACTGCTTTTGCAAGGAGCGTTTTACCCGTCCCCGGAGGTCCAACGAGCAGCACGCCTTTGGGAATCTTTGCGCCAAGCTTGAGATAACGTTCAGGATATTTAAGAAAATCGACAATCTCAACGACTTCTTCTTTTGCCTCTTTGTTTCCTGCCATATCATTGAATTTGACTTTTGGCTTTTCGGAATTGACAAGCTTGCGCGCGCTACCCATGCCAAGGATTCCGCCGCCCATGTTTTTCTGCATACGATTTGCAAGAAACATCCAAATCGCAAAGAAAATAAACACGGGCAGCACCCAACTAAAAATCAAATCAGAGAACCAATTGCTTTCATTGTAACCGCTGTATTCGATGTTGCTTTTGTCTAAAAGCGGAATTAAGGTATCATCAGGGATAATACGTTTGGTAACATAGACCATTTTGTTGCCGCCACTTTCAGAAATCGCCTTGATTGTCGTTTGTCCAATCGCGACATAGCTCACACTTTTGTTTTCAATCCGTTTTTTAAGGTCATAATAATTAATGCTTTGCGTGATAGTATTGCCTCCACCAAGCCTTGTGCTAAGGCTATCGCTATCGGCAAAACCAAAGCCTTTAAATAGCACTATCAACACAATGCTGACAATTGCAAACAATAAAAGCGGATTTTGCCCAAAAAAACGAGGGTTTTTATCGGGTTTGTTGGAATCATTTTTGGGAGTATTGTTCATTCAAAACCTTGTTCGTTTGGGCTAATCCTTGCATAAGAGCAAGGCAACCCATTCATTTTGTATTCTTTCATCTTGCAAAGAAAAGCCCACAAACCGCGCAAGCACATTTTCTTTTGCATTTTGCAAAATGCCCGAAAGCAGAAGTAGCGAACCCTTTTGACTATGCGCGCAAAACTGCTCATAGAGCACAATCACAATGACAGCAAGCAGGTTTGCCATAATCAATGTATAACGCCCCTCTGCTTGCTCCATCGAGCCACACCAAAGACTTTCAAGATTTGCGGTGTTGTTGATAAAATTTTTTTGTGTTTCAGAAACGGCAAGAGAATCAGTATCGCAAGCAAAAACTCGCGCGCCTTTTTTTGCGGCAGCAATACCCAAAACACCACTGCCACAGCCCACATCAAGCACACGTTGATGCCGCACATCTAAGCTACTCAATATCTCGAGACACATTGCCGTACTTTCATGATGTCCCGAGCCAAAGGCGAGCGCAGGGTCGATGACAATGTCAATCAATGTTCCTTTATTGCAAGCTGTATGGGGCGCATGCCATGAAGGGCGCACAGCGAAATCCCCGCAAACAACGGGCATAACAGATTGTTTGTAGGTTTCTATCCAATCGCGATTGGGTTTTTGAGTGAAACTATGCGCATACGAGATATCCTCATTCAGGCGTTCACGTAAGATTGCGACAAACGAATCGAGCTGCGACAATAACGTATGTGGCGGTTCTTCGCGATAAACAACAAAGGCGTTTTTACCATCTATCTCGCGCTCTTCAATCGCTTCTTGCGTGGTCTGCAATAAGAAATCAGCAAAGAGTTCTGCATAGCTGCTGGGGATAACCCATAACTCGTAATAAAACTCTTTCATATCCCAAAACCCGTCTAGCCCTCGTTCGTTCCTAAAACAGCTTCGAGTTTTTCCTTGAGAACTTGTGGGGTAAAAGGCTTGACAATGTAGTTATTCACGCCTGCTTTGAGCGCCGTAATTACCTCTGCCTTGCCTCCTTCTGTCGTTACCATAATGATAGGAATATCGGTAAAACGCGAATCGGCGCGCACTTTTTTCACGAGGTCGAGCCCATTCATTTCGGGCATATTCCAGTCTGTAATCAGCACCTTCACATCACCATTAGCGTCCATTTTCTCCCAGCCCTCAACGCCATTTTCACCTTCAAGAACATCGTCATAGCCTAGCCGCGCCAAGGTATTCTTGATGATTCGCCTCATCGTTGAGCTATCATCGACTACAAGCAGTTTCACGGGACTCCTTTTTAAAAATTCAACATCGAAATCAAAAGATTGTAGGCAGCATTTTATCAGAAGTTAGTTTAAATTTTGCAAAACACGTTCCAAATTCACGCGCCCTTCATAAAAAGCCTTGCCCACAATCACACCGTCAAGCTTGGATTGTTTAAGTGTTTCAATTTCTTCTTCGCTCGAAAGTCCGCCGCTTGCGAGCACAGCATGCCCGCTTGCCGCAGCAATCTCCTCACTAAAAGCAAGATTGATTCCACCAAGCGTGCCATCTTGCCCAATATCTGTACAAATGATTGCCGCAAGCGCAATGCCCTTGAAAAGTTCGGCGAGCTCCACAGCCTGCATCTTACCCTGCTCAACCCAGCCGCTCACGCTCACAAAGCCATCTTTTGCGTCAATGCCCACGACAATCGGATATTTCTCTGCCATACTTATCGTAAAAAGCGGGTCGCGCATTGCCACCGAGCCAAGAATCACGCGGTTAATTCCAAGCTCGAGATAGCGCTTAATCCCATCTTCATTGCGGATTCCGCCGCCAAGCTCAATTTGAAGGTTTGTTTGCTTACGAATCTGTGTAATGACCTCGAGATTCACAGGCTTGCCCGCAATCGCGCCGTCCAAATCAATCAGATGCAGCCAACGTGCGCCCATTTCTTCAAATCGCCGTGCAACAGCAACGGGATTGGTATCATAAATCTTTGCGCTGTCCATGACGCCCCGCGTGAGGCGCACAACTTCGCCATTTTTCAAATCAATCGCGGGAATAATTTCAAAAGACATGGAATCTCCTTAATTTTTAATAAAATTCTCTAAAATTTTAAGTCCGATATTGTGGCTCTTCTCGGGGTGCGGTTGCAAGCCATAGATTCGATTCTGTGCGATTGCGCTCACAAATGTTTGTCCATAATCTGTTTGCGCTAGAATCACAGCGCTATCACGTGGCTTGACACAATAGCTATGCACGAAATACAAAAATTCACTTGGACCAAGGGTGGCATTGAGCGCACAATCACGTACAAAATGCAGCTGATTCCACCCCATGTGCGGAATCTTTGGCGCATTGCACAGCGGCACAACCTCGCCGCTGACAATGCCAAGCCCCGCATGTTCGCCAAACTCATAGCTCATATCAAACAAAAGCTGCATGCCAAGGCAGATTCCAAATAATGCGTTCTCACTCTCTTGCGTACTCTGCGCATAGTCGCGCAATGCAGGCTCAAACCCTTTTGCGCGTAATGCCTGCATTGCCGCGCCAAACGCGCCCACACCGGGGACGATGACTCGCGCAAAATCAAACAAACGTGCAGGAGAATCAACCAAGACTCCCTCCGCGCCCACAGCCAAAAGTGCATTTTTGACACTCGCGATATTGCCAGCCCCATAATCCACAATCGCAACACGCATCAATCTGCCTTTTCTTTAATGCTATATACAAAATAGATATAAATAGCAAGCCCAACAAGCAACAATGCAACACCACCGATGAGATAAATTGCATACACGATTTTATCAGGCTCTGTAATCGTGAATTTAAATACAAGCATCAACGCTTCAATTGCAAGTGCAATAATAATTGAACCCAAAAAACGAATCATAGTTTGATGTGCCATTTTGTGGTCGCCACTCACGCCACGTCCCAAAACTTCTTGCCCAAAAAGCGTTTTGACAAGGTCAAAAATTGCTAATGAGAGCGTGAGCAAAATGGTTGCCTCAAAAATCTCTTTGATGTCGAGCGTATTAAAATGCTGAATTCCATGTAAAATACTCAACACACCACGTACGAGCAACAAAAATGCCACAGCAAGCAGCAGGACAGAAAGAGTACCATACATTATCTTGCTAAAATGCTCAAAACCAATCGAAAGAGTTGTCGACTGCGCAAGCCGAATCGCTTGGGGCAGCTCAAAATCAAGACAGGCAACATATTGTAATTCATGCGCTTCATTATAAATTGGATAGGCTGCCGTAACAACAAGATTACCATCATTTCGTGTGGGATAGGGGTCTGTGAGGATACATTTGCGCTCCTCAATTGCACGATAAAAATAGGCGCGGTGATTAAAATTCTTGCCACGTGCACTTGGATTTTGGACATGCCCTGTGATTGTCTCAATCACTTGTGTGCCATGCGAATCTAAAACATATGCTGCATCAACACTCCCAATTTCTTTAAATATTTTTTGCAAACCCTCATGGACTTTGCTCAATTCAATCACAGGTAAATGATTTTTGATATTGCGCACAAACAAATAGCAAGCATATGCTCGCACTTCATAGCGCAAATCTTTAAAAGTTTCAATCTCTTTTGAAAGCATTTATTCACTCCTTGTTAATTCTGCTTGGATTGCCTCTATAAATACTGCCGCATAGGGCTTTTGCTTGGGAATCTTTTCTTGCAGATTCTGCAAACATGCGCGATAATGTGCAAGCCCAAACTGCCCACAAAGCAATTGCCATTTCAAAAACAACCAATAGGTGTTGAGCACATCAGATTCACAATAAGTGTTAATTTCACTCATTCTACCCTCTGCATAGAGACGATAGACCTCATCGCCATGCACATCAAACTTGCCGGGCAGATGGCATGCACATGCGATATTATGCAGTTTTAGCCCACGTGTTGCTGCGCCAAAATGCCCCAAAGAATCGAACAAATCAAGATGAAAACGTTCACTAAAACGTTGGCGATAGTTTTCCCATTTGTCTTTGCCCACACTGGGATTCATAGTCTCAAAATATGCCTCTGCTTGCAGGTTGTAGCGCATTGCGCGCAAAAGTAATATGGGCATATCAAACCCTCTGCCATTAAAGCTCACCAAACGTGGCTGTTTTTGCAAATAGGTGAGGAACGCTTTGATAATCTCGCGCTCACCCTTACCCTCTCCAAAGCAGCCCAAACTCAACATTATTCCATTAGGCTGTGCAATCAGCCCTGCAATAGTAATCACTTTATGGAAACAATGGGGCAAAAATGCGCTGCCACTTTGCTTTTCTGCTTGCGCAAAGGCTTGTTCGCATATGGTCAAAAAATCGCCATGATAGCCATAAACACGACTCAAAAGTTCGACATCTGGAATCGTCTCGCAATCAAACACACAAATCATTGCGCACCCCCAAACGCGCGAATCACTTGCGCAAAAATGGCGACAAGCTCCTCAATTTCGCGCACATGCACACGCTCATCAACAGCATGGATTCTGTCATTGCACACCCCGCATTCCACGACATCAACACCAAAGGCGGCAAAATATTTCGCATCGCTCGTGCCGCCACCTGTCGAAAGAATCGGCGCATAACCTCTTTGTTGCAATACATCGCGCATAATCTGAACCACTCTCGAATCAGGTTTGGTCAAAAAAGCAAATGAGCTCGCCTTCAGCTCGAGTTCATGGGGAATGTCGGTTAAGACATCTTCCAAATAGCTGCGCAACGATTCTTTGGTCGTTTTTGTCGAATTGCGCACATTGAACATGATTTTGAGCTCGCTTGGCGTAATATTCACGGCTTCGAGCCCGCCGCGAATGTCGGTGATGACGATGCGAGAAGGCTCGAAATGCGAATCGCCACTATCAAGCTCCACGCCCGCAATCTTTTGTAGCAGCGGAGCGATTTTATCCACAGGATTATCGCATTTGGACGGATATGCCACATGCCCTTGAACACCCTTGATACGCAAGATTCCATTAATCGAGCCGCGTCTGCCGATTTTAATCGTGTCGCCCACCCACTCTTCGGCTGTGGGCTCGGCGACAATCGCATAATTAGGCAGCATATTGCGCGCCTTAAGATGTTTGAGCATTTCTTGTGTGCCATAAATCGCATCGCCCTCTTCATCACTTGTGAGCAACAACGAGATTCGCCCTTTGAAATGACAGAAATTATTCTCATTTCCAAGTGCTGCAACAAAAGCAGCAATCCCACCTTTCATATCTTGTGTGCCGCGCCCATAGACGAAATCGCCGCTTTGTACCCCCGAAAAAGGCGCAACACTCCAGCCGCTGCCCGCGCTCACAACATCGATATGCCCAGCAAAACAAAGATGGATTGCATTAGGCGCGCCAAAATCGCGATAGCCAAAGAGATTATGCACTCCATTTTTTTCAAGCATTTCAAATGTAAAATCAGGCAACAGCGCCTTGATGTCGGCAAAAATGCCTGATTCGTTTGGCGTGATGCTCTCTTTGCGCACAAGCATTTGCAAGATTTCTATGGCATTCATTTAGTCCTCCTTTAGTGCAACGATTGTCTGAAAATTAACCCATGCAAATAGAATCTGCATTGTCTGAAAGCCTGCATTTTCTAAGAGTGCGAGATTTTGTTCATGCGTGTTTGGAACAAGCACATTTTCGAGCGCCTCACGTTTTTTTGCAATCTCGCCTAGTGAATAGCCCTGTGCTTGTTTATAATGATGATACTGTTCGATAAAAGCTTCGTTTAAAAGGATATTTGTCGTGTAGATTTTTTCACTAAAAATGAGGATTCCATTTGGATTTAAGAAATCATAAATTTTTTTGAGCAAACCAAGGCGATATTGGGGTGCGATGAATTGCAATGTATAGTTACATACAAAACAATCTGCTTGTTCAAAGGCATAGTCGAGCATGTCGGCACACACAAACTCGACATCGACACCCAGTGCGTCTGCCTTGAGCCGAGCAAGTTTGAGCATATCGGGCGAATTATCAATCCCAACAAGCCGAATCTTGCGCCCTTGCGCACGAGCTTTTAGCGCAATTTGCAGCAAAAGGTTGCCTGTCGAGCTGCCCAAATCGACAAGCGAAGCGCCACTTGGCAAAAGCCGCAACACAAAATCGCTCACGAGCGGCAACAAAGACGCATAGAACGGAATGCTGCGCTCAAGCATATCATCAAAAACAGCCGCAACCTGCGCATCAAAGCAAAAATGCTTGATGGTATGCGTCTTGAAAAGCTCATCTTTCACGCATTCTCCTTGTAGAGCGGTAGGGTGGTTGCTTGGTGCAACAGGCGCGCGCTTTGCACATCGAGCTCGATTTGCGCGCGCAATTCCGATAAATCAGCAAAGGCACGATTGGCGCGCAAACGATGCAAAAAATACACAGACATTTTGCTAGGAATCTGTGATTCAATCAGATAGACACTCGCATTTTTGATAAAATCGGGCATTTCTTTTTCAGGAGCAAGCACATGTGTTTCGAATGCAAATTGATGGTCTGTGCTCAAGCGATTGCCCAAAAAACTAATGGAACGATACAATAAACCACCAAGCCGCGTATATGTGAGATAAACGCCACTCTTTGGCTGCACAAAATCAAGCGCACAGACATTGAGTGTCGGGATTAATGTTTTTTTGCCAATCCCCTGCCCACGCACAATCTCGCCCTCTATGGCATAGCTTCGCCCCAAAAGCGCGTTTGCCTTTTCAATCTCCCCATTTTGCAGCAATGCACGAATCGTGTCGGTATGAATCGGGCAACCATGATAGGAAACCTCGGGAATCACCACCACCTCACCATCAAACAGACAAGCAATGTCGTTTGCGCTACACTCACGATTTTTGCCAAAATAAAAATCTTCTCCAACAACCACGCGTGAAAGACGCGGAAATTTGCGCCCAAGAAGGGCAAAAAAATCAGCGCCACTTAGATTGCGAATCGATTCCCATTGCACTTCAAAAAGAGAAAAAGGAATCATCTCTTGTTTCATCGAATCAGAACTTAAAATCTGCTTGGGGATTTTGACCACTAAAACAGCGCCGCCTGCACCAAGAGCGGCGAAAAGTTTGCGGTGTGCTCGATGCAATCCATCAAATTTGCCAATCGCAATCGAGACGACATTGTCATCTTGAGAGATAGAGAAAAGATTCTGCATTCCCCTCCCTTCCTGTAAACAAACATGCCTCAACACTGCGCAACACAAAACCAAGCGCTTGGCATTGCGCACAAACAGCATGCAGCGCCTGCTCAATGCACACATTGTCAAGCACGACACCCTTTTTGCTCCGTTTTGCCGCTCTGCCAACCTCGAATTGCGGCTTAAACAACACAATCGCTTCACCCGCACACAGCCGCGCGATTGAGGGCAAGATATGCGCGAGCGACACAAACGAAACATCGCATGTGATGAGCGGAAACGGGGCAGACTGAAAATCGCGAATGTCTGTTTGCTCGAACACATGCACGCGCGAATCAGCACGGATTTTACGATGTAGCTGCGCACTACCAACATCGACACATACGACTTCCTGCGCGCCCTTTTGCAACAAAACTTGGGCAAACCCTCCCGTGCTGCTGCCGATGTCGAGCACCTGTGTTGGGACGATGTCAGGATGGCTGTCAAGAAAACCAAGCAGCTTGTATGCACCGCGCCCCACAAAATCATCAACAGATTCGAGCACAACATGCGAATCTTCGCTCACAATCTGCGAGGCTTTGCGCGCAATGTGCCCATCGACACGTACATTGCCGCGCGCAATCCAGTTTTGCGCCTTCTCGCGGCTCATATTATATCGCGAAGCAATCGCTCTATCCAGCCGCACACACCCTCCTAGAATCTCTTCAGAACTTCTTCTGCTTTGCTTGGTGCAAAGCGCAATGTAACGCGCTCAAGCCCTTCGCGCAAAACTTCAAGCTGCATGATGGGGGCATAGGGACGCTCAAAAAAAACAAGAAAATATTCACCCCATGGTGAGATATGGGGGATATTGTGGGCAATCAGCTCATCGCGATTGAGTCGTATGATGTCTCGCGGAGGCATGCCATCGAGCAACAATGTGTAGATGGGATTAAAAAGCCCACGTTTGTCAGGGTCGCTCGAATCTTGCGAGATAAAAATATCAATCAAAAACACAGTGGCATCGTTTGGCGGGAATTTCTCGGGAGACACAAGATTGAGATTTGTTGCCAAGATGACGGCTTCTGTGCGCAACTGATTGAGAATCTCAACCTTGCGCGTTGCGCTCATGTAGACTTCTGTATGTTCATCATTGCGCAATGCTTCTTGATAGAGCTGACAACCGACAAATGATATTGCAAAGAATGTTGCGATGATTGCTGCGTGCAAAAAAACGCGCCATTTGTGCCAAATCCGCATCATTGATTCTGCTCCACGAGACTCTCTCGCACGCCAATTTGATAATACGAAATGCCAAAACGTTTGAGCTTTTGAGCACTGAATTGATTGCGTCCATCAAAAATCACCGGGTCATTGAGTCGTTCCTTAATCTCGAAAAAATCAGGGCTGCGAAACTCCTGCCATTCTGTGAGCAAGACAAGTGCTGAAGCGCCATTGAGTACATCATATTTATTGTCCTTATAATTAATCTTGCAATCTTTGAGATAGAATGTGCGCGCCTGCTCCATTGCCTTGGGGTCATACGCTGCTACGCGTGCGCCTGCACCAAGCAGTGCGCGAATGACTTCAATCGAGGTTGCCTCGCGCATATCGTCTGTGCCCGGCTTAAAGCTAAGCCCCCAGATTCCAAACAAAAGCCCAGAGAGATTCCCAAAATGCGCTTTGATTTTATCAAAAATCACGCGCTTTTGAGCGCTGTTTGTCTCACGTGTCGCGCTGATGAGCCGCGAAGGAACACCGCAATCGGCAGCGATTTTTTCGAGTGCTTTGACATCTTTGGGAAAGCAGCTCCCGCCATAGCCGCAACCAGGGTAGATGAAGCTATACCCAATCCGATTGTCGCTGCCAATCCCAATGCGCACCTCATTCACGTCTGCGCCCACAGCCTCGCAAATGTTTGCGATCTCATTGATAAAGCTAATTTTGAGCGCCAACATCGCATTTGCAGCGTATTTTGTCATCTCGGCGCTTGGCACACTCATTTCAATCAATCGGTCGTGGTTACGGATAAACGGCGCATAGACTTCACGCATGAGTGCAAACGAATCCTCGCTATCCGCGCCCACAACGATTCTATCGGGACGCATAAAATCATTAATCGCCGCACCTTCTTTGAGAAACTCGGGGTTGCTCACAACCTCAAAGGCGAGATTCTTGCCACGTTTGCGCAGTTCTTCGCTGATGGTTGCGCGCACGCGCTCCGCCGTGCCGATAGGCACAGTTGATTTGTTCACAACAACAAGCGGGGATTCCATTTGTTGCCCAATCTCGCGCGCCACAGCCAGCACAGCACCCAAATCGGCTCCGCCATCTTCGCCCATTGGCGTCCCCACAGCGATAAACAAAACTTCACAACGGCGCAACCCCTCGCACAATGCGGTTGCAAAAAAGATTTGCTCGCGCTTTTGATTGCGCACAATCATCTCTTTGAGCCCGGGCTCATAGATTGGAATCTCGGCTCTTTGCAGCGCAGCAATTTTGCGCGCATCGTTGTCGATACATACAACCCGATTGCCTACTTCGGCAAAACACGCGCCGCTCACGAGCCCCACATAGCCACTACCCACAATCGTAATATTCATGTACTATCCATTTTTGGTGTTATTATAACATAATTATATACATCTCCATTCATCAAATCATGCAGCGGACTTTAGTCGCACCTCCAATTGACGTCATTGCGAACAAAACGAATCAATCCACAATATTGGGCAACACAGAAACAATTCGAGCAAGCAGAATCGCTGTTACTTCGGATTCTAAGCAATCATCAAAACATATTCACACAAAGTGCAATACAATCTAATATTTTACAATTCATTAACTTTTATTGCGTATTTATAGATTATAATAGCAGTTATAAAACAATCAAAAGGAGAAACAATGAAGTTTTCAAAATTTGTCGGCATATTATCATTGTCGGCTTGTATGTTTGCTGCAGAGCAAACTATGCAATCCATTCCCTTTGTCATTGCAAACCCAAGCCTTGGCTTTGGCTTTCGCAACACGGCGCAATGGGCAGGGAACGACAAGCACAGCGGCTCGCAGCTTGTCTATGAGCTTGGTGGCGATTTGGCGTTTCGGCGCGACCTCAAGGTGAATCTGTCATACAGCAGTACGGGCGATAGAAAAATCTATCCAAACAATTTCCCTTCTCTTTCAGAAATTGATGATTTCCCGCGCGAAGGACAGACACACGATTCGATGTCTGACCTAAGAATTGGCATTGGATACAATCTTTTGAGCTTAACAAACAGCAATAACCACCTTCTTTTTCTCAATGCGCATTGGATTACGCGCAATGTCGAAAAAGACTGGGTTTACCGCCACATTGCGTGGAGCTATGAGCTTGTCTCAATCGGGCTTGAGGGCGAAAGCTATATTCCACAAACACCGGGCTTTCTTGGGCTTATCACAGGCTCTGGTTCGTCATTGATGTATGGCGCGAGCTATAAATTCCCGATAAAAAGCACTGGGGTTCATGGATTCGATGGATTGCGCTATCAGATTCGTGGCTATGAATCCGAAGCATATCTCGGATTTTCACGAAATGTTGGAGGAAATTTGGATATTTTTGCAAAAATTGCGTTTGGAATATCGAGATATGGCGAGCATATCCAATACACACCATCAACAAAAACCAAAAGCCATTACACCACCGTGCAGTTTGGGATTCGCGGCAATCCGTTTTATTATTTGAAACATTAACATTGCAAAAACTCTGACTTGCAGTGGTGTAAGGAAAGATTCCAATTGTCATTGCGAGGGCTTGCGCGCAAGCAACATCAAATGTTCAAAGGCATTTGATTGCGAGAGCGCGCCCTGCAATGGCGGAATCTTGCCTATCGAGCCTGCCCCCATTTTGTCTGTTGAGCGATAACGTTGCATCTCTTTAGTTTCCCTATTATTCGGGCTTTTTCGCCCGTTTGCAGACTTTAGAATGATAAATGAGCCCATGATGAGGGCTCACTCGAAGCGAACGCGGTATATTAAAGACATTTGGTTGCTATGGATTTTGCCGAAACACTATTTCAAGAATCATTCTAGTTTTTTATCTCAAAGCTTTCTATAAGTCAAGAATAGTTATCATGTCTTATTTCAAAAGGAGCTCCAATGTTGACTACTCCCATGCTAGACACTCTACAAAAAACTGCTAATCTCCCGCTTGTGCGGATTGAACGCGAAAATTTTCTCAAAGACACATTCCGAGAATACAACTCACTTTTGCCCACAATCATTGACAGCGGTGCTTTCAAGGCTGGGATTCCTCACTGTGTGATTCAGCAAAAAGCGCTTGCTATCATCGATTATGAAGCTTCAAAGGCTGGATTGATTTCGTTTGCAACAGGAATCCCGGGGGGAATGGCGATATTTGGGACAGTTCCTGCTGATATTTTGCAATTTATGGCACATGCGCTGCGCATTGCCCAAAAACTGGCATTTTTATCGGGTATGCCAAAAGACTATGAGAACAATGAGCAGCGCACACGCGATATACAACTTTTTATGCTCTATCTTGGCGTGATGTTTGGCAGCAGCGTGGCAAACACAGCATTGCTCAAATTGTGCCGAAGCATTGAAAATGCGGCGATTCAAACACTGCCTCAAAGCATGCTTGTGCAGATTCTAGGATATGATGTCATCAAAAATATTTTAAATTTTGTAGGTGTGCAGCTTTCAAAAGAAAATTTTGCAAAGGGAATCTCAAAAATTATCCCCATTATTGGTGGTCTCGCTGCAGGAACACTGACATTTATAAGTCTCAAAAAAATGTCGCTGCGACTTTACAGACAGCTCGCAAAAGGGCAGCAATGCCCCTCGCTCTCGCTGCCGATGAATCCTCAATGATTCCAATTTACGTCAACGTGTTGAATGTTTTCAACGTATCGAGCATTCAAGAATCGTTGATTACCACAAATCTATCACCTCTCGCAATGACGAGCGGAATGCAATCGAATCGCTATTAAAAATTCCATCCATATTGCAGATAGATGCTTAAGGTGAAATTTCGTGGTTCGATGAATTGTGCTCGCCTGCCCAAATGCGTTGTTGTGGGTTCACTGCGTGTGGATTCATCGATTTTCCAATAATCCACGATGAATCGCGTAAAATTTGTTGAATCGCTATTTTGTTTTTTCCAACCAAAGCTTGCCTTGAAACCAAAGCCCTTGTCTTGCCGCGCAAACAAATCAACATCGGCGATTCCAAGAGATGAAATTGTCGTTGTGTGTCTGCCTTCAATCAAATGCTTGTAGCCAAGCAGATATGTCCAAGCAAATGAGGGTGTGCTGCGAATCTCGCCCTCGAGCTCGATGGGCACATAGAGATAGCCTTGCTTACGGTCATAACTCGAGCTAAAGTAAAAGAGCTGCCAATATGCGATGCCGCTTTGCACAAATAAATCCATCGAATCGCTAAAAAAGAGCAAATCCAATCCAATTTTTGCCTGTCCATCGAAAATTTGGCTTGCAGAGAAGCTGCGCAATTTTCTTTCTTGCCCATCACCGTTTTCTCTGAGTTCGAGAATTGCTCCGTTATAGCGCCCAAAAGCAACAAAAACATTCCCAACACCTTCGGTTTTGATGAAATGATGGCGATAGCCCAGCTTGGCATTGAGATTGAGTAATAAATCATCGGTGTTCATGACTTGTGGTTCGTCATAGCGGTAATAGCCAATCCCTGCGCCCACCTCGCTAAAGAATCCATTCTGACTTTCGGCAAACATTGCGCCTAGTAATGTAAAGATGACAAATATTTTTTTCATTGTTTTCTCCTAGAATGCAGCGCCAATGGCGATTCCGCTGCGAAATATGCGCGTTTTGGGTGTGTGGACTGACATTTCACCAAGTGTGCTATTGTGCAAAACATCGGTAACATTTATGCGAATTATTTCGCTTTTTGGGTAAAATTTGACTTGAAAATCCCATTTAACAAAGAAATCTGTGCTTTGTGTCATGTGATAAATCCATTTCACATCGCCATGCAAGCCCCAAACACTGCCAACTTTTGCCCAAGCAGCATCATCATCAAAGCCTGCTCGTTCTCTTTTTTCTACGGGAGTAAGCCGCATATAGTCCTCATCGCTACTCATAAATTCTGTATAACTATTTGTCCAAGAAGTGCCCAATGTGTAGCCTACACTCCATTTAGGCAAAATTAAGTTTCTACCCTCAAGTTCTAGCTTGATTCCCTGATTATTGGATAGATTCTTTAATGGAAAAGTAGTTACGTGAGAATCTGCTTCAGTAAAAAATATAGCATTGACATATAAATCTTGCTCTTGTGAGCGAATAATATGGTAACCGCCTTGCAAGCCAACAATCAAAAGTACAGTATTTGTGCCGCCTATTGCGCGGTAGGGCATGTTGCTTGCGCCACGCACAAAGGGTGAACCGCTCATGTCAAACTGTGCACCGCTAGCTGTGTAATTCAGATTCAGCCCAAAGCGCCAGCCTGTGTCAAATTCATACCCGCCTTTGACGCGAAAAGTATGTAAATTATTCTGATTCACTTTAGTTTGTTTGTCGCTTGTTTGTAGGTTGAGATATTCAAAGCCTGTTTCAAACATTCCGTAAAATCCGCTATTTATTTCGTTTGCAAATGCAAAGATTGGCAAAAAAATAGCAAGAAGAAAGTATTTTCGCATGCATATCCTTTCGTGTGAGTCTTGGAGTTGCCCCCCGATTGGAGCAATCGGGGGAATTGGATTAGAATAGGAGAGGTGGCAATAGAGGAATAACCTCTTTAACAACTTTGCGGATTTTGCCACGTACCTTCTTCCACTTTAGCCCACCCTTGACAGCGTCTTGCTCATCAGCAGTAAGCAATTGCACGCCAGCAGATGAAGCGCTAAGCGCACCCGCACTCGCGATTGCAAGCAAATCTGCTTCTTGGCTCATCTCGTGTGCCACACTCGGAACAACTTCTGTGTTCAACTCTGCTGCCGACAAAGGCGCAACAACCAATCCTCCAGCAATGATGAGGCTACCTAGAAACTTCGTCAAAATGACTCCTTTTGTGCCTTTTTACAAGGCGAGATTCTGCCCTAAAAGTAGTATAGAATTATGCCTTATATCACCTTAAAAAATTCTTTTGTTTAATTAGATATTTTAATATTTATATTTTACCCCATATTATAGGGCTAGGTGTGAGTTATTGCATATCAATTGTCGTGTTGCAATGATAGCAGATTGTCATGTTGAGCATGAGGAAATATCTTGCCATTGCGAGTCTGCAAAGCAGACAAAACAATCAATGATTCTGTATTACCCAACGTCATGGATTGCTTTGCTTGTAATAACAAAAGCAAATTTCCTAGTAAGTTTCTAAACTCCCAACCACAGCACAACGGCTATGCTCGAGCCAAAAGGCATCACATAGACGCAGCGCTGTGGACGATTGACATATACAACACATTTAAAAACGTGCAGGGGTTTGGGGGTGAAAGCAGCATTTGGCGCAAAGCAACAAATTAGAATCTCAAAACAAATTTAATGATTTGTCATTCTGAAGCCTTTAGATTGAAGAATCTCATGTTGTCAATCATGAGATGTTTCGGCTTTGCCTCAACATGACAAAGATTCGTCATTGTGAGCTTACGCGAAGCAATCAATGATTCTATATTGCCTGACTTCATGGATTGCTTCGGGCACACACCCGCGATGACGAGAGCCAGAATCGCACAAATACTCGCAATGCAGTTTCAAGGGCAGAAAGCCGCATATCAATCGACAATTTGCGAGCATGTAACGCCCGATTTGCCGCCTCCAACAACGACTCCCGAATTAGAAACGGGGATAATCGCCGCTGAAGAAGTACCATTAGAACAGACGTATTCCCGCTCACCACAGCGCACTACCCAGTAGTTGGGGAACAACCAACCTCCCTCATCGACAAACACGATGTTTTCCTTTCGACAGCCAATCTCTGCGGCTGTAACTCGGCGCTGATAGTCACAAGCCGAAACCAACAAAGCAACAAAAATTGCAAAGAAAACATGTTTTTTCATCATTTTCCTTTTGAAAAATATATCATGATAGCAGATAAAGCTTAATTTGTCTTTTTATCGCGAATAGAATCGATAATAGGAACAAATCAAGAGTTGCACTCCACCCAGACATTATCGAGCAGGCGCACACCCTCGACAATCACAGTCATGACAATCAAACTCGCATTATTTTGTAAAATTTCGACATCGTTAAGCGCATAATCGACAGCCATGAGATAATCAATCTGCAATGGAGCGAGAATCGCACGCGCCATTGCAAGCAGGCTGCGTGCATCTCTGCTGCCTTTGGCGATTGCGTCTTCGAGCGCTTTGGTCGCGCGAGCGATTTGGAGCGCTTGCTCATAGCCTTTTTTGCTCAAATACGCATTACGTGAGCTCAACGCTAAGCCCTTGAAATCGCGCACAATTGGGCAACCCACAATCTCAATGTCCCAAAACCATTCCGCAACCATTTGCCGCACAATCAGAAGCTGTTGCGCGTCTTTGCGCCCAAAATAGGCTCGATGGGGCTGTACAATATGAAACAAGCGCACAAGCACATCAAGCACGCCATCAAAATGCCCCGGGCGCGCCGCACCCTCAAGCACATTTGCCATCGACTTTGGCGCAACAATCTTCACGCCCTCTGCAAATGGGTAGAGTTTCTCTGCATTGGGCGCAAAAACGACATCGATACCCTGTTTTTCACACAACGTGCAATCCGTCTCGAGCGTACGTGGATAGCGCGAAAAATCCTCGTTTGCGCCAAATTGTCGTGGATTTACAAACACCGAGACTACGCGGCGCTCGTTCTCTTTTGCACGTTCCATAAGCGACACATGCCCAGCATGCAATGCGCCCATTGTTGGCACAAACCCGATATCTAAACCCTCTTTGTGCCATTGTTGCGCAATATTTTTCATTTCTGCGATATTTTGGATAAATTGCATGGTTTCCTCACAGTTCTGTTAATTTGATTTCGATTTGCCCCTTTTTGCTCTCGAGCACAATGCGCGCATCGCTACTGACCAAAGCGAGCTTCGATGTGCCGCAATAGATTTGCCCAAGAGAATCAAAATGGAGTGTTTTATGTGTTGCTGTGCAACCCTTTGTGTTCCACACAAAACGTACATTTGTAATTCCGAATTTCTGCTCGATTTTGAGCCTCTCATCACGAATATCACGACATTCAAGCGGCAAATCACCATAGTTATACCATGATAGACATTTACCATTGAAAGGATTGCGCGCAATACTTACAAATCCCATAGGTTTATTGTCGATTGAGCCATTTTTACGTGGACGTTTTGCAAAAATAGAATATGTTGTGCCGATATAGCCCTCAACTTTGTTTGAGATTGTATGGAATTGCAAGCGCCATGCCTGCATTTCTGCAGCATTCACTTCTGCTTGGGCTTGAGAATCCCAAGCCTGATTGAAATTGCGCAATGCTTGCCTCTCATCTTTGGTCGCGAGATTACGTACAAAGCGCAAATCGTTGATGATTTGCATTTTTGCTTTTTTAAGAGAATCATCAGCAAGCTGTGGCAGCACGAATCCAAGAGATAACAGGAGGAGGACAAATAGCATTTCGATGAGGCTAAACGCGTCAAGTGCTCTATTCATAGAGTTTGCGCAACCGCGAATCAAGCGGGTCAATCAGGCGATAGAGAATCGGTACAACCAAGAGGCTTAAGAACATCGCAATCAAAAGCCCGCCAATGACGGTGATTCCAAGAGGCGATTTGAATGCCGAGCCTGCACCGCTGCTGCTTGCAAGCGGAATCATACCAAACACCATTGCAAGAGTGGTCATAAGAATCGGACGCAAACGTTCTTTGCCTGCAAGCAAAATCGCCTCGTGGTGCGCGATTCCTTTTTTGACATACGCATTTGCAACATCGATAATCAATGTCGCATTTTTGCCCACAAGCCCCATGAGCAGCATGAGCCCCATGAGGCTAAAGAGGCTAAGGTTCGCACCAAATAGCCACAGCCCCAAAAAAGCGCCCGTGAAACTAAGCGGCAGTGTAATCATAATGATAAATGGTTGCAAAAGCGATTCGTATAGACTCGCGAGAATAAAATAAATCAAAACTGCTGCAGTGAGCATTGCGACAATAAAGGCAGCAGTTGTCTCTTGCAAAAAGCGTCCATAGCCCTCGATGACATAGTGCGCCCTGCCTGCCAGCCAGCCATTTTCGCCGCTCGCATGTTGCTCGACAAAGCTCACGGCATCGCCAAGCGTGAAATCGGGCAAAAAGTTTGCGGCAACAGTGATGCTATGCTGCCTATCATAACGTTTAATTGCCGTAATGCCCTCATTTTCTTCAAAACTCACGAGTCCTTCAAGAAAGATTGTTTCATTTTTTGCATTGCGCAATTGTACTGCATGCAGATTCTCAAGATTTGCGCGATTCAAATCGGCATTACGTAAAATAATATCATATTCCTTGCCATGTTCTTTATAGATTGAAATCTCTTGCGCGCCACTAAAGGCATTGCGCAATGCAAGCGCGATGTCAAATGCGCTAATCCCCAACCGATTGGCTTCGGCTCTGTCGACACGTAATGTGATTTGTGGCTTTCGCGGCTGCACATTGGTATGTACATCAGTCATCTTTGGGTGTGCGTCCAAAAGCGCGATGAGCGCTTGGGCAGATTGCTCTAGCGCGGCATCATCATAGGCAGAAATGGCGACTTGCAAGGGCGAATCATCATCGCCAATGCTAATAGGAGGAATCTCGACAAGGTTAATACGTACATCAAACTCGCTTGCAAAATTTTCAAGTTTCTGACGCAATGTGTTCATAATCTGCTCTTGAGGAGGACGCTCTTTGCGGTCGAGCAGTGCTACACGAATCTTTGCTTCATGGATTTTTTGCTCGGCTGTGTAGCCGATGAGTAACAGGCTATAATCCACACCCTCTTGCTGATTCACCTCATCTTGCACGCTTAATGTCAGCCGCTGCATTGCCTGCAACGAAATGCCCGGTTTAGCGATAATCTTGACATCAAACTCGCTCTTATCCTCGCTGGGCAAAAACTCGATGCTAAGGCGCAACAACACAAACAAAGACAATAGAAACAATGCAAAAACGCAAAAGAGGCTTGCAAGTTTGTGTTGCAAAACAAAATGTAATAATGATGTATACGTCTCCTCAAGAGTATCAAAATATTTTTGCGTTGCAACAAAAAAGCGCGAAGGCGGGCGGTCGCGCAAAAGGCGCGAGGCGAGCATGGGCATGAAGCTTATCACAACGATAAAAGAAATCACGATTGCCACCACCACAGAGAGTCCAAAAGAGGTGAAAAAGCGTCCCACGATTCCGTCCATATCGGCGATAGGCAAAAACACGGCAAGCAGCATTGCCGAAATCGCAACAAGTGCGAATAGAATCTCATTCACGCCCGCGAGCGCGGCTTCGCGCGGTTTTTCTCCGTTTTCGATGCGGCGATAGATATTTTCAACAACCACAATCGCATCATCGATAATGATTCCAATTGAAAGCGTGATGGCAACCATTGTTACAAGATTGAGGTTCAAACCAAGCAGTTGCATGAGTGCGAATGTCCCAAAAATAGACACAGGAATGCTCAAGGCTGCAACAATTGTCATCGTGCTGTTGCGCAAAAACAAAAACACGACAAAAACTGCTAAAAATGCGCCAAAAAGTAAATCAAACTTCACAGCTTCAATCACGGTTTTGATATAAGGGGTGCTGTCGCTCACAATCTCAAGCTGATAGCCATGACTTAGCTCAAGTAGCTCGGGATAGAGTGCGCGAACCAAATCGGCAATCTCAATGTCGTTTGCGCCCGAAAGCTTTTGAATCTCAAATAAGATTCCACTTCCTGCAACGCCCTTCATCAAGCTTGTGGCGCTCAAACCGAGCGCGGAGAAGCTGCGCGCCTCTTGCAAACCATCTTCAATTGTGGCAAGTTCGCCAAGCGCGACACCATTGCCAACCATGATACTCTGCAAATCAGACAAGCTGTGCACGCTTGAATCAGTCAGCAAATCCACCTCATTCTCGGTGCGGACAATCCTGCCGCCGTCAATCTCGACATTTTGCATGCGCACGTTGTTCGCAATATCAGTATAACTTAAACCATATTTATTGAGTAATGTTGGGTCAGGCAAGATAAAAATCTGCCGTTGCAAATAGCCAACGAGATTCACACGCCCGACACCTTTTAGGCGTTGGAGCATAGGTTTGATAATATCATTTGCGTGGCTATGGAGTTGCAAGAAAGTCTGCCCGCTCTCCTTTGGCAAGCTCAAAAACAATGAAATCACGGGCGCACCGCCCACATCGAATTTTTCGATAATTGGCGAATGCACATCGCTAGGAAAGCTCACGGTCGAGACTTTATCGCGAACATCATTTGTCGCTTCTTCAATATTTTTTTCAAGTTCAAATTCAACAATCACAACACTCACTGAATTAGCACTTGTTGAGGTGATTTTTTTCAAATTGCTAATACCGCTCACGGCTTCTTCGATTTTATCTGTTACCTTGCCTTCCACACTCTGCGCATTTGCGCCGGGATAGATTGTGGTAATTGTTACCACAGGAATATCGACATTGGGATAGAGTGAGACACTCAAGGAAGCGAGCGCACGGATTCCAAAAAACATAATTGCACACATCGCCATAAAAGTTGCAATGGGATAGTTGAGTGCAAAACGCGACATTATGGCGCTCTCTTTTCGATGAATCCATCGCCAAATGCGCCGCTTACAAGCGGTAAATCAGGGGCGAACGCCTCTGCCTTTGCTTTGCGCGAGCCTGAATCGATGCTTGGATAAACTTTTGTAATCGCAAGCGATTGGTTGGGAGCATAGAAAAAGACATCGCCAGCGGCAACCTTGCCAAAATGACTCGAATCAAACTCAATGATGAGCTTTTTTGCATTGCTTTGCAGCTCAAAAAGTGGTGAATTGAGCGCTATAACGCCGTTGCCAATCTCGGTACTCTTTTTAGTAATCACGCCCGCAAACGGCGCTTTGAGCGTGAGATTGTCGAGCAACTCTTCTTGCAAAAGCAACGCCGATTGTGCGCGCGCAAGCTCACTAGCAAGCGATTGCGTCTCAAATCGAATCTTGTCCATTGTGTTGCTATCGATGACAGAGGCGGATTTCTCATAACGTTCCGACTGCAACTGCGCAAATGCATGTTTTGCTTGCAAGGCTTGCATTTGCGCGCGTGCAATCGCGACTTGCGCCTTTTGCTCTCTATCGCGCAACATCAAAAGCAGCGCGCCTTGTTGCACACAATCGCCCACATCGACAAAGATTGTCTCAACAACACCGCTTGCCTGCAACACAAGCGTAGATTGTTGCAAAGCAACGACACTATATGTCGCATAGATTTTTTGCTCGGCGAAGACAAAAGCAAAAACGAGAACCAAAAATAAAAGGCGCATGTATTTCATTCGACAAAATCCTCCAGCTTGCCACCACTAGCAAAAATCATTTGCGCTTTTGCTATTTCATAATCTAAGAACGATTCCTCAAAAGACGCACGCGCGGCAACATCTGTCGCTAGAGATGTCAGATATTCAGTATGCGAGATAAGCCCCGTTTGGAACTTCTTTTGTGCATAGCAATACGCGATTCGTGCAGATTTTGCTTGGGTTTTTGTCCATGTGATTTTTTGGCGCGCATTCTCGAGACTATTTTGGGCAATCTTGATTTTATGCTCTTGATAGCGTAGCTGATGATGGTATTGCGATTGCGCGCTAAGGTATTCATAGCGCGCTGCCTCGCGCTCTTTTTGCAGCGCGAAAGTGTCGAACAATGGAAACGTAATCTGCAACCCAATCGTAGCTTGGACACCATGCAATTCCGAATCGTCAATTGTCAGCGCAAAAGGCAGGGTTGGAAGCTTTGGAATATAAAATTTATCAAAATTATAATACCCAGCACGCGCGAATACATCAACTTTGGGCAAATAATTGTACCCACCAATGCGTGCATGCAATGCATTGAGTTGTTGGTCAAACGCGCGAAGCTCGGCAAGAGGCGATGGCTTGAGGAGAAGCACGGATTCTGTTTGCGTGCCCAAATCTTGCAAAGGCAAGACGATTTGCGAAAAACTAAAGCTTGGTGCGGGCGTTGTGTCGGGCAATTCGCAAGGGTTAGTTCTGGATTCGGATTTTGACGCTAATAAATCTGCAAAAGGCTTTTGGGTGAGCCATTCAAGGTTTTCACTATGCGTTTGGGCAAGCAAAATGGCGCTGTTGCGTTGGTAGGCATTTTGGGCAATCTGTGCGCGCAACGCTTCAAGTGCGTCTAAGCCGCTTAGCCCATTCTCATAGAATCGCTCTAATCGAGCGAGATTTCCTTCCAGCTCGTGTTGTTGTGCGGTGAGTGCCTGCAAGAGACTCTTTGCCTTAAAATAGCCATAATAATGTTCAATGACTTGGAGATAGAGTTTTTGGCGCGTGGATTCTTCATCTTCAATACTGCTTGCAACAAGCGATTCTTGCGCCTCTTTGGCAAGCGTGCTACGGAAGCCATCAAAGAGATTCCATTCAGCTTGCAATCCAAGTGTAAGCGTGCGGTATGACTGAAATACAGAGGGCTGATTAGTCTGCTCAAGCCCCACGCTCGCCCCAATTTTTGGAAAAAACGCACTCCCTAGTGAATCTTTTTTTGCTTTTTCTTTTTCAATGAGCCAAGCAGACGCCCGCAATGGCTCACTTTTTTGAACGGCGACAAAAAGCGAACGCAAACTTGCAATTTCTTCAGCAAACGACAAAGCGACACAAACAAGAAAGACTGCCAACGTGCGCACAAACAATCCTTGAATTTTGCGTATTATAACATAATTTTGAAATTCTTCAGCTGCAAGCAGCTTCAGAATCGCAGGAATTGAATCGCTTATTGCTACATTCTATGCGCTTGCAATGACGATGAATATCTTTAGAGATTCTAAAGAAAATTTTGCAAGAGTTTTGCGTTTCAAACAGAACATAAGCCGCTTTTACAATCCTAACTATAAATTATCCTTCAAAGTCTGCACGATATATTGAATCTGCTCCTCACTCAAATAAGGATTCATCGGCAAACTCAACACTTCCGCACTCGCCTTCTCGGTCTCGGGGAAATCACCCATCTCATGCCCAAGCGATTTGAAGCATTCCTGCAAATGCAAGCCCAAAGGATAATGCACAGCCGTAGGAATTTGCGCACCATGCAGGCGCTCTGCGAGCGCATCGCGATTGGGCACACGCAAGGTGTATTGCGCCCATGACGATGTGCGCCCCTCACACACACGCGGCACAACAACACCACAACCTTCCAAAAGCTCGCTATACCGCTGTGCAACTTTGTTGCGCCGTGCGAGCGTGTCTTCAAATATCCGCAATTTAATTCGCAAAACTGCTGCCTGCAACGAATCCAATCGTCCATTAATTCCAAGCAACGGATGCACATAGCGCTCGCTTTGTCCATGCAGATGGAGCGAAAAAAGCCGCTCTGCAAGCTCCTCGTTGCGCGTAAACACGGCACCGCCATCGCCATAGCAGCCCAAGGGCTTAGATGGGAAAAAACTCGTGGTTGCAATATCGCCAAATACACTATCTTTGCGCTTGTTGCATGTCGCCCCAAAGCTCTGCGCACCGTCAATAATGAGCCGCAAATCTTGCCTTTGGGCGATTTGTTCGAGCTGCTCGAGATTTGGCGGCTGCCCATAGAGGCTCACAGCAAGAATCGCCTTGGTTTTGGGCGTGATTGCGGATTCGATTTGTGCGGGGTCGATATTGAAATCATCGGGCAAAATATCGACAAAAACGGGCTTTATGCCAAGCAATGCGGGCATACTCGAGCTTGCGATGAAGCTAAAGGGTGTTGTGATGACTTCATCACCAGGCGCAAGCCCTAGCGCGAGAATCGCAAGCAAAAGCGCGCTACTGCCACTGCTGCAAGCAATCGCCCTGCCCTCGCCCACAAACGCAGCAAGCTCGGTTTCGAGCCCACTCACCTCTTGCCCCATAATGTATTGCGCATTGCGCGCAATGCTTATCATTGCCTCTTCAATCTCGGCTTGTTGCTCGCGATGTGTCTCCTTGAGATTTGCAAAATCAATCATCATATTCTACCTCCATAGTTTGCTCATTGAGCCGATAGCACGAGCCATCAAGGCTATCATGCGCAATGTTGCCCACAAATTCAAGCCGCACGCCCGCCTTATCGACCCAGCCGATTTGCCGCGCGGGATTGCCCACAACAAGCGCAAATGCAGGGACATCATGTACAACAACAGCACCCGCACCAATGAGGGCATATTCGCCAATGCGCACGCCACAAACGATTGTGGCATTTGCCCCAACCGAGCAGCCACGTTTTAGGATTGTCGAGCGAAACTCATTGCGGCGATTGATGAAGGCACGTGGGTTAATGACATTGGTAAAAACCATCGAAGGACCCAAAAACACGTCCTCTTCGCATTCCACGCCCTCATAGACGCTGACATTGTTCTGAATCTTGCAGCCCTTGCCAATGCGCACATTTGGACCAATCACGCAATTTTGCCCCACAGAGACGCCTGCGCCAAGCACACTGCCGCTCAAAATATGACAAAAATGCCAAATCTTGCAATTTCTGCCAATCTGTACGCCATCGTCAATCACCGCGCTTTCGTGGGTAAAATAGTCCATTGTTCTCCAAATGATTTTCTGTGTAATTGTATCATATTTTGGAATTGCAATATCTGCGCAGCTGAATTGCCGATTCATCATTGCGAGCGAGTGAAACGAGCGTGGCAATCTACCGCATCGCGAAATCTTGAGTGTTTCGATGTCATTTGCTTGACAAAAACTTCACATATTCCTAAAATATTCTTCACACGTGACCTGTAGAATCGTATTATCAAAACCACAAAAGGAGACGATGATGCAGTTTCGATACCTAGCACTAATTGGGATTCTTTGCGCATTTGCAAGCGCAGAGACCAACGCAACGACCACAAACACGATAAACACGGCAAATACAAACAATGCGCCCCAAATCGTGGGACAACCGATGTCGCCCATGCCACAAGGGCAGCAAATGCAGCCGCTTATGGCACCTGTAGGGGCGATTCCCATGCAAGGACATGCAGCATATGGCGGAATCCCGCAAGATTCGATGAACAAAATTCAACAAATGTACCCCGGTTCGTTTGTAACAGATATTGATTGGGAGCCCTATGGAATCGAGGTTGAGCTGAATGGCTATCTAAAGGTTTTTATGGACCATAGCGGCAATATCCTGGGCGCAACATATGACTAACACAAGCAAGCGCATAAACCGCATGCGCGATTCTGGAATGCTCAACACTATGAATTGCCACGCGTCCTAACAGACACTCGCAATGATGAATGGCAGATTCCTTGCGCCCATGTCATGAATGATGTAATCCATAATACACCTGCCCCACAGCGAGCGAAGAATCGGTTGGCGCAAGTTTTTGGTGCACAAAAAAAGGAATCCCATGCGCTTTGCATGCCGCTTTGCAATATGCGAGCAATTTTTGATTGCAAAAGCACCCCCCGCAGAGCAAAAGCGGCAAATCGCCATGCGTGTGGCGCAGAATCTGTGCGGCAGAGACAACGGCATTTGCAAGGCTCGCGATGAAATAGCTTGCCGCAAGGCGCGGTTGCGAGCGCAAAGCAAGAATCTTCTGCACAAGCGGCGCATAATCAAAGATTTCTCCACACAGCGGCAACCCATCTGCTTTCTCCCCTTCTTTCTCCCATTTGCTTGGGCTTAAGCAAAGCGCTTCGAGCATGAGCCCGCATTCGCCATCATAGCTCACATGCAGTGCTCCACAAAGAATCACACACACAGCATCAAACAATCGCCCAACAGAGCTCGCGCATGGCGCGCTGCCTTTGCACCATAGCGCATACAATTGCTCCGCGCCCTGTGGGTAATCAAGCAGGTGCAGTGCATCTTCGCCCACGACCTCAAACAACAGAGCAAGGGCAAGGCGCATGGGCTGTTCAATCGCCTTGTCTCCGCCAAGTAGCGACATGGGACGCAGATGAAACATGCGCACAAAACTATGCGTATCTGCAAGCAAAATCTCTCCGCCCCATATCGTTTTGTCCTCACCATAGCCGCTGCCATCAAACACCGCGCTTATCACATGCCCGCTTAGATTATGTTCTGCCATGAGCGCGAGTGTATGGGCGTAGTGATGCTGGATAAACGCGCGCTTTTTGTAATTGTGGGCGAGAATATGATTTGTATAGCGCGGGTGCAAATCAGCGATTGCGTAGTCGCTTTTGCCAAAACAGCGCTCGAAAAAGGTAAGACTTTGAATATAACGCGCATGACTCATTGGGCGCGAGAGCTCGCCCACAGGCGGCGGAAGCAGAATCGAAACACCGATTCCAAGCGCGGGCGCACTTTTTTGCTCGCTCCCAAGCCCAACAACAGGAGAAGCGAAGCTTTGGGCAAGCGGCAAAAGCAGTGGATAGCCGCGCGAGCGGCGCAAACAATGCGAATCTTCGCCCACAACGGCGACAACACTATCATCATGTGGAGTGAAAATCGGCAGATTGTGCGTAACGAGCATATCATAGATTCCACTAAGTGCGGCAATTTGTTCATCGTTGCTCGCAATCGGCTCGCCGCTTAGATTTGCACTTGTGAAAACCACAGGAAAAGGGACGCTTTGCAAAATACCATAATGCAAAGCAGTGTAGGGCAAAATCGCACCGATATAAGGAGTGTTTGGCGAGAGCAGCGCAAGCGGCAGCGCACAATCACTGCGCGGAGAAAGCAACACAATGGGTGCAGCGCTTGATTGCAACAACGCGGATTCTCTCGCTCCACAATGCGCCGCTTGGCACACCGCCTCAAGGCTGCTAAACATCACTGCAAGAGGCTTAGTCGGACGATTTTTGCGCGCACGTAGTGTTTGTAGTGCAGCTTGATTGTCTGCTGCACACAACAGCGCAAAGCCACCGATTCCTTTAAGCGCGATGATTTTCCCCTCGTTCAAGCAAGATGCGATGCATGCGAAAGGCTCGGCATTTATAGGATTATGGTGGCTATCAAACATGGCGATTTGCACGCCGCATTGCGCGCAAGAATTGAGCTGGGAATGGAATCTCCGTGCGTTTGGGTCGTTGTATTCGCGCTCGCATTCTGGGCACATTCTAAACGAACACATGCTTGTGTTCTCGCGCTCAAAGGGCGCATTGTACAAGATAGTTGCACGCGCACCGCATTGCGCACATGAGATGAACGGATAGCGATAGCGGCGATTATTTGGGTCGTTAAATTCGGCAAGACATTCAGGACAGATGGCAAAATCGGGAGGGATTTCGGCATTTGGAGCGAAGGTTGTACTCTGGGCAATTCGGAATGAATCATACCCAACAAGCGGCATTTTGTGCGTCTCTTGCGCGCTAATCCTTGCCTTTGGTGCGTCTTTTAGCCGCGCGAAAAATAATTCCAGTGCATGGTGTTGCCCCTCAATCGCAATAAATACGCTCGAGCCATCGTTACGCACAAAGCCAGCGAGCCCCAATTCTATGGCTTGACGATACACAAAAGGGCGGAATCCGATTCCTTGCACAATCCCATGCAAAGTGATATGGTAATGCTGTTTTTCCATTTATGCGAAGATTGTATCCAATTTTAGCAAACATTAAGCAAATGTAGCATAGCATATCATCATTATAGAGTTTTCGAGCTAGGGGAAAGAATGACAAGTATCTATGTTGGTAACATCACATACAACGCGACAGAACGCGACATTGAAGGGCTATTTTCACAATTTGGCGAAGTCGCCTCTGTAAAGCTCATCAATGACCGCGAAACGGGCAGACCCAAAGGATTTGGCTTTGTCGAAATGGACGCAGAGGCAGCGAACAAAGCAATCGAATCGCTTGATGGCAAAGAATTTAAGGGGCGCAATCTTCGCGTCAATCAGGCGCGTAGCCGAGACGAAAGGAAATCATAATGAAAAAAATCTTACTTGGGCTTTTGTGTTTGTGCGCAATCGGGTTTGCAGCAGTGAACATCAACACAGCAAGCAAAGATGAGCTTGCAACACTCAAAGGCATTGGTGCAAAAAAGGCTGAAGCAATTATCGACTATCGCGCCAAACATGGCAAATTTCAAAACATTGATGAATTGAAAAAAGTCAATGGGATTGGCGAGAAGCTCTTCGAATCCATCAAAGCAGATATTGTAACAACCGATAAAACCGACAAAAAGGGAAAATAGAACTTTGTCGCAAGATTCGTTGTCGCGCTTTTGGCAAGGGCAGAATATCGCTATTGTTGGGCTTTCGCCCGATTCGAGCAAACCGAGCTACGAGGTCGGAGAATACCTCAAAAATGCGAGATATACCCTCTATCCTGTGTATCCAAGGGGTGAGAAAATTTTAGGCTTTTCTGTGTGCCATAGTCTGCAAGAGTTGCCATGCGTTGTCGATGTTTTGGTGATTTTTCGCAAGAGTGAGGCGGTCGAATCGGTCGTACGTGAGGCTCTGGCTTTGGGCATTGCGCGGCGAATCTGGGTGCAGCTTGGAATCAGCAGTGCTCCTGCCCGTGCGCTATGTGAAGCAGCTGGCGTTCCTTATGTCGAGAATCTCTGCATCATGCGCGAGCACGAGAGACTTGCGGGAGGCAAAGCATGATTGCACTTGCAAACATCATCGAAGCAGCAGAACGAATCGCGCCCATTGTGCATCATACACGACTTGTATTTGCCCCTCGAATGAGTGAGAGGAGTGGCGCAAAAGTCTATCTCAAACAAGAAAATTTGCAGCATACAGGCGCATATAAATTGCGTGGCGCATTTAACAAAATCGCACTGATGAGCGAGAATGAACGCATGCATGGCGTAATTGCTGCAAGTGCGGGCAACCATGCACAAGGTGTCGCATATAGCGCGCGTCATTTTGGAATCCGTTCAGTGATTTTTATGCCTGAAGCCACACCGCTGCTTAAGGTCAGTGCGGTACGGCGCTTGGGCGCTGAAGTGATTCTTTGTGGCGACAACTTTGACGAATCCTACAGCGCAGCGCTCGAATTTGCTAAAGAACACGAGCTTTTTTTTATCCACCCATTTGCTGATGATGATGTGATTGCAGGACAGGGCACTGTGGGGCTTGAGATTCTGCGTGAAAAGAGCGATATGAACACGGTGATCCTGCCTGTTGGCGGTGGTGGGCTCATTAGCGGTGTTGCAGCACTCTATAAACAGATGAAGCCTAACGTGCGCATCATTGGTGTTTGCGCACAGGGCGCACCAGCGATGTTTCAGTCTTTCCAACAACGCACGATTCAACATTGTGCGAGTGTGCGCACAATCGCCGATGGAATCGCCGTACGTGATGTGAATCCGAAGAATTTTGCCTATATTTGCGAAAGTGTCGATGAGATAGTGTGCGTAAATGATGAAGAAATTGCCGATGCGGTGTTGTATCTTATTGAGAATCAAAAAGTCGTTGTCGAGGGTGCTGGTGCAGTAGGCGTTGCAGCATTGCTCAATAGCAAGATTACCTTCACACAAAACGAGAATGTTGCCATTATCCTAAGCGGCGGGAATATAGACGTAACAATGCTTGGTGTCATTATCGAGAAAGGTTTGCTCAAATCACAACGTAAGATGAAATTCAATGTAACATTGATTGACAAACCCGGAAGTCTCAAGCGGCTCACAGACATTCTCTCACAAGTCGATGCCAATATTGTCGAAATCAACTATGACCGCACGCTCACCTCACTTGATTATGGCGATGCAATCGTTACGCTCACACTCGAGACAAAGGGCGGTGCGCACCAAGATATGATTCGTGAGGAACTCCAAAAACATAAGTTTGAGATAAAAGAGCTGATATAATGTCTCACTTTGTGGCAGCGCGCACAACCTCACTGCGTCATGCTGCTTTCTTTTTTGTCTGTATCTTTGTTGCGCTCTGTATCCTTGCCGTTCTCATTGTGAGCGAGCGCAGTATAAGCGTCTATGAGCTGCAACAGCTCGATTCAAAAGGCGCAGGATTTTGGCTCATGCAAAGTGGAATCGCCCTTTTTGGACACAACAATCTGGGCTATTTTTTGCCTTTTGTGGCATTGTTTGGTTGCAATATCATTCTATTCTATGCGCTCGCCTTGCGCATTCTTGGAAACACAGACGATGCCCTGCTCGCATGCGCTGCGTTTGTGATGCTCCCTGCAAGCATTCTATCTGCATCATTTATAAGTGATAGCGCTGTTGTGCTCTGCGGGTTGCTCGCGATTCTTTGCGCAGAAGCATATGGCTATAAGAGATTATTCTATGTCTTGCTTTTTGCTTGTTTATGGCTCAATCCCGGCTTTTCTGTAGTCTATGCTGCGCTGTGTGTCTATGGATTTTTACACAGCAATCTTGCAATGTTTCTCTATGGGCTCGCATTGCTTCTTGCACGTATCATACTAGGATTGAGCGTGGGTGGTGTGCCGCGCGGGTTTTTTCTCGATACTTTGGGGACGCTTGCACTTTTGTTTTCACCACCCTTATTCATTTACTATACCTACTGCCTCTATCGAATTTGCATCAAAGAATCGAAAAATTTTCTTTTTTGGGTTTCATTTATCGGGATTCTGTGGACATTGCTCATCTCAATGCGGCAGCGAATGATTCTCGAAAATTGCATCCCAATCCTTATACCCGGAGTCATTCTTTGCACCTCCGTATTCCTCTCTGGTTTGCGTGTGCGATTGCGCCCATTTCGCAAAGCCTATTTGCGCTTGTTTGCTATTGTGTTTGCTATGCTTTTGTTCTGTTTTGTTTGTATTGTAGGCAACAAGTTTTTTTATCTATTCCTAGACAATCCGCATACACATTTTGCTTATAAATTCCAAATTGTCAAAGAACTTGCAGAGTCGCTAAAAGATGCAGGGATTGTGCATATTAAAACGAATCGACATTTGCAAAGGCGGCTAGCATTTTATGGAATCTTGCCACCTCAAGAGGGCGCACCAAACCACTGCCGTTTGGGAAACCCAAACCCAAATGCACGCATTTTTGAGGTGCAATATCTTGGAGTTGTTGTTCAACGTTTCTATGTTTTGTGTCAGTGATTCTTAACTCAAGAATCCCGCTATCCATCATTGCAAGAAGACATCTTCGTGGCAATCAAGCAAAAACACCAAAAGTCGAGACATACATTAATCAAAACCAAGCATTTGTGCGCTGCTCAAACCCCACACCAACAAAAATCCACCAACACCGAGCGCAATAAAGAGAATCAAACCAAGCCCAAAGGCTTGCGCCCCACAATGGCGAAATTGCGCAATATTCATTTGCAATCCCAAAGCACACATTGCCATTGTCAGACATAAGACACAGCAAAATTGTAGAATCTCTAAAATGGGTTGTGGTATTGGAACAATAGAATGCACGATAATCATCACCAAAAACCAAAGCGCAAACCATGGAACTGCGGAGGCTTTTTTCACTTTTGTCCCCTGTTTATCTTGTAGGTTCTTTTGTCGCAAAAACAAAGGCAAAAGAAAAAGAACTGGGACAAGCAATATCACGCGAATCATCTTAATGATAACAGCGATTGTTGCGCAATCTGGCGAAATCGCACTCGCTGCGCCCACCACATTTGCGACTTCATGGAGTGTCAGACCAAGAAACAAGCCCTCCTGCAAAGGCGAAAAAGGCATCAGGTCGAGCGCATACAACAATGGAAAGAGAAACATGCCAAGCAAGCCAAAAATCACAACAGTTGCGACTGCAACAATGCCCTTGTAAGATTCGCTATGCAGACTTGTTTCAATCGCAAGTATCGCTGCTGCGCCACAAATCGCACTCCCACTGCTAACTAAAATCACCAAATCCCTATCCATTTTGAAATAAACAAGACCGACAACAATACCTAGCGCAAGAATGGCGCACACAATAAAAAGGCTGCTTAAAACCCCCACGATTCCAACACTTTGCATATCTGCTAAAGACACATTGAATCCATATAGCACAATTCCTAAGCGCAGTAGGGTTTTTGCACTAAAATGGATACCTTTTTCACATGCTAAGTGTGGCTTTGTTGCAGTTTTTGCAACAACAAAGGATAAGGCAATTCCCAGCAAAACACCAATAATAAGAGGGGAAATATGAAGCTTTTGGATAAAGCTGAATTGAAGAGCGAGCAGACTTAAAATCGAAAGCAATAAAACAAGAGCAATGCCTCTGCCATAGTTCCAAAAAGAGCTTGTAGGTTTCATCAGACACTCCAAGTTATCGAATCTCACGTAGCAAAATGGACATAACAAGCACGAGTATACTGGATTTCAGTAAACCTATCTTTAACGTCTAAGCCGCCGTAAATCTTTGAGAAGCGTGGGTGTGGCGATGAGTAGCCCGGCAGCGATGATGAGCAAAATCCCACATGTTGTGGGCAAATTTGGCAGACTATCGCCAAGCATGATTCCTAAAGTCATGCTAAAGAGAATCCGTGAATAATCGACAGGTGCAACGATTCCAGCGGGCGCGTTCATATAGGCGAGGTTCAGAAAATATTGCGCTATCGTGCCACAAAGCCCCATGAGCACAATATAGAGCCATTCGATTCCAACAGGCAGCACAAAGCCGCCGATTCCCTCAAGCGGCAACAGGATTCCAAACGCGCCAATGATTGTTGTCGATGCGCCGAATGCGAGGATAATAAAACTATTATCAAAATATTGCTTGAGCGAGCGCAGAGTCACAAAGGCGATTGCCGCAAATGAACCATTGCAGATTCCAAGCACGATATTGAGCCATGAAATACCGCTTAGGCTCGGATTGCCGATGAGCAAGATTCCAACAAAGCCAATGATGGTCGCCGTGATGGTTGACATTGATAATCTCTCTTTGAGAAAGACGACACTAAAAAATGCAACATAGAGTGGCGTGCTTTGCATAAATGCCATCGCCGTAACAAGAGGGATTGTGGCGATATTGTAAAATAAACATGCCATCGCGATTCCCCCCAACCCCACGCGCACCAAGAGATGCCACCAGCCACCCTTGGCATGTTGCACACGCGGTTTGTGGCGCGAAGAGCCGTAGGCATAGACAGCCAACATCACGAGCAACATCACGAGCGAACGAAAAAAGACATTTTCCATAGACGGAATGTGTTCAGCAAGAATCTTTGCAAAGGCGTTCATAAACGCAAACACGAGTGAAGACGCGAGCATGTAGAGGATTCCCGCCGAGACATCACTAAGGCGCATGCCATTCTCCATGGATCCACTCTTTTTGCCGCAAAACCTGCGCGACATATTGTGCGCAAAGTGCGTTGCCACGCGCATTGCAATGAATCCAATGATTGGCGAAGATGGTTTCTGTGCTGTTCATAATCACGTTGTTTAAGTCATAGAGATAATCAACATCACCCACTTGCTGTTTTAAATCGATAATCAATTTGGGGATTTTGTCGATAATCACATTCATATAGGGTGGTGTCCTATGCGTTATTTTTTCATTATGCCGCATATCCTTCTCCTCCTCTGTCCAAACCTTCTTGCATGGCAAAAGCGGCTGGATAAAGGCAGCAAATCTGCCCCCCCCCCTCGAGACAATATCATGAAATTGCTGCAGTCGCGTTATGATTGCAACATTCACATCAGTATCACTAATTTTTGGATTGGGGATTTCAAGCTCGGTATAGAGAGGGAGTCGATTGGTTTGGACAAGCGACATCTGTTGGAATAATGATTTTGCTTGATATTCATAATAACCCGGCGTGTAAGTCATTCTATGGGTTTTCAATAAAACATCGCAGCTCACAATGCCCGTGCGCCAGTCCGTACCGCCAAAAAAACTTAGAACAATGTCAGGAGAATGGGGATAGATAAGAGCATTATAAAGCATCATTTGTTCATAGATTGTATAGCCACTAATACCAAGATTGAGCACAATAAAATTTTGCTGTGGTGCAAAATTTTGCAACTCTCTGCGTAAATTTTCGACAATTGTTTCATGTAATGGAAGATAATTAAGACGCAATGCACTATTGCCAAAACACACAATGAGTTTCGTATTTGCATCGCGATGCTGTATTAGTTCCCAGTCTACTTCTTCAAAAAAGAAACTCTTGTCTGCTCTTTGGGTTGCAATATGCACATTAAAGCCAGGATATGGGATATGCGATAAACGTGCTTTTGTGGGCTCAATATAGAACATTTTAGCGAACACACTGCAATGTGGCAAAGCCGAATCCACTTGTGCGCGGAAATGTGATAGATTCTGATTGCGTTCCGCACGTTTTTTATGGTGCATATCAACAAGTTGAATAAGTTTTAAATGAAAATTTGGCAGTGCAAAAGATTCGCCACGCCAAAGCTCAAGCAACTTTTGTGGAGAATCAAAAAAATCATGCACAAGATACGCCATCGATGGACGATAGTCAAAATTAAAAACATGCCGCACAACATTCTCATGGATTCCTAGCTTTTGAAGTTTTGCAAGAATCTTTTGTGCAAGCTCTGCATCACGTACCGTGATGAGGCAAAGCGCAAAGGACTCAAAGAACACCTCATTTCCAACCATGCGCTCATCACATATAAGACGTTGGTCGATATCATCATCAACGATGCGGCATTCAAAGCCCATTGCCTCACAAAAGGCACACATTGATTGCCCAACCCAGCCAAAACCATACAGAATGACGCGCTCTTTTTGCATTTCTATCCCTTGCACATCGGGTGATAATCGCCCACAAGGGGCGCAAGGGGCGCGTTGCGAATCGAATGCACAAGCTCGATGCTCGCGCGCGCATCATGTGTTCCAAAACCGCCACCATTGAGAATGTCACGATAGCTCTCCGTATGCAGGTCGGTAAAGCCCTCGCTAAACTCCATTGCTTCGCCGTCTATGGTGATTTCGCGAAATGTGCGCTTGGCGCAATCTTTTGGGAGATTCATGCTATCAACCGACAAAAACCAGCGCACGCGCGCATTCGTGAGCTCGAGCACGCCGCTCGCGCTACTTGGGGTAAGCAGATGAACACGGCTTTGACGCGGTGCGCCAAAAATCCACAACAACATATCAAAGAAATGGATTCCAATATTTGTCGCCACACCGCCGCTCTTGCTCACATCGCCCTTCCACGAAATAAAATACCATTTGCCACGTGAAGTGATGTAGCTAAGGTTCACATCAAAAATCTTGTTTGGATTCTTGGCAAGCTCACAATCCACGCGCGATTTGAGCGCAACAATCGTTGTATGTAGACGTAATTGTAAAATATTATAAATTTTCTTGCCATATTCTTTTTCAATCACCTCGAGTGCATCAAGATTCCAAGGGTTGAGCACAAGCGGCTTTTCACAAATCACATCTGCACCACTGCGCAAACCAAAGCGAATATGGCTATCATGGAGGTAATTTGGCGAACACACCGACACGAAATCGACACCAAAGCCCTTGCGCCGCAATTTATCGATATGTCTATCAAATCGCTCAAACTCGATAAAAAAATCGGCATTGGGAAAGGTGCTGTCAATGATTCCAACACTATCATTCGGGTCAAACGCGCAAACAAGCTCATTTTGCGTGTCAGCAATCGCCCGAAGATGGCGCGGCGCGATATAGCCCGCAGCACCGATGAGTGCAAATTTTTTCATAACCAACTCCTTAATTGCATTGTACTCTAAACTTATTAATAAAGAACTTAAATCATAGTGTCTCTTGCAGCTTTTGTGCGATAAATGTAGCGATAAACGCGCTTGAATCTCCTAGATGAAAAACCTCTTTTTCACGAAATTCTTTAATATTTTGGGCACGTTGCTGTTTGTCTTCTTGGGCAATTATCTCTATAGATTGTAAACATTCAATAACATTTGTAGCATAAAAATGAAGAATAGGATTATAAAATCCAACACCATTATAAGTATTTTGCAAAGATTCTTTAGGAATAAGCAAAATAGCTGGTTTTAGCGTGCAAAGCGGAAAGGTATAGACCAAGCTAGAAAAATCACCAATAAGACAACCACACGCATGCATTGTTTCTGCGCTGAGTCGTGCAGACGTATCATAGATAAACCAATCATGCGCATGAAACTCATGATAGATTTTTTTATATAACGAAGTTTTATGAAAACTTGGGTGTGGTCGAAAGATAATTTTTTGAGTTGTTGCTATGGGTTGATGATTGTAATTTTTTCTCAATTCTTGCAAAACATCATAAATAAGATGCGCGCTACTATGCTCATTGATAGCAATCAAAATATCCCCTCCACCCCTCGCGCTAATATTAGCAGTACGATGATATGCCGCGATATAGCCATCTAAACTGGGATAACCCGCACAAACGAGCTCATCTTGATAACCATATTCTGCAAACTTGTCTTTCAAAATTAGATAGTTTGACATAGACGGCACCATTCTATAACCATTGATTCCCATTTTCTTTGAGAACCAAAAATCATCTAGGGGACGATTTCTTTGTGCTAAGGCAGCGATTGGGTCAATATATGCATGAGAAACATAGATAACTTTTTGACCCCAATTTGGTGCAGTTAGCGGCATTTGACATGTAACATAGAGCCGAAAAATGCGTAATAATATACCCATATAACCTAGCTGTAAGGGGCAACAGATGGCATTTTTTGGTAGCTTTTGCAAGGATTGTTCATCATTTACGACATAAACAACCTCTTGTCCCATTGCTTCAAGTTTTTTACCAATTTCACCCAAATGCTTCCCCGAGCTAAAATGTGTACTTGCGACAGCAATTGTATTGTTTGTGATACAGAATTGCGTTGCAAAGTATGCACTAATATCTTCAGAAAGTCTTTTCATAATCTGCACAAATGCACTATCTTCATCTAAAGAAATCCAAAAATGAAGCATAAAATAACTTGCATAGTTCAGCAGCATTGTCGCATCATTGTGGTGATTTTGTAATATTTCATTTTTATCTAGTTTTTCTATGGCTTGATACAAAACTCCTTTTAAATTTTCTATCCCATCAGCAAAAGGAATATCTGCAGCATTCGCACAAAGCTTGCGGAACATCTTTCTATCTTGGTGCAATACCCAAAGCACGCCATTAGTGGTTATTTTATTCCTTAAATTTTCTAATGATGTCTGTGGATTTTTATCATCAACAAACATGATTTCACAAATTGGAAACCAATTTTGTCTCTGCAATTCTTTGATAATAATCCATGCCGCTTGTGCATCTTCTCCATGAGGATAGAGATAGAGAATTTGATGTGATTCTAATCGCATTTTTTTATCCCTCTCCCTTCCCAGCCATTATAGCCCGGCTTTGTTTCGACACAATCTAAGCCCGATTCGACAAGATAGCGATGAAAGGTGTGCATTCGAATAGGTCTATCATATTTGGGCGAGAGCATATCAAAAAAATCCAAATATGCCCATTCCTTCAACATTTCTTCGCTCAAACCCGCACTTGTATAATCGGGCACAAGCAAACGCCAATTGATACGATTTGCAACTTTTGGCGAGAAACATTCCCGATTCATCTTAAAAATAGGCCACATAAAATCGATATATTTCCTGCCAAAATTATAGAGTATTTTATGTGGAATCCTCGTTGTTATTGGACGTACCCAATATTTTGTATTAAAAGGTGTATTTTTATTAAATGGGTAATGGTCGCAAACAAGTTCGCCGCCATTTTTTAGAACACTAACAAGCGCATTAATGGCATTTTTTGCGCTCGGAGTGTGTTGCAAAACACCAAAACAAAAACAACGGTCAATGAGTGGCACAAGAGGCAATTCAAAAATGCTTGCTTGAAGCAAAAGCAAGTTTTTGCTAGGAATATTTGTGCGTGCACTCGCGTCTATTGCGCTTGAATAATCAAAACTAATTACCAAGCCTGCCTCCCCCGCAGCTTCTAATGCAAAAGGCGTAAAGCGTCCGCTTCCACAACCTGCCTCTAAAATAATAAATGATTCACCATTTGGCTTGTTCCAATGCGTCTCTTCATAGAATCTCTTTTTGCTTGCCTCCACGCCACTTGCACTATCATGTTGCGTTTTTTTATGCATATTCCATTCAAACCCAAAACTATCGGCATAATTAGCTTGTGGCACAAAACGAGGAATAGAATCTACAATAGGATATGTTTTAGAACATCGAACACAAACAAGCGTTCCTTCGATAATGTGTCCAGCTTCTTCTTTTGTCGCTTGAATTGATAAAGCCACTTTACAATTAGGACAAACAAGATATTGCAAATGCTCTTTAAACATCAAAAGCCTCCTTTAGAATTTGCAAATAATAATCTTTCTGATTGAAAATAAATCGACATTTTTCTCCAAAACAATAGACTGGGCGCGCATTTGTTATACTTTATTTGGACGCATTGGCAAATCTGCCTCATTCTCAAACAACACAGCATTATGTCCATTATATAGAATCTCGCAATCTTGGAAAAGGATCGCTTGTTTGTGCGGAGATGATTTTTGCAATTCTGTGTTGGAATCCTACACAAAAACAACCCTTCTACACCCCAAATTATCGGTTTGATTTTATCATTTTCTATCTGATAAAGCCTGCTTGACCAATGCACAACAATCAGTTTTGGATTCAGTCGTAAAAGCAGAAAGAGTGTATAGAAAAAGCTATATAAATAGCGCAAACGAACCGAATTGATTTGGCGATGTTCCAAAATGATAAAATCCTCCAGTCCAGATTTCTGTTTACTATTCAATATAATATTATTTGCATTATGTAGAATATATTTCTTATAGGGTAAGTCCTTGAGCATGCGGATTCGAGGTTTCATCAGCGGGCTTGTCAGGTCAGCAAGAATCAAGATTGCCTCCCCCATGCATATTATTGGGTGCTTGAGTCATAACAATTATTCCATAGTATTGATGTAAAATCTGCAAATATGCAGACTTTTGCTGCTCCCTGTCTAAAAATGCAATGGCATAAGGCTGTGCTTTGTGTGCTTGTGCATATTGCATTGCTTGAGGCAGCTCATTCAAATTGTCAACCAAATAAGCATTATGATGATGTTGCAATAGCATTGCATGATTCTCGAGTCGATTTGCAATGACAAAGCGATTTGCAGCAACACTTTCCATGAGAGATTGCGAGATTCCATCACATAGTTTATAGGAAATAACACAATCTACTGCACCTAGAATATGGTGCATAGTTTCATGTGGAATATTACGTAAAAAAATATTTTTTTGAGATTGCAAGGCAAACTCTTGCTCGCATTGAGCAAGGTAAGCCTTATCTAATGATTGTGTGCTAATAAGAAGGGCAATTTTTGGATTACACGCATAAAGCTTAAGAAAAGAATCTATGATTTCTCTATGAAAATGAATGGGTTTAAATGTGCGAATTGAAAAAAATAGAGTTTCAAAAGATTGCCCAAAAAATTCCCGCTGCATTTCTTGATGTTCTTGAATAGAATATCTTATGAAGAATCTTTCTTCAACACCAAAGCTAATGATCTTCAGCTTATTGGGTGAAACAAAAGGAAAATTCTGCAGTAAAATTTTATGCATCACTTCTGTTTTTCCTGTGATAATTTTTGCACAACGAAATAGAATGCCTGTAAAAATTTTCTTTTTACCATAACAATCCTCTTCGGGATTAATTTCGCCACCCATTGTATGCACAATCACACGATGTCCCCAAAGAGCAAGGAGAATATTTTGATAAAGTCTGCTTGCCCAATGCACAACAATCAGTTTTGGATTCAGTCGTAAAAGCAGAAAGAGTGTATAGAAAAAGCTATATAAATAGCGCAAACGAACCGAATTGATTTGGCGATGTTCCAAAATGATAAAATCCTCCAGTCCAGATTTCTGTTTACTATTCAATATAATATTATTTGCATTATGTAGAATATATTTCTTATAGGGTAAGTCCTTGAGCATGCGGATTCGAGGTTTCATCAGCGGGCTTGTCAGGTCAGCAAGAATCAAGATGTTAGACACCATCACACTCCATTTTACTCGGTAAAATATCTAATCTTAATTGCAGAGAAATTCTTATCTTGGAAATTTGGGAATCTCTTCCTGCAAACCAAACAGCATGGCATGCCAAAAAGCCAACTCTTCTTATCAAACCAGCCTACTTGAGCCTCTTGTAGTGTTTTTTTCAAGCCCAAAAGTTTTATATATCCTTCCTTTGTATTTAGATGAAGCATAGCACCTGCAATGATTCGATAGGATTCATGTGTAATAATATCCTCAACATTTTTCCACCAAACATATCCAGCAAAATGCCGTAATAAAAGCTTTTCTAGTTTGCTAAACGCTTCTTTTTTAGTCTTTTTCATCTTGTAATATTCCTAAAATTGATATATTGTTCTAGCCACAAATTAAGCACAACGAGAAAAAAAGCGATATTCCCAAAACGCCGCTCACTCTTATCAAATATGGACATAAAATTTTGTTCTATATTTGCAGAAAGAATCCCTAGTTTATTAAGTGCGCTTTGTGGAGCAAGAGCCTCTAAAAGCAAAGAACGCCAAGCATGATGCAACCAATAATCGATTGGGGGATTAAAGCCATGTTTTTCACGCATGACGATTTTCTGCGGCAGAATATCACAAAACGATTCACGCAAAAGCCATTTTGTACCATGTCGTAAAAGAATCTGATAGTCTAGCTGTTGTATAAAAGCAAAAATTTTAGGTGAAACAAAACATGCTCTCCCTTCTACACCTTCACTCATTGTCATTCTATCAAGTTTTGTCATCATTTCAAAAGGCAGATAGAAATTTCTATCAAACTGAATCGAATCTATTGGAGATGAAGAAACAGGAAAATAATGAAGCGATTCAAAATAATTTCCACCAAAACTAAACATATCTTTTGACAAAAAAGCACGTTTTTCACTCTCAAATGCATAATAATGCCAGCCCTTTGGTTTCTCTTGTGTGATGTAACGTGGGTCATTAAATTGTAATTTTGGATACCATGTATACCCGCCAAACATCTCATCAGCACCATCTCCACTCAATAAAACCTTTATCCCAAGCTCTCGTGCAAAACGTGCAATCATTTTAATGCCAATACCCGAAATTGCTCCATAAGGTTGGTCAATGCTAGCAATAAAATCCTGTAAATAATCTTGGTAGTTTTTTGAATCAACACGTATTTCATGATGATTTAAGCCAATATATTTTGCAATAATTTGAGCAAACTCACTTTCATCTGCAAAGCCACAATAGGGGTCAACATTATCGGCAAAGGCAATATTAAATGTCTCCAAAGTTGCGCATTTTTGTTTGGCAATACTGACAACAATCGAACTATCTAAACCACCACTTAAAAATGCTCCGACTTTTACATCGCTCAATAATCTATCAAAAATACTTTCTCGAACAATTTGATTTGTTATGCGCAGTAAAGAATCATCAGTATTTTCAAACTCTACTGAAAAATTTCTTTGTGTTTGTTTAATAAAAGATTGAGTAAAAAACTCTGCCCTATTGATGTCATAGACACCATATGTCCCTTTAGGTAAGGCTTGAATATTCTCAAAAATAGTTTGAGGCTCTGGAATAAATCCAAAAGTCAAAAAATCCCAAATAGCACGTGGATTTATCGTTGAATCTTGCCAACATAAGGGTGCAATGAGAGTGGAAAAAGCAAAGGAATGTGGGGTTTTTGCATAATATAAAGGTTTCTCACCCATAATGTCGCGCGCAAGAAGAATTTGCCGTTTATTTTTATCGTAGATACAAATGCCAAACATGCCATCAAGCTTACTTAAAAAATCAATACCATATTTAGTAAATAAATGTGGCAAAACCTCGCCATCACAATGAGTTTTAAAAATAATACCATCAGATTCGATATCAATTTTTAATTGTGGATAATTATAAATCTCGCCATTAAAAAATACCATAATTGATGAATCATGATTTTTAAAAGGTTGCTCGCCATGCTCCACATCATTAATACTTAGGCGATTCATGCCTGCATAAAATCCAAAATTATGGTAAGTATAGCTTGTATCAGGTCCTCGTGTTTGCATTTTAGCCAACATATCTGCTAAAACTTCAAAAGATTTATTATCCGAATAAAAGCCTGCAATTGCGCACATTATTAAGCCTTTTTGATGTTTTCAAAAATTTTGTTATTCATTGCTCATTAACTGAAAAATTTGCAATATTAAAGATTTTTTGAATCTGTTTTTCAAAATTTTCTCCTTGATATTCCTGAATAACAGAAAAAGCCTCTTTTGCTAAATGGTCGCGTTTTTGTTGATTGCATGCTAAATCTTTGATTTTCATCGTTAAATCATCAACATCTTCTGGGTTAAAAAATAATGCCCCTCTCGCAGCAAAAAAATCTTTGTGGGGCATAATATCTGATAAAATTAATGGCTTTTTCAAACAAGCTGCCTCTAAAACAACATTGGGAAAACCTTCAAATAATGAGCCATGAACAAAAATATCGGCTTGCGCCAAAAAAGGATAAATGTTATTTTGATAGCCCAACAACATCACATTTGAGAGATGATGCTTACATATAAATTGTTCCATTTCTTTTCTTTGTTCTCCTTCGCCTATGATAAACAATTTGATTCTTAAATCTTGCAGCTCTAGAAAAGATTTTAAAAGTGTCAAATAATTTTTCTGCGGATTCAATCTACCTACAGAAAGACAAAAAATTTCATTGTCTTTTTTTATAGGTAACTCTATAGTTTTGCGCAAATCTTTTTGAATTTGTTGCATATCAATAGGATTATAAAGAAGAAAAATTTTTTCTTTTGGAACTCCAAAGTTTTTTATAATATCTACTGATGAAGATTTTGAATTACAAATAACATTTTGTGCATTTTGTAGACACAAAGAATAGAGGTCATGATTAACATGTTTATAAGGAAAAGTCTCCTCAACAAAAGAAGGCTCACATCGCACAAATGCATAATAAGGAATTTGGGCAAACTTGGAAATCAACGCGACAAAATAACACGTGATAAAATCCATGAATGAACAAATAAGCTCGAAATTTTTCGCCTCTCTCGTAAGAGTATCTAAAATTTTAAAAGAATTTTCGAGCAAACGCGTTTCTCTATTGGGTAAAATATATTCCACACTCAAATCATCAAGCAACATAACTTCAGTTGTTTTTTTGAGCACAATCAAGCGAACTTGCACTCCATTCTTTTGAAGAATACGCAAGAGGTAGGGCAAAACTTTTTGTGCACCACCACCGGGATTCATCACATCAATCACAAAGAGAATTTTCCGATATTGCACTTTTACTCCTGCAACAAATTAATTAAACATTCTACAAAAGCTTCTTTAGAATGTCCAAGATTAAAAACATTTGATGCTCGCCATTCGTATAATGTATTAAACATTGTTTTCCCCACCCCCGACAATAATTCTTTTTCTAACTCAAAAGCAACCTTGAGAAATCCATCAACATTCAATGCCACTCGATGCAACATAGGATTTGCAAATGATTTGCCAAAACGTTGTAGTCGTAAATCAAAGCTCTTCATAGGTGGGCAAAATAAAATTGCGGGTTTTAGAGCAAGCAATGGCGCGCTATACGCCACTGAACTATTATCGGTAATCACGATACTTTCTGCCAAAAGCTCGTGGGGAATGCTCGGGGTATTATCAATGCTAAATAAAGGGTGGTCTATCAATTTATCAAAAAATGAATCGCTTCTATTCTTGCCGGCATATTGAGCAAAATTTTCAAAAGCTGGATGTGGTCGAAAGATGACTTTCTTGCCTTTTTGCAAAAGCAAATCGATAGCTTTTACAATAATATCTAATGGGCAAGCACGTGGCAAAAAATAAAACTGCTTAGGTGCTTTATATTGAATAATATTTGCCATTCTTTTGTCAAGCGAAGGAGAGCCAAGAGGTAATATTTTGAGATTAAGTTCCAATTCTTTAACAATACTTTGATAGCACTCCAATGATTCTTGGTCAATTGCAACATAAAAATCCATGCCCAAAAAATAATAACGGATATATTGAAAAAGATATTCTTGATGATTCGCTTTACAACAAAATATAAAAGCGTCACTAAAAGAATGCCCAATGCCAATCGTGGTACGTATCCTATTAGAAAGTTTTGGCAGTGAACCTCCTGTATTCATAAAAATACTATAATAAGCAAAAAAATCCGCAAGTGAATATTGGACAATAACAATACGTTGATTTTTTACATAATCCTTATTTTTCTGATACCATTCAAAAGAACCAAAAAGATACAATATGGGAATTTTATCCATTAAAGAATCTAAAGTTGACAATGAACGAATGGGGTCAAAAAAAGTACAAATACCTTTTTGTATCTCTAAAGAAAAATTATCTTGAGCAAGAGCCTTTTCTATAGCTTGGCAATAGTCCATAACTTTATTTCGCACGTATTCTAATGGGTTATCTGTAAGATAATAGACAAATAAGTCGTAAAAATAATAATAGTGCGTTATCCAACGATTCGGCAGAATATGCAATACTCTGCGCTGCTCCAAAAATTCATAGGCTTTTTGTCCTTGCAATATTTTGTATGTTTCTTGTTCAATTTTATTTCCTAAATGAAAAGCAACAAATTCGCGTCCATCGATAACATTATCCATCTTAAAGCTTCGACATTTATCCAACAAAATATTTTGCACATCACCTGCACAAACGAGACAATATGCACCATTTCTACGTATTGAATCTTGTCGTGCCTCCAAAGAGATTTCGGGTTGAGAATCATCAATATAATCTATTTCTAATTGTGGGAAAATATCCCTTAAAATATTGACAACTACTTCTGCACAGCCTCCCTTGGGATAGATATAACATTTCAAGCCTAGCTCAATTTTGCCATATCGTTCCATCAAATCCTCCAAGCTTTACGCCATGCTAAAAATGTGTATATATACCAAATTTTAGCAAAGTCTACACGCTTTTTTTCATCAAAATCTTTGATTAATTTTTGTACAAAATCTTTATCCAAAAACCCTTCGATTCCACTAATATCTTCAAGCAAATAATGCAAATCGGAACGTACCCAATCTTCTATTGGAATACCAAAACCCATTTTCGGACGATAGATGAGCTCTTTGGGCAAAAATTGTTCCAAATAATTTTTATATACTGCCTTGCCTTCCTTGCCACATATCTTTTCAAGTATATTCAAAGATAACATAAAATATACAAACTGATTCCCCAAAAGAGGCTCACGCATTTCAAGCCCCACACTCATGCTTGCCCTATCTGTTTTAACCATTATATCATCAGGAAGATACGAACAAAAATCAAAACATGTCATACTTGAATAAGGATTTTTAAACTTATAGTCCTCGAGGCTTGCTAAAGGTAAGAGAAAATTTTGTGCTAATTCTTCTTTACGAAAATGTGTAATTTCCACTTGATAATGTTCCATAAAGCTACGTGCCTTAAGTTGGTTTTTAATACGCAAAAACTTATCAATTCCAATCTTTACACCAATTTTTTGCAAGATAGCAAGGCTCATTTCTGGAGACAAAAGCGATAAAACTTTCCCTGCACATAAAAACCGCCAAAGCTTATACGAATCCCAGCGCTCTTTTGCCCAAAAATAACGTTCATAGCCCACTCCTAATTCATCTCCACCATCGGCACTCAAAGCAACCTTGACCATTTGTCGCATATTAGCACTTAGCAACAAAGTAGGGATTGCGGAAGTATCACCAAAGGGTTCGTCATAAATAAAGGGTAATTTTTCTATTAAATCTTTTGCTTCTTGTAATGAACAAATAAAAGATGTATTGCGGACATTCAAAGAATCTGCGACTTGTTTTGCAAAATATGTTTCATCAAAGCTTGATTCATGGAATCCCATCGTAAAAGTCTCAAAAGAATAGCCTAGTTCTTTAAGCGCAACACAGACGAGCGAAGAATCAACGCCTCCACTTAGCAAAACTCCAACGGAAACATCGCTTACCATTCTTTTAGCAACACTATCATGGAGTGCTATTTTAAAGTCTTGTAAATTATAAGGTTGTTGTGCCATAAAATATTTTTTGGAATGATAATATTGTTTCTGTAATATTTTTGCTTGAGAATCAAGAATCAAATAACTCCCCGCTTGAATCTTTTGACAATTTTGCAAGATACAATGAGGAGCTGGAATATAGCCATAAGCAAAAAAATAACTCAAAGACTCTTTGTTTATTTTTTTATTGATGAAAGGATAGGCAAATAAAGCCTTTAATTCTGAAGCAAACAAAAACCGCTTGGAATCAAAAAAATAATACAGTGGTTTAACACCAATTCTATCGCGACATAAAATGAGTTTCTGTTCCACCTCGTCCCACAATGCAAAAGCAAACATTCCATCTAAATGTTCGACACATTCTATTCCCCAATGTAGAAGACCTGCCAATAGCACTTCTGTATCACTCTGTGCTTTAAGCGAGACTCCCTCGATACGCAAACTTTGTGCAATAGTTTTATAGTTATAAATTTCACCATTAAAAACTAACACAAAGCGTTTATCGTAACTTATGAAAGGTTGATGTGAAAAATTGCTCAAATCAATAATAGAAAGCCTACGATGTCCGAGTGCGAGAGAAACAGAAGGTGAAAAATACACACCAAAATCATCGGGACCACCTGCGCTCATTGTATCACGCATAGTCTCAATGGAATCGAAAAGTGCAGCTTCGCCTGAAAATTCCCAACCTCCTACAATACGGCACATCTTTTATCTATCCATACCCTAATGCGCTTTTACAAATTCTATGCTTGGCGATATAATGTCGCCATTTTCTTTTTCAATCGAAATATAAGACCACTCCTTGCAGTTTTTACAAATTTCCCATTCAGAAAAATCTTCATTCACTAAATCTTTCCGCAAGTTACGAGCAATGACACCAGCCCATATTTCTTCCATAGTCTGTTCATAAAGATTACCTAGTCCCTTATTGTTCCAACCCACCACAGTGGACATGTTGCAACACGGCATAATTCCTCCATCAGGATTCACATGAATTTCATCCCACATTTTTTGACAAACAAGCCGTTTTGATATAGAGATATTATCTTTATGTGCAACGTCCATACCCTCATTTTCTTTACAGATAAGATTCCTGATATAGAATTCATTGACAACTTTATAGGCAGACCATTTTTTCTTAAACATTTCCACTTCATTTTCTGCTTCTTTATTCAAAATCATTGAAAGCGAAATAAACATCTCTCGCCCAGATTTTTCCAATCGTTCCAAGAAATATTCTACATTTTCCACTAACTTCTTAAAATTTCCACCACGATTTTCTTTGTAGGTTTGCTCTGTTGCTGCATCAATACTAATTGAAAGAGCATCAAGTCCTGAATCGATAATTTTTTGTGCCATTTCTTTGTCTAGCAACAAGCCATTTGTTGTCATTGATACCCATCTAACACCAACATCTTTCGCATAACGAATAAAATCAGGCACTCTTTTATCTAGCAACATTTCACATGGACCTACTAAATCAACCATTGAACCATGTTTTGCTGCATAGTCAAAAACATCATGGACAATCTTGCTATCTAGTTCACGATATTCTTTAAAAAAGTCCGTTGTATGCGTTTTTTTGTATGATGACGCAAAGAAAAAACAAAAGTTACAACTAAGATTACAGCGATTGATTGTTCCAAGATTGATATGCACAGGTGCTGGGTAGAATCGAATAGCGTTATCGATAAGCTGTTTTGACAATTCATGGCTTTTGAATAATTCCCAAGAATCTGCGAGATTGCTTAATGGACGACCTTCAAGATGAATCCTCTTGTCTTTCCCTGCAAACAAATTTTCATTTAGATACACATGGGATTCATTGCGAATTTTCTGCGGTAATTTTCCTTGTCGATAGAGAATCTCTATTAAGAATTTTTCAAGCTTCCAATTTTTAAAAACCATAAAGAGCATTGCCTTATCAACTTGATAATGTTCATGCGGTTTAGGATAGTAATAGAGATTTGCGAGATTTTTTGAGAAATTCTCCTTAGATTGTTCTACAAAACTTTGAAACTCTCCATTATGAATATCTACCATAGAGGCATCAAATCCTACCAATGGAATATTCATATCTCTTGCATGACGCGCTGCCTTGTATGTATTCAACATGAAAAATTCCTCTACCTCATAGCTTGCTTCTACTACAAGATCTAATTTTTCTAAATAGGCAATTTCTTTCTGCCCCCCCCCCATACTAAGAATGATACATTTCATTGTTACTCCTTCAAAATTACAAGATTATTTTTTCTTGTGCTGTTGGTTTTTGAATTATCTCGCTAAAGTCATTATATGCCCATTCATTGCAACGTGCGCAAATTGAAAAATCAGAAAACTTTTTTCTGATATTTTCTTTGCGAAGTGTTCGCATTGGAGAAGCTGCCCAAATTTCCTCTAGTGTTTGCTGATTCACATTTCCAACAAGAAAAGAATTATAATAGGCGCTTGTACTCATTGTGCAACACACAGTAACATCACCATAAGGATTAATCATTATTTTTCGAAAAGGAGAGTGGCAGATTTGTCGCTTATTCCTATCAATAACAGCATTATTGCGCGTATCCCAGCCATTTTCGTCAAATGTAGCAAGCTCATTAAAGGTGATACGCGTGATAATATCACGTACATCTGCCCATTTTGAAAGATAGAGTTCCTTTTGCTCTATACTTTGCATTTCATCAAACACAAGCACACAGGCAAGCTCAATCTCTATTGTTCTACCTTGTTGGTTAAGTTTTCGTGCATAGTCAACACACTTACGCACTCCTTGCTCAACCTTATGTAAAGCTGCACCGCGAATCTTTTTATAAATCTCTGCCGTAGCTCCATCAATGCTGACCGTAATTCGATTGACTCCTGATTCTAAAAGCTGCTCTCCTTTTTCTGCTAATAAAACTCCATTGCTTACCAAACCAATTAGCGGCACGCCATTTTTTCGAGCATAGCTCACAAAGTCAAAAATTCTTTCATCAAGCAAAACTTCTCCTGCTGCTGTAAAGCTAAGGTTATGTATATGATGCTTGGCAGCATAATCTATAATGTCATACACGCTTTTTTCAGGCAATAATTGTTTCTGTTTAAAAAAAGTTGTTTTATGGTTTTGACTCAATTTGGGATTATGTAATTGACACATGATGCACTTAAGATTGCAAACATTTATTGTTGCAACATTAATTTCAATCGGAGCGGGATAAAATTCTTCAATCTTATCTATCAAGTCATATTCTCGTTGTTCTTGTGAGATTTCAAACTCTTTCCATTGATAAGAGAGGTTAAAGAGTTTGCGAGATTCATAGAAGAATTTTTTATTGATGATTTTTTCATCGATGGCTTTATCTTTCCGAAGCAATGTGTGAAGCTTGCCACGTAAATCTCTGCGAATCTCTCCTTTGCGATAGAGAGATTCGATTCTTAGATTCTCTGGAGTGAGATTCTTTTTGAGAGAAAAAAGGGCAAAATCATCTATTTCTGTATAATGATTGGGCTTGGGATAGTAATAGAGATTCTCTTCCTCTTTGAGTGCTTGCTCAAAAAAAGAAAGCACAAATTCTTTCTCTCTTTCGCTTTGTAGGGGATAATTAATAGCCATTAAGCCCCCCCCCCCCCGCACTATTAGTGTTAATAAAATCAAGCTCTTTCACCACATCATAGAGAGAATCGCTAAAGAAATCTTGCAAGGTAATTTCTTTAATAGAATCTTCATGATTTAATCGTCTTTGCAATTGCAAAGCCTCTATGACTGATTGAACATTTGTGCGTTGAAAATTTAGGATTGTGATGCGCATTGGGACTCCTTGTAGAATTTAAAAATTTTGAATTTGCCAATATTCTTGATATGTACAAATTGTATATCATTCAAAAATGGTAATAGTTTTGTCTCATCATAGAACTTTAAAAGATTTGTGTAAAAAATGATATAACCTTTCTGTGCATCATTCAGACTCTGAAGTAAAAAATCTGGCGACATAATGTGGTAATCATTATTGTAAAAAGCCGCATAAAAATCTTCTTTTGTTGCGTAATATGTGCAATGGTCTGGAACATAAACTCTATATTTTGAAATGTAGAGATGTCGCGCAATTTCTGTATCGTTGCATAATAGATTCTTATATTCATCATCATAAATATCATGCATAAAATCTAGTAGCTCTCCTCGAATTCTAATGTGGTTGGGTAATTGTCTATGGTATTGAGAATTTTTGCGATACCATAACAAGACAAAAATATCAAAAAGCAAAAATATAACTAATAGCCAAAAAGGAAAAACTAGACATGCTAAAACACATGCAAACGGGATTCCAAACTCGATATACCGTTGTGGTTCGCCCAAAAATCTGCCAAAACGTAAAGATGTTACAAAAAAAGCAAAAAAGCTAGCTGCAAGCAATAGAAAAAGATTCCATTGGATAGGGTCATATCTGTCTCCATAAAAGAAATAGAACAAGAACACAGCAATATTCAAAAGCGCTCCAAGCATAATTTCAATCACAGGATTCCCTAAAATATATGCCTTGTCTTTTTTAGTCCAAAAATCATAAACAAAATCGCGCCATATACTAGGACGAGCTGCTAGTTGCCAAGTAGGTGCCATATATTTGGAATAATTTCTTTTATGATGATATTGTGCAATCCAAAATTGCTTTGCTAATTGAAAGTTTGTGAGACATTGGAATATAATGGCTAATACTCCAAGCAAAAGAAATTCAAAATGTAGCGTGCAAACAGAGAGGAAAAGGCTGGAAAACACAAAGAATTGAAATGCAAATATTGAACTTGTTAGCAGAGCAATTACAACACATATTGAAACTATATAGATTCCAATTTGATAAGATGTAGAATATTGCCATTCTAATCCTGCAAGATAATAGAAGCAACAATATCCAAACAAATGTCCCAACAAAAGCCCAAAGGCACGAGCTGAAAGTCCCATAAATTTAGCATTCCATATTGCATAAGTAATGGGAGTCAGAATAAATGACAATGATGCAAGCAAAAAAGCAAATGTGGCATTTGGAAAATAATCTGCAAGAATATCATAGGAAAAAAACCCAAAAGCGATAATCATAAGTAGCATGATAACATGATTGATGATGTTCGCTTTTTTAAGTAAAAATTCATTGGGAATAAATGAGCAGAGAATACAATACAATTGAGGATATACATTAAAATACTGATAAATTCTTTCAAGTTTTGCTATTGGAAAGTGATGATTCATGCGAATTAAATCTGATAGCTTATAATAAAGTGCATGATCGCTACCACCATAAGGATAATCCATTTTATTTACTATCCATACAAAAAGTAAGCAAGATAAAAGACTTACAACAAGAAAAATCAACACTCACTCTCCCTCAACATTTCTTGGAACATACAAATTCATAAACTCCAATCTCATCATAATAGGTTTCACAGAAAAATGGAATTATTCTATCTGCATAGGAATCATTCAAAACACTTCTTCCTTCTCCACACAAAGAAAGTATTTGCACATTATAATTTTCAAGTTCATGTTGAACATCTCTACTTCTCATAATTCTTTCACCAATAAAATTTTCTCCCGCCTCATTATAACGCCATTCGTTGATAAAAGCCTTAATGGCATTTTCTCTAGGATTATAGTCAAGTGTTTTATTGGGTTCATTAATTATCATATGATAATACCAACCTACATCATTAGTGCAAACATAGAGCTTTCCGCCAATCTTTAAAACGCGTAATAATTCTCGAAGGCTTGTTTTCCAATTTGTCATATACAATACACTATAACACCAAATCGCGTCAAATATGGAATCTTGATATGGAAGTTTCTCGATAGTGCCTTGCTGTATAGAGATATTTTCTGCTGCATTCTGCATAAAAAGCTTTTGGCAAAATGCAACTCTCTCGGGCAGCAACTCAATCGCTTCAATCTTTTTATTATATTTTGCCAAAGCCATACTCCATTGCCCAAAGCCACAACCAGCGTCTAAAATATAATCTGCATTTACAAAATCAAGCGCCAAAACCCTATCCTCATATTTTTGCAGATCGCTAGAATAAATTCTTTCTACAAATTCTTTGTCTTTGATTTGTAACATTTCAGATAAATCTGCTGTCATTTCCATTAGAATCTCTCTTGCAGAACTTGTTCCAACACATCACGCGCCCCAAATCCTGTATTGCGCTTGGATTTGAGGGTAGAATAATCATTAAAATAGGGGCGCGCATCTTCATAGCGATATAATGTATCTGTATTTAGAAACATATGGATAGGGTGAAATCCAAACATCAAATATGCCCCCCCCCCCCGCACGGATTGAAGCGCGCCATACATGCACGCTACATCATCGGCATAGTGATAGGGACAGCGCACAAGCCCATCCCAATTGACAAACGGCGCAAGCGGCGAAATACCCTTTGTTGCTTGCATTGGAATGCAAAGATTGCTCTCATGTGTAATCCCTTTTTCCTTGCTTGCTTGCAAGATTCTGCTGCTTGTCGCAAGGCTATGCGCTCGCATTGCTGTTGCTTCGGGAACAATGTCCATATAATAGCACAAAACTTCTTGATAATTCTTGCCATACACAAAATCACCATTGAGCAACGGCAAAAAATTGGGGTGGATTCCAAGCTCAAAATTCGGATTTGCGCGCAATCGTTCCAAAAGCGGGGTTGCATGCGTGGCAAACCATGTTGCTTTGACACCAAACGACTCGACAATATCAATGCAATAATCTAGCACCTCATCGCTCGCCCAGTCGATGTCAAACGTTAAAAATGTTTTGTCCATATAACTAGACGTCATATGCACATCAATCTCGCTCACACATGCAAATGCCATTCTGCTCCTTTGCCACTATATCGGCAACACAACCAAACGTTAAATGCCATCTCAACCGCCCTGCCCCATAATCTTCCACGCATTCGCTTGGGCAAACACCGCCGCGCTGCTGGCGCGTAAAATGAGTTCGCCGCTGCTAAGCTTGCGCAAATGGCGCATTTTCTCGCGCTCTTTTTCGCTAAACCCTCCTTCTGTGCCAATTAGAATCTCGCGCACATTGCCCGTACATTGCGCGAGGCTCTCGCCGCCAAAGTCGAACACAGCGGCGTGCGGAAAGACATGCAAGAGTGCATCAAGGCTTTCTGCAAACGCGATTTGCACGCAATCGCTGCGCCCACATTGCTCTGATGAATGACGCGCAATACGCTGCAAACGCTCGGTGTCAATGCGAAAATTTTGGCTAAACTCCGCTGGGAAAAATGTAATCTTTGCTGCTCCAAACTCATTGAGCAGCGGCAAATCGCGCTCAATCGCCTTATTGTCAATAATCGCACACAAAAGATGCAGAGCATGCGCGGGCTTGTTGGGCGCAAAAGTGCTCGATTCAAGAGTGAGTGTTGCGTTTTTACGCGTGAGTGATTGTAATGTATACATATAGAGATTATCATCAAGCAAATTGCGAAAGGCAAACGCGCCATGCGTCTTGCGCCGCGCACGAAAGAGATGCACAAAGAGCTCGCCCTCGACACATAGTGTCGAATCGCCTGCTTGTGGGTGAAACGCAAAGCGCACGTTAGAGGCAAAAAAACGCCTGCAAAGGATAATTTTTGCCATTTTCGCGCAGCTCGACAAAAGCGCGCACGGCAACAAATTCTTCGGGCGTGTGGTGTTTGAGCCGCTCTTTAAGTTGCTCTATCATCTCCAAATCAGCGAGGACATAGAGATAGGCGAGCTCGGCTTCCTCGTTTTTATTCGCAACCTGTTCGGCAAAGGCGAGCCAAGAATCGGGCGAAAGGATTTTTTTGAGCCTTCGCATAAACACAAGAATCTGTTTTGAATCGTAATGTGCAAGCTGCACAAATGCTTCGGCTTTGTCCGAATCAAAGCCCAGCTGTTTGCCCAACATCGACTCAAGCAGGGCATGAGCAAGCTCGTCATTGATTTCGACATTTGCAACATAAGGCGCGACATCAGTTGTCGTCTGCAAAAGCGCGAGCAATGCGCTGCGCTTTGTGTCTGCTGATTCTGTATCGCGCTTAAGAATCTCGAGCGCATATTGGGGATTTTTTGCCAAACGATTCTGCCGCTCGAGAGCAACAAGGGGCGAATCATTGGGTACGCGAAATTGCCGCATATCAACAACCTCGCCTTCGCCTAGCGCCTTATAGGCGTTGAGAAAGGCATCAATCTTATCCACGCCACTAGGAACAGTATTGGGCAAAGGTTTGAGCTCAAATCGTTGGAGAACGCGAGAAATCTCGTCTATTTTAGGGTTTTTAAAGCTCAAGCTGTCATGCGTGCCAATCGTTTGTGCGTAAATCTGCTCGATGAGTTTTGCATAGTCATGCCTGACACGACTACTAAACAAAAAAGCACGAACTTTGTTCACCAAAGCAGCCACGCACACAATGGCAAAAAAAACCGCCACGGGCAACACAATCCATACAGCAACGGGCAACACAATCTCATATTCATCTCCCCATAGCAAAAAGGGCAGAGGATAGCGATATTCTGCTGCGGTGAGCGTGTGCGTATAGAGCACAACCACGAGCGAAAAGATTGCCCACACAATCACGAGAGTTCTAAGCCTCATCTGCGCCTCCTTTGTCCATTCTCACGTTCGATATGCTCATGGCAAACAATGCAATAGCGCGCATGCGGCTTGGCAAAGAGCCGTTCAATATCGATATGGTCGCCGCACATTTCGCAGATTCCATAAGTTTTTTCCTCAATCTTTTTGATTGCATATTCAATCTCATCATATTCAATGCGAAAATGGCGTATCAACGTGTCGTCCAAAAAACTCTCGGCGTTGGCGATCGCAAAATCGCCCTCATCACGTAGCTCCTCCTCCTCGCCCGAGCGTTCGTCATAGCGCAAAAACACATTACGAAGCTCATTCTGACGTTCTAATAATTGTTGGTATAGCACCTGAAAGGTTTTTTTCATTCTCTCTCCTATTTGTGATAGGGGTGATTGTGCATTAGACTCAATGCACGATAGATTTGCTCCAATGCAACCAACATCGCGATTCTATGCGACATTGTGAGCTTGGATAGTGAAACAACCGCATCGCATTGCGATAAAAAATGCTCGCTTAGTCCATACGCACCACCAATGAAAAAATGCACTTTTTGTTGGTTTTTGAGCAAATCAACAAACCCAAAGCTATCGACTATCTGACCATGTGGCGCAAGTCCAATGCAAAATGCTCCGCCTAGATAGGGCGCAAAGGCTTCGCTATACGAATCTTGCGCCAATGTTTGTTGCTTTTGGGCAATACGAATTTTCTTAGAAAATAGATAAAGCACCTCTAACTCGCTGTCTAACCCCCGACACAACCGAGTAAAGCGCAACACCTCATCGTCTAGCCCTCCTTTTTGTGATTTAGAAATGCAACACAGGCGAATTTTGTTCATAGTCATTCAAAAAACGTAGCAAAAAACCCACTCTTGCTTTGAGGTCTTTGCGCGAAACAACCATATCGATGAGCCCATGTTCAAGCAAAAATTCTGCTTTTTGGAATCCTTCGGGCAAATCTGTGCCAATCGTTTGTTTGATAACCCTAGCGCCAGCAAAGCCCACGGTAGCGCCCGGCTCGGCGATGATAATATCGCCCAAAAACGCAAAAGACGCGCTGACACCGCCGAGTGTTGGGTCGGTGAGAATCGACACAAAAGGGAGCTTGGCATCTGAAAGTTTTGCTAAAGCCGCACTTGTTTTTGCCATTTGCATAAGCGAAAAGGTTGATTCTTGCATGCGTGCGCCGCCGCTTGCACTGACAATCACAAGCCCTTGACGATTCACAATCGCGCGTTTAATGGCACGAACAATCTTTTCGCCTTCAACAGAGCCCATCGAACCGCCCATAAAGCTAAAATCAAAAAGGACGATTTGCGCGCCCACGCCATCAATCAAGCATTCACCTGCAAGCACAGAGCTCGGACGTCCACATTTCTCCTCGCCCTCCTCGATGCGCCGCTCATAGCTTTTTTTGTCAACAAATGCAATGGGGTCAACGGGGCAGAGGTCTTTGTCGTATTCCACAAGGCTGTTGTCATCGCAAAGCATAGCAATGCGCTCGGCGAGCGAAATTTTGAGATGATAATTACATTTGGGGCAGACATTATGCTGCGCAGCCACTTCCTTATAATACATAAGCGCATTACAACCCGGACATTTTACCCATGTTGTTGCCGATGCGGATTCTGTGTCTTTTTTTTCTTTTTCTTCTTTGGCAAAATTTTTAAAAAAACTTGCAAAACCCATTAATATTCCTTTAACAAATCATAGACTTGATTAAAAATATCGCGGTTGTATGAGAGTAATAGAATCTGCTTATCGCGATACAGCAGTGCATCATGGCACAAAAACAAGCCTGCTTGTATATCATATTTGCGCAACCGACCCTTATAGACAACAAAAGAAACCATGCGCGTGTATGCGAGTGAAACAGCACTCGCGCCGAGTGAACGTGATTTGAAGCCATTTTTGTGCAAAACCGTGGCGAGCTTGCCATGTTTGAAAGCGGATTCGAAGATTCCAGCCTTTGGCATAGATTCTGTTTGGGTATAGGGCAAGACAACATCGCCGCGCAACACGAATACTGCGCCGTTTTGATAGTTGCTATCACGGAAGAAGATTTCGCCTGTGCAATAGTTAGCAATAAGGGCAGCGAGAATCTCACCATTTGCGTCTGTATAGGCAAGCGAAGCGCCATAATATGGGATTGAAGAGCAAAAATTATCGCTCCCATCAAGTGGGTCGATGATGATGATGTTGCGCTTTTTGGGCAAGATAGGAGTTTTTGGTAAAAAAGGATTATGAAGAAAGGATTGCGGAGATTCGATGAGCCCAGATTCTTCAGTGTCGAGAATCCCAAACGAGGCGAGATGTGCATAGAAAATCGACTCGCACAGCAAATCAGCACCAATACTCACATCGCCTCCAACGCCTTGGGAATAGCGTTTGTGCAGCACCTCTTTGGGGGTGGTCAGCAGGCATGAACAGATTTCTTGCACAGCTGCAGCGGCTGCATCGATAAAGGCTGTTAGTGCCATGCCCCAAATCCTTTTGCAAAAATGATTGCCTGCATTATAGCAAAATAATGCTAAAATTGCCAAAAAGATTGGGCACACACAATGCAAGGTTTCATTCTCTCGCTCCAACCCGTGCGCGATGAAGATTTATGGGTGTCGGTTCTTACATCTGAAGCACTGCTGACTTTGTATCGATTCTATGGTGTGCGGCATAGCGTGATTGCGCTAGGACACAAAATCGACTTTTGCGCCAAAACGCAAGGCAAACGGGGCATTCTCTGCTTGCGAGATGTGCTCCATCTTGGCTTTTTGTGGGAAGAAGAACGGAGCAAAAAACTCGTATGGCAAGAGTTTATGCGCCTATTGTTTGCACATCTTCGAGATGTCGAACATATCGAAGAATTTTATTATGCCCTGCTATGCGAAATGGCGCACAAAATGTCCAAACAAAATCCACACAGAATCGCATGCGAAGCGTATGCGAAGATTCTCGCCTTTGAGGGACGGGCAAATGCGCTAGAAGTCTGCTTTGTCTGCGGCAAGCCTTTGAGCGCACATTGCGCACTTGGGCGAGCATTGCTTGGAATCTGCGAAAATTGCCTACAGGGCGATGTTGCTGCGTTTGAGACGCAAAAAATCAGCTATTTTTTGCACAACAGCGATGCAATGTTGCTCGAAGATAGGGAGATTATAAGGCTTTGGAGTGTCGTTGCGCGCGGACTATAAAATATTGATGGCACTTGTTAAATAAAATTATGCTAGACTTCTAATGCAAGTTATGATTGTTAGGGTTTTACTGAACTATAAGGAGACGCAATGCAAATCCCAAAAGACATCTATGACGCAATGATTGCTCACGCACAAGAAGGCTTTCCGCTCGAAGTTTGTGGGTATCTCGGCGGTGTCAAAGAAAATGGCGAAATTTGTGTACGCAAACATTACATGCTCACTAATACAGACAAGAGTAATGAACATTTTACAATGGACCCAAAAGAACAATTTGAAACATTCAAAGATGCAAAAGCACACAACCTTAGCTTACTTGTGTGCTATCATTCTCATCCTGAATCGCCCGCGCGCCCGTCTGATGAAGACATTCGCCTTGCTTATGACCCAAACATCAACTACACAATTCTTTCATTACAAGAGCGCAATGCGCCTGTGATGAAGGCATTCTGGATTCAAAATGGGCAAGTCAGCCACGAAGAAATCAAAATCATCTAAAGGAAACTAATGAGCAGTTATGCAATCCCCCAATCTGTCTATACCGACCTTGAAGGCTTCCGCAAAGGGCATAGCGACTTTGCGCAAGGCAAGCTAGACGCACTCACATTTAAGACAATCCGCGTTCCATTTGGAATCTACGAACAACGCGAGCCTGATACCTATATGCTCCGCTTAAAAAGCGCGGCATGCTCTATCTCGCCCAAACAATTGCGCGGGCTCGCAAAGCTTGCGGGCGAATATGCTAATCCGCTCTTGCATATCACAACGCGTGGCGGCGTGCAGCTGCATTATGCCAAATATGACGACCTCGTTGCCCTGACCGAAAAAATCATGGCTTTGGGGCTTAGCGGGCGTGGCAGCGGCGGCAACACTGTGCGCAATATTGTCGCCGACCCTCTCGCTGGAATCGCGCCCGATGAGCCGTTTGATGTAACACCCTATGCCAACGCGCTCACGACCAAGATGCTCGCGCTCAAAGATTCCTATAATCTCCCGCGCAAATTCAAGATTGCGTTTAGCTCTAGCAGCGCCGACCGCGCCGTTGCGACTATTACCGATGTTGGATTCATCGCCACAATCAAAGACGGCAAACGCGGCTTTGTCGTGTATCTCGCCGGAGGAATGGGCGCAAAAATGCGGCTTGGGTATCGATTCCTCGATTTCTTGCCCGCCGAAGAAGCATTCTTGCTTGCCCAAGCGACCAAACAAGTTTTCGACCGCACAGGCAACCGCCGCAACAAACATGCCGCGAGGTTGCGCTTTGTCGCTGACAATTTGGGTGAAGAAAAGCTTAGCAGCTTAATCCTTGCTGAAATGGAATCGCTGCGCGACAAAATCGATTGGCAGCTTGATTTGCACGAGGTGGAATACCCAAAACCCATTGTTGAGCCGATTCCGTCAATGACTGACGAGCAAAAAACATGGTGGAATCGCTTCGTGATTCCTCAAAAACAACAGGGCTATTTTGCAGCTAAAATCCCGCTAAAGCTTGGCGACATTCCCACAGAATGGGCGCTTAAGCTTGCGGATATGCTCGAACCGCTTGGCGAAGAAACAATCCGCTTCACCTCGAGTCAAAATATGTATCTCTGCAATTTGCGTGCAAAAGATTTATTGCAAATTTATCCATTGATTATGGAATATTCCGAACAAAGCAAAAAGCCTGTTGTCATTGGCGATATGGTTGCCTGCACGGGTGCAGCGACATGCCAGCTTGGAATCTGCCGCCCACGCGGTGCAACGCTCAAAATCGAGGAACAGCTTGCACATGAAAACCTCAATCTCGACAGCATTCAAGGATTCAATATCCATATCTCGGGCTGCCCAAATTCTTGCGGCAATCATGCAACAGGTGATTTGGGATTTTTTGGCAAAGTCTCACGCGAAGATGGCTATCCCTACCCTGCATACAATGTCCTTGTGGGCGCAATCATCGAGGAAGGCAAAACACAGCTTGGCAGACGCATTGGTGAAGTGGCAGCATTTCATCTCCCTCGTTTTGTGAGCGAAGTTTTGCGGCTTTGGGTGCAAAATAAGCCAAAATATGCCGATTTTCGCGCGTATCTTGCTAGCGGTGGCGAAGAAGAAATTATCGCCCTCACGAAGAAATATAAAAAAGTTCCAAATTTTAAAGACGATAAAAATCCCTATTTTGACTTCAGCAGCGATGAACTCTTCTCACTCAAAGGACGAGGCACAGGTGAATGCAGCGCGGGAATGTATGACCTTATTGAGGCAGATAAAAAAACAATGCTAGAGCTTGTTGAGGCTGCACGCAATGGACAAAAGGTGGATTATGATGCTATCTGCCTACTTGCCTGCCGCATGCTGCTTGTTGCACGTGGGCAAGAAGCACGGGATAAAGAAGGTGTGTATCGCGCTTTCAAGCTGCATTTTATTGAAGCAGGCTTGATTGATGAAAAGTATCTTTCTGTCATTAAAGATTCGTGCGATTCGAGCGTACTCGAACTCGCAGACGCGGTTGTTGCGCTGTATGCTACAATGGATAATAGCTTTAACTTCCAAAACAAAAACATCGAACGCGTTGCAAAAGAGGAAAACACTGGCACTAGCGGCTCGGGCGCATTTGCCGATTTTCGCGGTGTGGCATGCCCCATGAATTTTGTCAAAACTAAAATGGAGCTTTCCAAATTGCAAAGCGGTGAGTTGCTCGAGATTCTGCTCGATGATGGTGCGCCAATCGAGAATGTTCCTGCTTCGCTCAAGGGCGAAGGGCACAAAATCCTCGCTACCACACGCGAAGGGGTGCATTGGCGCGTGAAAATCCAAAAGGCATAATGCACGTTTGCATCATTGCGAGAGCTGCTAGAATCGTTGATTGCCATGCGTCCTAGCGGACGCTCGCAATGACACTAGGAATTATCAAAATCGAGTCGTCTGGCATATGATTGTGCCATTAAAACTTCTTCTTAGCCATATCCTGTTCAATCTCATTTGTCAAATTAGCAATATATTGTGCCACATGTTCAGTTTGATTTGCAATCTCTCCATTATTGCTAGCGATTTGATTCAAATGTTGAATAGCATAACTAATCTCCTCAATTCCTTGTGTTTGCTGTTTGATAGATTCATTCATTCCAATAATTCCCTGCACCAAAACATTCACATTCGTTTCGATTTCACCAAGGCTTTTTTGTGTGCGTTCAGCAAGCTTGCGCACCTCATCAGCCACCACGGCAAATCCTCGTCCATGTTCTCCCGCCTTTGCTGCTTCAATCGCAGCATTGAGCGAAAGAAGATTTGTTTGGTCCGCAATATCGCCAATCATGCTAACAATATTCTTAATATCTTCAACTTGTTGAGCGAGTTCGAGCGACTTTCCATTGATATATTGCATCGATTGTGCGATATTCTCGGTTGTTGCCGAGGATTGTTTGAGGCTACTCACCTGCATTTCGTTTGCTTCTACAAGCGAATTAACATATCCATCTAGCAAAGAACTCTGTTCCTGCAAAGATTGGGATAATTTCGAGGAAACAAGAAGCATATTTTTCACTTCATCTCCAATTTGATTTAAAGAAATTTCCATATCTCCCTCTGGATTCTCCACATATTTTGTAAAATCTAGATTCTTATAGCTCTCAAACACTTGCTGCAAAATATTAAAGTTCGAGCCCACTTTATTTTGCAAGACTTCTAGCATCTCATTCAACGTTGCTTGCAAATCTAACAATTGCGGATTACTTGGCGTCCCCTCAATCCGCTGCTTCAAATCACCGTCCCGAATGTCTTTTACAATCTCAATCACCTCGCCCACTATCTGTGTATCTTTCTGGATCGATTCCTTAACCGTTTTGATATTTGCATTGATAAGCGCGCCCATGTGCCCAATCTCATCATGGGCATGAATCCGAACTAGGCTTGGTTCCTTTGTTGTTTTGTGATTGATAAAATCAAAAAATTCTGTTAAGAAATTTTCGAGAGTTGTCATACGTTTGGTGATGAATTTTTTAGAATAGATCCATATTATCAGAAAAATTATGGATACAGAAATAATGGAAGAGATAAAAATAATAATTTGGATATGCGATAAGGATTCATAAATCACTTCCTTTGGCGCAATGGTAACTAGAGACCAAGCATTATCAACATCGTCCCATAGCTGAAAATGCGAGATTCCAGCGTAGTTTTCGCTTCCATCACTACCGATATATTCCAACGCTGTGGAACGACCAAAATTCAATGTTTGCAAAAGCGAATCCACGCTATCGTGGTTATTGACTTCTATCAACTTTTTCCCAACAAATGATGAATCGGGGTGAATCAAAATCGTGCTATCTTTTGTAAGCAACATTCTCCTATCATTTTGGAATGCAGAACGTTTTGGATCTAGAACAACCTTAGAAACCTGCTGCAAATCAACAATAATCCCAATCACGCCAATCAATTTCTTGTTTTTGTCAAAAATTGGAGCGGCGATATTTGATCCAAAAATCAATAAACCATCAATATCAAATTTACGCGGATTGTCAAATGAAATTTTCTTGGTTTCCAGAGCATTCTTCACCGATGGTAGGCGAATAATATCCTCATCGGCTTGTAGAAGCTTTATGTGGTTATTGCGCTCCCTATCGATGTCGACTAATATCATAAATTCCCCATTAGGAAGCAGGAAATTCTCGTCTTCATCAGAGCGAGATTTTTTAGCATAGACAGAATCTCCGGGGATATAGAGATAAGAAAAAGCAGCCCATTCATTGTCTAAAACCATGTGCGTAACAACGTCTCTAAGCAAATCGCGACTCACAATGCCATCACTATCATGTGCGATAATAGACGAGGTGATCCCCTCTGCTGCCTCAACTGCCATAAACGATTGCTGAATCACGCCTTCAAGCCGATTAATCGCACGCGCATTAGCACTCACAAGCAGTTTGTGTGCTTCGTTGCGCAAAACTTGTGCGGTTTCTTGCGAAATAATGAAAGTGAGAAAGCCCATCACAAAAAATACAGTTATGCCTGTGATAATTGTGATTTTTGTTCCAAGACGAAGCTGTAACATCAAAACTCCTTATAGTTCAAATTAAAAAGCAATTTTACAAAGTAAGTTTGGGTAAATAAACAAGAAAGTGTCAAGTATGTCAAGATACTTTAGAGTGTGCCAAAATGTGAATTGTCGCGCTTGCATTGCGTGTTTGCGATAGTAACATCACAGATGCGATTACCACGCTTGGGATTGTTGCTTGCTGATTGCTTCGAGGCTGCGATTCTAATATATGGAACAAGATTTGCTTGAAGTTTGGTAGCTTAGAACAAGGAATAACAATGGTGAGTACGACTTCGATCAAGGGCAACACAGGTAATGCAAATAGCAGCATCGCGCGTCAACCAAAAGGCAAGGACGCCTCGCTTCTCCTCCCACCCCAAACAGAAACCACAAACGCAAAAGTTGAATCTGCGCGTGCAATTGTACCAATTGACGAGCAGTTTGCAGATGAAACGAGCACAGATTCGCGCCGCCAAACGTATGGCTTGAAAATCCTTGAGCTCATGGATGATTATGAATATTCCGTCTTTGAACGCGTTACAGATGGAATGCGCGACAGCGAGCGCATGCTTTCTGCCCAAGCACTCTATTCCATCTCCGACCTTGCAGGCGAAGGCAATTATGCCAAAGGCATCAAAAATGGCTATGGCAATACTTTCAAATTTGCTGAACTCTTTAGCAAGGCGTATATGTGGGGCGATGTCAATGTCGATGAGCGGATTTGAGAGGCTAGAAAATTGTAAGCTTCATTATCTATGGCGTTAGTATAATGTATGCCATTTTTGCATCGAATGCTAACTAGAATCGAATATCTGTCATTGCGATGCAATGCGCATTTCCGTTTCATTTTGTGCTATAATAGCAGCAATATTGGAGGGATTATGATTCGCTATGCCATGCTCTTCTTCTTTGCGCAATTGTTGTGTTGTGAGCTTTTGCTAGCAGACAACATGAGCGAGGTTGTTGTGGCAAAGGGCACGACCTATATCGCCACGACAAAAGAGCAAAATCCCGCGCCACTGCTGCTTGGCAAGCGCAAGATTGCATGGGTTGCGCACCCAACCGATTCGACACAAAAAATCGCCATTCTCACAATCCCCTATCGCGAAAAATCCCAAATCTTTCAAGCGAGCAAAACAATTCGGGTGCGCGTGATTGAGGGCGATTACCCCAAAGAGACAATCAATGTCGCGCCAAGCCATGCGAAGCCCAACAAGCAGAATCAGCAACGCATCGAGCGCGAGCGCAAAGAGGCGCAACAAATCTATGCGCGCTATGAACCCAAACGTTATTGGGATTCTCCGTTTGCCCTGCCGATGAATAGCGCTATCACAAGCCCCTATGGCTCTGCGCGGATTTTTAATGGCGAGATTGCCAGTTATCACAGCGGCACAGACTTTCGCGCGCCTATCGGCACGCCTATTCGCGCGAGCAACGATGGTGTAGTCGTCATTGCAAAAGAAAGGTTTCTTGCAGGAGGTAGCGTTGTCATCGACCATGGGCAGGGCATTTTTAGCATGTATTATCACTGCAGCGAACTCAAGGTGAATATGGGCGATGCTGTCAAAAAGGGCGATCTCATCGCTCTAAGCGGCAACAGCGGGCGCGTGAGTGGTCCCCACCTGCATTTTGGATTCCTTGTCAATGGTGCATCGGTTGATCCACTTGATTTCATCGCCAAGATTCACATGCTATTCCAAGGAGTTCCCCATGCATCTCAGTCAAAAAATTAGCTTCACCATTCTGCCTTTCATTGCTGTGGGCTTTATGTTGCTTGCCATTTTTAGTTATTTTGACAACAAGCAGAACACACTTACGTTGATTGACAGAATCGAGAATATCGCCATCGATAATGGGATTCTCTTCTTGGAACAAATCGCGCAAGACAAGCTTTTGGCGATAGAGGCGCTTGCCCAAAGACTGAACGAAATCCCCGAAAACAATGTCGCCGAAATTGAAAGGCTACTCGCCCAAACAAAGGAGCAAAACGGCTTTGGGCTCGTCTTCGCAGGCTATGAGCAAAGCGGAACGATGTTGCGCAGCAACGGCAACCATGCAACACCTGAAACAGGCTTTGACCCGCGCACACGCAGCTGGTACACAGACGCCAAAGCCGCAGGCAAAGCAGGAGCCAACGAGCCTTATATCGCTGCAAGCGGAGGAGAACGTGTCGTGGCGTTCTATGCGCCGCTCAAAAATCCCAATTTCTATGGCGCTGTTGCAGGTTTCATCACACTTAAGGATTTTGAGAAAATGGTACTTGGGCTCAAGCTCGCCGATGGTGCGCGTGCTTTTGTTTATGACAGCCAAGATCGCATGATTATCCATGACATCGAACGTCTGCTTATGAAACACAACAAATCTGCCGAGACGCTCACAAAGGTGCTCAAAGAGCGCGAGAGGACGGGCGAAACAGGCAACATCAGTTATGTCAACACGCGCGGCGAGCCCTACAAAGCAACATGTAAGATCGCGCCCACATTGCGTTGGACGATGTGCGTTTCTATCCCTGAAGAAGCCTATTATGCGCGCACGAATCGCTCTCTCTATGTTGCATTGGGGCTGGGGCTTTTCTTTATCCTCGTGAATGTTGTCGTACTCTATTTCTACATCGGCTATATGCTCAAGCCTATCACACTCATCAAAAACAACCTCAACGATTTCTTCGCGTTCTTGCGCCATGAAATCAACCACCCGCCGCGTGAGCTTGAGATTAAAGCACAAAAAGATGAGCTTGGCAGTATGGCGCGGCTGATTAGCAGCAACACTGGGCATATCATCGCTAATCGTGAGCAGGACAACAAATGTGTGGAAGAGACGCTCATGATTGTCGATTCGATTAAGAATGGCAATTTGGACAAAACGATTCAAACACCGCCTGCAAACCCCTTGCTTATGCGGCTTTATGAGCTCCTCAATGAAACAATCGAGGTGTTACAAAGCAAGCTAGGCAAAGACATCAACCAACTCAATGAAGTCATGCAAAGTTTTGCACAAGTCGATTTTCGTCCGCGATTTGAGCCTGCTGATTCGATGTTGCAAGAATCGCTAAACAGAATCAGCCTCGAAGTTTCGCAGATGTTGAGCAGCAACACAGACGCATCGAAAACGCTTGATGCAAAAACACAGATTCTCAAAGAGAATGTGATGGCACTCAATCAAGCCACCAATGACCAATACAAAGAATTGGGCGAGAGCACACAAACAATTGATAATATCGCCGAGCTCACCAACCAAATCAACGACAGGGCACAGGATATGTTGCGCCAAAGCGAGGACATCAAAAGCGTGATTACCATTATTGACGACATCGCCGCGCAAACGAATCTTCTCGCGCTCAATGCAGCGATTGAAGCAGCGCGGGCGGGCGAGCATGGACGCGGATTTGCCGTTGTGGCTGACGAGGTGCGCAAGCTTGCTGAACGCACAAGCAAGAGCCTTACAGACATCGAAAGCACGATGAATTGCCTCGCACAAAGCATCAACGAAATGGGCTCGCAAATCCAAAACCAAACAGACGGCATTCAAAATGTTCATACCGCAATCAATTCTATCAACAATTTAGCAGCCAAAAACGCACAGATTGCGACACAAACAGATGAAATCGCCAACGCAGTCAGTGAGATTGCTAATCGACTCTTTGCGATTATCTCCAAAAGCAAATTTTAGGTGCATATATGTTTGTTGATAAAGTTGAGGTTGTCGTCAAATCCGGTAACGGTGGTGCAGGTGCTGTGAGCTTTTTGCGTGAGAAATTCGTGATTGCTGGAGGTCCTGATGGCGGTGATGGCGGTGATGGCGGTGATGTATATTTTGAAGTCAGTCAAAATTGCGACACATTGAGTCATTTTCGCGGCAAAAATCGTTATTATGCACAAAATGGCAGCCCGGGAGGCAAGCGCAACAAAACAGGCAAAAATGGCAAAGATATTGTATTGCTCGTTCCTCCGGGAACAGAGGTGCGCGACAAAGACACAGAAGAGCTATTGCTCGATTTGCGCGATGTGGGCAAGACATTGTTTTTGCGCGGTGGCAAGGGCGGGCTTGGCAATGTGCATTTCAAAAATGCCATAAACCAAGCCCCAACGTATGCCCAAAAGGGGATCGCAGGAGTCGAAGCAAAACTTATTCTCGAGCTCAAGCTCATCGCGAATGTCGGGCTTGTCGGATTCCCAAATGTTGGCAAAAGCACATTGATTGCGACTATTTCAAATGCGCGCCCCAAAATTGCAAACTATGCCTTCACCACGCTCATTCCCTCGCTTGGCGTAGTCGATTGTGGGGATTATCATTCGTTTGTCATAGCAGACATTCCGGGCATTATCAAGGGTGCAAGCGAGGGCAAAGGGCTTGGGCTCGAGTTTTTGCGGCATATCGAACGTACACGATTCTTGCTTTTTGTGCTCGATTTTGCAGGCGAGGTTGCAGCCCAGCTCCAAGCATTGCGCTATGAGCTCCAAAATTTCTCGCAAAAACTTGCGCAAAAACCTTTTGGAATCGTCCTTTCACGTGCCGATATGCTCGATTTGAATGCGCAAGAAGAAATCTTTGCGCATTTCTTGCAATCGCTTGAGCTCGCCCAAAATCCACTCGATTCTATACCACTTAGCTATGTCATACCAAACAATTGGGGGCAAGCTCCACAAACGCAATCGCCCGTTTTTATCTTGCCCATTTCTTCACTCACGCGGCATAATACCGAAACGTTGCGATTCTTGCTTGGACGCTTTTTAGAAAGACAATGAAACGTATTGTATTTAAAATCGGCACGGCGCTGCTTAGCAACGCACATGATATGGCACTTGATAGAATCGATATGCTGTGCGCGTTTTTTTCCGAGTTGCTTGCACACTATGAGGTGATTATTGTGAGCTCTGGTGCGATTGCCACAGGGCATTGTGCCTGTCCGCTGCCCAAAACAACGCTTGCAAACCGCCAAGCGCTCGCGGCAATCGGGCAACCGCTGCTGCTTGCGCTCTATCGCGAAGCGTTTGCGAAATATGGCACGACATCAGCGCAGATTCTGCTTTCAGCGCATAATTTTGATTCGCGCAAACAAACTGAAAACGCGAAAAATATGGTTGAAGTGTTGCTGCAAAGCAAAATTTTGCCCATCATCAACGAGAATGACGCCGTGGCGACAGCTGAAATCGTATTTGGCGACAATGACCGCCTTGCCGCGCATGTCGCGCATTATTTCGATTGCGATTTGCTGATAATCCTTAGCGACATCGAAGGCTATTACACTAAAGACCCGCATCAACACAAAGATGCGACTTTACGCAAAGTCGTACATCATTTCGATTCGACCGAGCTCGATGCTTCTGCCACACCCCACACAGAATTTTCGACAGGCGGGATTGTAACCAAGCTGCAAGCCGCACATTTTTTGATGGAACATGGCAAAAAAATGTTCCTATGCAATGGCTTTGATTTGAGTGCGGCGCGCGATTTCTTGTTGCACAAAACACATGTACGCGGCACGCTTTTTTGCAAAGAGTCATAATGAGTGTCTTGCCCAAAATTGCGCCTTGTGAAGTTTCCAAAGAGGAATGGCGAATCGAGACTCTCACGCATTTTTTGCTACAATATGCCCAAACACTCTTATGTTGCGGCGCATACACGACTCGTATTATCCGCTGTGTTACGCGCATTGCCCAAAGCTATGGCTACAACACACATCTCTCGATTCTCACCAAGCATATCACGCTCACACTTAACACTTATGACAACCGCTATGCGCGCACATATGTTCTCACAAGCGCAAAGCTCGCGCTGAATTTTCGCATTATCTCCGAGCTTAGTGCATTGAGTTGGCGCGTGTATGATGAACATATTTCTATTGAAGAGCTGATTAAAGATTATCAAAAAATTACACAGCAAAAGCCACGCCATTTTTGGCATGAGCTGTTTTTTATCCCGCTGGCAAATGCGTCTTTGTGCCATATTTTTGGAGGCGACATCGGTTCATTTGCTGCTGTTTTTGTCGCAACAATCCTTGCGCTCATCGTACGCAAGGCTTTGTATAAAATCGACACACGGCTTCTTTTTGTCATTATCGCGTTCATCGTGTCGTTTGCCACAACATACCTCACAGCGCTTTTTCCATCACAAACAATCGAGATTGCCATCGCATCTTCGGTGCTCTTTTTAGTGCCCGGAATTCCAATCATCAATGCAACACTCGATATTCTCGATTCACATATCCTTACAGGAATTGCACGTGGTGTCGATGCAGGGATTCTTATTGTTTGCATCGCTGCTGGCATGTTCCTCAACCTGCAAATCAACGGGGGCTAGAAATGCTCGAAATAATTCTCGCAAGTTTAGAAGTCTCAATTTTTGCCGCATTTGGAACACTCACATTCGCCTATACAGCGCAACCACCTCTGAAAGCTGCGCTTGTGTCTATGGTTTTGGCAGCCTTTGCATTCGGGCTGCGCAATGTTCTAATGGAAGCCTTTGCGCTTAACATCGTCAGTGCAACATTTTTTGTCGCATTTCTCGCTGGCTTTGGCGGGCTCGCGAGCGCGCGAATTTTGCGCGTCCCTGCCGAAGTCATCTCGCTACCAAGCGTCATTCCGATGATTCCCGGTCTCTTTGCTTATCAAACGATTCTAAGTTTTGAGGCGTTTTATAAGAATGAAAATTCCACATTTGCTATGCAATATATGGTTGCAATGGTCAAGAACTTGCTCAACACGAGCCTTATCACGCTTGCGCTTGCGATTGGAATCGTCTTTTCGCTCTTTGTTTTCTACGAGCAAAGCTTTATGATGACGCGCTCCACCAAACACGACAAACACTCATTTTGGCAATTTTGGCGTTTTAGGTTTTAGAATATGATGAAATCGCAAAAATACAGCTTTTCGTCATTAGGGCATTGCCCAAAGCAACCCACCGCCGTTAGCAAAACATCTCTGCACAACAAAATTTGCAGCCATATATCTCTGGGCTAATCTTTGCAAAATCTCGCAAGAATCTCCATTGTCTGCGCGGCATTTTTGTCGATTCCAAACGACAGCGAACATGCATAATTCTCTTCTTGCACACGTTGTAGCAATGCCGAATCGGATAAAAGCGCGTCAATCTCACCAACAATGGTGGTATCGGCTGGATTTTGCATAAGCCAACGTGAGGCAAGCAACTCGCCGCCACCGCATTGCCGCGTGGTAATCACTGCACAACGGCTGTGCATTGCCTCAAGAATCACATTCCCAAAGGGTTCATAATGCGTTGGAAACACGAAAATAGACGCGAGGGCATAGAATCCCCAAACATCACTCCGCGCACCCAAAAACCGCACGCGCTCTTCGATTCCAAGCGCTCTTGCATGCGCAACGTATGCTTGCAAATGCCTCTCTTTGCCCAAAATGAGCAGCCACGCGTGGCTTTGCAGGCGTGCAAAAAGTTCGAGCAATTCGTGCACGCCCTTGCGCTTATAGCCGCTGCCCACATACAAAATCACGGGCAGCTCGCCTAGCGCAAGCTTCGCGCGGAGATTCTGTGCACTTTTGTGATGCACTGCTTGCTCTTGCTCGCTGTGCAGCGGGATTCCATTGTACACAACACTAATCTTTTCGGGCGCGACACCATAGCAATCAATGATGTTGCGCTTGACCATCTCGGAAATTGCGATGAGATGTTTTGCTTGCGCAAAGCCGCGCTTTTCGATATGCGTATAGACAAGATTGAGCAATGTGTAAGGGAATCCTCCTTTAAGCTGCATGTAATGCTTATGCACGCCGTCTCCAACGCGCAAAACATCGGCGCAGCTCACCCTATCAAGTGAGAAATAAAACCGCGATGTGTCACGCGCAAGGCACACTTGCATGTTAAACAACCACGCGCGCAATCCCGAGGCAAGCCATTTTGGAATCCGCGAATGCAGAATCTCATAGTCAACTTGGTTTCTGCCAAGCTCCTCACAGAGCCGCTCAAGATAGATTTCGGCACCGCCAAACGCGCGCTTATTTGCGCGCACAATCGTGAGCTTAGGCATTCTCAAGCCTTGTGCCAAAGCAAAGCTCGCCTTTATGATAATAGCAGCCTGTGAATGTGCCCGCGCTCATTTGCGCAAAAATGCTCAAAAGCTGTGTGGCGACTTTTGCTGGGGAATAGAACTCTTGGACAAGCGCAAAAGAGTTTTGCACAATCGATTCACACAATGCGCCATCGGTAAGCAATGCATGCAGCTGCTCGGCGAGATTTTCTTCATCACAACGCACATAATGCACATCTTGCACGAATCCAAAATCTTGCATACCCCTAAAAGGCGCACACAAAAGCAATGCGTGGTTTGCTGGAATCTCGAGATATTTGCGTACAAAAATATCCAAATGGCTGCCGTCTGTGTAGCTTATGCGCGAGCGGCGCAAAGCGTCATTGAATAGCATGTTTAAAAGCGCATTGCTCCAATAGCTACGTTTATGGTGGCGGTTGAGCGCTTTGCGCAATTTATGTAGAAGCCATGGGTTATAGAGATGCAGCTTGTGCATTTTTTTTGCACTTTCATAGACAAATTTGCGCCGTGCATAGAACACGCCAAGCACAGAGAAATCATAGTTTTTGCGCCGCACCGACACATTCAATTCTTTGTCGCTTAGCACATGGCGAATGGGGATAATGCGCGAATCGTCAAAATAGCTGTTGCCAAGAGTGGGGTTGATGTCCATATCGCCAAAGAAAAACTCGGGCTCGGGCGTTTCGTTGATGTAGCCGCGCTGAATGCCGCCAAAAATATAGGCTTGAGGGGGGATAGATTCCCAAAAGGCTTGCGTTTCGGGATACCAATCGCTGCGCACATTGAAGCAGCACACAGGCTTATTGCAATCATGCAGAATCTCGAGCACACGCGCACCATGAATAATGAGCTCGCGGTAATTGGGCGTGTAGTAGCGATAATCGCCCCATTTCTTGCTGTGGCTTGCAGCGCGAATGCTGAAAAGATGGGGCAGCAATATATCATTTTCATCGATGAATGCACGTACATAGCCATTGTCATGCAGCCTGCTTGCATCAAAAACATTGCAATGAAAATGCGCATGCAGCAAATCAATCAAAATCAATTCTGTGGGCAAGCGGTCAAAGCTTTTCTCAAAAAATAATCCGAGTGTCGGTTTAGTCATTGCGTCTCCCCAAAGCGCCAAAGAGTAGAAGCGCCCAAAGTGCATTGCGCTGCCAAAGATTGAACTCGACAAGAGAAAAGAGCAAAAACGACAAAGCGGCAAGCCAAAATGCCTGCGCGCGCGCTGTGTGCGGGGCAGGAGCAAAGCGCAAAAGAGCAGCAAGAAACCCGCAAAGACACAAAAGCGCGAGCAAGCCATATTCGACAAGAATCTGCACAAAAAGATTATGCGCATGCCACATCTTGCGGTATTCCTCGCCGCCAAGAATCTCGCTAAAGTCGATGTCCATAAACGCACCCGCCCCGAGCCCAAAGAGAATCTGCCCACTCTGAAAATAGGCGCGCAAACCCTCGAGCCAGAGCATTGGACGTGGCTCATTGCCATAGAGAATCTTGAGCATAAACACTTCGATATGGAACACAAAAAAACCCACAGCAAGCGTTGCTAGACACAAAACAACGAACAAAACAAATCGGCGGCTGATTTTTTGTTTGCGATTCCAAAGCAGGAATAGAATCACACACACTGCCATAATGGCGATTGCCATGCGGCTGCCAAGCAAAAAGATGCTCACAGCCACAGCAGCAACACCCACAGCGGCGAGAACGCGCACATGCGGAATGCGTGCGACACAAAAGGGCAGCAGCAATGCGAAGCTTAATGTGGCAAAAATTGCAGCGAGGTTGGGGTTGTCATAGAAATAGAATCGCGAGACGAGCTCGCCGCTGCTATTGATATAGGTGAATTGTGTGTGCGGAGTGCAATAGAATCGCCACAGCCCGATACAAAGCAACAGCACAGAATGCACACTTGAAGGCAAAAGGAATGTCCAAAAGAGCGCAGAATCGCCAAGCTTTAGCAAGCGCAAAAGCCAAAACAATGCGCAAGCAAAAATGAGGATTTGCCCAAAATAGGCGAGGTGGAATCCCCAAAAATCTGGGTTTGTGGCATTTGGCACGATGAGCAGCAAGACAAACGCGAGCAGCACAACGCTTGGCATATCAAATGGCGAGATTTTGCGCAAGAATACAACGGCAATGCCACAAACGATGCACAAAAGCAACACAATTGCGCACACTTTGCGCAACGGCGCAAGCGGCAGCATAAAAACCGCTAGCCCCAAAAGCACCAAAAAAGCGCCCCAAAAGAATGCGGCTAGGTGTTGTGTGTTAATAGCATGAAACATCGATGTCGGCGACCATTTCGGTGGTGATTCCCCCAATGGAATGTTGGACAAAGAAGGATTCGCCTAAGACAAAGGGACCGCTTAACGTGAGATTGTCGACAACTTGCGGTTTGAGCACAGCAAGCAGCTTTGATTTCGGATTTGTCGGCGGGGGATTGAGCTTGGTTGTCATAATGCACGTTTTTATTGGCAGCTTGCCTGTGGGCGTGATTGTGCCGCTGATGAAAAAGGTTGGCGCATACGTGAGTGTGCGCGAGCTTAGATTCACATCAACGGGCATCAGCATGTTTTTGGACGCAAACTCGAGCAAAAAGGGTGCAGCAGTTGGAATCATACAAGCAAAGATAATCAGAATCTTGCGCGCCGCGCCTGAAAGCATCATTCCAAGCACAAAAATCAGCACAAACAACACGAGTGCGCCCGCGAGAAACAGCCATGAATAGAGGTTGAAGCGCGTGATATAGGGGAGAAACGAGGAAATAAATTCGAGCGCAACGTCCATTGTGTCTCCTATGTTTTACGTGATGCTTTTTCGGCGATTCCGCTTGTTCCAAGCCGCCTTGCAAGCTCCGAAAAGACATGCTCGGGCGCGACATCAACAGACGCAAGCCCGACAAGTAGGTGATAGAGCACATCGGCAGCCTCATGGGTAACGCATTCTTTGCTTTTGTCTTTGAGCGCAAAGGCAAGTTCGGCAGATTCTTCGACAATTTTTTTGCCGATGGTGTTTTCGCCTTTTGCAAAAAGCTGTGCTGTATACGATTGCGCTGGGTCAGCGGTTTTGCGCGCACAAAGGGTGTGATAGAGAGTATCGAGAATGCCATAGGTCGCAATCTGTTTGTTCATATTGTCCTCTTCGTCTTGCACAACGCCATCGGACATAATCTCGCGAAAGAAGCAACTTCGATTCAATGTATGACACGCATCGCCCTTTTGCTGCACACACAAAAGCAGACAATCGCTGTCGCAATCTATCCACAGCCGCAGTAGCTTTTGCGTGTTGCCGCTCGTTTCGCCCTTTTTCCAAATGCGATTTTTAGAACGTGAAAAATAATGCACCTCTTTTGTGGCGAGCGTGCGCTCAAACGCTTCTTTGTTCATATATGCGAGCATGAGCACTGTGCCGCTTTCATCTTGCGCAATGGCGGGGATTAGTGGTGTGCGATTCCAATCGATTGTATGCATCAGGGCTGTCCTTGTATCGAGAGGATTTTTTGGCGCAACGGCGAATCTGCGCCATCAATCCATAGATTTGGCGTGCTGCCACCTGGGGTTAGGAAAATCTGCGCGTCTTTGTTGGTGCGCAATGCCTCGTTGAATCGCCCCTGTGCCTCGATGGCACGCAACTCCAAGAGATTCTCATTGAGACTTTGTTTGATGGCATTGTTTGCCTGCTCGCGCGCCTTTGCTTCAATCAAAATCGCATCGGCGATTCCCTCTGCATGGATTCGCTTTGCCTGCGCTTCGCCTCCTGCCTGCTCAATCATTTTTTGGGCTTCTTCTTTGACGCGGGCAATCTCCTCTTTTACACGTTGCGCTTCTTGTTGCGCAACTTGGACAAGCTGAATCTGCTCACGCACGGCTTCGGGCAAGAGGATATTCTTGAGTGTAAACGACTGCAGCACCACAGGCGCGTTTGGAATATTGGCAAGATAGGCGCGCAAGGCGCTAAGAATCTCGGACGCAATCATATCGCGCTTGTTGGGCAATTCTTCAGCACTATAATGCCCCAAAACATCGCGTACAATGCCCTGCGCTGGTCCCACAATGAGCCGTTCGTCCCAATCCTCTGTGTATTCGGAAATTGTTTGTGGAATCTCGCTTTGGTTGAGTGAATATTGAATGCTTGCGTCAATCAACACACGCAAGCCTGCTTTGTCGAGCGTTACAATCGCTGGACGTGCGAGCATGGATTGGTGGGTTTGGTTGCTTGCCATTTCTTGCTGGGGATTGTTGGAAAAATTGAGCAGCTTGACTTTGGAATCGATGATGATAATGCGTTGAAAAAGCGGGACATAGAAATGCATTCCGGCATTGAGCGGAACAGGGTCAAAGCGCCCAAAAGTGGCGCGGATTCCTGTTTCGCCCGCATTGATAATCGCGATTGGATTGCCAAAAAAGGCAGACAGAATGAGCAGCCCAACCACCACAAACAGCGCAATTTTCATTCTCTTTCCTACGGCTTGTTGCTCTTGCTATCAATCCACAGATTTGGCGTGCTGCCACCTGGGGTTAGGAATATTTTTGCGTCTTTGTTCTCACGCAATGCTTCATTAAACTTGCCCTGCACCTCGATTTGACGCAAGTCAAGAAGCTGGCGCGAAAGGCTATCGCCAATCACCTGATTAGCCTGTGCTTGCGCCTTTGCCTCAATCAGAATCGCATCGGCATTGCCTTGCGCATTGATGCGCTTTGCCTCTGCCTCACCACGCGCTTGAGCGGCAACTTTCTCGGCTTCTTGTTTCGTGCGCTCAACCTCATTGCGCACGCGTTCTGCTTCTTGTTTAGCGACTTGAACGCGCTGAATCTGCTCTTGCACGCTCGGCGGGAGCAGAATGCTCTTGAGTTGAATCGAGCGCAATTCAGCGAGAGGATTCTTGAGCGCTTGCAAGTTTTTTGTCATCAAAGTCGCGACTTTTGCAGCGATTTCATCACGCTTTCCGGGCAATTCTTCGGCTGTGTAGCCGCCTATCACATTGCGCGCAATTTCTTGGATTGGCTCGATGATGATGCGTTGCTCCCAATTTTGTGTATATTCCGAGATGGTCTCGGAGACAAACTCGGGGTTGAGCGCATATTGCACGGTCAAGTCAATATACACAGGCAAGCCTTTGTTATCGAGCGTTTGAATCGCGGGACGATAGATTGTCGCCTCGCTGCGCGCGCTTGCGCCTTCTTCGCCGTTGCTAAAATTGAGGATTTTCACGCGTGAATCGACAACGATGATTCGTTGGAAACCGGGAAAATAGAAATGGATATTGGGATAGAGTGGCGTGGTGTCAAATTTTCCTGTCGTTACGCGGATTCCAACTTCGCCTGCATTGATGATTGTGAAAGGACGCACGACAAAAAAGAGGATAAGCAAACCCACAAAAGCATAGAGAAAAACGAGTTTTTTTGTTGGACGCATGTTGAATTCAAAGTTAAAATTGCTGCCGCCTTTGTTGTTTTTGTTGCCACCGCTATTTGGAGGCTTTTTGTTGCCCCATATCTCGCTATCATCAGATTCTTTGTCTTTGCGCTCGCTCCACTTTTTTTTGAGATGTTCATTGAGATCAATTGGCATTGCTTGTGTCCTTTATTTGACAAAAGTTAAGTAGTGTTCAAAATCTTTATTTTTTGCAAGTACAACATCAAAATATGCCTCTTGCAACTTTTTGGTGAGTTCGCCGCGCATCCCTTTGCCGATTGGGCGAAAATCGAGCTCGCGAATGGGCGTTACTTCTGCTGCTGTGCCTGTAAAAAACGCCTCATCGGCGATATAAATTTCATCGCGTGTGATGCGCCGCTCTTCAATCACGATTCCGAGTTTGCGCGCAATCTCAACAATTGTAGCTTGCGTAATTGATTCGAGCGAATTGTCATGCGGTGGCGTGATAAGCTTGCCATTGCGCACGATGAAGATGCATTCACCGCTGCCTTCAGCCACAAATCCGCTATCATCAAGCAAAAGCGCTTCGTCAAAGCCACACGCAATCGCTTCATATTTTGCCATCTGTGAATTGACATAGCCCCCGATGACTTTCGCCTTGCCAAAGAACGACTTGACGGGGTTGCGCACAAACGATGATGTCTTGACACGGATTCCTTTTTGCAGCCCTTCGTCGCCCAAATATGCGCCCCATTCCCATGCTGCAATCGCAACATTGACGGGTGAATTTTTATGATACACGCCCATTGCGCCATAACCAAGAAAGATAATCGGGCGCAAATAGACATTGCCATCGAAATGATTTTTGCGCAAAAGCTCGATTTGCGCGCTCTCGAGCTGCTCTTGATTGAATGGGCAATCGATTGCGACAATCTTGGATGAATTGAGCAATCTCTTGGTATGGCAAGCAAGACGAAAAATGGCAAGTCCTTTGTGCGTTTGATAGGCGCGTGTGCCCTCAAAAACGCCATTGCCATAATGCAAGGTGTGCGTGAGTATATGCACCTTTGCATCTTTCCAAGCAACAAATTCGCCATCCATCCAAATATATTGTGATTCTTTCATCGCTAACTCGCTTATTGAGGTTTAAACCTGCCATTTTATCAAAAAAAATTTAATCTGAAGAAACACCTCTTGTGTGAATCGCTTCCACGATTTTTTGCGTCAGAGTTTCTTTGTTTTCGTTGGCATAAAGTGTGAGATAGGGCAGCTCGAGCAGCTCGCATGCGCGGTGCATATTCTGTTGCACATCAAGAAGATAGGCAATCCCACGACTTTCAAGCACATCTGCTTGCGCGTTGCGATGTTTGGCGCTAAGGCGCTCTTGTAGGCTCGCGCCATCAAGCTCAAGCACAATCACCAAGTCAGGCAGTCGCGGCATTGCAATGCGATTGAGCACACAGAGAATCTCGGCATCAAATCCAAATGCATACGCGATTCCAGACACGAGGCTTCTATCGGAAATCAGCAAAGAATCAACATTGGGTGCAATCACGCGCGCATAGTGCTCGGCGCGGTCGGCGAGAAACAAAAAAAGTTCGGTTGTTTTTGCGATATGGCTTTCAAGCAGAATCTCGCGCAGCTTTGCCCCAAGCTCTGTGCCACCCGGCTCTTTTGTGTAGATTGCATTGGGAAAATGCTGCTTGAGCGCAGCAATTTGTGTGGTTTTGCCGCTTGTGTCGATTCCCTCGAGTGCTACATACATCGATAGCCCTTGTCGCGCAGATAGGCGCAAGCAGGTGCAGGGACAAGATGTGAAATCTTGCCGCCATGCTCGAGGATTGCGCGCACAATTGATGAGCTGATGAACGCATTTTTGAGATTGGGCATGAAATAGATTGTCTCCAGTTCGGGGTTTAATGATGTGTTTGTATAGCCCATTTGCAATTCGTATTCAAAATCGCTCACGGCGCGAAGCCCACGCACGATGACAACGGTGTTTTGCGTTGTGGCGAAGTCTGCCAAAAGCCCGCAAAAACCTAAAACCTGCACTTTGCTAATTGCAGATGTGCTCCTTTCTATCATCTCAATCCGCTCTCCGAGCGAGAATTGCGGCTTTTTATTTGCGCTCTGTGCGACTGCAACAATCACACGTTCAAAAATTAAGCTCGCGCGGCGGATAATATCCAAATGCCCGTTTGTGATGGGGTCAAATGTCCCCGGATACATCGCTGTTTTATACACTTTAGCCTTCCCATCGTTTGTAAAGATTGTGCTCAATCTGCAGCAAATCAAGCCATTTGCCCACCCAAAAACGTTCCATCGCCTCGAGATTCTGCACATGCGCATAATACGCCGCCACAGGTGGAGCGATGAGCACGCCATAGAGTGAGAGACGCTGCATTTGCTCAAGCGCGAGCGTGCTAAAGGGCATTTCGCGGGGAGCAAGAAGCAGCTTGCGCCGTTCTTTGAGACACACGCTCGCAACGCGCGTGGTGAGGTTGTCGGCGATTCCGCTCGCGATTTTGCCAAGCGTGTTCATACTACATGGCACAATCGCCATTGCCTCACACAAAAACGAACCAGATGCAACCTTTGCGCCGATGTCATCATCGCGCAACCATTGCACATTGTGCAGCTTCTCGCGCCGCAAGACTTCGCGCGCGCCGTCTGTGGCGATTGCATAGCATTCACGTTCTTGTGGAATCGCCTCGAGCAAGCGGATTCCAAGTGTTACGCCGCTCGCCCCGCTTAGCGCGATGATGATGGGCAACACTAGCGCACCTCAACACGTTTTTCGTCAATCACAATCACATCATAGCTCTTGTTTGTGCGCGGATTCTTGACGCGAATCTTCTTGCCAATCGCACCATCTTGTTGGGCGATGCCATCGAAGCTTAGAATCACGCGCCCATCATTGACAAGCACAAACACCGAATCGCCGCGGCGAATCACAATCTTGGGCGCAAGGTCGTTTTGGTGTAGAATCGTGCCCTTTGCCGTGTAGGACGCAATCGAGTATTTGTCAATATCGGCTTTTGTGGCGAGCTCGCGCGCCATCTTGACAAATGGAATGCGCGTAATACTCACAGAATCGGGGCTGATGACATCGCCCACCTTGAGCTTTTTGGTCGTCTCTATCGCCTCGAGCGTAGCTTTGATTTCATAACGGAAATAGATTCGCTTCATCGTACCAAGCTCGTCGATGAAGTTTGCAGGGAAGCTGCCTGTGGCACGTTTGTGGAGCTTTTTGGGGAATTGGAAATCTTGAAAATGCAGCCCCTCAAGCGAGATGTTGTTGAGCGGCGTAACGATGACATCTTGCACGAGGATATGGTATCTCGCATATTCATCAACAAACAGGGGTCCAATTTTTTCTTCGAGGAACGGCACGCGGTCATTTTGTGTGCGCACAAACTCGACAATGGTCGAGGTCGGAATCAATGTGATATTGTGCTGTTTGAACTTTTCGACAATCAGAGATGATTTAGCACGATACAGATTTGCCGAGGGTGCGAGCTCAAAAAGCGTGAACGGAGGCGCACTCGGCATGATGAGCTGGGAATCAATGATGTTGCTGCTAAATTCATAACGTTTTTGAATCTTGTCGTTAGCAAGCGCACAACACGCGAGCAGACACGCGAGCAGAAGACGCATTGTTGACCTCCAAAGAATTGCAATACAATCATTATATTAAAAATTAGTGATGTTTGGAAAGTGAGGGATTTTGGCTGTACGTCATTGCGAGCATTCGCTAGAATGCATGGCAATCAACGAGCAAAGAATCCCAACACGTTTGATTGCTTCGCTTTGCTCAACATGACAAATCCAATTCCAGTCTCATATCCTCACATCAACCTGTGGTTTGTTTGGAAATACAAGAGGATTGCTCATCTTGCGAATCTTGCTGCTTAGAGAATCGGAATCTTTGTTTGTGTTGTTTGCAAGGGCATTGTTGGATTCTTCTTTATCCTCTTTGTGGGAGGATTCTAATCCTCCGCTTGTAAGGAATGCAATGTTATACAAGTCTTGGGCATTGATTTTGACACCTTCAGCGTTTGTGAGGATAAAGCTTAGGAATCGTCCATCGGGATAGGTTGCCTTTTGAATCGCTGTGATTCCTAAGTCTTTGAGAGAAACGATTGTTCCTGATTCATCTTTGATTCCAACTTGTGCAAAGTCCAAATCATTCAAATCTTCTTGGCTCAT
>CAJTQL010000009.1:0-1636 GCA_910578285.1 uncultured Helicobacteraceae bacterium
ATGGAGCTAAACACAGATTATGAAAAACTTTATAAAGAATATTGGGACAATTTATTTGAAGCAAAAGAAAATAAAGAATTTTGGGAAGAAGAAATTGCCACAGGAAGATTAAAAAGGGTGCAAAGTGAAATTTTCTTGCACGCTTTTGCAATTTGTGATATAATCTACCCTTTAGATTCTAAGCTCAAAGGACACCTATGCCACGCCCTACCAACAAAAGCGATTTGCTTGCCTTAAGTCAGAAAAATTATGAATCTCTGCTTGCGTTGATAGAGCAAATCCCGCTTGAACAACAAAGCGCACCCTTTGAATATAACGAGCGCGACAAGACTTTGCGTGATGTGCTGGTGCATTTGTATGAATGGCAGGTGCTTTTGCTCCACTTTGTGCGCACAAACCTTGAGAGGACGAGTGATTTTGTGCCTTTTCTCCCTGCGCCTTATAATTTCAAAACCTATCCCGCGATGAATAGGGAGATTTGGCAAAAGCACCAAAGCACGCCATTAGAGAACGCAAAGGCAATGTTAGAAAAAAGCCACACGCAATGTATGGAGCTGATAGAAACTCTGCCACCAAAGGAACTTTTTGTCAAAAAGCACTATAAGTGGTGCGGCAACACAAGCCTCGGGAGCTATTGTGTGAGTGCGACTTCAAGCCATTATGACTGGGCGAGCAAATGTATTAAAAAAAGAATACGAAAAATACAACCCACAAAGGAGGCAAAATGAAAAATAAAATCACGCCAAATCCCAACAATCCCTTTCCTGTCAAGGGCGTAGATTCTGTCTCCTATGTCAAGCCAAACATCAAAAATCCAAACATCATCGTGGGCGATTTCACCTATATAAGCGATAGCGATTTTGAATCCCACATTAGCCACCATTACGCATTTAATGGAGACAAACTCATTATCGGCAAATTCTGTCAAATTGCTGCGGGTGTGGAGTTTGTGATGAACGGCGCAAATCATCAAATGAATGCAGTCAGCACTTTTCCCTTTAATATTTTTGAGGGTTGGAATGCGCCACCTCCAACGCCCGAAAATCTGCCTCTTAAGGGCGATACGATGATTGGCAATGATGTGTGGATTGGGCAAAATGCCACGATTTTGCCCGGTGTGCATATCGGTGATGGCGCGATTATCGGCGCAAATGCTGTTGTGGCAAGCAATGTCGTGCCTTATAGCATTGTGGTAGGGAATCCTGCAAGAATGATTAAGAAGCGATTTGACGAGGAGCTGATTTCACTTTTGCTCGAGTTTAAATGGTGGGATAAAAGCATAGCAGAGATTCAAAGTCTAATCCCGCTGCTGACTTGCAGCGACTTACAAAGGGTAAAAGGGGAGATAAAGAAGAGGATAAGCAACCAACAAAGCAATGATGAATTTTAACCATAGCCCTACTTGGCGCGCTGTGTTGTTAGATAGTAAAGAATAACTAAAAAGCTTAAAAATTCAGCCACAATCACCGCGCCAAAGCCAAGAAGCACAGGAATCATTAGATTTACAGCCGCAAAGGCAATGTTAGAAAAAAGCCACACGCAATGTATGGAGCTGATAGAGAGCCTCCCGCCACAGGAGCTTTTTATCAAAAAGTATTATAAATGGTGCGGCAACACAAGCCTCGGGAGCTATTGT
>CAJTQL010000009.1:1684-82807 GCA_910578285.1 uncultured Helicobacteraceae bacterium
AAAAAAGCGTGTGAGGAGCTTAAAAAAGGCTTAAGAGCAAAGGGCAACCAACTCCCACCCCATAAATCAAGCTTTCCTAAACCCGCTCACAAATTGTGTAAGAGTGGCTAGAAGTTTCTTTTCTTGCTTCTTTTTGAAATTCGCACAAAATTGCAATGCTAGCTCATTGAGCGCACCAGAGAGCGCAAATGTCATCAACTGCGTATCTACTTCTTCACACAAATAGCCTTGTGCCTTTAGCTCCTCAATATGCGCTTGCAACACACTCATTGAATGCTTCGCATCAACGCTTCTCCACACTTCCCAACCAAGCACAGCGGGTGCATCAACTAATAATATCTGCCTATTTTCCTTTGCATTTGCCGCTTTGATAAACCCCACACAGCCTAATATCAGCTGCTCCCACGCCTCATCACTTTTCAAAGCCTGCTTTTCTATCTGCGCGGCAACCTCTTCTTGCACACTCTCTAGCACAGCGACAAAAAGCCCTTGCTTGTTTTTGAAATGATGATATACCGCCCCGCGCGTTACATTTGCTTCTTCTACGATTTTTTCTAGTGCGACATCAAAGTAGCCATATTCCGCAAAATGTGCTCTTGCAACGCTTAGCAAGGCGGAGGTAGTTTTGCGCGTAGCTTCTTTGTTTGTCATAATACACCGCTAGAATCATTGTTTAAAAACTCCGCACTTGGCGGCAAAACTTCAATAATATCAATCAACACATTATTTGGGTCTTTTATGATAAAATGTCGCCACCCCCAAACCTCATCTGCCAAATGCGCTACGATAATGCGTTCATCTTTGTTTTTGATAAAATCATACACTTGTGTGGCATTTGCTACCTCAAGATTAACGAGGATTCCATTCGCATTTGCGCGATAGAGTGCGGGTATGCTTTCGTGAGTTACATCAATCAAGGCTAACTCGCCACCATCAGGGTGAGATAAGTTAATATACCAATCACTAGAAAAGTTTTGCGCAAAGCCCAAATAAGTTTTGTAAAATAGGCTACTTTCTTGAAGTCTGTCTGTCATTAGGACGGGATAAATACTCTGTGCCATTTATTTTCCTCTCTTTCTTTTTTGTTGATTTTTATTTTGATTTCTCTCTCCGTGCTTGATAATCCACTCACACGCCTTGCTTGCCCCACTTTGTCGCCATTGTGCGATGAGAGTTTGCGCTTTTAGCGGTGCTTCTTTATACAAATCATTGAGATTATTCCCCACGCTTTTTTGCACAAACTTTTGCGAGTCATCTTTTAAGTTTGTCAAAATCATCGCATACTTTTCAAATTCATCAAGCGCAACAAGGAGCTTTGGCGACCAAGGCAGGTGGATTCTCACGCCCTCACTTGCAAGCCTGCGAATATGCACATTACTATCCTTGCTCCATAAAATGAGTTCGTCCATTACTTCCTTTGGGTGCTCTCTTAGAATCGGACGGATAGCGTATTCACCTGTAAATCGCTTGGTAAGTTCTTTGATAAAGCTTAGAGAAACTTGCCAATTTGTATTGCCATAGCGTTCCACATAGCGTGAAATAGGAAACAACCAATAGCCAAAGCTAAACATTCCCTCCGCTTTTTCTAGCTCCTCGCCAAGTAGATGAAAAAAGCTTTGAATGTTTTGAGTATAATCGCTCCCCATTGTCTTAACCATTGCATCAACGATACAATCTAATCTTGCAAAGAGTTCCTTATCCTCTAAATTACCCTGCAACATTACACAAAACTTTTGCGCTTCAAATTGTGGCATTACACTTAGAATCTTTTGGGATAATTCCACGATGTAGACGTCATTATAATGGTCTTTGTGTTTCACCTTTTCCCCCTAAATTTTATAATACTATAACATACATACATTCTGTATGTCAATATGAATGCGACAACAAAAGACGCTTTGACAGAGGGCTCGCACAACTCCAATCGATAGCAAAGCAGGGCAAAAGATTATTGACAGCCTCGCGAATATCGCGCCTGACTTGGGCGAATTCATCATCGAGTTTGGGTTTGGCGACATCTCACACGGAGTGATCTAAATCTACAAGAACGCAAGCTTATCACGCTTTCGAGCCTGCTCACGGCGGGTGGTTGCGAGCCACAGCTCGAGGTGCATATCAATGCGTCAATCTTAGAGTTTCACTCGTCTTGCCCCATACAACTCGGGATTTGCACAATATTGTGCAAATCCCCTTGACTGATACTTGCTCTCATCACTTATAATTATGTCCATATTCTAAAAAGGAGCAATATATGAACAAAGCAACCAACGCAAACAACGACAATGTAGCGACCGATTCAAGCCGCCGCGATTTTCTCAAAAAGGGCATTCTCGCAAGCGGAATCGTGGGTGGTGGCATGCTCACAAGCGGGATTCTTTCGCCTCTTGCGGCAGCAGATTCTAAACAAGTCCGCAATTTGCCATTGCCAAAAGAATCCCCCAAGCCAAGCGTGGAACAGAATCTCGCCGAGTTCCAAAACGCACAACCTATCACCTCCAAAGGCTATGCGGCGTTTGACAAAGAATGGAGATTTCACCCCTACAACTTCACGCGGCATGCTGTGGGCGAGAATGATATTTTGCTTCAGATTCTCTATGCGGGAATCTGCCATAGCGATTTGCACAGCGTGAGCGGCGACCACCACGCGCCAACCTACCCAATCGTGCCCGGGCACGAAATCTTGGGCAAAGTGATCGCTGTTGGTAGTAAAGTGAGCAAGTTCAAAGTCGGCGATTATGCTGGCGTGGGTTGTATGGTGAATAGCTGCGGGGAATGCGAAGCTTGCAAGGCAAGCAAAGAGCAATATTGCCAAAACGGCAAAACCGTTTTTACCTACAACAGCAAAGATGTCTTCCACAACAACGACATCACCAAAGGTGGCTATGCAAACAACATTGTCTTGAGCGAGAAATTTGCCATTTCTGTGCCAAGTGATGCCAAACTCGAGAGAATCGCACCATTACTTTGCGCAGGGATTACAACCTATTCACCGATTATGTTTTCTGGCGTAAAGAAAGGGCAAAAAGTCGCTGTTGCCGGGCTCGGAGGGCTCGGGCACATGGCGGCGAAATATATGATTGCACTTGGCGCGGAAGTTAGCGCATTTGATATTGTCGACAAGGCAAAAGAGGCAAAGGCACTTGGAATCAAACGATTTGTGAATGTCAAAAACAAAGAATTTGCGCAAATTGCGAATGAATTTGACTTTATCATTAGCACGATTCCATATCATTATGATGTGAATGCCTACCACAAAATGCTCAAATTTGGTGGCGAAATGGCGATTGTTGGATTACCCGCACCAAAAGACAAGCCAAGGCTAGATTTTGATGCGTTTGTATGGCAGTTTCAGAATAAAAAAATCTATCCTTCTGTGATTGGCGGAATCAAAGAAACACAAGAAATGCTCAATTATTCCGTAAAAAATAACATCTACCCTGATGTGGAGATAATCCCAATTCAAAAACTTGATGAAGCCTATCAAGTTGTCGCGGCGGGCAAGGCAAAGTTCCGCTATGTGATTGATATGAGCAGCTTAGATTAAGGAGGTTAAAATGGCGCAAGGAATTGGCAAAATATTTGGCATTTTATTGCTATTATTTCTAGGAGGAAAAAGCATGGCAGCAGATAAAAGTTGGGACAAAGTTTTCGCAAAAAGCGAACAAGTGAATGTGCAAAAAGTGCAATTTAAAAACCGCTATGGAATCGAGCTAGTTGGGGATTTATATATTCCCAAAAATGTCGGCAAGCAAAAGCTCGCGGCAATCGCAGTCGCGGGACCATTTGGCGCAGTCAAAGAGCAAGCAAGTGGATTCTATGCGCAAACGCTCGCGCAAAAGGGCTTTATCACTCTTGCCTTTGACGCGTCATACACAGGCGAAAGCGGCGGTGAGCCCCGCAGTGTCGCCTCGCCCGACATCAACACGGAGGACTTCAGCGCGGCTGTGGATTTCTTGAGCAACTATGCAAATGTGGATTCTAAGAGAATCGGAATCTTGGGCATTTGCGGATTTGGTGGATTCGCGCTCAATGCCGCCGCGATGGACACGCGCATTCGTGCGACTGTGGCTTCGACAATGTATGATATGACACGCGTGAACGCACGAGGATACAACGACACGATGGATGCAAAGGCACGTTATAAACTCAAAGAATCCCTAAACAATCAGCGCACGGAAGATTTTAAGAAAGGTACATTTGCAAAAGCAGGTGGATTGCCCGAAAAACTCACAGGCGATGAGCCGCTATTTATCAAGGAATATTTTGAATATTACAAGACGCCGCGAGGATTCCATGCGCGTTCGATTAACTCAAATGGTGCTTGGAATCTAACATCATCACTTTCAATGATAAATATGCCGATTTTGGCATATAGCGATGAAATCCAAAGTGCGGTTTTAATCATTCACGGGGATAAGGCGCATAGTAGATATTTTAGCGAGGACGCGTTCAAAAAGCTAAAAGGCAAGAACAAGGAATTGCTGCTTATCAAAGACGCAAATCATGTGGATTTGTATGATAATGCGCAAAAGATTCCATTTGAAAGAATTGCGCAGTTTTTTAATGCGAATCTGAAGTAATGTTCCACCTTGCTTGATGATTGCCAAGCAAGGAAACTTGTTGAGGTTGTTGTAATGAAAAATAAGGAGTAAAAATGAAAAAGTTGCTATTGCTTAGTCTATTTTTGTTTGCGAGTGCTTTTGCCGATGAAACAAAAGTCAAAACCCTCGTGATTGTTTCACACCCCTATCCCGAGCATTCTATATTTATCAAGGGCTTAGAACAAGCCGCTAGAAGTGTCAAAGGAGTTGAGGTGAGGAATCTTGAGTCAATCTAAGGCTATGATACACGTGCCATTGATGGCGATACAGAGCGCAAAATCACGCGCGAACACCAAAGAATCGTATTCTTGTTTCCCACGCATTGGTTTAATATCACGCCGATGATGAAAGCTTATTTGAATGAAACTTGGGGCAGCGTGGGACCGGGACTTTGGCAAGGCAAACAAATGCTCGTTGTCTCCACAGCAGGCGGTGGGCGCAGCACATATGGCAAAAATGGTAGAGTGGGCGTGGAGCTCAAAAATATCTTTTTACCAATGAAAGCGAGCGCATTACATTGTGGTATGGAATATTTAGAGCCTTTGGTGTTTGAAGGCATCAATTCTAGCCAGCTAGAAAACTACAAACAAGCTTTGGTTGAGAGATTGAAAAATTAAGACAAGGAGAACGCATGAAAACATTAGTTGCATTTTTTAGCGCAAGTGGAATCACAAAAGAAGTTGCGCAAACTTTAGCGGAAGCAGCAAATGCAGAGCTTTATGAGATTGTGCCCCAAGAGCCATATAGCAAAGCGGATTTAGATTGGACAAATGAGCAAAGTCGCAGCACTTTGGAATGCAAAGACAAAGCCTCTCGTCCACAAATCGCTCATAGCATTGACATAGACAACTATACGACAATATTTGTTGGATTTCCAATTTGGTGGTATACTGCGCCACATATCATCAACACATTCTTAGAATCGCATGATTTTAGCGGCAAAATCATCATTCCATTTTGCACAAGTGGTGGCAGTGATTTGAGCAATGCGCCACGCGATATGCAAAAATCTTGCCCTAATGCAATCTTTAAAACAGGGCGCAGATTCAACTTTGGAGAGAGCAAAGGAAGTGTTAGAAAATAGCTAGGAACTCTCGAGATAGAGTTAGATTAATGAAAATTGATAAAAGGAATAAATGATGGCTTGGACAATTATAGAAGTCTCGAAACAAACAGGAATTTCGCCACACACCCTAAGATTTTGGGCAAAAAAGGGAGTGTTTGAAACTGTGATAGATAGGGACGAAAATGGCGTGAAATATTTCAATAAAAAAGCTGTGGAATGGGTCTCGTGGGTCAATTATCTAAGAAATACAGGAATGAGCCTCAAGGACATCAAAAAATATGCAATTTTGTTCACACAGGGAATGAAAACAGCGCATGAGCGGCGAGAAATGCTTGCAAAACAAATGCAGTCTCTTAAAAATCAGCTTGCAATAATCCACGAAACCATACAGATATTAGAAAACAAAATCGGCATCTATGATGAAATGATAGCAACAGGTGTTGATTTATTTCATTCTTGTGATATGAAGAATTGCACAAACACAAAGAAAAAAAATGAACCAGAAAAATCGTAGATAATTTCTAAAATTTAAGTTAAACCTATCGGGCTTTAGCATTCTTGGGAAATGGAATCAATCTACTCGATACACAAGGAGGGAATAAAATGGCACAGATTAATCAAATACCCACGCATCCGCTAGGTTGTATGGACCACACACCAATGAGGGAGCTACTTGGTGAGGCTTTCCAAAGAGCGCACAAAGTCTTTGCCTCTGTGGCAATTTTGCAACTGATGATTTTCGCGGCACCATGGCATGATTCCAAAAGGAAAATTTGCAGGCAAACATGGCTTTGTTCGAGTTTTTCCCCTTGACAAACACTAGTGTTAGGCTTTATAATATCAAATGTATTTTGTATTTCAAGGAGGAGCAATGCGGGAATATCCACATAAACAATCATTAGAACGCAGGGAGTTTCTCAAAACCTCTGCAAAATTAGGCATAGGAGCAAGTCTAGTGAGTCTTAGCGGATTTGCTTTAAGTGCGTGTGATTCTAAGACTTCAAACACGCAAACACAACACATTCAAGGAGACACAATGAAAACTAATCTAACCCCAAAAGCCAAGCAAACCTTTGAAAAGCTTTTTGGCAGCACTGATGTGCCACTAAGCAAAACCGACCCCGAGTTTTTTACCAATTATGTGAATTTTGCCTTTGATGAAGTGCCAAGTGAATCTAAGCTTGAGCTAAAAGAGGGCTTGATGATTACCCTTGCCTCTCTTGTAGCTATTCCTGCTTTGAGCGAGTTTAAGGCAATTCTCAATGCGGCTTTGAAAAATGGCGTTGAACCTGTGGCAATTAAGGAGATTCTCTACCAAGCCACGCCTTATGTGGGTATGGGGAAAGTGCTAGATTTTATTAATGCCACCAATGAAATCTTTGCACAACTTGGAATTGCGCTTCCTTTGGAATCTCAAGGCAGGGTAGAATACGCTCAAAGGAGAGAAAAAGGGCTAGAAACCCAACGCGCGCTTTTTGGTGAAGCGATTGACAAAGGCAATGCTGCAGCACCAAAGGATTATCAACATATCCGCACCTTTTTAAGTGCGAATTGCTTTGGGGATTATTACACGCGCGGTGGGCTTCCTCTAAAGTTTAGGGAGCTTTTAACCTTTGTGTATATTCTCTCAATGGGCGGGGCAGATTCTCAAGTGAGGGCGCATATCGCAGGAAATATAAGAGTAGGAAATGATAGAGGCAAGCTCATCTCTGTCATCACCGCACTTGTGCCTTACATCGGCTACCCTAGAAGCTTAAACGCCCTAAGTGCGCTTGATGAGATTGCGCCATTACACTAGAAAAAGTGGCATTTATTAGGCTTTTTTGCTATAATGTCAGGCTACTTTGATTTGGAGACAAGAGATGAAAAAGTTTGTATTTGGGCTAGAATATTATAAATTAAACTTTAGGGTTATCAAATGAACCATTTTCTAAGCCAAAGTATAGAACTAGCGAATCAAAGAAATTATTTAGACCAGCTTTTTAGAGTATATCCTATGAGCCCGGATAATATAAGAGAGATAGATTCTATCAAATGGGATAGATTTGAAAAAGCCTTTAACGCAAATGAGCAAGAAAAAATAATAGAATCTTTGCTTGATTTTGATTTGTTTCCTATCAAGGATTCTTATATCGCATATCTAAGGCGTGATAAGAGCGCAATCAAAAGAAATCCCGCAACGATAGCAAGAATTTGTGGGAGATTAAAAGAAATGGGATTAAATAAAATTTACGAAAATCTCTCACAACCAAAAGAAACGAATCGCCAAATAGGACCGCTTTTAAAGCGGTGGGTTAATAGTGGTATTTTAGGAGTCCAGCCTGTTAGTCTAGAGATATTTAAGAATACTAACGAAAATGCTATCTTAAACGCTTCAGATTTGGCTATGCAAGAATTTGCAAAAGAACATTTGGGCTATACTCGTTTAAAAGGCTTAGATTTCATCGCAAGATTTAATGGGAAAATGATTATCGGCGAGGCAAAGTTTCTAAGTGATTTTGGCGGACATCAAAATGCCCAGCTTGAGGACGCAATGAGTTTGCTTAACACCCCTTTAACACAAAATATTATCAAAGTAGCAATTTTAGATGGAGTATGTTATATTCAAGGTAAAAACAAAATGTTTGAAACACTCACAAGCATTTATCAAAATCATAATGTTTTATCTGCTCTCCTCTTAAGAGATTTTCTCTATCAGGTGTAGCAATGTTTCATCTTTTTAAATCTTTTCAATCTCCGCAAGATTTTCTAAAACTTCCATTGAGCAGAGAATTACAAGGGGATTACAATCAAAAAAATTTACTTATTTTTGATGATAACCTCAATGCTATGCAAAATCTCTTACAAAATCAAGCTAAAAGCTTCAAAAATAGCATTGATTTAATCTATATTGACCCTCCTTTTGCCACAAATAATACCTTTAGACTAGGAAGCACGATGAGCGCAAGTTTAGATTCAAAAATTGCATATAAAGACAAATTTAATTTGGAATCTTATTTGGAATTTCTCTACTATCGTCTAATTTTAATTAAAGAATTAATGAGTGAAAAAGGGAGTCTGTATTTACACATTGATGATAAGGTGGGACACTATGTCAAAATCTTATGTGATGAGATTTTTGGAAGGGAGCATTTTATCAATGATATTACGCGCATTAAATGTAATCCTAAAAACTTTAAACGCAAAGCCTATGGGAATATCAAAGATAGAATCTTATTTTATGTAAAAAGCAATCAATATGTTTGGAATGAAGTTTATGAGGAAATCACAAAAAATGATTTACATAAACGATTTAAAAAGCAAGATGAAAGAGGATACTATACTACGATTCCGCTTCATGCACCCGGAGTTACACAAAAGGGAGAAAGTGGGCAAGAATGGAATGGCTTAAAACCTCCTAAAGGCAGACATTGGCGTTGCTCTTTAAGTGAATTAGACAAGCTAGAAAAAGCCGGGCTGATTGAGTGGAGCAAAAATGGAGTGCCTAGAAAAAAGGTTTATGCACAAGATTCTAAGGGTAAAAAGATTCAAGATATTTGGGAGTTTAAAGATACACAAAATCCTATCTACCCAACACAGAAAAATAATGCAATGCTAAAAAGAATAATCCAAATGTCCTCTAATGCGGATTCTCTTGTAATGGATTGTTTTTGTGGAAGCGGGGGATTTTTGAGAGAATCATTCTTGCTTGGACGAAACTTTATAGGCATTGATGAGAGTAAAGAGGCAATAAAGCTCAATCAAAAATGGATAGAGGAATATAATCAACAAAATCTTTGTAAATGTGAATATGGGTTTTTAAAAATATAAAAGAAATCACAAAAGAGTTTAAAGCTGATTATTTTAGTAAGCACATTGTTAATGAAGTAGAGAGCATTAACCGAGTGGTATTAAGCACACTATAAAATAGCATTTATTTTGAAACAAGCAGGTGCAAAAAGCTATAAAGAACTTTGTGCTTTGTGAATCTGGGTTTTAACAATTCCATTAGAATTTATATAAATTAAGCCCCCCCCATTTTTCTCTATATTTTCCCCAAAACCCCTTGACAAACACCAAGTGTCAGGCTTTATAATTTCAAATGTATTTTAAAATCATAAGGAGAAAAAATGCAAAATACAATTTCTCACTCTCGGCGAGATTTTCTCAAAACCTCTGCAATGCTAAGCGTTGCTTTAAGCGTAGGCTCATTGCCACTTTTTGGTGCGGATTCTAAAGATTCTAAAATCCAAATGCCCACGCGCATACTTGGTAAAGGGAGCTATGCTTTTAGCGTTTCTGCTCTTGCCTTTGGTTGTATGGGGCTAAACTACCACTGCTCTAAAAAGCTAAGTAAAAAGGAATCCTTAAAGATTCTAGAATCTGCCATAGACTATGGAATCACGCTTTTTGATACCGCGCAAGTGTATGGACCAAATAGTAATGAAATCTTAGTCGGGGAGCTTTTAAAGCCTTATAATAAAAAACTTTTCATCACCACCAAATTTGGCTTTGGCAAGGACGCAAGTGTGCTAGATAGCTCACCCAAACGCATTCGCGAAGTTGTGGAGCAAAGCTTAAAAAGACTACATTTAGAGCAAATCCCGCTTTTGTATCAACACCGCTTTGACCCAAAAACACCGATTGAAGAGGTAGCAAATTGTGTGAAAGACTTAATAAAAGAGGGCAAAGTCGCACGATTTGGCGTGTGTGAGCTAAGCGCAAAAAGCATTGAAGAAGCACATAGAATCTGCCCGATTACTGCTGTGCAAAGTGAATACCACCTAATGTGGCGCAACCCTGAAAGTGAGATTTTCCCTACATTAGAGAGGCTAAAAATCGGCTTTGTTGCGTATTCTCCGCTTAATCGCGGGTATTTAAGTGGCAAACTCAATAAGGATTCTAAATTTGATAAAAACAATGATAATCGCGCGACTTTCCCGCGATTCCAACCTAATGCTATGGAGGCAAATTACCAAATCATCAATCTTTTGGCAGAATTTGGCAAAGGCAAGAATCCACACGCTAAGGATTCTAACGCCACTCCCGCACAAGTGGCAATCTCTTATCTTTTGGCGAAAAAACCCTATATTGTCCCGCTTTTTGGCACGACAAACCCTGCGCATTTAGAGGAGAATATACAGGCTTTAGGCATCAAATGGAGTAAGCAAGAACTAGCAAGCCTAGATTCTAAACTAGATAAAATTGTAATCGTTGGGGATAGATACCCAGCCGAACAAGCAAATAGAGTGGGGAAATAAATGAAAATAAAGGAAATACAATGAAAGAACAATCTACACAAGATTCAAGACGCAAGTTTTTAAAAACAAGTGCGGCACTTGCTACAATGGCATTTTTAGGCGCACAAACTTTTGCAAATGCTAAGGAGGCAAAAATGACAAAAACAGCGATTCCACAAAGAAAAATCGGTAATTTCAAAGTCTCGGCAATCGGCTTAGGTTGTATGGGAATGAGCGCAAATCACGGACCTGCAAGGGATAAAAAAGAAATGATAAAGCTGCTGCATAAAGCGGTGGATTTGGGATATACATTCTTTGATACCGCTGAAGTGTATGGACCACACACCAATGAGGAGCTTTTGGGCGAGGCTTTGAAAGGCTATAAAGATAAAATTATAATCAATACCAAATTTGGCTTTTACTATCCCTTTGGCAAACAACAGCTAGATTCTAGCCGCAAGTCTATTATGCGCGCAGTTGATGGGAGCTTGAAACGACTGCAGAGGGATTGCATTGACCTCTATACGCAACACAGAGTGGATATTGATACGCCCATTGAGGAAGTGGCAGGGACGATGAAAGATTTAGTCAAAATGGGTAAAATCAAGGCGTGGGCGTTAGGCGAAGCAGGGATTAAAACAATACAGAAAGCACACAAAGTCTTTGCCCCTGTGGCAATGCAGAGTCAATATTCTATGGCATTCCGTGAATTAGAGCAAAATGGCATAATGGACACTTGCCAAAAGTTGGGAATCACGATTGTCGCATATAGCCCGCTTGATAGAGGATTTTTAGGTGGAGGTTTTGACAAAAACACAACCTTTCACCCCACGCTTGATATGCGCAACTCTTTCCCGCGACTTTCCAAAGAAGCGTTAGAAGCAAATCAGCAAGTGATTGATTTTATTAGAAATGTGGCAAAGAGCAAAACCATTAATGGCAAACCAGCAACTGTGGCACAAGTTTCTTTGGCATGGATTCTTGCAAATAAAAGTTTTGTTGTGCCGATTCCAGAGACAACAAAGATTCATCGACTAGAAGAGAATCTTAACTCTTGTCTGCTAACATTTAGCAAAGATGAGCTAGAAGAAATCAATAGTCGGCTTAGTAAGATTGTTATCATAGGTGATAGATACGCACCCGGAAGCGATGCAGCAAACAGCGTAGGGCTGTAAATTTAAATCCAAGGAGAAATAATGCAAAATCACACCACCAATCGCCGCGAGTTTTTGAAAGTTGCGGCAATATTGGGGGCAAGTTTAAGCTTAGGTGCTTCGCCACTTTTGGCAACAGATTCTAAAAAGCAAGCAATGCCAACGCGCATTTTGGGCAAAGGCGACTATGCCTTTGAGGTTTCAGCCCTCGCATTTGGACTGATGGGCTTGAATTATCACCGCAGCAAGGTGTTGAGCGAAAGAGAGGCAGCAGAGATTGTAGCAAGATGTGTGGATAATGGAATCACGCTTTTTGATACCGCGCAAGTCTATGGACCAGATAGTAACGAAATCTTAGCGGGCAAGATTCTAAAACCCTATAAAAATAAGGTTTTTATTACGACAAAATTTGGTTTTGGGGCAAATGCTGATATTTTGGATTCTTCGCCAAAACGTATCCGAGAAGTTTGCGAACAAAGCCTAAAAAGGCTCAATATCGAGCAGATTCCGCTTTTTTATCAACATCGCTTTGACCCCCAAACGCCGATTGAAGAAGTCGCGGGAACGGTCGAAGATTTGATAAAAGAAGGCAAAGTCGCTCGGTTTGGTGTGTGCGAATTGAGCGCAGCAACGATAGAAAAAGCGCACAAAGTCTGCCCAATCACAGCCGTGCAAAGTGAATATCATTTGATGTGGCGCAATGTTGAAACCGAACTCTTTCCAACATTAGAAGAGCTTGGAATCGGCTTTGTTGCCTATTCACCTTTTGCGCGAGGATATTTAAGTGGAAAGCTAAGAAAAAATAGCGATTTTGACCCAAAAAATGATAATCGCGCAACCTTTCCACGTTACCAAGACGATACAATGGCAGCAAATTATAGGATTGTTGAACTTCTAATAGAATTTGGTAAAGGCAAAAATCCTTCCGCTCAAAATGGCAATGCAACTCCTGCTCAAATGGCAATCTCCTATCTTTTAGCGAAAAAGCCCTATGTCGTCCCACTTTTTGGCATGACAAATCTAACACATTTGAGTGAAAACACTGAATCATTGCAGGTTCAATGGCACAAAAAAGAGCTGAAAAACTTTGAAGCAGAGCTTGCAAAAATACAGATTCTTGGCGACCGCTACCCGCCAGAGCAGGCAAAGCGCGTGGGGCGATAGCCAGATTTACAAACTTGAACTTGCTTCTGTGGCAAAAATATGCTATTATAATGATGCAATATGGGAAATGCCCAAACGCATGATGATGAGATTCTAAGCCCTTATGGCTTGGACGCTCTCTGTCATTATGTGGTATAAAGGCTTAGTATCATAAAATAGACATAAGGGCAAGATGTGGCAACACAGCCAAAACTCGAATCGACTCTGTTTGTCGCCGCCGACAAACTCCGCAAAAACATTGACGCCGCCGAGTATAAGCATATCGTTTTGGGCTTAGTTTTCTTAAAATACATCTCCGATAGCTTCCAAGCTATTTTTGAAAGAGTGCAAAGTGGGGGTGGAGACACAGAGGACAAGGACGAATATCACGCACACAATGCGTTTTTTGTGCCCCCAAAGGCGCGGTGGGGTTACATTATGGAAAACGCCAAACAAAGCAATATCGGTAGCCTTTTAGACGCTGCGATGCAAACCATAGAACAGGAAAATCCAAGCCTAAAGGGCGTTTTACCTAAAGTCTATGCCAAAGAAAATTTAGATTCCATTTGCTTAGGCGGGTTGATTGACTTGCTATCTAATCTCTCTTTAAGCGGAGAATCGGGAAGTAAGATAGCCCAAAGTAGTGATATTTTAGGGCATATTTTTGAATATTTCTTAGGCGAGTTTGCGTTAAGCGAGGGCAAAAAGGGCGGGCAATTCTACACGCCAAAGAGTGTCGTAGAGCTGCTCGTTGCGTGCCTAGAGCCCTACAAGGGCAGAGTGTTTGACCCATGTTGTGGCAGCGGGGGAATGTTTGTGCAAAGCGAAGCTTTTGTGCAAAGTCATCAAGGCAAGATTGACGACATCTCGATTTATGGACAAGAGAGCAACCAAACGACTTGGCGACTAGCAAAGATGAATCTAGCGATTCGGCAAATCGATTCTTCACAGGTGAAATGGAATAGCGAAGGAAGTTTTTTAAATGATGCGCATAAAGATTTAAAAGCAGATTTTGTGATTGCCAACCCGCCATTTAACGATTCTGATTATAGCGGCGAGCAACTCGCAAACGATGGACGTTGGAAGTTTGGAATCCCGCCAACGACAAACGCAAACTATGCGTGGATTCAGCATTTCCTCTATCATCTTGCGCCAAAGGGTGTCGCCGGGTTCGTGCTTGCCAAAGGCTCGCTAACGAGCAACACGGGCGGTGAGGGCGCAATCCGCAAAAACTTGATAGAATCTAATCTGATTGATTGCATTATCAATCTCCCCGCCAAGCTTTTCTTAAATACGCAAATCCCCGCTTGCCTATGGTTTATTCGCCGCTCTAAGACAAACCAAGAAATCCTTTTCATAGACGCGCGCAATTGTGGCGAGTTGATTAATCGTAAAAATCGTATCTTAACTCATGAGGATATACAAAAGATAAGCCAAACTTACCACGCGTGGAGAAAAGCGCAGAATCCACAAGATGGAGATTCTAAAAATCCAGTTTCCCATACTGACTCTCCCCTTTGTCATTCTGAGGCTTTAGCCGAAGAATCCCAACCTATAAAATCCAAGCAAGATTCTAAAAGTTTAGAATCTCTCCCACCTTATGCCGACATCAAAGGCTTTTGTAAATCCGCCTCTTTAGAAGAAGTCGCCGCGCTTGGCTATACGCTGACACCGGGCAGGTTTGTGGGGCTAGAAGAAAACGAGCAAAACTTCGACTTTGAGAGTGAATTTACACGTCTAAGAGCGGAGCTAGAATCCCAAATCAAAGAGGAACAAGAGCTCAACCAAAGGATTTTGGCAAATCTTGCGTTGATAGCTGGAGACAAACAATAAAGGAGACACAATGACATCAAATATCAAATTCAAAATGGACAGCAACGACAAAGAAGTACTCGAGGCAATGCTTAAGGATATGGGGCTAGATTTAGGCACAGCGTTTAGAATGTTTGCATACAAGGTGCTTAAAACAGGCGAGATTCCCTTTAGCATAAGCAGCAGCATTGAGCCAGACACGATAGAGACGCCAGAAAATTATAAGGCATGGAAAAAGGCACGCAAAGAGCTCGAGAGGGGCGAGACCATAAGCCTAGAAGAGCTAAAAAGGAAATATGCTGATGTATAAGATTCAAACGAGCAAAATTGTGGATAACTTTCTTGCGAAACATAGCGATATAAGGCAAAGGGTGCTTGATAAATTGGAAATTCTAGCACAAAATCCCTATAAAAATACCCTTGATATTCAAAAACTTCAAGGTAGGGATAACCGTTATCGCCTGCGAGTAGGCAAGTATAGAATCCTGTATGAAATCATAGAGAATCAAATCCTTATCTATGCTTATGATGCGGATTCTCGTGGAGGCATCTACAAATGACAAACAAGGAGACAAAATGACTTTAATACTTGAAAATGTAAAAGATGAATTTGTGCCGACCATTAAGGCACTTAGCAAAGCTATCAATGCCAAATGCAAAATCGAAAAACCAAAAGCAACAAAACTTGAAAAAGAGCTTTTGTTACAATTGCAAGAAATAGAAGAGAAGCGCAAAAAAGGCACACTAAAAACCTACACAAGCGCAAAAGAAATGCATGCGGATATATTCAATGGCTAAATACAAGATTACCCATTCTAATAGCTATCAAAAAGATATTAAGAAGCTAGACAAAGAAACAATAGCCCTCGTGGAGAATATTATTGATAGACTAGCAAATGGTGAAGTTTTAGAGCCAAAGTATCAAGACCATGCACTGAAAAGTTCTCCTTGTCATTCTGATGCTTTAGCTGAAGAATCTCAAAAATCCGATTGTCATACCAAAATCCCATCTTGTCATTCTGAACCTGCGTTAGCAGGTGAAGAATCTAATCAGAATAGAGATGTTTCGGCTTCGCCTCAACATGACAAAGAAAAAATGCAACATAACAAAACTAACCTTCACTATCCCAAAAATTCGCCCTATCATTCTAAAAATCCATTGTGTCATTCTAGTCCCCCATTTTGTCATTCTAAGCCTTCATCTTGTCATTCTGAGCGAAGCGAAGAATCTAATAGAGATATTTCGCTTGTTTCACAAGCTCAATATGACAAACCCTCTTATCATATTAAGCCTTTAGACAAAGTATCCCAAGAAAACACTATCATCTTGACCCAAAATCAAATCGCATTTTCAAAATATCCAGCCTTTATTTATATGGTGAGCAACAAAAACAACACAACCCTTTATATCGGCGTTACAAGCAATTTACAAAAACGCATTTATGAACATAAAAATCATTTAGCAAAAGGTTTTAGTGATAAATATAATTGTGAAAAACTTGTGTATTTTGAAAGCTTTGATAACATTAACCAAGCCATTGAGAGAGAAAAGTATCTCAAAGGTAAAAAGCGAGCGTTTAAGGAAAATCTGATAAATGCTATCAATCCAAAATGGCTTGATTTGTATGATTATTTGTTTTGTCATTCTGAGGCTTTAGCCGAAGAATCTCATATTGTGGATTCTAACAAAGATATTTCGCTAACGCTCAATAGGACAAATAGCGGGGTTTGTCATTCCGCGACCTCCCCTTGTCATTCTGAACCTGCTTTAGCAGGTGAAGAATCTAACCCCTCTTGTCATACTAAGCCTTTAGGCGAAGTATCTTACAAATCCAACAGAGATATTTCGCATTTTTCAAATGCTCAATATGACAAAATGACCTCAACTCGTCATTCTGAGGCTTTAGCCGAAGAATCTCAAAAATCCGATTGTCATTCTAAAACCCCATCTTGTCATTCTGAGCGAAGCGAAGAATCTAATACAGATATTTCGCTTGTTTCACAAGCTCAATATGACAACAAAGGCAGAAAATGAATAAAAACATTATAGCCGAAGGGACAACAATGGGCACAACAACGCACAATCATAAAGAACACACGACTGCAATTGCGCCATTCCATTCTGCTTTCTTCCAATCCCTCCATAAAGAGCAATGGCAAGAGGTCAGGTTGGGGGAAGTGGCGGAGATAAAAACAGATATTTGGAAGGTAGGAGGAGAACAGGAACAATATGTAGGGCTTGAACACATTGCAGCAGATTCTTTGAGATTGTGTGGCGTTGGTAATTCTAATGAAGTTAGCAGTAACAAATATATTTTTAAAGAAGATGATATTCTTTTTGGGAAATTGAGACCTTATTTTAGAAAAATTATTAAAGCTAAATTTAAAGGTATTTGTTCCACTGATATTTGGGTTATTAGAGCAAAACAAAATATAAACCAAACATTTTTATTTTATTTTTTTGCAAATAAAACTTTGATAGATTTATCATATTCTAGTTCTAAGGGGACAAGAATGCCCCGAGCAGATTGGAATTTTTTATCACAAACAACTTGGTTAATCCCGCCCCTTAAAGTCCAACAACAAATCGCGGAGATTCTAAGTAGTTTGGACGATAAGATAGACTTACTCCACCGCCAAAACAAAACTTTAGAATCCTTAAGCCTCACTCTCTTCCGCCATACCTTTATAGACAATCCTAAACGCAATGAGTGGGAAATGGGAAAATTGGGGGATTATGTGGATATTTCAAGTGGTAAATCTTTAAAAAGGGAATACTTTAAAGAAGATGGAAAATATGATATTCTAGGCGCAAATGGAATAATTGGGAGAAGCGATAAATATCTATATGATGAAACATTGATTTATACAGGCAGGGTTGGAACTCTTGGTAAAATATTTATTATTGATTTTCCCAAAAAAGTATGGCTTTCTGATAATACTCTCATAATAAAACCAAAGAAACAATACTTATATTTCATATATTTTTTATCACAAGATTTGAAATTAGAGAACTATGATGTCGGTAGCACACAACCGCTCATACGACAAGGTGATTTGCTCAAAATAGAAATCGTAAAACCTAACGACAAACTAATCTTAGAGTTTGAAAATATGGCTAAAGGATTTTTTGATAAAATCCACAATAATGCTAAGCAGATTCAGAATCTGCAATCAATGCGGGATATGCTTTTAGCAAAAATTTTAAATGAAAAAATGGAGGTGTGAAGTGAAAATCATAAAAATGAAATTGAAAAATTTTAGAAGTTATCAAAATGAAATAGAAATTGATTTTGAAAACATAACCGCTTTTGTGGGTAAAAATGATGTCGGAAAATCTACAATTTTAGAAGCGTTAGATATTTTTCTAAATGGAGGAGTTATAAAGCTTGACAAAAATGACATCAATAAACAAAATGAAGAAAATGATAAAGAAATACAGATTTCTGTAATATTTGAGAATATTCCAGATTCCATAATATTAGACGAAACTAATCCAACAAACCTTAAAGATGAATATTTGCTCAATAAAGATGGAAAATTAGAAATTATTAAAAAATACCAGAATGGCAAAGAAAAAGAAAAAGTATTTCTCAAAGTTTATCACCCAACTAATCCCAATTGTCGCGATTTATTATATAAAAAAGTCAATGAGTTGCAAAAAATAGTAACGGACAGAAATATTAATTGCCAAGATAAAACTAAAAAAGCGGAGCTTAGGAAAGCAATTAGAGATGATTGTGATGATTTAGCTTTGAAAGATATTGAATTAGAGCTAAATAAAGAAGATGCAAAAAATATATGGGAACAGCTGCAAGAATATATGCCTTTGTATGCTCTTTTTCAAAGTGATAGAAGCAATGATGATGGCGATAATGAGATTCAAGACCCTATAAAATTTGCGATAAAAGAGGTTTTAAAAGATAATGAAATTTCTATAACTTTAAAAACAATTGCAGAAAAAATAACAAATGAATTGCAAAAAGTTACAAATACTACTCTTGAAAAGCTAAAAGAAATGAATCCCGCTATTGCCCAGAGTTTAAACCCAAATATTCCAAGTGCAGAACAATTAAAATGGGCTGATGTATTTAAAAATATATCTATTGTGGGGGATAAAGATATTCCAATTAATAAAAGAGGTAGTGGAGTAAAAAGATTAATTTTATTAAATTTTTTTAGAGCTGAAGTAGAGAGGAAAAAAGATAGAGTAAGCAAACAAAATATTATTTATGCAATTGAAGAACCCGAAACATCACAACATCAAGAACATCAAAGATTATTAATAGAATCCCTTGTGCAATTATCCAAACAAAATGGAATTCAAGTTGTATTAACAACACATAGCCCTACAATCGTGAAAGGGTTAGATTTTGATAAGTTAAGAGTGGTAAAAAATGGAAACGATGGAGAGAAGCAAATTGTTAAAATTGATAAAGCAAGTCTACCTATCCCATCTTTAAATGAGGTTAATTTCTTAGCCTTTGGAGAAGCTGATGAAGAATATCATAATGAGCTGTATGGATATATTGAAAAAGAAGAAATGATAGAAAAATATAAAGATACTACAACAGATAAAAGAGAATATAGTAAAATCGGTAAGAATAAATGCAAAAATACGCAAACAATAACAATAACAGAATATATAAGACATCAAATTCATCATCCAGAAAATGAACTTAATATAAGATTTACAAAGGACGAATTACATCAATCAATTGAGAAAATGCGAGATTTTATAAAAAATCGCATAAAGCAAGAAAGCTAGATATAATAAACACAAAGGAGCAAACAATGACGCTTATCATCAAAAATGCCAATAAGGACTTTGCAGAGGCGGTCAGGACTATGGCAAAGGCTTGTGATTCTATGATAGAAATCACCGAGCAAAAAGAGCCCAGCGATGAGCTTTTGGAAGCCATTAGAGAAGTGCGAAATGGAGAAGTAGAGCGATATGAAAGCTTTGAGGATTTCAAAAAGGCAATGCTAGATGAAGTATCGCATTGAACATTCCAAACGATTCAAAAAGGCACTCAAAAAACTTTGCCTTGATGATGTGAAACTTGTTTTGCATATTGTTGGCAAGATTGCCAATGATGAGCCTTTGGATTCCAAATATAAAGACCATAAGCTTAAGGGGAATCTTGAGGATTTTCGCGAATGCCATATTAAGCCAGACTTGCTGCTAATCTACCAAAAGCAAGAGGATATTTTAATTCTTACTTGTATCTCTGTGGGTAACCATAGCACACTTTTTAAATCCTAAGGAAAAACAATGCAAGAACCTCAAAAGCTTGATGAAAATGCAGTAGAATCCCTACTCTTGCAAAGTTTAACAAACGCAGGATATGACTACAAAAGCGGCAAGGAATTAGAGCGCAAAAGCGAGGAGTGGATACTTGAGGGCACATTTAAAGAGGCGGTGCGGAGGATTAACTTTGCGGATTCCAAACCTTGCAATCTTAACCTAAGTTATAAAATCCAAGAGCAGCTTATAAGCGAGGCATTGGCTAGACTTAAAGCCCTTGAAAATGAGGAGCTTTTAGAAGCAAATGCGAAATGCCACGCTTATCTTACGCAGGGTATCCCGCTTGAAGTGCTACTTGATGGTGAAATGCGAGGCATTCTCTTGCAAGTGCTAGATTTTGAAAACCCGCAAAACAATCACTTTTTGTGTGCTAATCAACTCCATTTTGAATCTAAAATGCCCAAACGCCCTGATGTTATGCTCTTTGTCAATGGCTTACCCTTAGTGGTGTGTGAGCTTAAAAATCCTCTAAATCCAAATGCTACCTTGCAAAACGCCTATCATCAGATTCAAACTTACAAGGCGCAGATTCCTATGCTTTTTATCTCCAATGCGCTATGTATGGTAAGCGATGGGCTAAATAGCAAGGTGGGGAGCTTGAGTGCGGACTTCACACGCTTTATGGTGTGGAAAGACGAGGATAAAACCAATACGCAAATGCCCCAAATACCTGATGTATTAAAGCCTCACAATCTTTTGGAATTTACGCGCTTTTTTATCTTCTTTGAAAAAGAGACTTTTTATGATAAAGCAGGCTTATCCACGACAAAAATCAACAAAAAAATCGCTGCCTATCATCAGTACTATGCGGTGCAAAAGGCAATAGAATCCGCTAGAAGCGCAATGAATGGAGACAAAAGAGGAGGGGTGCTCTGGCACACGCAAGGGAGTGGCAAAAGTCTCACAATGGTATTTTTCAGCGCAAAGGCGATTGCGAGCTTTGCCAACCCCACGCTTTTACTCATCACCGATAGAAACGACCTTGACGAGCAGCTTTTTGGCACTTTTGCTAGAGCAAAGGAGCTTTTACGCACAGAGCCAATCCTTGCAACGAGTACACAGGACTTAAAAGCAAAGCTTAAAAGGGCAAGTGGAGGAATTGTCTTTAGCACGATTCAAAAATTTAGAAGCGAAAAAGAAAGCTTTGAATGCTTAAGCAAGAGGGAAAATATCCTCGTGCTATGTGATGAAGCCCACAGAAGCCAATATGGCTTTGAAGCGCGACTTGATGAGGAGGCGCAACTCCGCTATGGCTATGCAAAATATTTGCGAGACGCGCTGCCAAATGCGACTTATCTAGGCTTTAGCGGCACGCCGATTGAAAAGGCAGACGCCGACACGCGGCGCGTGTTTGGAGAATATATTGATATTTATGATATTGCAAGAGCGGTAGAGGATAAGGCGACTTTGCCAATTTATTATGAAAGCAGGTTAGCTAAAATTGCTTTAAGTGCAGAGGGGCAAGAGATTTTAAGCGCGCTAGATTCTAAACTAAGCAAAAGTGAGGAGCAAGAGAAAATCAACGCCAAAGCCACGAGGTTATGCGAGATTGTCGGGGCAAAGGATAGACTACAAACTATCGCAAAGGATATTTTAGAGCATTTTACACAGCGACAGAAGATTTTGCAAGGCAAGGCGATGATTGTTTGTATGAGCCGAGAAATCGCAGTGTCTTTATATGAGCAAATCGTGCATTTAAATCCCTCGTGGCATAATGAGGATTCCACAAAGGGTAAAATCAAAGTGATTATCACCGCAAAGAGCGATGATGGAGAAAAAATAAGCAAACACCACACGAGCAAGGCGCAAAGAAGCGAAATCGCTAAAAGGCTTAAAAGCATTGATGATGAGCTACAAATGGTTATTGTGTGCGATATGTGGCTCACAGGCTTTGATGTGCCACCCCTACATACGCTTTATATGGATAAATTCCTAAGCGGACATAACCTTATGCAAGCCATAGCGAGGGTAAATCGCGTGTATAAAGACAAACCGGCGGGGCTAGTGGTGGATTATTTAGGAATTGCCAATGAACTAAAAAATGCACTAGAATTTTACACTCAAAGCGGAGGCAAGGGCGCGTTTATACAAGAGAAAGCAAAAATCATAGAAAAAATGCAAGAAAACTATGAAATTACCGCGCAAATGCTGCAAGGAATCAACTATTTGCAGTATTTTACGCTTAACGCACAAGAAAAACTTCAGTTTATCGCCCAAGTTTTAGAATGTATCCTAGCCCAAGAAAATGGCAAAAAGCGATTTTTAGATAATACAACAAGGCTTTTAAAATCCTATGCAATGGCTCTGCCTTGCGAGGAAGCGGAGAAAATCGCAAAAGATGTGGCGTTTTTTGACCTCATCAAAAGGACTTTGCAAAAATACGAAAGAGAGGAGGAGGGAAAATCTCTTGTGCCACAAAGCGCAATTAGGCAAATTATTAATGACGCGATTGTGAGTGAGGGGGTAGTGAAACTTTTAGATAGCGCAGGGATTGCAAAGCCAAACCTCTCTATCCTTTCAGAGGAGTTTTTAAGCGAGCTTGCCTCCCATAAACACAAAAACCTTGCCTTGCAGACTTTGCAAAAGCTTTTAAATGATGAACTAAGTGCGCGTCTTAGCTCTGCACTTTCTGCAAAAAGCTTGATAGAGCGACTGCAAAAGACAATGCAAAAATATCAAAACAACCTCCTTAGTGTAGCAGAAGCCATAGAGGAGCTGATTGCCCTAGGCAAAGAACTCGTTGCGAGTGATATGCAGAGGCAGGAAATGGGATTAAAAGACTATGAATATGCCTTTTATGAAGCGATTGCCAAAAATGAAAGTGCAAAAGAAGTGATGAGTAAAAATGAGCTAAAAGAACTTGCCATAGCGATTTTTCAAACTCTCAAGCAAAATGTTAGCTTAGATTGGCAGCATAAAGAAAGTGTGCGAGCAAAGCTTCGTGTGGCAGTTAAAAGGGTGCTGCAAAAATATGGCTATCCGCCTGATATGCAAAAACTTGCAGTGGATAGAGTCATAGAACAAGCCGAGCTTGTGGCAACAGATTTGATATAAGGAGAAACAGCATGAAAAATGGAATTGCGCCTAATCCAAATAATCCCTTTCCCGTGCAGGGGGTTTCGTATGTTACATACATCAAACCGACACTCAAGAATCCTAATATTATCGTGGATGATTTCACGTATATTAGCGATTCGGATTTTGAGAATCATGTAACACATCTCTATGATTTTAATGGTGATAAGCTCATCATTGGCAAATTTTGCCAAATCGCTGCGGGTGTGGAGTTTATTATGAATGGCGCAAATCATCAAATGAATGCCGTTAGTACTTTTCCTTTTTATATCTTTGAAGGTTGGGATATGGAAGCGCCCTCGCCTAGCGATTTGCCCTTAAGAGGCGACACAATCATTGGTAATGATGTGTGGATTGGGCAAAATGCCACGATTTTGCCCGGTGTGCGCATTGGCGATGGCGCGATTATCGGCGCAAATGCTGTTGTGGCAAGCGATGTCGCGCCTTATAGTATTGTGGTGGGGAATCCTTGCAGAATTATCAAAAAGCGATTTGATGAGGAGCTGATTTCACTTTTGCTTGAGTTTAAATGGTGGGATAAAAGCATAGCAGAGATTCAAAATCTAATCCCACTTCTTACTTGCAGCGACTTACAAAGGGTGAAAAAGGAAATAAAAGAGAAGTTAAGCAGAAATGGATAAGGTGATTTTGATATAATCAAATTTGCGAGTTCATAAGCTCAAATTTGAAAGATTCTAAGATTTTGCAAGGATTAAATAAGGATTCTAATGATAAATATCCTCTTTGATATGGACGGGACGCTGCTTGATAGCGAGGATTCTATTTGTGAAGCAGTCAATGAAATAAGGGTAGAGAGAAGCCTCCTGCCGCTACCAAAACAAATGATAAAAAACGCAATCCACACGCCTGAAGTGAATTGCGCAAAGCTTTTTTATGAGATAGAGCATTTCGCGCACAAAAGTTACAAAGTCGGCTTTGAGCGCTACTTCACAAAACATTATGAACGCGCAGTGCTATTTGCGGGTGTGAAAGAAATGCTCGAATCTCTTAAGCAAAATGGCTATTTTTTAGCCCTCGCTTCTAATGCCCCACATAACACGCTTAAGCCGATTTTGCAAAGGCATAATATCGTGCAGTTTTTTGATGAAGTCATCGGTACGAATGAAAAGATAGAATCCAAGCCACACCCTATGATGATTGAGCTTATCTTGCGCAATGCCCCTTTTAGCAAAAGCGTCTTTGTGGGAAATTGCGCTAAAGATGAGGGCGCAGCAAAGAATGCGGGGATTGCTTATTTAAGCGCAAAATGGGGCGAGGAAGCCCTAGAAGCAAACGAATTTAGCAATGCAAAAGAGCTTGTAGAGAAGATTCAAAAGTATGCAAACTAAGTGAAGTTTAATAAGACGCAAAAGGCAGTTTTGCTTTTTGTAGCCTAGAAATTTCGGGCAAGAAACATCTCTATTCAAAGAAACTTTGTTGTCTTTTAAATTATGCTTTGTTATCATGATTTTACCTTGTCTCTACATACCACGAGAGCAGAATCAAAATCCCCTCTCTCATCATCGCAAGATGTACATTAGTGAGCAAAACTTCGGAACGCAAAATATCTTTAAGTTGCAAATATACAACCAATAAAATTCATAACTTTTTTGGTTAGGGGCTTGGTATAAAAAGCACAATCGCTTGCGGGAAGTGCGCTATCATCAAAAAGCATGAGACGACTAAACCAACCATTTATCTGGTGGGTACAGCTCCATTGATTCTTGTTAAAGAAGAAATATCATAATCACAATATGTCTTTTGATATTCGGATTTGCGCTGAATCCCTCAAGTGCTACAAAATTATACTAAAAACTTCTTGTTCTATGCGCATGCATCTTTTAGCTTTAAAGAATTATCAAATATTTTCAGCTCTTGCTTGCGAGAATCGGGCAATTTGTGATATTCCATATCCATAATTCGCACCTTCTAGGGTATAGAGGAATACGACACATATACTAGGATATTTTTCTTTGAGCCGTACAAAAGCCTCTTCTGCACCCATTTTACAAAGCATTTCCGCTGAATCGATTCCAATAGATTGCATTTTTTACCATTTCATTCCAATATTTGACATGGTTTTATGTTCATTACCTTGCCATCTTAGCACTATTGGCTCAATTTCTTTCTCACATTTTTCTCTTGCAACACAAAATTCTGCCACTACCCTTGACAAACACTTAGTGTCAGGGCTTATAATATGCTATGTGGCTTGTCAGCACCCAAAAATTCGCGAGGGCAGCGACAAAGCCGCGCAGACACAACACAAAGGTGGCACGATGACATACACGATTATCGAGGTGGAACGCAAAAGCGGCATTCCCTCGCGCAAAATACGTTTTTGGCTCGACAAGGGGCTGTTCCCGCATATCTACAAAGACAAAAACGGCGTGCGGCTTTTCAGCGCAAAAGATGTCGATTGGCTCTGCTGGATTGAACTCTATCGCCAGCTTGGAATGAGCATCAAAGACATTGCACATTACAGAAACCTCGCCGACAAGGGCGATTCAATGCTGCAAGAACGGCTTGCTATTATCCAAAGCCAAAAGGCGAAGAATCTCGCCGAGATTGCGAAGCTGCAAGAGGCGATTGCGATGCTTGAATATAAAGAAAATCTTTATATCGAGCTTATCACAAACGGGAGCGAAAACTACAAACCGCGCAGTTTTGGTGAGTGTAAGAAGATTCTACAACAACAATGCCAAACCAAAAGGAAGCAAAAAGGAGAAAAAAATGCAAAATGAATCTTGCGACAATAAGAGACGCGAGGTGTTGCGCGAAGCGCTCGTGCTCGCTTTGGGCTCTGGCGCGTTTGGCACATTGAACGCGCACGAGCCAAAACAAACACAAAATAAAGGACAAATAATGACACGATTTGACAGAGGGCTTGCACAACTCCAAGCGATTGACGGCGAAGCGGGGCAAAAGGTCATCGACAGCCTAGCGAATATCGCGCCCGATTTGGGAAGATTCATCATCGAATTTGCGTTTGGCGACATCTACACGCGCGGCGAGCTGAACCTGCAAGAGTGCGAGCTCATCACGCTTTCGAGCCTACTCACGGCGGGCGGTTGCGAGCCACAACTCGAGGTGCATATCAATGCAGCACTCAATGTCGGAATCGCGCCCGAGAAAGTCATTGAAACCTTTATGCAGTGCATTCCCTACATCGGATTCCCGCGAGTACTCAACGCCGTTTTTGTCGCCAAAAAAGTTTTTGGAGAAAGAAATTTGGATATTAACAAAGCTTAAGTTTGTCATTTAAAGGAATTTTATGAACAAATGACTCTATCTATCACGTAGCCCCCTTTTCGCCTTTGGGCAAGGGCTTTTTGGCAGGGAAATTTGATAAAATGACCTTTGCGAGCGATGATTTTCGCAGCACCGTGCCGCGATTCCAAAAGGAAAATTTGCAGGCAAACATGGTGCTTGTCGAGCTGATTACCGACATTGCGCGCCAAAAGAACGTCACGGCGGCGCAGATTGCGTTTGCTTGGCTGTGTGCGCAAAAGCCCTTTATTGCGCCGATTTTTGGCACGACCAACGCGAGCAGGCTCGAGGAGAATCTCCAATCAAGCGCGATTGCCTTGAGCAGCGAGGATTTGCGCGCTATCAATGCCGCGCTTGGCAAAATCACGATTATGGGCGATAGGTATAGCGGGGAGGCGGCAAAGCGTGTCGGGAAATAGTGCGGCGGCAGACTTTGCAGGCGTGGGCGGCAGCGTGTTTGATAGGCGCTAGCACGGCGCGGTAGGGCATGGCAGAGTTTTAAGCGCGCTTAAAGCGTATGCGCGCTAGAATCGGGCAAAAACGAGCGGGAGGGGACATGCGCTATTGCCCTAGAACATTGCAAGATTTTGTGCAAAGCCATAGCCCATTTTCTCCCGCAAAAGACGAGCTTAAGGAGTTTGGGCAAAACTTGAGAGATTATGTGTTGGGTATTGCGGATTCTAAGAGCGAATCAGAGGAGCACCAAAAGAATCTTTTGCGCGATTTCTTGCATAAATCTTTTAATTATGATTGCAACACGAGGGACAGAATCGATTTGGCAATCTATGACGATTTGATTCCGAGAGTGCTTTTTGAGGTTAAGAGCAGCAGCAATAGCCACGAATTTGTAAAGCTTAATGTGCAAAATCCAAGCCTAGAATCTAAAGCATTTTATGAATCCATTTTCTATTTTCTGCGTGAGACTATCACAAACAAAAACAACAATTTAACATATATTATTCTAACTAACACAGAGGATTTTTATATCATAGACGCTAAAAATTATGCGGCTTTTGCCAAAGACAAGGCGATTCTAAAGGCTTTTAAAAATTGCGAAGACAAAGAGGGCAATGACGCGAGCACGAAGAGATTCTATGAGGAAATTAAGAATCTCTTGCCTAATCTTGATATGGAGTTAAAATATACGCATTTTCGGATTGATGATTCTATCCTCGCAAATTGCCATTGTGAATCTATTTGTCATTCTGAACCTACGTTAGCGGGTGAAGAATCCCTAAGCAAAGAATCAAAGGATTCCAAAAGAGATCTTTCGGCTTTGCCTCAACATGACAAGATACCACCTAACAAAAAAGATACTTCTACAAATGCTCAATACGATAACACATTTTGTCATTCTGAGGCTTCAGCCGAAGAATCCCAACATATCCTCCCGCTCCTCTACCAAAGCTTAAGCCCACACGTGCTACTCAAACGCAAAAGCTATCTTGACGCAAACACTCTAAACCAAGATTTCTATGATGAATTGCTCTATATTTTGGGGCTAAAAGAAAGCTCACAGAATGGCAAGGTGCTCATTCTGCCAAGCCACACACCCCACACACTCCTTGATTCGATATGCTCGACATTTGGACTTGAGAAAGACAAAGACTTTGAAACTCTCTTTTCTTTGCTGACGACTTGGAATAATAGATTATTATTTTTGCGCCTCTTAGAATCTATGCTCTTAAGCTTCAAGCATATAAAAAAACCATTCTTAAACCTAGATTGCCTCAAAGACTTCCAAGCCCTCAATACCCTATTCTTTGATATTTTGGCAAAGATAGAAGAAAATAGAGATAGCAATATTCCAGAATCCCTAAGCTCTATCCCCTATCTTAACTCAAGCCTTTTTGAAAAGACAGCCCTTGAGATTGAAGGCAAGGAGATAAAGCTACTCGAATCTAAGCCCCTAATTCTCTATCACGATTCCATTCTCTACAAAGACAAAAACTTTTGCAAGTCTCTAAACCTCAATGCCCAAGCTAAAGATTCCACATTGCCGCTCTTAGAATATCTCTTTGCATTTTTGCATGCCTACGACTTTACAACCACAGCACAAGATATTCAAAATCATACAAAAATCAATTTTGACAAACTCATTAACTCCGCCGTGCTAGGGCTCGTCTTTGAAAAGCTCAATGGCTATAAAGAGGGCAGCTTCTATACGCCAAGCTTTATCACGCGCTATATGTGCAAGCAGAGTTTAGAAAGAGTCGTATTGCAAAAGTTTAATGAAACGCAAAATTGGGATTGCCAAAACCTTGAGGAACTCAAAAACAAAATCGATAAGCTTACAGATTCTAAAGAGGGCTACAAACAAGCAAATGCAATCTTTGATTCTATCCATATCTGCGACCCCGCTGTGGGCAGTGGGCATTTCCTTGTCTCTGCCCTCAATGAGCTGATTTTACTCAAGTTCAAGCTCGGGATTCTCTGCGATGAAAATCATCATAGAATCAAAGACATCACCCTAGAAATCTTACGTGATGAAATCGTGATTAGAGATTCTCATAATGCACTTTTTACCTATACCCTGCCCGCACATGATAATATCGAATCACATAAGATTCAAAGGGCATTATTCTTTGCCAAACGCAAACTCATCGAATCTTGCCTCTTTGGCGTGGATATTAACCCAAACTCATGCGAGATTACCAAGCTTCGCCTTTGGATTGAGCTGCTTAAATATAGCTATTATAAAGACATTCCAAACAAAAGGCTAGAGACATTGCCTAATATTGATATTAATATCAAGTGTGGGAATAGTCTTATCTCTCGCTTTAATCTTAGCGATTCATTACGCACGATTCCAAATATCAATTTCCAAATCGAGCAATACAAAAAACTTGTTTTTGAATACAAAAATGCCGACCAAAGCTTGATGACAATCTCCAAAAAAGACATTGAAAAGCAAATCGAGACGATTCAAGCAACCTTTACCCTCACCCTCAAAGACCCAAAGACAAAAAGAGAGCTAGAAAAGGCAATAGAATCCCATATCAAACAATTCAATAATTATTTGCTTGATGATGCAAGCTTGTTAGAGGGCTTAAATTCTTTGCAATTTAATCTTTTTGGCACTCCGACTTTGAGTAAAGAGGAGCAAGAGAGGGCATTAGAATCCTATGGCAAAATCCAAGCCTTACGCAAAAAGCTAGATTTAGCCCTAAGTGGAGAAACCTACAAAAACGCCTTTGAATGGCGTTTTGCATTCCCCGAAGTGCTCGATAGTAATGGAGACTTTCTAGGCTTTGATTTGGTGATAGGCAATCCGCCGTATGGCGTGGAACTCACTAAATCACAACGAGAACAATATAAAAGTATTTATAAGATTTCTAATACAGATACAGCCGCTCTTTTTATTCTTAAATCCGATAGTATTTTAGCAAAAAATGGTATCAATTCTTTGATTGTGCCAAAAGCTTTAACTTTTGCAAGCAATTGGAATCAGGTGAGAGATTTTATTAAACCAACATTCTTTTTGCTTACAGATTGTGGCAAAGCTTGGAGCTATGTGCTGCTTGAAATGGTAATTTTTGCACGACAAAAGGGAATGCAGCATACTACTTACCATACAAGATTTTTACAAGATGATACTTATATAGAATCCAAAGAAACAATACAAGATTCTATTATGGAAATTGATAAAAAATTCATTGATTTATTTGACTTTATTCCTAATAATTTAAGTCAAGAGGAATTGGATATTGGAGTAAAAATAAAAATTGATTCTGAAATGTTAGAAAAATATTCTAAAAACTATCGTGGCATTACTTATCAAAAACATCTTAAAGAAAAAGGCAAATATCCTTTCATAGGGGGCAAAGAAATTAACAAATATGGCATACGAGGATATAAGGGATTTGCTGATAATATATCACAATTTACGGATAATACATTTATCCAAGATAACTCTTTATTAGTTCAGAATATAGTTGCTCATATTCAAAATCCAACACCTCATATCAAAATTACTGCTATGTTGCCAAAATCTAAAAAAGTTTATCTGCTTGATACTATTAATCAAATTATATTCAGCAGAATAGAAGCAAAGTTTATGTGGGCAATTCTTAATTCTGTTCTTATAAATTGGTATGTTTATAGATTTATTTTTGCAAAAGCCATTAGAACAATGCACTTTGATAGTCCCATAACTAAAAGAATCCCTATCCCAAAAATCACCAAGTCAAACCAAAAAATCATTGATAGAATCATCGCATTAGTCGATGAGATTTTAGAATCTAAAGCCAAAGATTCCACAACCAATACAAGCAATTTAGAATCTGAAATTGATAAATTGGTGTATGAGTTGTATAATTTGAGTAATGAGGAAATTAATATTATAGAAAATAAGGAGCAAAAATGACACTGCAAGTACAAATCAGCGACCAAAATAAAGAGCAAATCATTAATGCGATTAAGCTCATTAAGGGCGTGAAAAGCATTCAAAATGCGAACATCACAAAGGAAGTGATAGAAACCAAAGCTGACAGAAAGGCTTGGCTAAAGGCTCGTAAAGACTTGGAAAAAGGTAAGACCATAAGCCTAGAAGAGCTTGAAAGGAAATATTTATAATGCCCTATCAAGTGATAACAAGCAAGGAATTTGATAAATTCTTAGAAAAACATAGAGATTTAGTGCCAAAAGTCTTAAGTAGCTTTCGGCAAATCGCACAAAATCCCTATGAAAACACACTCGATATAGCCAAGCTAAAGGGTGAGGAAAATAAGTATCGTTTGAGGCTTGGCAAGTATCGCTTTTTGTATGAGATACTCGAAGAACAGATTTTAATCTATGCTTATAAGGCAAGCAGTAGAGGGGATATTTATAAATGAAAACATTGGAGAATTTCTTTTATCATTCTAGGTATTGTATTGCGAAAATCTATGCCTTTAATTAGCATATCGGCTTTACAAATTGCAAATGTTTCATCATTAATTTCTTGTCCAAATGGAAGTAATTTTGCAGAAGCATTCATTTGATTTAAGTAATCTTGTGCAACACAGAGCATTCCTCCTGTGCCACAAGCAGGGTCATAAATCGTCTTGGCAATATCTTTTGTCAAAATCTCATTATCATTGCTAAATAAAATATTCACCATTAGTTCTATCACTTCTCGTGGTGTATAATGCTGCCCCGCATCTTCATTGTAAGATTCTGAAAATCTGCGGATAAGCTCTTCAAAAATATATCCCATTTCAAGGTTAGAAATTTTATCGGGATGTAAATCTGCCTTTGGAGTAGTAAATTCTTTGATTATGTAGTATCAGAGATTCTTATCGCTCATTGTTTGGATTTCTATATCAAATTTAAATTTTTCAATGACCTCTCTTACATTTGAAGAAAAACCATTGATATAATTCTTAAAATTAACGTCAATATTAACAGAATCATTAAGCAAAGATGAAAAAGTGTATTGGCTTATATTATAAAATTCATAACCCGAAGCCCTTTTCAAAAATGGCTCTCGCAATGAAGGTGCTATTTGATTGGCTTGCTCATACGCTTTTAATACTTGTTGTTTTGTTTCCTCCAAAATACAATCAAACCTTCTAATAACCATTAAGGGCAAGATAACTTTGCCATATTCGTGGGGTTTATAAATGCCTGTCAATTTATCAGCAATCGCCCAAATTAGATTGGCTTTTTCATTAACATTAGCACATAAACTCATCTATGCTCCTTGTCATAATGTTTATGAATATCTCTTTTATGCTCTTTACATTCTTTAGAATCCGCCAAAAACCTTTTGAAAAAGCCCATTTTCCTATCAGAATATTTGACAAGAAGTTCTAAAGTCTTTTTTCTGCAAAACATCATTCTGGTATGATTGCTAAAATAGGGAGAATTCAAAGTTTTTAGGGTATCCATTCAACGATTCCATTTTGTGGGCGATTCGCGCGCCATTGTTGCAATGCGTCAAAAGTCGTAATGCCAAATTCTATCACAGCTTGATAAATTTCTATTCCTGCAATTTCCACATTATCGGGAATTTCAAACTTGAGTTGTAGAATCGTTTCTTTTTGCTGCTCGCTCATCACTGCGAGGATTCTCTCGGCTTGTTTTTCAAAATACCCCGCATATTTACTACCCTGCACGATATGAATCATATCTATTTGCCATTCCTCCTCGTCCCTATACCACGCGTGCCATTCCAAACATGAATCTTCTTCGTCCAAAAGATTACGGTATTCAATATGAATAATTTTAGGATTCTTTGCAATCTGCGCCATCGCCACAAAGCTTTGCGTAACATCGAGCGTGGGCGTGTAGATATGGAAATCAATATCGCGATGCTTTGCAAGCAAGCCCATTTTGAGCGAGCCAATCAGGTTGATTTGCGCGCCAATGCTTTGCCAAGCCTGCCTGATTTGGCATTGCTCAATGATATTAAAAGCCTTTTGGCTATTGGCTTGGGCGAGGTGGAGGTAGGGCATGGGGAGATTCCTTGTTATAAATTTTCTTCAAAAAATTTCTTCAATCTTTGATAAATCTCCTCATTGCGTGCCTCTATGTCCTCCTTGAGCCAATTTGTCTTATTGCTATTCCCTAAAGATTTTATTTCTAAAAAATTAGATTTTGAATATGGCTGTTTCTTTCTGGCAAAATACTCATTTCCTGCTTGAATATTTTGCTTCTTTTCAAGTAAAGATTTATTCCCAATATATTCTAAAAATTTTTGTGCTTCCTTTTCATTCCAACCCATATAATTTGCTTTTGCCCATTTCTTTGGGAAAATATGCTCAATCTCACCCTTAATAACACTATAATTTTTCTTATCACTATTCCATTCCCATTCTTGGTTTTCATCATAAATAAGTGTATGAATAGCTAAAATATATCTGATTTGCTTTTGTAAAGCTTTTATACAAAAATCAGTAAAATAATCAATTTTTGGCATTACCAAGTCTGGAATATTTAGAGAAGATTCAAATATTCTCCCTTTTCTTTCTTTAATTAAGATATTAGCCCTCATAAATCCCCAAAACAACCCAGAACTACCACCTTTCCCATAAATAAGCCCCAGTGCACAATAAGCAACAAGTTTTGGCAAAACCGCATCAAAAATATTTTTTTCATTATGAATGTTTCTTTGTGGTTTATAGACATAAAAGCACATACTTACAACCATTTGCCAAAGTTTATTTTGGTAAATATTTAAAATATCAAAATATTTTTGTGCTTCATTAGAAAAATACTCTTTGGGATTACACCAAAACTCTGCCAATTCTTGTATGAAAGTAAATGTTTCATCCTTAGTTAATAATCCCTCATTAGCAGCAAAATTAGCTTTTTTCTTTCTTGAATTTTCCTTATCCTTTTTAGTAAAAAAATCTAAAGTGCTAGGAATAACCGTATCCACTTCATTATGTAATGCCCTTATAATATGCTCATATTGCGTAAATAAAAAACCTATATTTTCATTTTTTAAATAAGGGGAATTAGTAATTTTGCTTTCTAAATTTTTCCATTCTATTGCGAAGTTTTTTCTATTTTCTTTGTTTTTCCCTTCGTAAATTAAACCCTTAAAAATATCTGACACACTCAAAGAAACTCCGCGATTATTGAGAGTATTAAAAATCCTTAAAGCATTTTCTTGTCCATTACATTCAATAGGCAAAACTATGCAAGAATTCAATAAAGAAAGACAAAAATTAAACCAATCTGCTGGTTGCTCTTTTGCTAATTCATCAATTTTCTTAATAAAATAGAGATAATTTTTTTCATAGTTGCAAGAAGATTTTTTTATAATATTTTCTATATTTTCATCCTTTAAAATCTGATACTTATTACTTAAAATATTTTCCAAAAGTTCATTATCAGAATCAATTGCTACTTCGCTATGAATATGAGGTTTTTGAAAATCTATATCCCCATTAAGCTGATTTCTATCCCATAGACAAGAAGATAGCCGACTAATAAGCTCGGAAATATTTTTATTTTGTTGATTAATGGCTTTTTCATACAAAGCCCGAATCAAGAGACTTAGTGTTGTTGTTCTCTGTTGTCCATCAATAATATTTTGTTTTCCATTTTCTTTATACATTACAATAGAACCCAAAAAGTATTCATCATTTTCATCGGGCTCACCACTAAAAAAATTAAAAATATCGTCCCACAACTGCTCACATTCATCTTCACTCCAAATATAAGCCCTTTGATATATTGGAATTAAAAATTTATTTTTTGATAGATACTCCAATACGCTTTTACGTTCCGTTTTCATTTCTACCATAGCATTCCTCCCTCCACTCTCAAAAATTCTTCCATTATATCCAAAAAATCAAAATAAAAAATAAAATATTTGAAAATCGAGCGCAGATACCCGAAAATGCCCCTAATAACGAGTTTTGCAGCATGCAGCATATTGCGACAAGATTTGTCGCGATACTCCCCTACACACGTACATCAATCTCGTCAATGGCATTGTGTTCTTTGTATTCACGAATGAGCTGTTCTATCACATCTTGTGCGGCTTGTTTGGCAATCTTTTCTGTCTGTTCCATATTCAACATTCCCCCGACTGATTGCAGCGCATAAGGGTCGCCTAATGTAACGCGCCCGCCAAGCAGCAGTGCTCGTTCTTGTCGCAATGCCATTTGTCGTTCTGCTTCGGACATATCTGAACGATAATAAGGAGAACCAACGTCACGTCCAAACTTTGTATATTTCAGCGCAAGATAATTCATTGCTACTGCCTCGCTACCTTGAGCAAGATTATCTCGGTGCGCAGACGCATAATATTGTTCAATCGTATTTTTAGCACTTTCATATTGCTTGACTAACGATTCGGCATACGTACGTGCATAAATCTTGCCATCTGGGTCTACCACAGCATTCCAATTGACTTCTAACTCGTCATTTAAATCTTGAGTCTCTTTTATTAAAGCTGATAAATCTGTATTAGCGAGAGCTTTTTCAAGTTTTTCTACTTGTTCATCGCTGCTATTGATAGAACCAATAATTTTTGCACTTGCTGTGGATTCGGTTTTTACTCTCGATTCTGTTTCTTCTTCTTTTTGTGCTGTTTTGGTGTCAGATTTTGCAGCATAATAGCTTTGCGTATTTGCAGTCGTGTTGTTGATAAGCATATCAAACTCCTTTAATGTTGTCAATTATGCACTAACACAAGCAAATTTTGTTCCCACTCAATCGCTCCAAGCGGCTTGACATGTTTACTTTTGGGCGCTATCATGCTCATCGATATATGGCAGGTTTGAGGGAGGATTCGATGAATCTTGAAATCATCGCATGGGCGCGTGTTGTGTGTGCCGTGCCTGTTGGAATCTGCGCAACAAGTATTAACACGAGTAAAACGCTCATCTTTAGAGATTGTTTTTCATTGATATATCTCATTCTTATCTTAATTCCTCCATATACTATCATCAAGATAATATTCAACTTCAAAGATTCGAGCACAGATGATTCACGCCTTGCGCATAGAATAAATAAGAATCCTCGCTTTGGTGAGAGATTTGTAGGAGATTCCAAATGAGCCTTAGAACAGCCTATTCTTTTTTAACGCTCGCTATCCTCACAGAAGTGCTTGCGGTGCATATTATGAAAGCAAGCGATGGTGCAATCTTTGGATACGCTTGCATGCTACTCTTGCTTGTGGTTTCGTATTACTTTATGGCTCTTTCACTCAAAAGGCTTTCAATTAGTGTTGCCTATGCAATTTGGGAAGTTTTGGGCGCAGTGTGTGTAGTGGGACTTAGTATTTTTTATTTCAATGAAGAATTATTATGGACGCAAAAACTAGGTATCGCACTTTCCTTTTGCGGCATTGGACTCATTAACTATGCCGAATTGCGCAATAATAAAACACATAAGGATTCATAAATGAGCTGGGCATTAGGGTTAGTCGCTTTTGCAGCTATTTTGGATATTTTTGCAAATTTGTTTCTTAAAAAATCCAACGCTTTTACACATAAAGGCTACACAATAGCGTGCATTTTGATGGTGTGGGCAGCATTTATCGCATTGACTTTCACTCTCGAAATATTGCCTCTTAGCGTTGCATATTCCACATGGGGCGCAGTGGGTATTATCGGCACAACGGCGGGAGGATACATCTTATTTAAAGAAAGAATCGGGGCAATAGGCTATTTGGGTATTATAATCGTCCTATGTGCAGTGATTTTGCTTCATGTTGAAATTTAGAAACAAGTTAAAGAAAAAGTCAATAACACGACTATGCAACTTTTGCCTAACAACTAGAACTTTTTCTGATTCACATCTGCAAGAATCTTCTCGGCAACATTCTCGACTGTATCACTAATTGTTTGTGAATGGTTGGCAATCTCGACATTCTGTGCATTGGCAGATTCGAGCTGGCTCACGGCTTCATTGATTTGTTCGATACCCAATGTTTGCTCCTTAATCGATTCGCCCATATCATTGATACTTTGCACAAGGACATTGACATTTGCCTCAATCTCGCTAAGGCTCTTTGTCGTGCGCTCGGCGAGCTTGCGCACTTCGTCTGCCACAACGGCAAATCCACGTCCATGCTCGCCCGCACGCGCTGCTTCAATCGCGGCATTGAGCGCGAGCAGATTCGTTTGGTCAGCGATGTCGCGAATCACAGCGACAATATTGCGAATATCATTTGCTTGATTGCTGACATCGGTTGCGCGGCTATTCACATTCTGCATAGAGCTGCTAATCTCATTCAGTGCGCTTGCTGTCTCTTCGAGATTGCTCGCTTGATTATTGCTACTTTGTGTAATATCAAGCACTGCTTGATTTAGCTCTTTTGCGCTTGATTCAAGCTCACTAGCAAAAGTCGCTGATGTATGGAGCATTTGTTTAATATTTTGCCCAAGTGTATTTGTAACAACTTCTACACGTCCTTGCGCATTATTAATCTCTGTGGTAAAATCAAGATTCACATAACTATCAAAGACACGACTAATTTCATTGATATCACTACCAATATTCTGTTGCAATGTGTCAAGCATTTGGTTGAGCACATTTTTGAGCTCAATGAGCTGCGGATTGTGCGGATTTTCTATAATACGTGCGGTAAGATTCCCATCTTCAATAGCTTGTGCTGTTTGCATCGATTGTTGCACAGCACGTCTATCTACCTCTAAGCCTTCTTGTGTTTGTTTGATATTTTCATTAATCGCAACAGTCATTGTACCAATTTCATCATGCGATTTAGGTTTGACAAAGTTTGGTGGGTTTGGAACCTTATGGTTGAGATATTCAAAAAAATTCAAAAGGAGAGACGAGAGAATATGCAAACGAGAAATAATTTGCATACGCACAAAAACAAGCATTGCTAACACAACAATAATAACAACGGTGATATTAGCAATAATCATAGCGATTCGTAATGCTACGATAGGTTCGTTGATAGAACTTTCAGGTGCAGAGATAATGAGCGTCCAAGTCGCCAAATTGCCCCCAATATGCATCGTTGCAACTGCTGTATGGCTAAATTCGCCTAGCGAGTTAATATAGCTAGACAAGCCCTCAATTTGATTCTCAATCATATGTTTGAGCTCGTTCATCGTAGGGCTCTGGTTGACTTCACGCAAAAATTTGCCTAAAAATTCGCGCCGCCCATGTCCTGCGATTGTAGAATCTGTTGCATACATGCCCTTGAAATCGCCTTTGAACACCGAGCGTGCAGGGTCTTGGAGAATTGCATTGACGCTCAACAAGTCGACAAACACGCCAAGGACGCCAATTGGGTGTCCATTTTGGTCAAAAATGGGCTGGTTAATACCCATACCAAAATATTCTTTATTATTGATTTTTTTCCAACTCGGGCTTCCAACAGTAGGTTTGCTTGTGTCAAGAGCCTTTTGAACACTTCCAAATGTTATAATGATTTCGTCTGCTTGGATAATCTCTGTTTTATTATTTTCATCTCTAATCGCCAAAACCATAAAGTCACCATTAGGCAAACGATGCTTGGGGTTGCTGATGAGTTCATTTTTATATCGCGAGTCTTTAAGATAGATATAGCCAAAATCCCCCCACTGATTGCTAAGAAGCATATCGACAACATCATTATCAAGAACGGCTTGCTCGCCTCGCCACACATTGCGCATAACATATTGCTTGCTCGCATTCACAGACGCATAGATTTCATTGAAATACCCATTCACAAGGGCTGCTTCGCCTTCTGCAGCGTTAATAAGCATTTTTTCAGATTCTGTTGTTTGGATTGCGACCATCACTTGGGACACAATAAACGTAACAATAATCATGCAAATTGCCAATATTACCGACAACCCAAAAGCTATCTTCGTACCAATACCAAAAGAATGCAGACTAAATCTCATAATCCCCCCTCCCCCGACCCTCTCGGATATTCAACGGAGACTTTATTCTAAAAACCAATAATAGCGGAATTCTACACTAAAAAACCTTAGAAAAATATTAAATTTAGGAAGGCGCAAGCTCATCGAATCCTAGAGCATTCAGTTTTCGCAAATAACCGATGTAGAGCATAAGCATGGCAACCGCAACAAGCCGCGCTGTGTTGCAAGCCCTTTACCTCTGTGATTCTGCTGATTTGTTCTTGCTTGGAGTCGCAGAGGCAAGGCAATCTTGTTAGCACTAAATCTCGTTGGTTGTGTTGATAAAATCAATCGCCTTGTCCATTCCAACATAGGGTGCGCTTGATAGACAATTTCTTCAATCATCACAGGCAAGGTATTATTTTTGAGCGCGGGAAGCTTTTTTCTTTACAAAGTCTTCATCATCATAATAAGCTATGGATTCTTGTTGTGATTTGATTTCTAACTTCATAGAAATATCACATTCGTGCATATCATTAAACTCACTTTTGTATAACAAGGCAAAATAATAAAGCTTCGCAAATATTATTTGTATCGCGTTTTGTATTCTAAAGCTCCCCTATATAAAGATTTTCTTGCAATCCATAGCTTCCAAGCCACGCATTGCTTGAATGTATTGAGCAGTGTTGTAGCTCTTTGATTCTATTCTGTTTTGACATTACGATATCCTATTCATTTTGACTAGCATCTTTCCTCACTCCGCCTTAACCCCCCCCCCACCTTTAACGAGCAATCTTTTAGAATCTATGATGACTTCTACTCCACCAGCTTGAGAATTTTAGAGCTTCTGCAATCACTAGATTTGCTAATGTTCTTTGCATTTTTGTTCCATACTATCCAAAACTTTTATGCAAATGCGCCTTATAGTCAGCGATATATTGCTCAACTTGTGGATTTTTGACGACATCATTGCACATAAAAGTGGGCAAAACCTGCATTCCCAAAAATTCATGCGCCTTGCGCAAATGCAAATATACGATTTCCACACCTAGACCTTCAAAGAATCCATTTTTGTCTGTAAAAGCCTCAATGGGTGCATTCCACGTAACGCTCAACATCACCTTTTTGCCTTGCGACAACCCGCCACTGCCATATTTTAGGCTATCATCTTTGCGGCTGCGTCCATCATTTTTGAACAAAATGCCAGCACCTTCGATATAGACTTCATCGATATATTTTTTCACAATCCAAGGTTCGCCCATCCACCAAGCAGGTAGCTGGTAAATCAACACATCACTCTTGCTAATCTTTTGCACTTCCTCTTGCACATTATAGCCATTGTCGATGATTGTTTCAACCACTTTGAATCCCAAAAATTCTAAAGTTTCCTTTGCCACATTCTGCAAAGTTTCACTTAACTTTCCGCCCGAATTTCCAAATTTTTTTGCACCATTAAGCAATAATGCTTGCATCTTTTCTCCTTATTTCTTATGATGAAGATTTGTATCTAGCTCTTTTAATACCCTTGCTGGATTACCTCCAACAATCACATTGGGCGGGACATCTTTTGTAACAACGCTGCCTGCGGCAATGATTGAATTTTCGCCAATCGTTACGCCGGGACAAATTGTTACATTGATTCCAATCCACACCCTGTCTTTGATGACAATCGGTTTGCAAAAAGTCGCTTGACGATTATACGGATTGAAATCGTGGTTAATTGTTGTGAGGCAAACTTTGGGTGCGATAAATACATCATCGCCAATCACGATTCCGCCTCTATCCATAAACGTACAAGCCTGATTCATAAAGAAATTTTTGCCCACGCGAATATTGCGCCCAAAGTCGACATAAAAGGGCGGAATTATCCATGTGTTTTCATCAAGCTTTTGCCCAATAATCTTGCTAAAAATCTTGCGCACTTTCTTGGGACTATGCGCGCCCGAATTCAACTTGTTTGTCAGCGCAATCGTGCGCATGATGATTTCTAAAATCTTTGGAAACTCTTTGTCGTTCATATCGATGAGTTCGCCCTCCAAATCGCGCGTCAAAATATCGCGATTTGTTGTTGGAGCGGGCATGCTGCGGAGCGAAAATTGTGTTGCCATTTCTTACTCCTTTGATAGTTTTTGTGCCGCTTGGACATAAGTTTTATATTCCTCATCACTTAAAAGTTCAAGCCACGTTACATTCTTGCCATTTTTTTTGTGCGTAAGCGCGATATGCTCCCCGATTTCGTTCAATCCCGCGCCATGCCAATGCTCCACATCAGGTGGGCAGAGCACAACATCGCCCGGCTTAGCGATTTGGGCGATTCCGCCTTTTGTGCCCGTATAAATGCTGCCTTGTGTAACAAGCAATGTCTGCCCCGCTGGGTGCGTATGCCATGCAGTGCGTGCGCCTTTTTCAAACCGCACCAAAGCGCCGCCAAAAGGACGATAACTATCGCTTTTAAACAGCATTTTGACATGCACGTCGCCGCTAAAGATTTTAGAATCTCCCTTAAATCCTCCCAAGCTTCCACTTTTTACAATCTCTTGTGTCTTTTGTATTTCTGCCTCCTTTGCGATTCCAAGATTTGCGCAACTTAACACGCCAACTAAAGCTAAACTAACAATTTTTTGCATTCTTTCTCCTTTTGTTCTCTTACAAGGGTTTATTGATTCCTAAACTCTGACGAATCCCAAAATTTGGTGTCGTGCAAAGTCGCAATATCAAATCGGCAATACTCTTGCGCGAGATTCTCCCGCTTGGGTTATTAAATGCCTCGCCCTTTTGCGTGAGCTCATAATCAATCTCATCGGCATGGCTAAACCATTGCGCACGGATAATTGTATAGTCAAGATTTGACGCCTCGATGACGCGCACCTCTTCTTTATGCGGCACAATATAATTCGCAATGCGCGCGAGCTCGGAATCAGGAATCTCTTGATATTCTTCATTATACACACCAAAAGAGGTAATCCAAATTAATCTTTTGAGCCCCACTGCTTGCATCGATTCGATGATTGTAGCAGCCATTTGTGGCGTGTTTTTGCCATGCAGATTCGCATACACGACTTGCACACCCTTCATCGCGTTTGTGAGTGCGACTTTATCTGTCGCATCGCCCTCCACAACCTCCACGCGAGAGCTTTTGAGGTGTTCAAGCCGCATGGCATTGCGCAAGAAAAGCTTGAGATTCACATCGGTTTTTTGCAAAAACATCGCAATTGCCTCTTTTGCGACACTCCCGTTCGCGCCGATAATGAGCACTGTTGTCGTGTCTTTTGTCGGATTGCTTTGCGCAAAAAGTGGCATTGCGCTAAGCCATAGAGCGCCTGTGCAAACGAGTATGTGGAAAAATGTTCTGCGATTCATCTTTGCTCCTTGTTAAAATGACAATTATATGATATGATACCTAGTATCAGTCAAGGGCTTTTGCGCCTTTTTGCGGCGAATCTCAAAAATTTATTTTTCTTCTCAAATGCCGCTGTGCGCGCGATTTCATGCTATTTTTGCCTTTTTATTCTACAAAAAAGGCTTTTTTTTTTGGACAATGACCGATATGGTTATATATCAACTAAAGAGGAGTAACCCATGAATCCAATCAGCACAAATGGTTATCAGTCAGCAAAGGCGAATGCTGCGATGATGGGGGCAAAATTGGTTGAATATGCCGAAACAGACGATATGGCAATCACAACCATTACGACTGATTCCAAGCAAAAAAACTTCGAGAATGTCAGCGAGTATGCCAAATATTTGGGCGAGCAATATGGAATCAACCAAGCAGCCAAGAGCATTGGTGGCGTTCCAACAACAATCAATGTCCCAACCCATGTCTTGCAACAAGCATTCAACGATCCAGAGGCAAGAGAATGGCTCGAGGAGAATCTTAAAATCTTGCAACAACCAGCCAAAAAACCGATATTTGGAGAGTTTGTGAGCTTGAGCTATACCATTGATAGTGTTGGTTCGATTACGACAATGGCTGTCGGCACAAACGACCCTGATGGCAGCATTGCCCGTGCAAATGCGAATCGCAAGCAAGAAGAAGCGCGAGAAAAAGAGCGGCTTTTGCAAGAGCGAATCGAGGCAAAAAAAGAAGAAGAGAAGCGGCTCGAAAAATTGCGCGAGAAGGGCGAGGCGAATGGTCAGATTCAGGTTACTATCAGCGGAGACAACGCAAAGGCTGTGCAAGCAGGACTTGCAAATGCCTTGCAAAGCGGAATCGTGCTCGACATGAAGATATAAGGAGGCACAAATGGCAATCGAGGCAACAAACAACATTGCAGCAAATGTCGCCCTCACAGCGACACAGGCGAGCGCAAACAACAAGCAGCAGCCAAAGTTTGAAAATGTGCAGGATTATGCCAAATATTTGGGCGAGAGATATGGTGTCTATCGCGCTGATAAGACGATTGAGGGAATTCCCGCTTCAATCAACATTTCGCCCGCTTTTTTGCAAAAGGCGCTCGATGACCCCGAAAAAATGCAGTGGCTTGAGGAGAATCTCGAGGCGATGCAGTCGCTGAATACTTCAATGTTTATGGGAACGCTGACATATGTAGGGTATAGTATTGATGCTGATGGCAATATGGTGATGATGTCAAGCGGAAGCAGTGACCCTGACGGCAAGATTGCCGCAGCAAATGCTAAGAGAAAACAAGAGGAGAAAAAGGAGCAAGAAAGGCTGGAGCAAAAGCGACTTGAGCTGCAAAGAGAGGAGCAAAATCGATTCGAGGAATGGGCACAAAAAGCCGCGACAAAAGATATGGGAGTAGGATTTCAGTTTAGTCTAAATGGAGACAACGTGAAAGCATTGCAGCTTGAGATTGCAAACGCCTTGCAGAGCGGAATCGCGATGGATACAAAAGCATAAAATGGGAACAAGATAGCATTTTTGGAAATTTCCGCCATAAAATTCAAGCTCATCGCCATATCTTTCGCATATGCGCAAAGTTTAGGACATTTTCGCTCACAAAATAGCATTCATTCTCTCGCCTCTTTTATCCACGGCAAACCTTGCAAGCCTCTTGAGCTTGGTTTGCAAGCGCGTTTTTGGTCTGCTGCAATAACGCAGCTTTGTCGATGATTCCTCTTGCACAACGCGCTACCTTGTGCTATCGAGCACAAATTGATTGCAATATTCACCACAGCCATGCCACACAAGGCGCAATCAAATCGGCAGATAGGCTAGTTTGCGCGCCAAGACACAGCCCTGTGCCGTCTCTTTTGGGCTTAGGTCGGCAAACCAACCTACCATTGAGGAGAGACGAGGAAACAACATAATGTTCTCCTTAAATTTTTTGCGTATGATGGCACAAAATCCAAATAACAAATATTTTGCTAAAATTTTACAAATATTTTGCAAACAGCCCTTGACAGAGAGTAGCTATTAGGCTATATAATTACGCATTTTGGTTTAAGGAACGCTATGCGACAGTTAAAATATTTCATTCTATTGCTCATTATGGGGTTTGCCTGCAACCTTTGGGCAAAAGAGGAAAAAAGCATGCGGATTCAAATGCAATTTGACAATCAACATTTTGTCTTTGTTTTGGCAGACAATCCTTCTGCGCGAGATTTATGGAATCTCTTGCCTTTGGAGCTTCGTTTTAGCGACTATGTCGGCAAAGAAAAAATCGCATCGCTGCCCCACAAATTAAATACGCGAGAAAGCAGCGACTATGACCCACAAAGTGGAGATTTTTTCTATTTTGCTCCGTGGGGTAATGTCGGAATCTTCTATGTCAAACAGCCTCCGTATCCGGGATTGATTAAGCTTGGGGCGATTGAAAATCATCAAGAAACATTCATTCAAGCCATGCAAAACCAAAAGAAAGATTTTGTGGTTTCAATCACCAAAATTCCAAATTCAGACTAAAGGAAACACCATGCAAAACCGCCGAGATTTTCTCAAAACTTCTGCAAAGATTGCGAGCCTGTTTGCAATCGGGGGATTGGCAAGCCAAAGCCTGCTTGCAAACGATTCAAAACAAGGAGTCAAAATGGAATTTTTAACACTTAATAATGGCATTCAAATGCCCATTTTGGGACTTGGGACATATGCACTCACAGGGAAAAGCGGACAAAAGACAATGAGCGAAGCCATCGAAATTGGCTATCGGCTCTTTGACAGCGCACAGATGTATGGCAACGAAGCCGAGCTGGGCGCAGCGATTCGCGCAAGTGGGCTAAAACGCGAAGAGTTTTTTGTCGAAACAAAGCTTTTAGATTCTTCAAGCGAAGATGCGACAAAAAAATCGATTGAAAAATCGCTCAAAACTCTAGGAATGGACACGATTGATTTATTGCTCATTCATTCGCCCTATCCCCATGCAAAAGCCATGTATAAGGCAATGGAAAGCTTTTATAAGCAAGGAATCTTAAAAAGCATTGGAATCTCAAACTTTGGCGCAAAGGCATATCATGACTTTGTGCAATCATGCGAGGTGATTCCGGCGGTGAATCAATGCGAAACGCATTTGCTGATGCAGCAAATTCCTTTGCGAGAGGCGATGAAAAAACATAATACGATTCTACAATCATGGAGTCCTTTTATCGCGGGCAAGGGTTCGATTTTGGACAACCAAACACTTAAAAAACTTTCGGCAAAATACAACAAAACGCCCGCGCAAATCATCTTGCGTTTTCTGATTGAGCAAGGAATCGGTGTGATTCCAAAAACGTCCAAGAAGAATCGATTGCAAGAAAATATCAATGTTTTTGATTTTGCCCTAAGCGAACAAGACAAGAAGATATTGATTGGTCTTGATACGAATAAAAGCTCATTTTCGTGGACAAATTATTAAACATTTGAAGGGGTTCAATTGACATTAACTTTGGAGCGGCAAAATCTCTTTTACCAAGACGATACTTTTGCTGACAAAAGGGCTTGCTTTTTGGATTCTCTCAAAGGCAAATCCTTACATTATAAACGCTATACCAAAAGCCCTCTGCGCTATGGTGGAGGCAAAACTCTAGCGGTTGGGTTAATCCTAGAGCATTTTCCCAATGACATCAAACGTCTTGTTTCGCCCTTTATGGGAGGGGGGAGCGTAGAAATCGCAAGTGCGTTAGAGCTAGATTTAGAAGTGAAAGCCTTTGATGTTTTTGATATTTTGGTGAATTTTTGGCAAGTTTTGATTGCAGATTCTGAAAAACTTTATGGCGAATTGCTTCAACTGCGACCCACCGTATTTTTTAGAGGGAGATTCTAAGATGTTTAGAGGAATCTACCCAATGCACAATTTTCCTATTCATCATAATGGCTTTAATCACGCACTTTTGGCGCAATGTCTCAAAAACCATAAAGGCAAATTTATTTTAAGCTACAATGATTGCGCATTTGTGCGAGAAGCCTATAAAGATTTTAGAATCTTAGAGCCCAAATGGCAATACACGATGGGGCAAGGTGAAATACGAATCGGCAAAAATCGCGTGGAGCGAGGCGATACAGATAATATCAAGCAAAGCCATGAGTTATTGATTATAAAGGAGTGAAAGGTGCTACAAGCAACAATTCAAAATTTTTCTTATCAAAAAATGTGGAGAGAGGGCTTAGAAAGTTTCACTTTTGAAAATATTAATACTTTGCCTAGTAAATGTTTGATTAGTTTTAAAAATAAAACTCTAGCTTTAAGCAAGTGGGTAAGCCCAAAGCGCACACGCTCCTATCCTTATGCAAGAGTGTATGACACTTTTGATAGTGGAGCAAACAAGGTTATAACAATCATTCCGCTCATTAAAGATGAAGGAATCAATGGGGATATGGATTATTTGCAATGGGACACGCTTTCGCTCATGAGCCTTTTGAATATTTATGTGATTGTAGGCTTTTATGATGAAGCACAACCTCATCTAAGCAGGATTGGTAAAATTACGAATCAGCATTTCAATAATGAATATATTTTAGAGCAGCTTACCCAACTTGTTAATTATCATCAGTCCGCATTGCATTGGAATCTCAATCAGCTAAGTAGTGAAAATCTTTCAAAACTCGCAAATCTTACAAAAAATGCCTATACAACTATTTCTAGTATTTTAAATGTTAAATTTCATAACCCCCAAAATATAGATAAATTTATACAAAAAATTTCACAAAATAGAGTTTCTTTTATAGAATTTTCAAGAGCTAAGGCAAAGCAAGCACAAAATAGAGAAAGTTTAACTTTGCAACCTAAAGAGTATATTGGCATAGGACAAAAATCAAAAATTATTATAGAAAATTATTTGGGAGGACAATATTTCTTTACAATTGATGATGTTCTTTTTGAAAATGGCATATTGTATTTATGTGAGAGTAAGCATAGCAAAAACGCATTGCTGCCAAGTAATGATGACATAAAAGACGGACTTTTAAAACTCATGCTTTATAATAATCTCTCAAGAATTGAAAGATATGATAGCTTTAAAATTATTTTGAGATTGACCTCAAGTATTTTGCAAGATAGCATTATTTTACCAAATGAAAATGTAGATTATTTTATCAGAAATAATCCTTTTCCGACATCTCAAGTTGCTACCCTAAAAGCCTTAAATACAGAATCTAAGCAAAATAATTTTGAAATTTGGATAAACAATGAAAGTTAGATTCTGCAAATCACCGCTTCGCTATCCGGGTGGCAAAAGTAGAGCGATTAAGATTTTAAAAGATTATTTTCCGCAGAGTTTTAGCGAGTATAGAGAGCCATTTTTTGGCGGTGGAAGTGTGGGGATTTATCTTGCTCAAAATCTTTTACACCAAAAACAAAAACAATTTTTCGCAAATGATTTCAATCAAGACGTGTATTGTTTTTGGAATATCCTAAAAATGCAAAATCAAGCTTTAATAAACGCAATTCAAAACATTAAAAAATATTATGATAATGGCAGAGAACTTTATGAGAGTATCTTAATTCGCAGGAACGAAAGCTTGAGTGATTTTCAAAGGGCTGTGGATTTTTTCGTGCTTAATCGCATTACTTTTAGTGGTGTGGTTGATTGTGGCGGATATTCTCAAAAAGCTTTTGAATCTCGCTTTACCCAAAGCTCTATTGAGAGGCTTAAAAATATGGATACAATCTTGCAAAATTTTATTTTTAGTAATGAGAGTTATGAGAATCTCTTGCTAAAAGAGGGTAAAGATGTCTTTATTTTTTTAGACCCGCCTTATTATTCGGCCACAAAGTCAAGGCTCTATGGTAAAAAAGGGGATTTGCATACAAGCTTTAACCATCAAAAACTTTGTGAGAATCTCAAAAACACAAAGCATAAATTCTTACTCACTTATGATGATAGCGAGTTGATACGAAATCTTTATAAGGATTTTTATGTATATGAATATTCTTTGCAATATGGAATGAATAATTACAAACAAATGCAAGCAACAAAAGGAGCGGAAGTTTTGATAAGTAATTTTAATTTGGATAAAAGTCAAATTTCTATATGGAGCGCATAATCAAAGAGTGAGAATGAAAATAAGTGAAGTCAAAACTGCCTTGCCCAAAGCAGAGAAAAGAAAGTTAAAAGGGGTGAGGCAAAACAATAGTGATTGAACACATCAATCCAACAACCAAACTTAACGCAATCTAGGAGAACACAATGCAAAGCCCTTTATGTTGCTCATTTTTGACGCGACACATAGAAGCAGATTTGAGAATCTGCAATCGCCGCATATCAATGAGATTCTATAATAGAATCTCGAAAAATTAAGCATAAGGAAAAACAATGCACGTGCGCAAATCAACATACAACTTGATAAAATCATTAGTGAACGTTATCCAAAACAAGTCGAATCCCTATCTGGAAAACAAATAATGAAAGCCACATTTTATAAGATTCTAAGCCTCAAAGAAGGGGAACTCAAGCTCCTTGCACTTTCATGTGGCTTTATCTTTGCACTCTTTAGCTCCTATGCAATCTTGCGCCCCATGCGCGATGCTCTGGGGCTAGAGGGCGGCGGAGACGAGCTCAAATGGCTTTTTTTGGCAACCTTTATCGTTTGTATCTTTTCCTCTCTGCTGCTCATGTGGCTAAGCGGCAAAATCAAGCGGCGATTCTATGCTGATTGCGTCTTCATCTTTTTCGCGCTCAATCTTTTGATTTTCTATGTTTTAATGAATCTATTCGAGCCCCACACGCAAAATTTTATCTGGCTCTCACGTGTCTTTTATGTTTGGATTAGCGTCTTTAACCTATTCGCATTTTCGAGCGCGTGGAGCTTGCTGTCCGATGTGTTTAGCAAAGAAGCAAGCAATCGACTTTTTGGAATCATCTCTGCGGGCGCGAGCTTGGGCAGCATTGCTGGAGCAGGAAGCGTGAGCTTTTTGGTCGCAAATTTTGGTGTGGCAAATCTTGTCTTTCTCTCGATTTCCCTGCTCATTATCGGAATCTTACTCAAAAATGCAATCCTCAAAGAATTGCGACACTTTGAAAATGCAGAACAATTAGAACGCTTTGACAAAACGATTGGTTCAAAGAATCCCTTTGTGGGTTTTAAACTCATTATTGCCTCTAAGACTCTCTTAGCCCTCTGCGCATTTATCCTATTGCTCACGAGCGTTTCGACATTTTTATATATGGAACAAGCGCGAATCGTGCGCGAACTCTTCCCCACACGTGAGGCAAGAATTGCCGCTTTTGCCAATATCGACTTAATCGTGCAACTTAGCTCACTTGCGATTCAAATCTTTCTGACGGCAAAGATTGCACGTTTCTTTGGAATCACGGCTCTTTTAAGCACACTTGGCTTTATCATTGCGCTTGGATTTATCGTTCTTAGCTTCACACACCCCGCCTTTTTGCCCCTCGCAATCGTCATGAGCATACGGCGCATAGGTGAATATGCGCTCGTCAAGCCCGGGCGCGAAATGCTGTTCGTGCCACTTAGCGCCGATTCTAAATACAAAGTTAAAAACTTCCTCGACACGGTCGTTTATCGCGGCGGAGACGCGCTTAGCGCGCAGATTGAAAGCATTCTCGCAAGCATCGGGATTCTCTGTGTGCTACTCACAGGCGCGGCAATCTCGTTTGTCTGGGGGCTTTTGGGTGTCTTTTTGGGCAGAGACTATGCAAAAGAGAATCGCAAAAAATAATTCACATTCGCTTCATACTTTTTTGCTATATATAATACTAGTATAAAATACAAGGAAAATGATGTTCTCAAAATTTTTTATCAACCGCCCCGCATTCTCGGCTGTGGTCTCTATCATTATCGTCATTGCGGGGCTTTTGTGCCTATTCAACCTCCCGATTGAGCAATACCCAAAGCTTGTTCCGACACAAATTGTCGTGAGCGCAAACTATCCCGGAGCAAGCGCAGAGACGATTTCGACCAATGTCGCGAGTATTCTAGAAAATAGCATTAACGGCGTGGAAGGAATGATTTATGTCCGCACTTCGACAACATCAAGCGGCACAATGAATTTGAGCGTTTTTTTCAACAACGATGCCGACCCGGATATGGCTGTTGTGAATGTCAATAACCGCGTGCAAGCTGTTCTTAGTCAGCTTCCTAGCGAGGTACAAAGGCTTGGAGTTACGGTACGTAAAAACTCTACTGCTGTGGTTGGGCTCTATCATCTCTATTCAGAAAATCCTAACTTTTCACAGCTTTATTTAGCAAATTATGCCATCTTGAATATCATCGATGAACTCAAAAGGATTCAAGGAATCGGTGATGTAGATTTATGGGGACGCTCGGATTATGCCATGCGGATATGGCTCTTTCCAGACAAACTTGCGCTTCTAAATATCACACCACTAGAAGTCATCGATAAAATCCAACAGCAAAATTCACAATTTGCGCCCGGCAAACTTGGTGCAGAACCCATTGCACAAAGTGAATTTGCCTACACAATTGTTACACAAGGACTATTCTCAACACCTGAAGAATTTGAAAATATTATTATCAAAGCAAACACCGATGGTTCGATGTTGCGACTTAAAGATGTCGCGCGAGTAGAACTTGGTGCGCAAGAATATCTCACCTCATATTTTTACAATTCCACTCCTTCTGTGCCCTTGCGAATTACCTTGCAACCCGGTGCAAATATCCTTGATGTCGCAAATAATGTCCAAGCAACGATGGAGCGATTATCAAAAAAATTTCCCGAAGGAATCAAATATTCTAATCCTTTTCGCCCCACAGAATTTATTGTAGAATCCATAAAAGAAGTGATGAAAACATTCATAGAAGCCATCATTCTTGTTGTGCTTATTATCTATATTTTTTTAGGCAATTGGCGCGCAACAATTATTCCATGTATTGCGATTCCTGTATCGCTCATTGGCACATTTATTGGACTTTATCTCTTTGGTTTTACGATTAATTTGCTCACGCTTTTTGGACTGATTCTTGCAATTGGAATCGTGGTTGATGACGCGATTATCGTCATTGAAAATGTCGAACGCATTATGCACCAAAAACACCTAAGCGCTAAAGAGGCGACAATTCAATCTATGCGAGAAATCACCGCCCCTGTGGTTGCCATTGTGCTCGTTTTGAGTGCTGTATTTATTCCTGTTGCTTTTATGGGAGGATTTAGCGGAGAAATCTACCGCCAATTTGCGATTACAATTGTGATTTCTGTCGTGATTTCAGGCTGTGTTGCGCTCACTCTCACACCAAGCTTGTGCGCAATCTATTTAAAACCAACAGAGACAAAGCCTTTTTATCTTATCGCCAAATTTGATGCATTTTTTGAAAAACTTACATTCAAGTTTTCTCAACAAGTCGCAAAAGTTCTTAAAAGAGGGCTATTATTCCTTTGTCTTTTAATTGTAATGCTTTTTACAACATATGAGCTTTTCCAAAGAACGCCGCGTTCACTTGTCCCCGCAGAAGATATGGGAATAGTGCAAATTCATACGATTCTACCCGAAGCCGCCTCACTTTCGCGCACCACACAAGTGCAAAAAGACTTGATTGCGACTTTGGAAAACAATCCATTGATTGCCGAGATGACAACAATTGCTGGTTTTAGCTTTCTTTCGCAAGGATTTAAAAGCAATGGTGGCATAGGATTCTATCGCCTCATTGATTGGAGCGAGCGAAAAGATACAGACAAAAGCGATAAGGCATTCATTCAAAATATCACCAAAGAGCTACAAAGCTATCCTGACGCACGATTTATTGCTAACCAAGCACCGACAATTATTGGATTGGATTCAAGTGGAGTCAATATTTATATCCAAAGCAAAGAAGGCGCAAGCTTGGAAGAGCTCAAAAAATACACTGATTTAATGGTACAAGAAGCATTAAAACGTAAAGAGATTCGTAATGCTTTCACAAGTCTATCGGTCAATACTCCTCAAATCTCTGTCTCTTTAGATAGAGAAAAAGCAGCAGCACTTAATGTTAATATCTATGATGTCTTTCGGACAATGCAGGTAACTTTTGGGAATTATTATATTAATAATTTCGAGCTTTATAATCGTACCTTTCGCGTGATTGCACAAAGTGAGCAAGATTATCGACAAAATCCTGAAAATCTAAAAGATGTCTTTGTCAAATCACAAGATGGCAACTTTATCCCTCTAAGTTCACTTTTGCGATTCCAATATGTCATCGGCGCAGAAATTGTGAATCGTTTTAACCTTTTCCCCGCTGCACAAATCATCGGCTATCCAAACGAGGGTTATTCGAGCGGAGACACGATAGCGGCAATGGAAGAAATCGCGGCAGAGATTTTGCCACAAGGCTATGACATCGCCTATTTTGGCTCGACTTATCAAGAAAAAGTGAGTCAAAGTAGTGGTGCAACAGCTTTTATCTTTGGGCTTGTTTTTGTCTTTTTGATTCTTGTTGCGCAATATGAGCGGTGGCTTATGCCTTTATGCGTTCTTAGCGCCGTTCCTTTTGCGCTTTTTGGGGCAATCTTGGCAACATTTTTGCGAGGACTAGAAAACGATATTTATTTCCAAGTTGGGCTACTTGTCCTCATTGCACTCGCGGCAAAAAATGCAATTTTGATTGTCGAATTTGCAATGCAACTTAGAGAAAAAGAGAATAAAAGCATTATCGAATCTGCCATTGGTGCAGCAAAATTGCGATTCCGCCCGATTGTCATGACATCGCTCGCATTTAGCATGGGCGTTTTACCGCTTGCAATCAGCAGCGGTGCGGGGAGTTTAAGCCGTCATTCGATTGCAACAGGCGTACTTGGAGGCATGCTCGCCGCGACATTTTTGGCGGTGTTTTTTATCCCATTATTCTATGCTTATCTTGCAAATTTGAGTGAATGGATTCAGAAAAAACGAGGCAAGTAATCGGATTCTATTTATGCAAAATATGCAAATATTCTATGGTAGAATCTTGCTTGTGTGTGCGATTGGAATCTGCCTTAAAACGTTGGTATTTTTGGCTCTTAAGTTGATATATTCCATATCTCTCAAAAATCGCTCGGATTTGCTCCAAGCCTAGCAAGCCTTCATTGTTATAGCTCAAGAAAATCCATTCAAAATTTGCATTTCTAATGAGAGTTTCTAGCTCATTGGCGACTTTTGCTTTTTTGCACCAATTCGATTTTTCATACTCTCGCAAGCCCGTTTTGCCGCGCGGAGTAAAATCATCATAGAGTGCAATCGTGTTTAAAATATGATAATTTGCGCCATATTCTCGCGCATTATAGGGTGGGTCGAGATAAAGAATATCACCCTCTACTTCTTGAATAAGTTGATTGGAATCTTCATTGAAAACTACATGTTGATTCTTGCTATATTCAAAGAATGCTGGCTCTAAGACAATGGGCTTTGTCGCGCTTTTTTTAAGAGTTTTAAGAAACGCTCCATAGACAGAAGCTGTATTTGCGACTTTATCGGCAGATTCGAGGAGTGAGGCGAGCAAGAAATAATATCCATTGTCTTTGATACAATTTGCCGCTTTCCAATCCTCGATTTTTGTACGTATCGCGTCAATTTTCATCGCGTTTTCATCGCTAAAATATTGCCGCCCGCTGCCCCCACCTAGCGCATAATGCGTATAGATTCTACCCTTCTGCGGGGGTGTTTGTTGGCTATCATTTAGAATCTCCATTAGCTCGCCCGAACGTTCTAGTGGCTCATTATTGCCAATATAATTTTGACTCAAAACAAAGCTATAATATTCTCTGTCATTGCTAATCACTTGCTTCACTTTGTTCTTAAATAATTTCCCCACAACCGACGTTCCCGCAAACATATCACAAAATACAGAATCTTTTAGGGGCTTCGCATTGGATTCTCGAAGCACAGTTTCTATGTTTTTTTGCAAAAAGGAGGTGAGTTTGAATTTAGAGCCGATGTAGTTCATTTTATATATTGAGCAATCCTATCTTTTGCTATTTCAAAATATTTTTTCTCAATCTCATACCCTATAAACTTGCGATGATTTTGCAATGCCGCAATGGCATGCGAACCGCTGCCCATGAATGGATCGAGCACAACATGTCCTTCTTGCGTGAAAAGCCTAATTAGATGAGAGATGAGTTGCACAGGTTTACGCGTTAAATGCTCTATTTTCTCCTCACTTTCACAATTTCTTGTGTGCTTGGAAACTTCCATAACATTGCTTGGAAACTTGCCATTTAAGCTTTCCCTTGTGTTCAAAAGCCCCAATTGATATTTCTGCCAGTTCTGCACAAACGTACCAATCTTTGGTTTTTGCGCCAAAACCATTGGTTCCATCTGTGGCTTGAGTTGTGGTGTCTTGTATCCTTCTAACTCTTTAATTAAAGATTCTTTTCGTTCATCTGTCAGATTCTTATCCTTTTTTATAAAATGACTTTGCGAAAACGCCTTCGCCTGCCCCTCATATTTCCATGCGAGCATGTCGCGGATTTCAAACCCCGCCAAATCCAAACTCATCGCCATTCTGTGGTAGAGCCTCGCCTGTGAAAAGACGACACAGAATCCACCGGGCTTGAGTATGCGCAAAAATTCTTTTGCGATTGGATTCATAAATGTTTGCAATCTCTCCCCTTGTGCTCTATCAAACTTCATACCCACAGGCAAACCACCAATTACATTTGATTTTGAAGCTTTATTTTTGAGATTTTTATCATTCCATGCATTGTCCATTCCATCGATAAAATATGGAGGGTCTGTGATAATAAAATCGATTGCATTATCCTCTAGTTTTAACAATCCCTTTTGACAATCTTCATTAAAAATTTGTATGTCTTGCGCTTTAGCAGAATCTATTATCATTTTAGATTCAACAATTCTTCAAGTATCTCTTCATCTCGTGTCATCTAAAGCTCCTAAAAATAAATAATATATCAGCGAATCACATATTAAGATTTTAGCATACAAATTATTAAATGAAGATAAAATTTAAACTCGATTCATGGTTATGCTGCTCTTATAGTATTCTCCCCATTGCTCGAGGCTGTCGATGACGCTTTCGAGGCTCTGCCCAAGCTCTGTGAGGCTGTATTCCACCTTAGGTGGGACTTCGGCATAGACTTTGCGCGCAACAAGATTTGCGTCTTCGAGCTCGCGGAGGTTCTGCGTCAAAACTTTTTGCGAAATGCCTTGATTCTTGGTTGTGCTAATCGACCTCTTAAGCTCACCAAAGCGCCTCTTACCGAGCAACAAATCATGGATAATCAACAATTTCCACTTGTTGCCAATCAGATTGAGCGTGGTTTCCACAGGACATGGAGAATAGTATGTTCTCATTTTTTCTTGCATTGTCTGCCTTTAATTCAAAATTTTTGCCAAAAATTATAACACAAAACCCTAGCAATGCAATAGTTTCAAAAAGAATACTATGGCATAAAAAAATGCCTACTTGACTTTTGAAGTATTCTATGCCAAAATTCTCTTGTTCAATATTTCATAACAAGGAGACAGAATGAAACAGGCTCTACTGCTTCAAGCACAATACAATCAGTTTGCAAACAAAAATATGTTTGCAACCTTACAAAATGCACCCAAAGAGGCACTCTATAAAGATGTTGGGCTGTATTATGGCAGCATTATGCAAACGGCAGAACACAGTATCTGTGGCACAATCGGCATTGTCCTTCAACATTTTAGCCCATTTGCCACAAAAAAGCTCGAAGGGATAGACAAGATTTTTGCAAATGTGAATGCTGAAGGTCGGCTACAACGCGCAATTTATGAAGACATTCATTCTTTTGCACAATTGCAGGAGCAAGTGGATAATAAAACTATCGAATTGATAGAATCCATTGAAGATTTTGATAGCATTGCTGTGCTCACTTTTCCGGGAGTAGAGTTTAAAAAACCACGTGGATTTTTGATTCTTGCATTGCTTAACCATGCAATCCATCATCGTGGACAAATTGCAGGTGCGCTTGATGCCATTAAGATTGAAAATGATTTTAATGGTATGCTAGGAATGAATTAGGAATCAACGCTGGACAATTCCAAAACTAATGATATACAAAAAGATACGCACATCATTGCGCCAATGCCGATAATAACGTCGAGCACATAGTAATGCAGCGAGATAGGAAGGCAAATATGGCAGGATAGTCGAACGTCTCTCGCTTCCAAACATTGCAATACTCTCATCATGCCGTTGCAGAGTATAGAATTTGTATAGGAGATTTTTTTGATTTTGACTATCCTCGGCGATAATACATATTGCTTTACTTAAATCATGATTCTCTGCTTTTTCTTTTGGTATATAGAGATGTGTGAGCGCACCACCAAATATTTTGCAATGAACATAATCCATTTCAAGCATAATCCTATCGATTCTCTTAAACTCATCTAGTTTTTGTGCTTCGAGATAGAGAATTGGTCGGTTTTTGTCGATGAGATTCTTTGCACCACGTAATGCCTTGTCTTCCATTCCTTCAATGTCGATTTTTATCATTGCAATGGGTTCATTGAAATTAAAATCATCTAAACGATGGCAGATAATTCCACCATCTTGTATTTGCTGCAACCGCATTGCGCCAAAATTGCTTGGAATCTCTGCATCAAACGCGGCACGTTCTTCTTTATCAGAGATTCCACAACAATGAATCTGCACACGATTTTGTAATTGATTGAGCGCAACATTGACTTGTGCAAGTTCAAACATCTTTGGATTTGCTTCAAACCCACATACTTTGCGCCCATTTGCTGCAAGGCAAATCGCATGATTACCAATATTTGTTCCAATATCAAGAATCAAATCATTTTCCTTTGTACGTTGCAACATGTCCTCAAGCATTTCAATTTCATAGGGCTTGCCTGTATTAGCAATGATTTTTTGAATAAAATCAGTCTGGCGATATGGCAAATACATCACATATTCTGCCCCCCCCCCTCCACGCGGTAGTGAAACGGGAAGAATATCCCTTTTATCTATTTCCATTTGGTCTCCCTTAAAGTTTCCAAAATTCTCTAAGTATTCTATCAATTTCTACAATCGCTTCGCTTGCTTTGGTATAGAAAATCTTATCAAATAAACTTTCATCGATACTTTCAGAAGCTTCAAGATTATTGAGAATCTTGAGCCCAATTTCAATGCCAAAATTTTCAACAAATGTAATAATGCTGCTAATATTGACAACTCTGCCGCTCGTGCCCACAACAAGCACACAATCCTCTTTTTCGAGCTCGCCAAAGATTTTATGCAATCTCTCATATTCTGGTGCTTGTTCATAGAAAAAAACAATCTGTGGCTTGACTTTTGGATTTCCACATTTAGGGCATGGACTTTTATCAAATGCGATATATCCTATCGTCTCGATATAGCCACATTTTGGGCAAACAAGCTCGGTCAGCTTGCCATGTAAATGGACAATATTTGTCGCGCCTGCTCGTTCAAGCAAATCATCGACATTTTGCGTCAGATGAATCACTTCAATTCTGTCTCGCCATTTATGCTCAATCTTGGCGAGATAACGATGCATTGCATTAGGCTGCACTTTTGCTAATTCTTTGCGCCGCTCGTTATAGAAATGATGCACAAGGTCAAAGTTCTGCTCCCAATTTTGATAATTGCAAACATCCATTGGGTCATATTTTGCCCACAATCCGTCCGCATCTCGAAACGTCTCAAGCCCCGATTCGGCGCTTAATCCAGCGCCACTAAAAACAACAAGTTTTGGCATGTGTCTCCTTTATCGAGAGATAAAAACTCCATTGAGATGTTTCACTCCGCTCAATAGACAATTAATACGCTTACTCAAATGGTCATATTCATTTTGTTGATAGGCTAGATTCCAAATTGTCCTCGTTTCGCCAACTCACGTACATGGTGAGCTGTTTCAAGCAGGGTTTTATAAATCAGATTTTCTTGTGGCATCCAACTCCATTGGATATGTTCTGCAGCAATCGATGCGAGCACTTTGACATGCAAATCTTCATCGCTCACTTGTTCGCGAGGCAAATAGAGATGCGTGAGCGCGCCACCAAAAAGATCCCAATGGACATAGCGCATTTGAAAAAGAATTCGGTCAATTCGTTTAAACTCCTCAAACTTTTGTGCTTCGAGATAGAGAATTGGTCGGTTTTTGTCGATGAGATTCTTTGCACCACGTAATGCCTTGTCTTCCATTCCTTCAATGTCGATTTTTATCATTGCAATGGGTTCATTGAAATTAAAATCGTCTAAACGATGGCAGATAATTCCACCATCTTGTATTTGCTGCAACCGCATTGCGCCAAAATTGCTTGGAATCTCTGCATCAAATGCGGCACGTTCTTCTTTATCAGAGATTCCACAACAATGAATCTGCACACGATTTTGTAATTGATTGAGCGCAACATTGACTTGTGCAAGTTCAAACATCTTTGGATTTGCTTCAAACCCACATACTTTGCGCCCATTTGCTGCAAGGCAAATCGCATGATTACCAATATTTGTTCCAATATCAAGAATCAAATCATTTTCCTTTGTACGTTGCAACATGTCCTCAAGCATTTCAATTTCATAGGGCTTGCCTGTATTAGCAATGATTTTTTGAATAAAATCAGTCTGGCGATATGGCAAATACATCACATATTCTGCCCCCCCCCCCTCACACGTAATAATATCACTTTTATTGATTTCCATTATTTCTTCCTTTAGGTTGGTATTTTATCTTTGTCGAGACGTACAAACAAAAGAAGGATTACGATAATAATGACAATCTTGAGAAATATCTCTGCCATAGAGTTGTGTTCTTCTGCAATCTCGAGTTCCTCTGTGCTCAAAGCAAACTTTTGGAGTGCGAGCTTTTGTTTAGAATCGGGCAAGAGTTCATAAAAAATTGTCTGAATCAGATTATCAAGAGTTGCATTCATTCCTTCGTCTTTAATCAGTTTTTCGCTACGTTCGGCAAGAGCAGCAAGCTTTTGTGATGACGATTCTGTGTGATGTGATGTCCATACGGCAATCTTGTTTTCTTTTTGAGCAACAAATACCAAAATATTTTTGCCAGAATATAAGGATTCGAGGGGTTTTGACAAGAGCTCTATATAGCGATTGACATAGACACCATTTAGGCTTGGAATGCTTACAAACGTCATTTCTGGTGTATTGGGTAATTCTTGAAATTGCGCATTGATGTCCAAAATTTTTTTACGCAACTTTGAATCCAAAATCTGTGCAGTATCATAGATAAAAACATCTTTTTGAAACACAATGGGTTTTATGGTTTCAAAATAATATTTATAAATAGAACCAACACCGCCCACGATTATCATTATTAGCAAAAACAATAGAATAAAAGAAGTCATCTTATTAAAAAGGACTGTCTCTTGAAATTTGCGTAATGTTTTATGGATATAACGCATACTTATTAATCGATAATAGCGCAATCTTCTATTAAGTTTCATCTCTTACCTTTCTTTGATAATTTCGCCATCTTTGAGGCGATACACGCTTTCACAATGCTCAATTGTACTTAAACGATGCGCGATAATCAATAACGTCTTCTGCTCGCTTGCAGCATAGATGCTGTCCATAATCATTGCTTCGGTTTGCATGTCGAGCGCACTCGTTGCTTCATCGAGAACGAGAATCTCGGGGTTGCCATAGAGTGCGCGCGCAATCGCAATGCGCTGTTTTTGCCCACCACTCAAGAGATTCCCGCCCTCGCCAACTTGTGTCGCCAAGCCCTCTTTTTGCTGTAGAATCTCGAGCATTCCTGCTTGCCGCAACACAGAAACAAGACATTCTTTATCATAATCGCGTCCAAAAACGATATTGTCTGCCACAGAACCATCAAACAAATAAACATTTTGAGGGATATAGCCCACTTTAGCTCGCCAAGATTTGATATTCTCCAACGTGAGCGGTACATTATCCACGCACACATCACCTGTATTAGGATGATAGAGACCAATGATTAAATCGACCAACGTGCTTTTTCCGCCGCCCGATTCTCCCACAAAAGCAACCTTTTCACCCTTACGAATTGTTAAAGAAACATCAACAAAAAGTGGCTGCTTGTCTGTATAAGAAAACGATAGATTCTTGAGCTCAATTTTTTGTTCAAAAGCAAGGGCTGTATCTCCCAATTTTTTGCTTGGTAATAATAAATCATTATAAACAACTTCGAGCGAACGGTGGTAGAATAGAATATAATTATAACTATCAAAAATCCGATTGATAGATGGCAATAAACGATAGAGTGCAAGCACATAGGTCGAAAGGAGCGGCAAAAAAACTTTCACATCACCATTTTTTGTATAGACTAAATATGAGACAATCAACACCATCACACAGAATCCAACGGCTTCGAGAGTGAGGCGTGGGAGATGCAAAAAGGTGCGATGAATGATGTTTGCATGCGCAACCTTTGATGAGACGTCGAGGAATTGAGCACGCAAAGGAGAGCGGATATTTTGGAGTTTAATCCACTTGAAATTGCCAAAAGTCGAATTGAGAATCTCATAGAAAATTTTCTGATTCTCCTCGCGTTCCTTGCCTTCTTTTTTAAGGATTTTCGAGAAACCACTCTTGATGAGCAGCACAGCAACAAACAAGAAAATTGTGAGCGAAAGCGTGATTGTCCAATCAACAAATAAAAGCAAGGCATAAAGTAAAATAACGATAAAAATCTCGGAAAACATAAAGAGCACGGAGCTCAATAAAATCGTAAAATTAGATGCTTCATTGATGATTGTTTTGGATAGATTTGCGCTGTTTTTATTGACAAAATCTTGATAGCTCAACGCTAGATAGCGAGCAAAAAGCTTTTGTGATAATTCATGATAAGTGCCATATGAAAGTTTTGCAAGACTATATTGATATGCGAGATTAAGCAAACTCCGAATGATATAGAAAAACAACAAAAAAATGCCAAAAGCGACCACAAAATCTTTGGGACTTGTAAAACCAATAATAGTATATGCAAGCTTAAAATAAGGATTAGATTCTAAAACATTAAAATCTGTCGAGACCATGATAAATGGCATAATTGCAGAAACGCCGACCATTTCGACAAGAGAGATGACAATTGAAAAAATAAAAAGCAAAGCAATCTGCCTCTTGTCCCGTTTGGTGAGCAAAAAAGAAAGCTTCTCGAACATGCAACCTGCCACAAATCTATTTCAAAACAATAGGATTTTAACATATCTCAAATAAATTGTAGATTAAAATACGCCCAAACTGATTCACAAAGGAGACGACATGAAAGAGATTGCAATTATTGGGCTAGGCTATGTGGGCTTGCCGCTTGCAGTGGCGTTTGGCAAAAAATATCGTGTGCATGGTTTTGACATCAAAAGTGAGCGCATTGCCGAACTACAACACGGAATTGACAGCACACTCGAATGTTCGTCCGAAGAGCTGCGCGCAGCAACCAAGCTAAGTTTTAGCACCGATGTTGCAAGCATTGCGGACGCACAGATTTATATCGTGACCGTTCCCACGCCAACAGATTGCTACAACAAGCCCAATCTGCTCCCGATTCTAAGCGCAAGCAAAACGATTGGACAGACACTCAAAAAGGGTGATATTGTGATTTATGAAAGCACGGTCTATCCGGGCTGCACCGAAGAAGATTGTGTCCCAATCCTTGCGCGTGAGAGTGGTTTGCGTTACAATACCGATTTTTTCTGTGGCTATTCGCCTGAGCGAATCAATCCGGGCGACAAGCAACATCGCCTCGAAAACATCAAAAAGGTTGTGAGCGGCTCGACAGAAGCAGTCACAGATGAAATAGAAGCCCTCTATGCGTCCATCATCACAGCTGGAATCTACCGCGCACAAAGCATCAAGGTCGCCGAAGCAGCAAAGATTATCGAAAACTCACAACGCGACATCAATATCGCATTTGTCAACGAGCTTGCACTGATTTTTGAAAAAATGGGCATCGACACATTAAGCGTGCTCGAGGCAGCAGGCAGCAAATGGAACTTCTTGCCATTTCGCCCGGGGCTTGTCGGTGGGCATTGTATCGGTGTTGATCCCTACTATCTCACATACAAAGCCGAATCGCTTGGCTACCATTCACAAGTCATTCTTGCAGGGAGGCATATCAACGACAGCATGGCAGAAAAAGTTGCGGCACGTGCAGTGAAACTTATGATTCACAAGGGGCATAAAATCAACGGCGCAAAAGTCGCCATTTTGGGCATTACATTTAAGGAAAACTGCCCTGATATTCGCAATTCAAAAGTCTTTGATGTCGTGCGCGAACTCGAAGAGTTTGGCTGCATTGTCAGCCTGTTTGACCCATGGGCGCATGATGATGATGTTTACCATGAATATAAAAAACACTTGAATGATTTGGCAAGTTTCCAAACAAACAATTATGCTTGTGTGATTCTTGCTGTCGCACATGAGCAATTTCAACTGCTCAATTTCGAGCGCTCACAGACGATTCTCTATGACCTCAAAGGAATGCTGCCTTTGGGCAAAAGCGATGCGCGCCTATGAAGCCTCGCCTAGCAATCCTCATCTATTCGCTCGGTGGTGGTGGAGCTGAACGTGTGTTGCTCACGTTGTTGCCACATCTACAAGCCATGTTTGACATACATCTGTTTGTGCTCGAAGACAAAAATAGCTATGGCGCAGAGGTGGACTATGAGGTTTTGGGGGATTCCAAAAGCGATGAAAGCGCAGCACAAAAGCTCTTGCGTCTGCCCTTTTTGGCGCGCGCACTTGCGCGCAAACTTCGCGATTCTCATATCAAGTTGTGCCTCTCACTGCTCAATCGCCCCAATTATATCAACCTCATCGCAAGCAAAATCACAGGGCATACGGCGATAATTAGCGAGCATGCGACACCGAGTCTGCAATACCAAAAAGGGCTTGGCGGCGCAATCAATCGTTGGCTCATTCGCCTGCTCTATCCGAGCGCGACACACATTGTCGCAGTTTCTGGCGGTGTGCGCAATGATCTTGCGACACATTTTGGAATCCAAAACATCACGACAATCCATAATCCTTTCAATCTCACCCAAATCAAATCCCAAAGCCTGCTGACAAACGCGCGCATTGCCGAGCTCGAATACCAAAAACAGGCAGGCAGAAACTTGCTTGTTTCGCTCGGGCGGCTCGATAGTGGCAAAAACCATCGCCTATTGCTACTTGCAATGGCACGGCTCAAACAGATTCTCGCTGCGCCTCCGCTCTTGCTCATTCTTGGTGAAGGTGAGCAGCGCGACAATCTGCAGGAGATGATAATAGCGCACAATCTCACCGATTGTGTCGTGCTCGAAGGATTTGTGCGCAACCCCTATCCTTATATCAGACTCGCAAACGCAACGCTTTGCGCGTCTTTGTATGAAGGGTTTCTCAATGTCCTAGTCGAATCGCTCGCGCTTGGAATCTTGCCCATTAGTAGCGACTGCCCAAGCGGTCCGCGCGAAATCTTGGAATCAGCAAACCCAACATACAACATCAAAACAGAAATCACGCGCTATGGCGTACTCTTTCCAAGCAGCTCCATCACAAGCGAGGAGACATCGCTCAATTGCCTTGTCGCGATTCTCGCGCAGCTTTGTGATGGAGAATTGTCGATTGCACCCGAGATTCTCAAAGAACGCGCACGTTTTTTTGACACAACAAGAATCGCGCAGCAATATTGCACACTCCTTATGCAAGCCGCGAAAGGAGATTTGTAAAGGAATCTTTAAACGCAACAATGCCTTGCGCAAAGAGTTTTGCAGACAATGCAGCAACATCGATTCCAAAAGAATCCATGCGCTTTTGGAGTGTATCAATATCACAAGAGGCAATCATATCATTTTGCTCATTTGGCACATGCTCACCATGAGCAAAAGCCTGCAATGCAGCAAGCGGAGCTGTATTGATACAGTTCTCAAACAACAACGCACGGATATAATAATCATGCGGTAACTCTTCACCTTTAACGCCCGTGCTGGCAAACAATGTGCGTAGATAAGAAGGCGCTCTTGTTTGCAAGATTTTATGAATCCATGCCGCATTGGTGATTCCTAGCATCGGTGGTTGTTGTAGATTGGCACACGCCCTATCAAAACGTGACACAAATACACTCACCACAGCTTGTGCATTTTTGGGATTCTCATGCAAACTCTCAAGGATTTTCACCGCCTGCAGAGGCGAAAAAACAAGCGTTGCATTCACGGATATCCCCTCAAGAAAGAGTGTGCGCATCACCGCATAGCCTGCTTCTGTCGCCGGAACTTTGAGCATCACATTGGGTTCATCAATGATGCGAAAAAGCCGCTTGGCTTCATCGACAGATTGCGCAACATCATCACATAAAAATGGATCAATCTCAATACTAACCCAACCATTTTGCGGGTTTGCATTATACAGCGGACGTAGAATTTGTGCAGCTTTTTTGATGTCTGCTGTAGCAAGCGATTCATAGATTGCTTTCGCGCTGCTGCCCTGCTTTTTTAGCCGTTCAATATCGTTTGCATAAGATGGGTTATGCAATGCCTGTTCAAAAATTGCCGGGTTACTTGTCGCACCTTTTAAATTCCAGCTTTCCATATATTGCGCAAATTCCTCTGCCAAAAACGCACGCTCGATAAAATCACACCAAAGACTAAAGGTTTTAAACATCATAATCCACTCCTTAAAATCCTAATTCTAATCGCTTTGTGCTAAAACGACTCTAAAAGTCAAAAATTTTGCATTTTTTCTTGCATAGCGGTATTTTTATGCTATAATGGTCTATTCTAAAATTCCAAAAGAGGAGCAGGCATGTATTATGCAATCATCAAAAGCGGAGAACAATCCCATATCAATGAACAAAAGCTAGCACTCTATGAGTATGCAAATCAAAAGCAGATTTCTAATCTGCAATTTGTCAAGATTCGAGGTGGTGGCGCAGCACAGGTTAAAAAACTCAACATTCCAAGCGGCTCGACTGTGCTCTTTGTCGATTTGAATATATTCGGCAATTCTATCCAAGAAGTTACAGCCTACTTTAAAATGCTTAGTGCACAAGGGCTACAACTCATCTCTGTAAATCGCCCCAATCTTGCAGAATTTCTTATTCAAAATAGCGATATTCTCAATGAGGCAACTTCATACTTCACTCAAAATACAGGTCGTGCAAGCCATACAACAAAACCAGTAAAGGCAGCACATGACTATAATGACTATTTAGATAAAATCAAAGAGCTTGCGCATCATGGCAAAAGTCCACGACAAATTTGGGAAGCGATTGGCTGTGTAGGAACATATCGCGGTTTTGCTGTGTATTGTATCAAAAAACGAGAAGTCAAAGAGATTCTCAAACGATATGGGAACTAAGAGTTTGGTAGGGGCATAGCCCCTCCCCCTCTGACCCCTTCATCTAGTGGCCAAGGATACCACATTTTCGCTGTGGGAACAGGAGTTCGAATCTTCTAGGGGTCGCCAGTTAGCGCACAAGGAGACTTTGCTCCATCACAGCGGGAATTGGCAAGCCCATTATGTCCAGCACACTTGGCGCGACATTTGCTAAACTTCCTCGCAACACCTCTTTGACACCATGCGCAAGCACAAAACACCAAACATCACCCACTGTATGATTTGTGAGTATATTCCCATGCGAATCTGCCATTTCTTCGCAATTCCCATGGTCGCTTGTCAGAAGCACAGCATAATCATTTGCTTGCGCGACTTTTAAGATTCTCCCTAATTCAGTATCCACAGCTTCGACTGCTGCGATTGCTGCTTGCAAATTGCCCGTATGCCCAACCATATCGCCATTTGCAAAATTCACAACGATAAAATCAATTCCCTGTTCTATTCCGCCAATCACCACATCGCTCACTTCTTTTGCACTCATTTCAGGTTGCAAATCATACGTTTTGACATGTGGACTTGGAACAAGAACACGCGTTTCATTCGGAAACTCTTTTTCAACCCCACCATTCAAAAAGAATGTTACATGGGCATATTTTTCAGTCTCTGCTGTATGCAGCTGACTTAGATGATTTGCAGCAAAAATTTCAGCGAGCGTGGGCGAGACATGTTCTTTTGGAAACAAAACAGGAAAATCAAATGTTTCATCATAACATGTCATACAGAGAATGGGCAGCACACATGCCTTGCCACGCGCACAAGAATCAAAAGTTTGTGCACCAATCATGCGTACAATCTCGCGCGCCCTATCGCTACGAAAATTGACAAAAATCGCGCAATCATTCTCAAAAAATCCATGATAATCAAAGCTTGCAGGTTCAATAAATTCATCGGTGATTCCATTTTTCTCTTGCATACTAATATATTCTTCAGGACTCAAACTGCAAGGATTTGTGCCTTGCGCAATGCTTTGATAAGCTTGCAAGACGCGTTCCCAGCGGTTATCTCTGTCCATCGCATAGAATCGTCCGCTCACCGTAGCAATCCTCGCGCCTTGCGGCAAGCTCGCGCGCGTTTGCTCGATGAAACCACGTGCCGTATGAGGCGGGACATCTCTGCCATCTGTAATTGCATGCACCAAAACTTCTTTGCCCATCGCGCACAAAATGCGTGCGAGCGCGAGCGTATGATTGAGATGTGCATGCACGCCACCATCGCTTAGTAGCCCAATGAGATGTATGCGATTTTTGCTCGCGACAAATTCGTGCAACACGGGCGAATTTTGCAGCTCGCCGCTTGTAATTGCACGATTGATTTTCACCAAATCTTGATACAAGACGCGCCCCGCACCCAAGATCATATGCCCCACCTCGCTATTGCCCATTTGTCCCTCTGGCAAGCCCACAGCCTCGCCATAAGTCGCGAGCAGATTATGCGGCGCATGCGCAAAGAGCCAATCATACGTTGGTTTTTTCGCATTTGTAAATGCGTTATAGGGCGTAGCTGGCTTCTCGCCGATTCCATCTGTGATAATCAGCAAAACCTTTTGTTGAATGGAACACATTGCACAAACCTCATCGATAGTCTAAGGGATTATTTGCTAAGATTCTATCTTATTTTTTCAAATACAAGGCACTTGAATGCTGTTCTACCTTTGGGAAACGTTCAACATCAATCTTTTTTCCTACATCACCTTTCGTGCAGGTGCTGGATTCTTTCTTGCGCTGTTTTCTGCACTCTTTGTCATACCTCTTTTCATACGTTGGGCAACCCAAAAGCGCGCCGCACAACCCATTTCGAGCTTTGTACCTAAGAATCACCAAGCTAAAAGCGGCACGCCGACAATGGGCGGGACCATTATCGTTGCGGCAACCATTTTTGCCACTCTCCTTGCGGGCAAACTCCATAATTTCTATCTCGGGCTTGGAATTGTTTGTCTCCTCTTTTTTGCATTGATTGGCATGCGCGATGACATCATGAAAATTTACGCGCGCAAAAATGCGGGCATGAGCGCGCGCGCAAAGATGTTTTGGCTCGTTCTCGCTTCGCTATTTGTCAGCAGTATGCTCTATGCCTATGGACTCAACACGCAACTCTATGTCCCGTTCTACAAGAATCCGCTTTTCAATATGGGCATTGGTGCGGTTGCGTTTTGGGCATTTATCTTTGTCTGTGCCACGAATGCTGTAAACATCACAGACGGGCTCGATGGGCTCGCGACCGTGCCCTCAATCTTTGCGCTTGTGAGCCTCATGGTACTCGTCTATGTCAGCGGAAATGCGATATATAGCCATTATCTCTTTTATCCCAGCATTGATGGTGTTGGCGAAGTCGTGATTCTCATCACCTCACTTATGGGCGCACTCATCGGCTTTTTGTGGTATAACTGCCACCCCGCGCAAATTTTTATGGGCGATAGCGGCAGCCTTGCAATCGGTAGCATTGTCGCGTATTGCGCGATTCTCTCGAAGTCTGAATTTACGCTCTTATTGATTGGTTTCATTTTTGTCATCGAAACCTTAAGCGTGATTGCGCAAATCTTTGGAATCCGTGTTATCGGGCGGCGCGTTTTTCTGATGGCGCCCATTCATCACCATTTTGAAATCAAGGGCTGGGCGGAGAACAAAATCATCATTCGTTTTTGGATTATTGCTCTTATGAGCAATCTCATCGCCATTTTGAGCCTCAAGATTCGCTAGGAGACAGCATGCGCATTTCACTTTTTGGCTATGGAACGACAATGAAAGCCCTCGCTGCTCGCGTTGCTTGCACGATTTATGACGATAAATTTCATGGCGAATCGACAGATGAATTTGGCAACGCGTTGCGCGAAAGCGCGGCTTTTGACCCCGATTCAAGCGACCTCGAGATTCCCTCGCCGGGCATTATGCCAACCCACCCGCTGATTACACGCGCCAAACACCTTTGCAGCGAATACGACTATTTCGCGCCCTCAATGCCGCCAAGCGTGTGGATTAGCGGCACAAACGGCAAGACGACAACAACAGAGATGACGCAATTGCTGTTTGCCAAAGAAGGCGCGCTTGCGGGCGGTAATATCGGCATTCCGCTTGCCAATCTTGACACAAAAGCGCCGCTGTGGATTCTTGAAACAAGCTCATTTACGCTGCACTACACGCACACCGCTGTGCCACAACTCTATGTGCTGCTGCCCATTGTCGATGACCACGTAAGCTGGCATGGCAGCTTTGACGCTTATCGCAATGCCAAGCTCTCCGTCATTGCACGTATGCACAGCAATGCGACTGCGCTTTTGCCTACAAATCTCTTGCCGTTTGTACCCAAACATTGCTGCGCGCTCATCGGCTATGACAATAGCGCACATCTCGCAAAGCTCTTTGGAATCGACACCGCGCGCGTGGCTTTCGCCGAGCCATTCTTGCAAGATGCCTTGCTTGCTCTTGCTTGCGCAAAGATTTTGCGCAATGCCCTGCCCTATGAGTTGCTTGCAAGCTATCACATCGGCGCACACAGGCAGCAAAAGGCGCGCGATAAAGAGGGACGGCTATGGGTGAATGATAGCAAAGCGACCAATATTGACGCAACGCTCAAAGCCCTACCGCATTACAAAGACAAAAAAATCCACCTCATCATCGGTGGAGACGACAAGGGCGCAAATCTACTGCCGCTTTTTGAATCGCTTGCCACTTACCAACTCTGCCTCTACACAATCGGGAGCAACGAAGAAAGGCTCTGCGCGCTCGCAGCGCAATATCAGATTCCATTTGTCGCTTGCAACACTCTCAAAACCGCTGTTGCAACAATCAGCAAAAACCTGCAAGCAGACGAAGTTGCGCTACTCTCGCCCGCGAGCGCGAGCCTCGACCAATTCAGCTCGTATAGCGAACGTGGAACATTGTTTTTACAATACGCAAACGCAACAATTCAGGTTTAGCATTCAATGATTCAAAACATTATCACTCGACCTGTCGTTGTGATTGTGGGCATGATTTTGCTTGTCTTGTTTGGAACAATGGCACTGCGCACAATGCCCTACCAGCTCACACCCAAAGTCATACGTCCGATTATCAGCGTGCAAAGCACATGGAATGGCGCAACACCTTATGAGATTGAACGTGAAATCATTGAGCGACAAGAGAATGCGCTCAAAGGGCTTGATGGGCTACAAAGCCTGCAATCGCGCTCACGTAATGGGAGAGGATATGTCTTTCTCGAATTTTCAATCGGCACGCCGCTGAATGCCGCCATGCTCGATGTGAGCAACAAACTTAGCGAAGTCAAGGGCTATCCCGATTCGATGGAGCGCCCGATTATCCGCGCCACAGGCGAAGACGTCGAAGCTGTGGTGTTTATGGTGCTCAAGACGCTTGACCCAACCAAAAATGTGCGCGAGTATCGCACATTTTTCAATGAACAAGTGATTCAGCATTTCGAGCGAATCGATGGTGTCGCCGAGGTGAGCTTCCCGGGCGGAGAGGACAGAGAAATGCACATTATCCTCGATTCCCAAAAACTCGCTGCGTATAATCTTAGCATTACAGACGCGATTACCGCGATTGAGGGTGCAAATATCAATGTCTCGGCGGGGACGATGAACTATGGGCAAAAAGCCTACCGCGTGCGCACAATCGCCGAATACAAAACCCCAGAAGATATCCGCGAAACACTCATCTTTGGCGATGGCTTGCGCCGCATCAAAATTGGCGACATTGCGAGTGTGCGAAGCGGATTTGCAAACCCCAGCACCGTCACATTGCACAATTTCCAAACGAGTCTTGGAATCGGAATCAAACCCACAAACGAGGCAAACACGCTCGAGCTCACCGCCGCTGTGGCGCTCGTTTTTGACGACCTCAACAATGGCTTGCTCAAAGAACATGGGCTACGGCTTGAATGGATGAGCGACCAAAGCGGTTATATCAAAGACGCCATCGCGCTTGTGCAGAATAATATCCTGATTGGTATCTTGCTCGCCTCGAGCGTGCTCTTTTTGTTTTTGCGTTCATGGACAGCGACATTGATTATCGCGCTTTCCATGCCGCTTAGCATTTTTGGGACATTCATTGTCATGGCATTTTTGGGACGCACACTCAATGTGATTAGCATGGCGGGAATCTCATTTGCTGTGGGCATGCTTGTCGATTCTGCGATTGTCGTGCTCGAAAACATCGAGCGACACAAAGCAATGGGCAAAAGCCCACTTGTTGCCGTCTATGAAGGTAGCGCCGAAGTGATTGGCAGCCTGATTGCCTCTGTCGCAACCACAATCGCCATTTTTATCCCGATTATCAACATCTCCGATGTCTCGGGGCAGCTTTTTCGCGACATCGCCATCGCCGCGAGCTCGGCTGTGTGCTTCTCTATCTTTGTCTCGCTTGTCGTGATTCCAACAATGAGCTATCAGAGCCTATGCTACGCACAGCACCGCAAGAGCGCAAAGCCCAATGCCTTCTCACATTGGCTACAACTTGTTGGAAATGGATTTGTGCAAATCATGATGCGATTTGTGCGCGTCTGTATGCGCAACAAACAAACCACGTTCACAACTATCATCGGATTCACGATGACAAGCCTTGTCATCAGCTATGCGCTGTTTCCCAAAATGGAATATCTGCCGCGAGGCAATCAGAATCAACTGATTCTCAATCTCAATCCGCTACCGGGGACATCTTATTATGAACGCCTTTGGGTTGGCGAACAAATCTTTGAGCTTGCCCACCCCTATTTTGCGCCACATTTCGAGGGAAATGCGACAATCCCTGCCATTAGCCAACTCTACTATCTTGGGAGCGAGAACAGCATGCGTGTCGATGTGCGCACAAACGACCCATCTCGCCCTGCAGCGCTCAAAAGCGTCTTGCTCGAGATAGCCGCGCAGATTCCGGGCGTGCGCGGCACGGTGAGCCAACCCGCAATCTTTGCCAAAGCAGGAGGTGGTGGGCGCGATATTGAGGTGAATGTGAGCGGTGAGAAGCTCGAAGACATCGTTGCCACAGCCGCAATCTTGCGCAAAGAAATCCGCGATGTGCTTGGCAGCGGCACACAGGTGCGCGCATTGCCAAGCCTTGAGATTCTCTATCCCGAGCTCAATTATTACCCGATAAATGAAAGGCTTAGCGCCGTAGGCTTGAGTTCACGTGAGTTTGGAATCGCGCTTGATGTGCTGCTTGATGGGCGCAAAGTGGCAGAATATAAAGAAGAGGGGCGCGATAAAATCGACCTTGTTTTGCGCTCACATGCGCAAAATTTCACAGACCCTGAAGCCCTCTATAACACCTCGCTTTTTACACCCAAAGGCGGAATCGTGCCGCTTTCAAACCTTGCAATTACGCGACTTGAATATGGAATCAGCGAAATCTTTCACCATGAGCGCATGCGCACGACAATTCTCATTGTTTCGCCACCTGATTCGCTCGCGTTGCAACAGGCAATGGAAATGCTGCAAGCACATTTTGATTCGCCACATATGCGTGAGGTGATTGGCAACAACAGCATCAAACTAAGCGGCAACGCCGACAAACTCACGCAAATGCGCATCGCGCTAGAAGGGGGATTTTTGCTTGCCGTGCTGATTATCTATCTCCTCATGGCTGCATTGTATGAAAACTTTATCTATCCAATCATCATTCTTTTCACCATTCCCCTCTCTGTTGCTGGGGGAATGATTGGAATCTGGCTTGTCAATGTCTTTCTAACACCACAACCACTCGATGTGCTCACAATGTTTGGGTTTATTATTCTAGTTGGGATTGTTGTGAATAATGCTATTTTGATTGTCTATCAATCGCTTTATAATGTCAAACAAAATGGCTTAGATGTCAAAGACGGAATCATCGAGGCTGTGCAAGCGCGAATCCGCCCCATCTATATGAGCACACTCACCTCAATTTTTGGCATGCTGCCGCTCGTGCTCGCGCCTGGTGCTGGAAGCGAAATCTACCGCGGGCTTGGCGCGGTCATCTTGGGTGGGCTTGCGTTTGCGACCATAATAACAATCTTTGTGATTCCTTGCCTGCTGTCATTGTTTTTGAAAAAGCCAACATTAAGACAAATTTCAAGGCAAACTCCAAGGATAACAGCGCAATGAAAGCATTTCTTTTTCTCGTTTTGTTGACAACCACATGGGCAATGAATGTGCATGATATTATCACAATCTCGCTAGAGAATAACCCAACAATTGAACAACAAGAACAACTTTTAGAATCAACGCGCTACCACACCAAAAGCATGATAGGGGCTTTTTATCCAACGCTCGACATCAGCTATCGCATGTCCAAAACCAAAAAAGGCGCAGCGAATCGCAACAATATCAATGGCAATGAAGCCAACCTCGCATTGCATTATAATCTATTTCGTGGCTTTATGGATTATCATCATCACAAAAATGCCCAAGCGATTGAGAATGCACAGCAATATCGACTCAAAGCCAGCAAACAAGAGCTGATTTTAGCAATCAAAACACTCTATATTGCACTTTTGCAGCAAAAAGAGCAATTGCTTGTATTTGAAGACTCTATTAAGCTGCTTGAACAACAACTGAAAGAAACAAGTGAATTTTTCCGCGTGGGGCTTGTTGCGAAAAATAATGTCTTGCAAGTCGAAGTCTCGCTCGCCAATGCCAAACAAAATTATCTAGCCGCAAAGAGCAATCTCGCCTATCTGCAAAAAGACCTCGAGCATTATGCGGGGCGCACACTTTTGCTCGAAGAACTTGAGGAAGTGCAATTTCAGATTCCAGAGATGAACTTGCAACAACTTGAATTGATGATGCTCGAAAATCGTTCCGAACTCAAGGCGCTGCAACACGAACACAGCGCACAATACCATACCCTCCAAAGCACAAATGGAGCATATCTGCCTTCTGTGGAGCTCGTTGGCGAGAAAAGCTTTGCAACCACAGCCGATAGAGACGATCAAGTCGTGGGTAGACTTGAGGTTTCGCTGAATCTTTTCGAGGGATTTTCGAGCCATTATGCCACGCAACGAGAACGCGCAAAGCTGCTCGCGCTTGGCGCGCAGATTGCCGAGCTCAAACAGCAGCTACATTTGCAATTGTTTCAGGCACACGAATCCTACACACTCGCGCTTAGTGCATATAAGGTAGCGCAAGACGCCTTGATTCAGGCTGAAGAAAACTATCGAATCGTCTCCAACCGCTACAAGGAACGTGTGGAAACCACGAGCCATCTGATTGATGCTGAACTTTTACTGACACAAGCACGCACAAATGTGCTCATCAATCGCTACGGAATCGCGCAAGCTATTGCGCAGATTGTGCGCATTGTGGAGGTGGGGGAATAGTAGTTTATATGTAAGGAGGCAGAAATGCAATAAAATGAATAGGAAATATCGTGTATGGATTCTTGTGGGCGATAGCCAAAGCAATCAACGATGTTGGGCAGGCAAGAATCGTTGATTGCCGCGCTCGCGTTGCTCGCTCGCAATGACACGCTAATTTCTAAGAATCGCCAGAAAAAGCGCGCGCATGTAAGCAAAGCGCAACACAGCGCCGCGCTTTGGATTCCACAATCTTTTAATTCTCTATTGCTCATTGTGTAAGCGTCCCAGCCACAGCGCGCAACGTCTCCATACGTGCCAAAGGCAATTATGGAGACGCAGCGCTGTGGGGCGCGACATAGTCCGTGCGGAGCCACATTTAAAAAGCGTGCAGGGGTTTGGGGGATTGTTAAGGGGGATAAGGGGGCTGCTTCGCAATTAAGCCCCCTGTCCCCCTTAACAAAATAGACAAAGAAAAGAATCGCTAAAAAATATGGCAATAAAGCAGAATCTAAAACAATATGGAAACTAAAAGAGATGTTTCGCTAACGCTCAACATGACAAGATTCCATGTGTCATTGCGAGCGAGTGTAACGAGCGTGGCAATCAACCGTCTTTGAACGCGCAACACGGTTGATTGCTTCGGGCAAGCCCTCGCAATGACAAGGCAGCTAGCCGCTACTAGAACGCCTCACAGCTCCCAACAAAACGGCGCGTTTTGGCGCAAGAGGCAATCGGCGCGCGCGAAGATATTGCTACCCACAAAGCCTTGCGCAAGCGGGCTTGGGTGGGGCGCTGTCAAGATATAGTGCTTGCTCGCGTCAATCAGCGGAATCTTCTTTTGCGCAAACTTGCCCCAGAGCAAAAACACCACGCCATCGCATTGTTCCGAAACCTTGCGAATCGCCGCGTCTGTGAAAGTTTCCCAGCCAAAGTGTTGGTGCGAGCCTGCCTTGCCCTCTTGCACGCTCAAAATCGCATTAAGCAGCAACACTCCGCGCGTTGCCCATGCGCTCAAATCGCCATGTGTCGGAATCGCAACACCGAGATTCGCATGTAATTCTTTATAAATATTACGTAAACTCGGGGGCAGCGGAGCGCCGCGCGGCACGCTAAAGCTTAGTCCCATTGCTTGCGGAATCTTTTTGCCATTTTGCAAAAAGCTGCCGTGGTAGGGGTCCTGCCCCAAAATCACCACGCGAATCTTTGAAAGCGGCGTTAGGTTAAACGCAGCAAACACATTCTCGCGCGTGGGGAAGACATTGCCAAGTTTTAGAGATTCTTTATAATAATGGATAATTTGAGCAAAATAGGGTTTTGCAAATTCTTCGTGCAAAATCTCACACCATGTGGAATCGAGTGTTTTTGGGACACATACAGACATTTTCAACCTTTTTTGTGGAATCTTCGTGCAATTCGCAGCCGCCAGAGCCGCACCATCTTGAGCTTCCAAAGCGAGGGCAGCGCGATGAGAAAGCCCGAGAAAATGATGAGCGCAATCCCGACAGAGCTTGTCGCACTTGGCAAAACATCGCCTAGCAAAACGCCCAAAAACAGCCCCCACACAATGCGCATATAGCCCATAGGCGACACAATGGGCGCAGGCGCAAGCAGATAGGATTGTGTCATGAACCATTGCCCAATCGTGCCAACGATTCCCGCAGCGATAAATAGGCACAGAATCTCGAGTGTCGGCAGCACAAAGCCGCCCATATTTGGGATAGGCAAAAGCATTCCAAGTCCACCGAGCACACTCATCATCGCGCCATACCAGAGCACAATCGCCCCGCTTGAATAGTAGCTTTTGAGCACATTGAGCGTAAAAAACGCAAACGCCGAGCACACAGCGCCGATGATTCCGGCGACAGCATTAAGGAGTGTGATTTCGCCAGAATTTGGGTTAGCGATGCACAACACACCAGCAAAACCCACAATAGACGCAAACACGACAAAGCCGCGCGGGCGATTGCGCGTAAAAAGCCCAAAAAATACGACAAAAAGTGGCGCTGATTGCAAAAAGGCTGTCGCGATTCCGAGCGAGATTGTCGCAAAGTTATAGAACGCCATACTCATCGCCACAGCACCAAGAAACGAGCGCAAGGCAATCATTCGGAATCCACCTGGCTTTTTGGACGCAAACACAGGACGCTTGAAATGTGTCCCCAACATACGATTACAAAATGGAGCGGTAAAATAAACACAGAGCATAGAGAGCATCATAAAAAACGCGCGAAAAAAGATATTTTCCATTGAAGGGTAGCCGAGACTGCTTGCATATTTAATCATCGCATTCATGAGCGCAAGAAAGATGGTTGCAGCCAGCATATAAACCATTCCGCGCAATATCTCGTTCATATCCAACCTTTATACAAGATGGAGATTGTATATATTCTACCCAAGTTTAACAAACAACGCGGCGCCTGCTCATCGTGCGATTCAAAGCTATAATTTCCATGCATCTTACAAAGAAATCTTTAGGGAGAAACGATACATACCATGTTGAAAAATCTCTGCCTTTCGATATTCCACTTTTGCGCGAAAACAGCAACCAACACGGGCGTGTTCTTCGCAAGGCAAATGATTCATTTTTGTTCAAGTAATTCGCGCTTTTCTTCGAGTGCGATGTATTGCTCAAGCTTTGCGCTAATACTTTGCTTCACACACTCATATTCACTTGCAAGCTCGGCGAGATTGGATGGGTTATCTGCAAGTTGTGTCTCAATCTCGCGCACGCGCGCCTCGAGAGATTCGATTTCATCGGGCAAAAGCGCAAGGAGTCGGTTTTCGTTGTAGCTCAACTTTGTAGGTTTTTTGGGTTGAGATTCGACATTTATTGTCGTTTTGGGCAATTTCTGAATCATCTCCTCAACGTCAAAAATCTCGCGCTCGCGCTCAAGAAATGCGCTAAATCTTTGCATTGTCTGAAACGCCCCACCTTTGCCGTCCAAAACTAATAAACTTTGTGCAATCTTATCCACAAAATAGCGATCATGACTCACAAAAATCAGCGCACCATGAAAATGTTGCAAATATTCTTCAAAAACATTGAGGGTTACAATATCCAAATCATTCGTGGGCTCATCGAGAATCAAGCAATCGTATTCTTTTGTGAAGAGCAGCGCGAGTGCCACACGCGTTTTTTCACCGCCGCTTAGCGCACCGATTTTCTTATGCAAATCGTCTTTAGGAAACAAAAATTGCTTGAGATAGCCAAAAATGTGCATATTATGCCCGCGCACTTCCACGCGGTCGCCTCCAAAAGGGCAAAATGTCTGTTGCAAATCTTTAGAATCGTCAAGCATTGTCTTGTGTTGGTCGAAATAACCAATGCGCAGCTCGCCACGTAACAATGTCCCGCTGCTTGGCGCAATCTGCCCGAGCAGCATACGCAAAAGACTGCTTTTGCCACTGCCATTGCGCCCGACAATAGCGATTCGATCACGTTGTAAAATGCGCAGATTCATGTTTTCAATCAGCGTCTTGTTGCCTAAACGCAAACAAAGATTGTGGGTTTCAAACAGCATTTTTTGGCGATTGACGCTTTGGGTTTGGTTAAAATGCTTCTGTTCGCGCTGGAGCTCAAGCTGCATTTTGCGCAGAATCGAAGGATTCTTCTTTGCTTGTTCGCGCAGCTCAAACACGCGCTGTTTGCGCCCCTCATTGCGTTTGCGCCGTGCTTGCACGCCCTTTTGCAGCCATTCTTCTTCATTATGCAAAAGTTTGAGCAGATGTTCATGCTCCTTGCTCATCGCACGCAAAAGCGCCTCTTTTTGCTGCAAATAGTGCGCATAGCCGCCATTGAATCGGCGCAAAGTTTGGTTGTCAATCTCGACAGTTGCTGTCGCAATCGAATCAATGAAATAGCGGTCATGAGAAATAAACAGAAGATTATATTTTTCGCGCAAAATGAGCTCTTCGAGAAACGTAACCATTTGCACATCAAGATGGTTTGTGGGTTCATCAAGCAACAACAAATCAGGCTTGTAGAGCAGCAGCCCCGCGAGCGCAACGCGCTTTTGCTCGCCGCCGCTCAAAAGGTTTGCGGGGCGCTCACCAAAGCAATCAAGCCGAAATTCGCTCAAGATTCTTTGCAGTTTGCTGTCCAAATCCCATGCGTTGTGGTGATCAAGAAATGTGCCAAGCGCGCTCAATTTCGCCAAAAGCGCCTTGTCTTGCCTATCGCCTAGTTGCTCGCTAATGTGCTCATATTCCTCGCGCGCGCTTGTGAGCTCATGGAGTTGTGCACGCAAGACCTGCCGCACGCTCATTCCCTCGCCAAAATCAGGCTTTTGAGGAAGCGAGCGCACGCTAAGATGCGCAGGATAATTGAGCTCGCCACTATCGGGCAAAATCTCACGAGCGATGAGACGCAAAAGCGTACTTTTGCCACTGCCATTGCGCCCAATAAGCGCGATTCGCTCGCCTGCCTCGAGTTGCAACGAGATGTTCTCAAACAGCGGTGTATGGTCGTACATTTTGGTAACAGCGCGGAGCGAAAAAATCATGGCATTTCTTTGTTTTTGGTTGCAATTATAACAAAACTGCTAGAATCCTCTAGTCTTTTTCAAAGGAATAGAATGAAAATCGGACGAATCGAATATCTCAATCTCCTTCCCTTTTTTGTGTTTCTCAAGCAATCCCCGCTCACCACAGCAACCAAACAATTCGCGCAGAGCCACCATAGCTACCCCGCAAAACTCAATATGGATTATCTATTTCGCCGCATCGATTCTGGCTTTATCTCAAGCTTTGTCGCACGCAAACAGCGGCTTAGTTGTGCAGGGATTGTGGGCAGGGGCAAGGTGCAAAGCGTGCTTGCCATCATCGGCGAGCGCGGCGAGGACTATCAATCGGCAACATCAAACGCGCTATTGCAAGCATTGGGCATAAGCGGGCGCGTGCTGATTGGCGACAGGGCGCTTGCGTTTTACCTTGCGCATGAGCATAGCGCTTTTGTCGATTTAGCAGAGGCGTGGTTTGCTAAACATCGCTTGCCGTTTGTGTTTGGGCGATTTTGCTACCAAACCAAAAGTGCTTTGCATGAAAAACTCGCACGTCATTTTGTCCAAACACGCGTCAAGATTCCGCACTATCTCCTCACGCAAGCCTCGCGACAAACGGGCATTGCTCCGCAGCATATCCGCGATTATTTATGCCAAATTTTTTATCAAATCGGCGTAAAAGAGCACAAATCGATTCGCATTTTTTATACGCATTGCAACGCACAGCGGTTGCGCCACTGCACACGATTCTAGTCATCAAATTTTTTGGGTCCTGTGATTTGGAGCTTGAAGACATGGTGCTCAAAAATTGCCACTTCAAAAAGAGCTTGGAAAACCTTAATATCAAGCACAAATCCATCGACTTGCACCTCGCGCTTTTTGGTGTCATTTTGGAGCATTTGGGCACGAAACTCTATCGTATTGCCAAGCTCGAAAGGCGCAAAAAAATCACAATGCGAAGCGAGCGGAATGGCTGTGGGTTCGTTTACAGCAAGCATCGCTGCATACATCGCCGAAGAGACGAGATAGCCTGAATGAATGAGCCCGAGATTGTCGACTTTCATGCTCGAATTAGGAGTGAAGTTAAGCGAGCAATAACCCTTTTCTAGCGCATTGATAGTACCATAGGGTGTCGTGTTTGCATCAAGATAGACTTGAGGGACGATAATCTCCTCTTTGACCAGCGTGAGGTCGTCTTCATCCTCTTCGGTTGGCGTCTGATTTTGATTTTGTTGTTCGTCCATATTTTCTCCTAGATTTTTGCATGGATATAGATTCTTTGCGGCGCGGGATAGCCTTCAATCGTGCGCATGCAATCATGCGGGCAGAGAAAGTTTGCCAAACTTTCATCATTACTCCACTCGCTTATGCGCTGCTCATCGCTTGTTGTGCGCACAATCCCAAGCACGCGAATGTCTTTGAACCCAACACGTTCAAGCCAGCCGATGAGGGCAGATTGCGTGGGGATAAAATACACATTCCTCATTTTAGCATAACGTTGCTTAGGACTCAAAACAAACTCGCCCTCGCCAGAAACAAGAAGCGAATCGAGAAACAGCTCGCCGCCAGCATGCAGTGCGTTTTTGAGCAGACGTAGCGCAGCGATTGGGTCTGTGCGGTGATAGAGGACACCGAGACAAAAAAGAGTATCAAATCGCTCAAGTAGCGGCAAATGCTCGATTCCAAGTAGCATAAATTGCAACGAAGAGCGCAAAAAATGATTGACAAACAAAAATTGTAGATATGCCCAAACAGACGGGTCGAGCCCCACAACCTCGCGCGGAGCGCACTCAAGCATGCGGAACATATAGTAGCCATTGTTACACCCCACATCGCCCACACGTTTGCCACAGAGATTGAGATGTGGCGCGAGCAGAGCGTATTTTTTCGAGCTCACCCATTCGCTATCAATCGTGAAATTACCGATATGAAAGGGTCCCTTGCGCCATGGGCAAAGCCTCTTAGCAAGCGCATAGACATTGGACGCGCACTCGCCCAATGCGCCAGCAAAGCCCACAGAATCGCCATGCAGAATCTGCACACCCTGCACAGGCGCAAGCGCGCAAATCTCGCGAAACAGCGGAGCGATGTCTTTGCGCAAAAGCCAGCTTTCGCGCTCACGCAGAATCGTTTGGAGTGGCGATTCCAAGCCCTACAACCCAAACGCCCAATCGCTCACACGAGGATTTGGGACACCATTGCTGTATGCCGAGTTTTTACCCCCGCTCATGCCCTGTATCTCGGCAAGCTCGGCTTGTTCACGTTCCCATTCCGCAAACTCGCGCTGCATCGCCTGCTGCCCACGCGGAGAATCGGAAGGCACGGGCGTCAATAGGTCATCATAGACATACGGATTGTGCGCCCCATAGCGTGCCCTTATGTCATCATAATTAAAGACATTGCTTGTCGGGCAAACCTCGTGATACGCGCCCTGCGAATCGAAAAACGACATTTTGTCGTCATAGAGATAGGGCGAAACGCCACATTGATTTGCAAAATAGCAGCCATGCAGCAAGACCATGCCACAGACCAAGAATCCAATTCTTATCATCATCATTCCTTTGCTTGTTGTCCTTTTGTGTCTCTAAGCACAAGGTGTTCCAATTTTACCTATTTGTTCCCATTGCGCCCCGCACAGGAAAATATTATTTTATGGCATAAAGAATCTTTGGAGGTGCGACTTAGTCGCACTTTGTATCTACTATTGCTCATCACGTGAACGTCCCAGCCACAGCGCAACGTCTCCATACGTGCCAAAGACAATTATGGAGACGCAGCGCTGTGGAGTGCGACATAGTCCGTGCGGAGCCACAAATAAAAAG
>CAJTQL010000010.1 GCA_910578285.1 uncultured Helicobacteraceae bacterium
TCACATTTGAAGATGGCGCAAGCGTACAGCTCACATCTCTTGGCAAAAAAGATCTCAAGGTAACCTACAATGGTGCAACCGATACACAAAAGGTTCTTGTTGATACCACAGGCACAGTGGATCTTGTATTGCAAGGAAGCGATGGCGGCACAGCAGGCACAGGTAAAATCGGTGCTGGCTTTGTGAATTTGAGCAATGCTTCAAAAGTGAATGTTGATCTCACTGGACAAGGATTTGAAGGCTATCTCTCTGCTGGAAATGCTACTGATTTGAACATCAAAAACTACACAGGCGACAAAAAGCTCACGCTCAAAGCAAACACTTTGACAGAGAAAAACGACCTTAGCTCTGTTGTGAACCTCACAATCGATTCAGAAGCGCAGAATATTAATCCAAGTCATCTTGCATCTTCCATCTATTCTGTTGACCTAAGCGCAGTAGGCTTTGCGAGCCTTGCAAATGTAACGCTCAAAGGCATTGGCGACATCGTCTTTGGCGACATCAACACAAGCCCAACATCAGGCATTGCATTCAATGGCAATGCATACAGCGGACATCTGCATACTGGTAATCTCTATGCAGGAGACCAAACGATTCGTATCACCACCAAAGGTGCAATCACCACAGGCAATCTTGCAGCAAGCCATATCGAGATTGACTTGAGCAAGAACATCACAACAATAGACGGGCAGTATAATAATAACATTGGCACAATCATTCTCACCCCAAACCTCAAGAACGAGGTTGCGACACTCAACTACACCACAGGCATTAGCGGCACACGAGGACATCAAACAGATACACAACAGATCCACGTCCATGCCAATCGGGCAAACATGATTTTAAATGGCGCAGGTGGAGTTGATAAATTCCACATCACTGCAAGCAGTTTTACTAAAGAGATTGTGCTAAGCGGACATCTAGGTAGCTCGAGAGATAATCAATCCGATTCTGTATTCATCGATTTACGCAAGACAAGCGGTGCGATTGTTGATATGCAGAATCTTGTCGTAAACAATAGTGACAATGGTGTGCATATCACAGCAAGCAAGGGGCAGGACAATATCAGCCTGCTTGCCAACCAAAACCATGACAGAATCAGCTTCAATGCTGGAGGTCCTGCAACAGCACAGCCCGAGAAATACAGCCTCAACCTTGCAGGCACAAAGCTTGAGAAATTCCAAAGCTTCACACTCGATGGTTTGACACTCACAAGCTTATATGTCGATGGCAACATCGATGCACAAGAGCTCACTAATGCCCTTTACACCCATATCACACAAGGAGAAGATGTATTCAAACAAACACAATCAAGCATTATCAAAGACCAAACAACCAACACCTATTATACATACGAGGAACTCTTTAACACTCAAGGAAGCTTCACAGGATTGAACAACAAACAAGGCTGGGAATACAACCCCCAACTCATCGAAAAAACAGACACCACCACCATTAAAATCACAAGCAGTAAGAAATCTGATGTGCCAGACTTAAAGCTCAATTGGGAGGGGAATGAGACACTAAGCCCAAGAGGGAGCTTGAATGCAAAGGAATCAGAGGAGGCGAAAGCGAAAATCTTTGTCCCAAATGACCCGATAAAGGCGATACCGGCAGAGATAAGCATGAATGGGGTATCAGGTAGTCCACTAAGTTTTAATATTTCTATTATGCCCGAATCGGGTGCAACTATGACAACCACCAGTTATGGAGGAAGCATAACAACAACGATAGCAAATCATGATTTTTTAAAATTTTCCATTTCAGATTCGAGAGATACTTATACAATGGTTTGGACGTCATCGAATCAAACTTCTAGTGTTAAAGGTGCTATATATATTGGTCAAGTTACAGCTGCCGTTGCTCAATTTTTAAATGGAATAACTATTGTTGGTGGTTCTGTTACTTCTGGAACTGCTACATCAAATTATTTAGGATATTATGGTACAACATTTGCAATTTATAAAAATGGTGATTTTACAAATAATGTACGAGATAGCTTGGTTGGTCATGATTTTTTAGGTGGAGTTCAAGTAACTAGAGTTGGCTATGCCAAAGATGGACAATTACGTTTCACCCTAGTCAACAACACCACCTACGAACCCAACGAATCTGTTACGATTAATGGCACAAAGATTAATTATACAGGCTATGTTCCTGTTGGGAAATACCAACAAGCCTATACTATCCCCGGCGAACCCACCAAGATTGTAACAGACTTTGAATCTCTTGCCGCAGGAGAGAGTGTTACCTTTGCTGGGAAGTCGGTGTTGGCAACAAGCTCTTTGAGTGGTGAAGATGTTGCGAGTGCATTCAAGGGAGATTCTGTGTCTGGCGCTGTTGTGTTGGGAGAATGGTATCAAGAATTTGATTCTGCTGGCACAATGGTTGCGGGGATTAACGAGAATGCTGTCGATTGGAGTGTGAGTGGTTCGACATTGACGATTACAGACAGACCTAGCCAAACAAACCTTGATGCTGGAATCGCGCAAGCTATCAAGGGCTATGGCACAGATTCAAGCTTTATGCAGGCATTGCAAGTAACGGGTGTGAGTGCATTGCGTCCAAGTGTGCGAGGCACAACCAAACAAGGGCAAGATGAAGCAACGATTCATGCGGATAGTTATGTGAATCTCACTCTCTCTGTTGCTGGAGATACAAGCACAAAGACAGAGTTTGCAAAGAGTATCGATGAGCTGGGCACACTCTCAAGCATTAGCAATTTTGAGCTAGGAATCGACAAACTCACACTCTATCAATTTGCTGATGATGTGCAGATTGATTATCAAGGAGAATTGTTCGAGGCAACCCATCGTGCAAGCCAAAGTGATTTAAGAATCACTGATAGAGTGTATATCGATGAAAATGGCACAACATTGCAAGCAAACATTGATGCACAAGGGTTGATAGAGTTCTCCCATGAGGCAAGCATCGAGTCCAAAGCCTATCTCTTGCGCAATATTGCCCAAAACAAACTTGCTGGCTTTGCGCATGAGGAGGATTTCTATGTGCTTGCTTCAGGCAACAATCCAAATGCAACCACTGATGACTTGCTCATCAAACTCACAGGTTTGGGCTCTATGGTGCTTGATGTTGCTATGCTGTTGGGGTAAGGTCAAGGCAAAACTCGCGATGACATTCCTATTTGGAGGTGCGACTTTGGTCGCACTTGGTATGCGATTCTCATAATGATTGTGCGATTGAAATCGCACCTCCGAAGATTTGATTTGTCATGTTGAGGCAAAGCCGAAACATCTCATGATTGACAACATGAGATTCTTCAGCCTAAAGGCTTCAGAATGACAATCCGACGTCATTGCGAGCGAGCAGCGCGAGCGCGGTAATCAACGAGCAAAGAATCCTAAATGTTATCCATTTTTCCCTTTGTCATTCTGAGCTCGCGCAAGCGAGTGAAGAATCTCATGTTGTGAGAATCATAAGATGTTTCGCTAACGCTCAACATGACAAAATGAGTGCGACTGAAGTCGCACCTCCAATTTTTGCTATTGCTCACAGATTCCATTCCCCCAACCACAGCACGCAACGGCTATGTTCGAGCCAAAAAGCATAATAGACGCGGTGCTATGGACATCGATATATACAGCGTAGCGAACCCAAATAAAAAGCATGCAGGGGTTTGGGGGTGTTAGGGGGATAAGGGCGAAGCTATCAGTGAATACACAAACAATTTCATGTTTGCTTTGGCAAGTAGCACCCTTGTCCCCCTTAGAAAACAACCACATTGAGAATCTCAAAAACAAATCTCATGCTTTGTCATTCTGAAGCCTTTAGGCTGAAGAATCTCATGTTGTCAATCATGAGATGTTTTGGCTTTGCCTCAACATGACAAATCAAATCTTCGGAGGTGCGATTTTATCGCATATAATAGATTACCATGCAAGGAACAAATATTGCTTGCTTGCAGGAATACAGCCACAAAGAAGGAGAACGTATGCTCAATACAAACTACAATCAGCATGTATCGTATATCCCGACACAGCAGAATGCGTATCTGCAAGCAGGCGAGGGCGAAAACTTTGGAGGCGCGCTTGCGCAGACAAATGCGCAAAATGTTGGCGAAAATGGTGATGGTGAGAATGTCGAGTTTTTTGGCAAAATCGTGCCAATTGTTGAGTTGGAAAATGTTGCAAAATATATTTTGATTCAACAAGGTGTTTCTGATGAAAATCTTGACAAGAGCGCGACAGATTTTGTCGCTGAATTGTTGCAAAGCCTCAAAGAGAATCCAAGTGATGAGAAAATTTATCAAAATTACTTCGACAAAAGCGGTGATGAGGTTGTTGCCCATTTTGGGCTGACGATGCACAAAGCGGGGCTTGATGATGTCGCTGATTCGATGATTACAACAGCGCAAGAGATTGGTGAGGTTGATTTGCTTCGGTTTAGCTTATTGCGTCAGGAATTCCTAGCGCGCCTTGAATCGCTTCAGCAAGAAACAAGCATTGAGCTTGATGATGAGGATTTTCAGGAAATGCTCGCGTCCATTCCCTCGCAAGGGTTGTTTCATGGCTTGGGCAAAGAAGGGATTCTCGAGCAATTGAATCAACTCTTTGAAAACCCCGCAAAAAGCGATGATGCCGCAAGGCAGCTTCGCAACGAGAAATTTGCGCAAAGCATGCTCGATGCGATTCGCAAAGGCTTGGCATAGCCTTGTCTTCACCTCTCTTGGCGCTTTTGCAAATGCGGCGTGGCTTAAGGCACTTTTTACTTGGCTTTGGGTAGAATCAGCATGTTTTAGATGATAAGGAGGAAACGATGAGAGAGGTGCAATACGAAGACATCAAATCCGCTGTTGCAAAACTTGCGATTGACGCGTGCTGTATTCAGACGCCCGACATCAAGTCGGCTTTTGCAGGCGCGAAAAAGACCGAGCAATCGGCTTTGGGGCAGAATATCTTAGATACATTGATTGAGAATGGCAAGATCGCAGAGGGTAATATGATGCCAATCTGCCAAGACACGGGCATGACGGTGGTTTTTGTCGAGATTGGGCAAGATGTGCATATCGTGGGCGGCTATATCGAAGACGCGATTAACGAGGGCATTAAGAAGGGCTACACAGAGGGCTATTTGCGCAAATCGGTTGTCGAAGAGCCGCTTTATGAGCGCAAAAACACAACCAACAATTCGCCTGCGGTGATTCACACACGCATTGTCAAGGGCGATAAATTGCATTTGAAAGTTTGCCCCAAAGGCTTTGGGAGCGAGAATAAGAGTGTGCTCAAGATGCTTGTCCCTGCTGATGGAATCGAGGGTGTGAAAAAAGTCTTCACCGAAGCTGTGAAGCTTGCTGGACCAAACGCCTGCCCACCTATGGTAATTGGTGTGGGAATCGGCGGCACAATGGAAAAAGCAGCGATTCTCGCGAAACAAGCAGCGGTGCGCGAGATTGATTCGAAAAATCCCGACCCACGTTATGCAAAACTCGAGGAAGAATTGCTCGAAATTGCGAACAAAACGGGCGTTGGACCACAAGGGCTCGGCGGGACAACCACAGCATTTACTGTGAATGTGGAATGGTATCCCACGCACATTGCGGGGCTTCCTGTGGCTGTGAATATCAATTGCCACGCGGCGCGACATGCGGACATTGAGCTATAAGGAGGGAGAGATGTCAGAACCAAAGAAAATCACAGCACCTTTGAGTAAAGAAGCGGCAAAGAGTCTCAAGGCAGGCGAGAGTGTGCTGATTAGCGGCACGATTCTCTGCGCACGTGATGCGGCACATAAGGCACTCACCGAGGCGCTCGCACGTGGCGAAAAGCTCCCTGTGGATTTGAGCGGCGAGACGATTTATTATCTAGGACCAACTCCTGCAAAACCGGGCAACGCGATTGGCAGCGCAGGACCAACTACAAGCGGGCGCATGGACAAATACACGCCGACAATCATCGAGCAAGGAATTCATGGAATGATTGGCAAGGGCTATCGTAGCAAAGAAGTCATCGATTCGATGGTGAAACACGGCGTGGTATATATGGTCGCTGTGGGCGGCGCGGCGGCGCTCATCTCGAAATGTATCACCAAATACGAGGTTTTGGCTTATCCCGAGCTCGGACCAGAAGCTGTGGCGCGCCTCACGATTGAAAATTTCCCTGCTATTGTTGCGATTGACGCGCAAGGCAATAACTACTATGAAGTCGGACAAGCGCCGTATAAAAAAATCTAGCTTGTACCCTCTCCCTGCTCTTTATAGATTCTCTTTGGGGAGTCTATAAAGTAGTTTTTATTTCTCTTTTTTCAATGCATGATTTTATTGTATTAATCTTATTGATTATATCAAACGATTCTATCATCATTTCTTTCCGTTTTTCAGCTATTTTTAATATTTTTTGTGCGATAATGCGGTTTCTTTTGATGATGTGCTTTCTTTTGGATAGGTGGGTGAGTTGGCTGAAACCACGTCCCTGCTAAGGACGCGTAGTCGCAAGATTACCGAGGGTTCGAATCCCTCCCTGTCCGCCATTTCAACATTCTTTAAGCAAAAATACGCTACAAACAACCTATTTTACAATTCAAAGAGAGAAAATATGGCAAAAAATGAACTCATTGGCGGCGCTTTGTGGGACGCGTATTCCAGCAAAGTCGCACAGAGAATGGACAACCCAACCTATTTAGGTGTGATTACTCAAGAAGAAGCCGACAAGCGTGGCTGTAAGCTCGTTGTCGCCGACTATGGCGCGGAATCATGCGGCGATGCTGTGCGGCTCTATTGGCTCGTTGACCCCAAGAATGATAGAGTTGTTGAGGCAAAATTCAAAAGCTTTGGCTGTGGCACGGCGATTGCAAGCTCGGATATGATGGCGGAACTCACGATTGGCAAGACGGTCGATGAAGCTGTGAAAATCACCAACATCGATGTCGAAAAAGCATTGCGCGATGATCCCGACACGCCCGCTGTTCCGGGGCAGAAAATGCACTGCTCGGTGATGGCGTATGATGTGATTAAAAAGGCTGCGTCCATCTACAAAGGCGTGGATATGACGAGCTTTGAGCCTGAAATCATCGTTTGTGAGTGTGCGCGCGTTACATTGAGCACGCTCAAAGAAGTTATCAAACTCAACAAACTCACCACGATTGAGCAAATCACCGCCTACACCAAAGCAGGCGCGTTTTGCAAAAGCTGCATTCGCCCCGGCGGGCACGAGGAGCGCAAATATTATCTTGTCGATATTCTTGAGCAATGCCAGCAAGAAATGCGCGCCGAGGAGCTTGCCAAGCAGGCAAATCTTGCTGAAGATGGCACGATTGCGTTTGCGCAGATGACAACTGTGCAAAAGCTCAAGGCTGTGGATAAGGTGATTGATGAACAGATTCGGCAGATGTTGATTATGGACGGCGGGAATCTCGAAATCATCGACATTCGCGATTCAAGCGATGGGCATACTGATATTTATATCCGCTATCTTGGCGCATGTTCGGGCTGTGCAGCGAGCTCAACAGGCACGCTTTTTGCTATCGAATCGGTTTTGCAACAGCACTTAGATAGCTCGATTCGCGTTTTTCCTGTCTAGGCGAAAACAAGCGCGCTGCCTTGCAGCAAATCGCGGTAGATTTGCTCGCCGATTTGCGTTTTGCCAAACGCAATGAAATACGGGTTTTTGACTGATTCTTTGTTATAGAGCAAGGGTGCTTTGGAATCGCACGCGAGAATCTCGCCGCCGCTTTCACGCAAGATAATATCCGCCGCTGCTGTGTCCCATTCTTTCGTGCCATTTAGTCGCGGATACACATCGACAAGCCCCGCGGCAACGTAGCAGATTTTGAGCGCAGAGCCGCAGACAAGCGGCGTGAGTTGGTATTTTTCAAAAAATTGCCTTGTTTGTTCTGTGCTATGGAACTTGGATGCAGCAGCAACAAGCCCATTTTGAGCAATTCGCCGTTCGCCTGTGAGCCTTTGTGCATTGTCTTTGGTTGCGCCTTGTTGCTGCGTGTTTGCCCAAAAAAATGCGCCACCACCAGCAAAAGCAGCATAGAGCAAGTCGAGTGCGGGCGCAAAAACCACGCCGACTACGGGTATATTGTCGCGCACAAGTGCGATGCAAATTGAGAATCCTTTGCTTGCCTTGATGAAGTCTTTCGTGCCATCGAGTGGGTCGATGAGCCAAAATTCAGGCAAGTCGCGCCGCGTTGCGTAAGGCAAGATTCCTTCTTCGGAGCAAATAGGCAGTCCTGTGTTTTTGCCGAGTTGCTTGCAGATATAATCGTGTGATTCCATATCCGCCTGTGTAATGGGCGTTTGGTCGCTTTTGATGTGTACATCCACTTTGCCATAATGCCGCATGATGCGTTCGCCTGCGCCTAGTGCGATTTGCGCTGCTTCAAACATCAATTCAGAATCAGATTTCATAGGTTTTTCCAATCAATTTCGAGGTCGCTTTTGTGGTCAATCTCGCACCAACCACCATCGATAAAAACAGCCTTTGCATTGTGGTAGCGGTCTATCAGACATTGCAAGAAGCTTGTCATGTACATATTTCTAAAGTTTTGATTATCATAAAATGCGTTTTTGTCGAGCGAATCATAGAAAGAAATCACCTCGCGCAAGAAGCTTGCGCCAAACGCAAAGAGTCCAATGTATTGCCCCTCAATCTCTTCAAGAGTTTTGGGCTTTTTGCCAAGTTCGAGCAGGCTGTCGCCATCGCAGCGCAGAGTCTCGGCGTCATCGAGCGGATTCTCAAAACGTCTTTGCCAGAGCTTGTGCCAAGCCCTGTCAACAACGATTCGCAGCTCGCCATGACTTTGCAAGAGTGTGTGCACAATTGATGGTTCATAGATAATATCGGCATACGAAACAAGCAAGCCCTCGCCACGTTCGCAAAGCTGCTCGAGCAATTTGCGCGCGCAAAAGAGTGTGGCGACCATATTTGTCGAATCGTAGTTTGGATTCTCGAAGATAGTGTGTATGCCCAATGTCTTTGCATGGGCGATGAGTTCATTGACAAGATAACCACCGACAAGAGCGATGTTTTGCACCCCAGCAGCGCGTAATGCTTCGATTTCATAATCCAAAATTGGCTTACCGAGATAGGGCACAAGGCATTTGGGGCGGTTGTTTGTGAGCGGCATAAGCCGCGAACCAAAGCCTGCTGCGAGAATCAATGCTGTCATGATTGCTCCTTTAGAATGTGATATTCTCCACAAGCTCGCATATATCGCCACGTACGAGCAGTGCATCAATGCAATAGTTTTGCTTGCTTTGTGTTGTGTTGAGATAGATATGCGCGCTTTTGAGGATTCGTTCGAGTTTTTTAGGCGTAATTGCATAGATGGGCTCGAAGTTGTTACCGCTTTTCACCTCGACAAAATGCAGCACATTGTGCTTGCTCGCGATGATGTCAATCTCGCCAAAGCGTGTATAGAAATTGCGCGCAAGAATGCAAAAATTGTTGTGTTGCAAGAATGCGGCGGCTTTGTCCTCGGCGAGATTCCCTTTTGCTCGACTCATTGCGAATCTTTGATTCGAATCATCACAGGCGCATGGCGCACAAATTGCAACGTGGCGAGTTTGTCAATCGCGGATTTGATGTGTTTCTCGCTGCAGAGGTGAGTGGAGAGCAGAATCTTCGCACCCTTTTGGCTGCTTGGCTGCAGAAGTGAGTGAATCGAGATGTTCTCGCTGCTTAGAATCTGCGCCACTTGTGCAAGTACGCCCGCTTCATCTGCAACATCGAGCCGTAAATAATAGCGTGAGCGAATCAAATCTTTTTCGCGCAAAATAAGCCCGCTTTCGAGCGATTTTTTGAATCCTAGCATTGGTGTGCTTTTGCAGCGAGCAATCTCGATGAGGTCAGAAATCACAGCGCTTGCTGTGGCTCTACCGCCCGCACCTGCACCATAATACATCGTCTCGCCCACACAATCGCCCACAACACTGATTCCATTCATCACGCCATCAACACGGCTAATCATTTCGCTCAAGGGCACAAACGCGGGATGGACGCGCAATTCGACTTCATTGCCTACTTTGCGCGCAATGGCAAGCAGCTTGAGGCTATATCCAAACTCACGTGCAAATGCAATCTCGTCTTCGGAAATATCAGTGATTCCTTCGATGAGAATCGAATCGGGCTTTGCGTCAATTCCATATGCAATGCTCGCGAGAATGAGCAGCTTATGCGCTGCATCGAACCCGCCCACATCAAAGCTCGGGTCAGCTTCGGCGTAGCCAAGCTCTTGCGCTTTGGCAAGCGCTGTTGCGTAGGGCATGTTGTGCAAGAACATGTTTGTCAAGATGAAATTGCATGTGCCATTAAGAATCCCACAAATCTCGAGGATATGGTTTGCCCCAAGCCCATCGCGCAATGCTTTGATGATGGGGATTCCACCAGCCACACTTGCCTCAAAGCCAATCGGAATCTCGCCCGCAATCTCTTGCAGCTCATAGCGATAGTAGGCGAGCATCGCCTTGTTGGCGGTTACCAAGTTTTTGCCTGCGCGCAATGCCTTTTGTGCAACAGCATATGCTTCGTCGATTCCGCCCATGAGCTCAACGATTGTGTCGATTGTGGGGTCGTTTAGTACCACATCGACATCATCAACAAGCCGAAACGAGATGTCCGCGCGGCTTTTGTGTAGATTGCGCACTGCACCGATGATGGGAATGATTTCTTCTCCTGCGCGTGCTGCAATCACATCTTGGTTGCTCTGCAGAATCTGCGCAACGCTGTTGCCCACAACGCCAAGCCCGATGATTCCTATTCGCATGATTTTTTCTCATTCTCAAGAGTTTTGAGGAATTGCTTGATATTGCGCGCCGCTTGACGAATGCGCTTTTCATTTTCGATGAGCGCAATGCGGACATAGTTTTCCCCACTTTCACCAAAGCCAACACCCGGGCTTACCGCAACCTTTGCTTCTTTGAGCAAGCGTTTGCTAAACTCGAGGCTACCCAAATGCTTTGCTACTTCAGGGATCTCTGTCCAGATAAACATTGTGGCTTTGGGTTTTTGCATGTTCCAGCCTGCATCGGCAAAGCTCTTAATCAGCACGTCCATGCGTGCCGAATAGCGGTTTTTAATCTCTTCTACGCATGTTTGGTCTTCGTTGAGTGCAATCGTTGCGGCAACCTGCATGGGCGTATACATGCCATAATCCACCCAACTTTTGATTTTTTGCAATGCAGCAATCATTTTTGCGTTGCCCACCACAAAGCCCACGCGCCAGCCTGCCATGTTGTAGCTTTTGGAAAGCGTGAAACTCTCGACAGCGACATCTTTTGCGCCTTGCACCTCGAAAATCGATGGTGTTTTGTAGCCATCAAAACTTAAATCGGCATAGGCGATGTCGCTAATGATATAGAATCGTTCTTTTTTTGCGAGTGCGACAAGCCGTTCATAAAATGAGCGCTCGACAGTAACGGTTGTTGGATTATGCGGAAAATTCACAGCAACAAACTTTGGCTTGGGCAATGCTTCTTTGAGTGCATGTTCGAGGTCGCGAAAATAGGCATCTTCGTCTAGTTCGCGATTCTTGTTGTATTGTAATGCAAATTTGGTTACATTCGCGCCGACAATAATAAAGGCATAATAATGGATTGGATACATCGGCTCGGAGACAATTGCGTTGTCGCCGAAATTGGAAATCGCTTGAATGAGATGCACATAGCCTTCTTTGCTGCCAAGCGTAACACATGCTTCGTTGTCGGGGTCCAAATCGACACCATAGCGGCGCTTGTACCAATTACAGATTGCAAGGCGGAGTTTGTAGATTCCTTTGCTTGCCGAATAGCCATGATTTTTGGGTTTTTGCGCCGCTTCGCAAAGCTTGTCGATGATGTGTTGCGGCGTTGGACCATCAGGGTTGCCCATACTAAAATCAATCACATCTTCATTGTTTTGGCGCATTTGCAGTTTGATTTCATTGATGACTGCAAAGACATATTTGGGTAGCCGTTTCATTTTGTCAAATTGGATTTCGTCAAACATTGTCGTTCCTTTATTGTTGCAACACGGTGCGGATTCCAGTCTTGATTGCTGTGGGCGAATGCTCATCGCTTAGGCGCACAAAGACAACATCGGTATTGAGTTTAAGTCGATAGACACCCCCGCTTTTTTGTGGGTTTTGTATGCTAACCAATCGCAAAGAAGCGTCATAGAGAGCGACTTTGGGGCTGATTGTTCCCCCATCGAGCGGCGCGAATTGTAAGATTCCGCCCTGACGATTGACAGCATACCAATATTCGCCTTGTAGATTGCCATTGCTGACTTCGACATCGTATTCAAGCACGATAGCCTCTGGTAGTTTGGGATATTGCAGCGCAATCACATAGCGCCATGATGTGTCGTTTTCACGTACAATCTCGCTCACGCGGTAGCCATATTTGCGAATCTCGTTGATGAAGCTCACAGGGTCAAGCGCACTCTCGGCATTCATGAGCATCACTAAGCGATAGTTGCCATCGACAAACTCTGCTTGCACGGGCGTGGCATAATAATATCCGAGAGCCTTCAGCACGTTTTGAACCGAGCGCGTAACGAAAATGGGCGCATCATTGGCTTGGATATGGATTCGAAATGCGCGTGGGCTTTGCGTTGTGAGCTTGAGTAGCCCATTTTCTTTGAGTTTTGCAAGAATCTTGGGATAGTCTACGCCATATTCATCATAATAGAGCTGCGGATTGCGAAACAAGCCGCTGACGATAAAAGTGCGATTTTTATCGAATGTTTGCCTATCAAGCAGTGCGCGCAATGTCCATTCGATGTCGCTTGCCCAAAGTGGCACGACAAAGAGCGCAGCAAGCCAGAATCTTACCACCCTCTGCCTCCGTTAATCTCCCGAAACTCGGCTTCACTGACGACTCGAACACCCACATCTGGTGCATAGTAGAGATAGATAGGTGCGGCATAGTTGAGTTTTTGGAGATTGCCATCAACGCCAACACTGAAGCGCCCATGTCCTGTTACAAAAAGCATGGGTTCTTTGACTTGGAGATTGAGTTCGTTGGTAACGATTTGATGTACGCGCCGCTTGCTATTGACATAGAGCACACCAATCCATAGTTGCCGTCCAGCAATGTCATCACCGACATTGAATGTCAGAGTTTGTGTCTTTGATGTCGCATTGGTTTCGATATTGGGTTTGGCGTTTGGCGTGGGTGTTGTCGTAGCAACAGGTGCTGTCGTTGTTGTGCCGTTGGTCTCTTTGGCTGCTGTTTGATTGCTTTCTGTTTGATTGCTTTCTTCGTTGGTTATCTCTTCGTTTTCATCTTCATTCTCGCCCGTTTCTTGTTCGCTTGCATTAATCTCGCTTGGGTTTTCATGCTTGGTTGTGTTGGAATCGAGAATAGACAAAGCATTGTTTGTGCCGAGATAATGAAATGCGAGATAGCCACCAATGACAAGCAACACAATGATTCCGATTGCTATATTGAGCCATTTGGGCGATGCACGTTTCTCGTAATGGTCAATTTTTACGTTGACATCTGTAAAAGTTGTGTCGTATTCATCGGTTTTGAGCAATCCATGCGCTTGGCAATAATCATCATAGTCCTCAATCCATGCGCTAAGATTGAGATTATATTCACGTTCAAGGATTCGGATAAAGCCAATGGCAGTCGTTCTGTCAAATTGCTCATAGTCCTTATTTAAAATAGCCTCGATTTTAAAGACTGCAATATAAGTTCGCTCGTGGATTCCTTGGATTCCATATTGAGCTTTAAGGTCGTTTAGGGCATGCTCGAGCTGTTCTTTTTTGCGTAAACGTTCTTGTTGTATTTCTTGTTCATGTTCTTGTCTTTGTTTGTCATCATCTTCCATTTTGTATCCTATCCATTAATATTGCGGCAGCCGCACTGATATTGAGTGAATCGAAATGGTGGCGCAAACCAATACTAACAAGGAATTGCATTTTTGCTAGCAATCGTTTGCGTAAGCCTTCTCCTTCGCTACCAAGGCAGAGTACGAGCTTTTGGGGCAATGTGCTTGCGCGCCAATCATCTCCGCCGCTCACAGCACCCAAAAGCGTGAAGCCCGCGACTTTGAGCTCGTTGCAAACGCTAAGACTATCTTTATATACCGCAAATGGCGTATGCAAGGCGGCGCCACTGCTTGTACGGATAGCACCCTCAAGCGCAAAGCTTTGGATTGCGGTGAGCACAATCGCCTCAAAGCCCAAAGCATAGGCACTACGAAACACAGCGCCGATATTGTGTGTGTCGGTAACGCCTTCGAGCAATACAAGACGCGTGTAGTCTTTGAGCGCAGCGAGGCTTGTTGGCTTGGGAGGCTCTATGCGCAGCAAGAATCCTTGATGGTTTCCGCCTTTGCAAAGCGCCTGTGCTTTTTGCGCATCGACACGATATGTCGGACGCTGCAATCTCGCAAACTGCGAGAATATGGTAGATTCGATGTCTTTGGCAAATAGGATTTCTATAATTCTTTCTGGGCAATGCTTGAGAATATACAAGCAGACCTGTTTGCCATAGACAATCATCGCGCTAATCTCCTTTGTCATGCAAGGAATCATAGCATTCTTGCACGTTGCGTCCGCTCATGCGTGCTTGCACTTTTGCTAAGATTTTGGGTGGCAACAAATCTTGGAACTCGGCGAGATTCCATTCTTTTTGTGTGCTTTTTTTGAGGTTTAGAACCAATGTCCATTCTCCGCGTGGTTGTTTGATTCTCTCCAAAAGAATAGCAGGCGAGGCGCGATAGTAGCTCTCGAATTGCTTGCTTATTTCTTTGGCGGCAAAGACATCATCGATGCCTAAACAATCGAGAATCTCGAGCGTTTGAATGAGTCGATGCGGCGATTCATAACACACAACGACACCACCTGTTGTTATGAGCTTCGCGAGTTCTCGTTCCTTTTGTTGCTTTTTGTGGGGCAAAAAACCATAGAAATGAAACTCTTTGCTACTCATTCCACTTGCGACAAACGCGCACAGAGCGGCATTTGCTCCGGGCAGCACAGTGTAGGCAATGTCATTTTGTTGCGCATAGCGCACAAGCGTAGCGCCCGGGTCGCTCACACATGGCAGCCCCGCATCGCTCATATAGACGACATTTTGCGCAAAAAATTCAGGCGTGAGATTCTGAACAAAGCTTTCTTCATTATGTGCATGCACAGAAAGAATCGGTACATGACGTTTTTGCAGCAGCGCTCGCTTTTGCAAAAGCAAAAGCAGATTCGAGGTTACACGTGTGTCCTCGCATAGAATCATGTCGCATTCGTTCAATGCCCTAAGAGCGCGTAAGCTCATATCCTCGAGATTCCCGATGGGTGTTGGTAGAAATACTAACACTATTTCATGTTGTATTTTTGTTTGAATTTCTCAACGCGCCCAGCCGTGTCGACGACCTTATCTGAACCTGTGTAGAATGGGTGGCAAAACGAGGAGATGTCGATTCGAAGCTCGGATTTTGTGCTCATTACCTCGATTTCTTTGCCGCTCGTTACGCATGTTACCTTGCAGGGGATATATTTTGGGTGAATATCTTTTTTCATTATACTTTTCTCCTTTTTGAACAGGCATTATAGCATAGACTGCATAAAATGCAGCTGATATTATGTTGTTGCCCGCTTGTGTGGGGTGTTAGAACCCACAAGATTCTAGCTATCCGTCATTGCGAACGTGGCAATCAACATGTCAAGAAACCGACACTCTTGATTGCAACATTTGCGCTTGCAATAGAATTTGGAGTTTTGATTCACTATGGAGCCACAGCCATCTGCCCATCACAGCCCAAATTCTCCGACAACAAGCACCCTCAACACCACAAATGCGAAATCTCCCACAAGCACAATACAATACAAGCCCGTTCCATGTCGACTTCCAATTTTAGCATAATTTAAGAGAGAGAGAGAGGAGGAGAGAGAGGGGGGGGGGGTAGAATTTGTTGCAAAAAGGAAAGGGCTCTATATCCATACGAAACAGAGCAGGCGCAAAAATATGCACATGCATTTTCGCAAACAAGTGCTGAATATGTCCTCTCAAAAATGCCAAATCCTGCGCAATGTGTTGTGCGCAAAGGCTGGTTTCCCGACACCGTGCGCGGGCTAGAAAACGAACGCTTTTGCTTTGTGAGCCTTGATACCGATTTGCATGATTCCACTCTTGCGGGGCTTGAATTTTTCTACCCGCGCCTTGTGAGCGGCGGGGTGATTTTGATTGATGATTACGACAGCGGTTTTGACGGCGTGGCAAGGGCTGTCGATGCGTTTTGTGCACGCGAAAAGATTGCGTGCATGCCCATAGGCGATATTTTTAGCGTTGCGTTGTGAAAAAATTGATTTTTTTGGTTCTATAATTCCAAAATATTTCTATTTTAGTAATTATTAACGGAGGGGGGAGGGATAGAATTTCATTTAAAAGGAGTTTCGATGTCATTTGCACCCATCTATGCGCAACATCTCGCGAGCCTCTATGAACCCGAGCTTTTGGAATCTATCAAGAGCAAGACATTGCTCATAACGGGCGCTAGCGGGCTTATCGGCAGATTTCTTGTCGATTCTCTGCTTGCGAGCAAGGCAGATTTTCGGCTCATCTTGCCCTTGCGCCATGCATTATCATTTGACGATTCGCGTGTGCAGAGCCTTGTTACCAAATTCCAACCCTACCTTAACAAGCCTTGCAGAATATCCTCAACTTGCAAATCTTTGCCAAATGCGCGTTGGTAGAGGATATAATTTGCAAGCACGCGCTGTCCATATTCTCGAGTTTCTTTGTATGGAATATATTCGAGGCTAAGCCACGGGTCGAGCGGATTGTCTTTGCGGAATAGATCTTTGCGTTCCTTAATCTGACGCATAAAGCCACTGCCACCATTATAGGCATACGCGACAAAAATGGGCTCTCCAAATTCTGCGCGAATGCCGCGCAAGAAAAATTCGGCATAGCGGATATTGTGCCGTGGGTCAAACATCGCAAACATATTGGGTGTTTCGCCCAATTTTTTAGCAATTCGCTCGACATTAAATGGCATGATTTGCATCATACCAAGCGCATAGGCATGCGAAATCGATGCGGGGATAAAAAAACTTTCTTGCAACCCAATGGCATACATAAGCGCCTGTGTGTCGGTGTCGTAGATTCCAAAAAATTCTTTGTAAGGGCGGATATAGTAATACACACGAAATTGATGTAGTCGGCGCATTGCAAGCGCATAATGCGGCTCTGTATTCGAAAAGCGCAATTGCGGGAGTGCTGCTGCAACATCTTTGCGAATCGTTGCTTGCATTTGCAGCCATGCAAAGGGGTCGGTGATGTCAAAACGTGATGTGGCAGCAGGCTTGGAATCGAACACATCATAAGCAATATTAAAGTTTTGTTTTTGTTTGAGTTTTTGGGTGGCATATAGCGCATAAATACTTGGAAATCCACTTTGTGCGAGCTTTTGGAAATAGGCGGGATTCCCTGTTGCAAGGTAGAGCCAAAAATTGATTCTATCACGCATAATCGGGTCTTTGAGTTTTTTGGCAGAACGTTCAAAATATACAATTGCTTGTTTTTTTTGATTGAGTTTAAGAGCATTGAGCCCGAGATAAAACAGCACCTTAGAATCTGGAGCTGTAATTTTGGTTGTGTGCGCAAGCGATGCATGGAGATTGGGATAATTGGGATTCATAATAATGATTTGCAACAATCGTGAGAATGCGCTATTGTTTTGATTGGCAAGCGATTCGAGTCGTTTGGGTGCGATTTTTTGGTCAAGATATTTGACACGATAGGATAAATCGACACCATTAAAAATCTCGGCAAAGCGAGCAGGTGTGCTTTTGAGCAGGGTTGTGAGCGGCGTTTTAGAAGCGAGAATCTGCATTTGTGATGCAAGTTTGGGATTGGTTTTTGCAATTTTTGTGGCGATTTCTTTGATTTTGTTTTGCGGCAATGTCGAAGCGTCTGAAAGCTTGAGCGCATAGCCCATACATTGCGCATCTTGTTTGAGCAGCTCGCCTAAACTCATGCGTTGACAAATGGTTTTGCGTCCAAGTGTGGTTTTGTTTTCAGATGTTTGGTTGCTTTTTTTGAAATATTTGCCAAAAAGCTGGCTGTTGTGGCGATGAATAAGCTTGTGCGCTGCATCTGCTTCTGCCTTGCTAATGTCCTGCCCCAAAAAAATCCAAATATAAAAATCGCGCACGATTCCTTTGGGTTTGTTGCGCAAAAAATTGAGCGTGATTTTAGGTTGTGCTTCGGGCTTTGGAGAAAAAGGCACAATCGATTCGGCATATGCAAAGCAAATGAGCAACAAGAATGTGCAGCCCAAGCGCATTGCATGTGTCATCTAAGCCCGCCGATGAGGAGATTGTTCAAGAAAACAATCAAAAATTGCAAGACAATCAATACGATAATTGGTGCAAGGTCGAGCCCGCCGATATTGGTTGGAATCTTGGAACGAATAAAATGATAGACAGGTTCGGTGAGATTGCGTAAAATCTGAACGATAGGATTATAGGGGTCTGGGCGCACCCATGTAAGGAGCGCAGAGATAATCACAATCCATGTATAAGCCCAAAGCAGCATGCTAATGGTGCTGACAATGGCTGCAAGCAGCGAATCGAAAATTAACATTTTACCTCCTCTATACGTATGATGTCTTTGAGCATGCCCCAAATGAGCGGGTAGAGGTCGCTTAACTCTGGTCCTTCGAGTTTGCCTGTGAGCAGAATGCGTAATGGCTTAAAGAAATGTTTGCCTTTGAGATTGCTCTGTGTCATCAGCTCTTTTTTGAATGATTCAAAAGTGCTTAGGGCAGGGTGCAGCGAATCGAGCATGTGTGTGATATGGCTATACAAGCGCACAATCTCGTTTGCAAACTCGGGGAATGCTGCTGGATTTTTGGCGCAAAAGATGGGTGCTATGGCGTTGCGAATCTCATTGAGTGTGCTTGCTTCTTGGAGATAGAATCGCGCGAGCGCACCGATTTGTGGATTGCTGCTTTCGAGTAGATAGGCAAGCTCGCTATCGCTAAGCCGTTTGAAATGCTCACGATTGAGAAAGCGCAGCCGCTTGATGTCGAATTTCACGGCTGATTTGGTGATTTTGCCAATATCAAACCAAGCAATACTTTCTTTGAGTGTAAAAACTTCCATAGGCGGGTTGTTGCCCATGCTAATGAGATAATTCGCAATCGCTTGGGGCAAAAAGCCCTCTTCTAGCAGCCATTTCACGCTCGAGCTCTGCTCACGTTTGCTCATCTTTTTGCCCTCTTCATTGAGGATAATGGGCAAATGCGCAAACTCAATGGGTAAATCACATTGCATAGCCTTGCGAATGAGAATCTGCTTGGGTGTGTTGGTTGTGTGGTCTTCGCCACGAACAATGAAGCGCACATCATAAAGCACATCATCAACGGCGCATGCAAAATTATAGGTGGGCATTCCATTCGCGCGCAAAATCACAAAGCTATCGATTTCGTTTGCATTAAATGTCAGCAATCCCTTGATTTTGTCTGTGTAGCACACATCGGCTTTTGCACCATGCAATCGCACAACGGGTGTGGGATTGGAATCCTTTTCTTGTTCGCTCCATGAATCTTCGTAGCGAAAGGCATGTTTGGATTCTTTTGCTTCTTCGCGCTTTTTGTCCAAAAATTCTTCTGTGCAATAGCATAAAAATGCCTTGCCACTTTTGAGCAGATGATCGGCTATCATTTGATGATGATGGAGATTCTCGCTTTGATAGACGAGCTTATCCCAGAAGATTCCAAAAAGCGTGAGCATTTGCAAGATTTCTTTGTCTTTGCCTTCAATATTGCGTTCAACATCAGTATCTTCAATGCGCAATAAAAATTCCTCATTGCGCTGTTTAGCGAGGATATAATTGAAAATAGCAGCCCGCAGATTGCCAATGTGCATATCCCCTGTAGGACTTGGAGCAAAACGTAGCATTCCATCTCCCTTGTTAAAATCTATAGGATTGTAGCATATTAGGCTGAAACTTACTCTGTGATGGTATATTTTAAAATGAAGGCTTGATCTTTTTTCTCGACACCAATGAGCTCAAAATGCTCAAATTCAAAGTCGAGCAATCCCCAACCTTTGTTGCCGCTTAGTAAAAATTCGCTTGCGACTTGGCGCAAGAAATGCCCGCGGTAGAGTTTGGCATAGTGGCTCATTTTTTTGCCATTTTTGTAGAATCTGGGGATATAGTGGTATGTTTTGGGCATATAGAATTTTTGGTAAAATTCCGCGCGTAAATCCAACACTTCTTCTTTGCCAATCCAGCTATCAAGCTCATGCTCAAAATTTGCATAATAATCTTTAAGCTCATATCCATTCACAAAAGTGCCTTGTTTGAGGCGGTAGAACGGAATTTTGTCGCCTCCTTTGAGCACACCAAAGAGATTGGAGAACACGATGACATATTCAAACAAAAGATTTTGGATATGCTTTTCTTGGTTTTCGATGTCAAGCGCCTGATATGCCACACCATCATAGAGGCGCAGAGCCTCTATTGTGGGGCTTGTGCAGAGGTTTTGGCACATCGTGAGCATGCTTTCATCGATTCGCTTCGTGCCAAACAGCTGCCCGAGAGTTTTCTTGTCTTTGAGTGATTCGAGATAGATAGCGATGATTTGGGCACGCAAACTTTTGTTAGCCCCCGCAAAGCTAAGCGATTCGAGTGCAAGTGGCGGGTAGAGATTGAATTTATAATGCAAAAAATTTTTGCCCTCACTTGGGTTAAAGAGTGCAATCATCGAGCGTCCTTTGGGTGGATTCAAAAGGAGGAATGGGAATTTGTCGTGCTTTTGCAAAAAAAGAAAAATAGAGCACATAGAGCAATGCACCGAGAATGCCACATGCGATTCCAAGCAAAAACAGACCGGGGCTAAAGATTTTGCGCTCGGCACAAAGCCCTTGCTCGCTTTGTGTGAGTGCAAACGCATTGCCTTCTAAGAATATGCGCAATTGCTGTTCATATTCGTTTGCGGTGTTGCATGTGTTGCGCAAGGATTGTGCATGTTGGGTAATCGTTTGGGCATTGCGCGATAAGTGCTGTTTCTCGGCGAAGAGTGAGAGGATTCCTAAAAAAAATGATAGGGCAACCACGATGAAGAACATTGCATGCTTCTAGTGTGCAGCTAGTGCTTTTGTGTGTGCGGTGAGCAGCGCGCGTAAAGGAGCGCAATCGCCAAAAATAGCGGTGTTTAAGGCGGGTTTTAGGCTTTTTTGCATGGCAAAAAAACAGAGCTCATAGCCACAACGCGAGGCGAGCTCACCTACAAACAGGCGAATGACGCGTCCATTGCCCTCGCGAAAGGGTTGCAGAGATTCAAGGTCGGCGTAAAATCCGCAGAGCGCATCGAAAAACATGTCGGCTGTTAGATTTGCAAAATAGTGTTCATTGTGCAACATTCCAAATAGAATCTGCGATTCTTTGGGCAATAGCGCGCCTATGCAAAACTGCATATCGTCTCTGCCAAACTGCCCCATAAGTTCCATATCATAGCGGTCAAGCCCTGCAAAACGATATACATCGGCAAACATAGCTTTGTGAATCTCTTTGAGCAGTGCATAGTTCAATGTGCCACGTAGCTTGCCGCTAATACGTAGCAGTAGCTCGCGCTTGGTTGAAAGAGATGTTTCTTTGACTTGCAATTCAATCAGGCTGCTTGGGCAGAGCGGGCTAGAGTGAAGCAAATCTTTGGTGAAAGAATCGGGTTTGCTCGCGAAGAGTTTACCCATTGCGATGAGGTAGTTGTGCGGCATTGATTCGGCAAAGCGTTGTAAATCCTTGGCAATGAGATTCTCAATCCGTGCGCCTTTCAGCAGGCTGACTAGGTCGGCGATATTGTCTTCGCTTGCAAAGCGTCCATCGAGCGCATGGTTGCTAATCACGGCAAGCAAAAGGTTGTATTGGAGCGCGTTGAGGTGATGTTGATGAGCGTCCAAAAAACCTTTTGAATCTCGAAAACTATACGATTCGCCCATGAGATGCCTCTTAACTCTCTTTAAGCATTCTTTGGGCGAGCTTTTTCATGCGGCTATTTTCTTTGTCGAGCCGCGATTCGGAATTAACGATTTCTTCAAACATCTTTTGCGAATTGATATTCTTTGTGCCGTCCAAATGCGTATATGTGCCATCAGATTGCAGCTCTGAAGCTTGTGTGTCATCTTCAAGTTGGAGTTTGAGGATACCAAACAATCTTCCTGCGACTTGTTCATTAATTGCAGGAGTCATGATTTCAATCCGACGTTCAAGATTTCGGGGCATCAAATCTGCGCTCGCAAAGTAGATTTGTGGCAAGGCATTTTTAAAATAGTAAATTCGCGCATGCTCAAGATATTTGCCAATAATCGAAATCACACGGATATTTTCGCTGATTCCGGGAACTTTGGGGCGCAAGCAGCAGATTCCGCGCACGATAAGGTCGATTTTGACGCCAGCACACGAGGCTTTATAGAGTGCACGGATAATGTCGACATCAACAACAGAATTTGCTTTAAGGACAATGCGTCCTTCAGTGCCTGCTTTTGTCTCTGCCTCGATGAGTGCAAGCAATTTTTGCTTGATTTGTAATGGGGCGATATAGAGTGTGTCAAGCCGCGAGCGATGTGTGAATCCTGAGAGATTGTGGAAAAATTTTGTGGCATCTTTTGTGAGCGCACGATTGGAGCTCATAAAGCTAATATCTGTATAAATTTTTGCTGTTGCAGGGTTGTAGTTGCCTGTGCTAAGATGGATATATTCATGAATCGTATCGCCCACTTTGCGTACAACAAGTGCAATTTTGGCATGCACTTTGAGCCCGGGGACGCCATAAATCACATGCGCGCCCGCTGTCTCAAGCGCACGCGCCCAGTGGAGATTATTCTCTTCGTCAAAACGTGCTTTGAGCTCGACAAGCGCGCTGACTTGCTTGCCATTCTCGGCAGCTTCGATGAGTGCTTTGACAATCGGCGAATTTTTACCCACGCGATAGAGTGTCATGCGAATCGAATACACATCGGGGTCTTTTGCTGCTGCTTGAATGAGTTGCACTACAGGCTCGAAGCTTTCATAAGGGTGGAACATAATCACATCATTCTCATCAAGCACACGGAAGATGTTTGCTTCCAAGTCCATTGGGGGCAGAATCTTGGGATTGTAGGGCGAGAATGTGAGATGTGGAAAGTTTTTATTACCAATCACCTCCCACAATGCGTTGAGGTTAATGGGCACAGCGCAGCGGTAGATGTCATCAGGATGTACTTTGAGATGACTATTGAGGAAAATCATGAGCTCCTCGCTCGCGTTGCTTGCGACTTCGAGGCGGATAATTTCGCCTTTTTTGCGCGCCTTTAGCCCTTCTTGCATGAGCTCCATAAAATCATCGGCTTCTTCTTCTTCGATTTCCATATCAGCATTACGCGTTACTTTGAACGGCACATATTCGAGGGCTTTGTAGCCGATGAATAATTCATCGATGAATTCGCCCACGATTGTTTCAATCGGTAGGTAGTTGTTGTCTTCGAATTGCACAAATCGGGGCAGCATACGCGGAATGCGAACCATGCCATATTTGATTTCATCTTTATTTGTGTTGCTCTGAAGCTTGACGGCTATGGCAAAACTTAGGTTGTTCAGATGTGGGAATGGGTGGGTGGAATCAACAGCAATCGGAATCACCATGGGATAGAGATGAGTCTCAAAATATTCCTTAAAATCTGCTTTTTTGCGGCGGTCATTTTGAGCAAAATTACGCACTTTGAGCCCCTCTTTGTCGAGCTCGCCCATTAACTCAAAATACAATCGCTCAAGCTCTTCGCGCTCGACATGCAGATAGTGGCGGATTTCTTTAAGCTGTTGCAACGGCGTGAGGCGGTCTGCGCCGCTCTCGGTAATGCGTGCTTCATAGAGTCGTTTGAGGCCTGCCACACGAATCATATAAAATTCATCGAGATTCGTTGCGTAGATTGCAAGAAATTTGAGACGTTCTAAAAGTGGACTATGCTGATTCTTTGCTTCGCGTAAAACGCGTGTGTTGAATTGCAACCAAGAAAGCTCGCGATTGATGTAATTTTGTGGATCTGTAAAATTCATACCCCCCCCTTAGATTAAATTTTTTGAGTGTAGCACAAATATGATTTAATGCAACTGAAATAAGCGGCAAGCCCCTATTCATGGCGCAAAGCCTCGATGGGGTTGAGCCTTGAGGCGCGGCGAGCGGGCAGATAGCCGAACACAACGCCGATTGCACCTGAAAAGAGAAATGCAATACTCGCGATTCCCCAATTGAACACAAATGGAATGTCGAGCCAGATTCGGCTCACAAACCATGCGATAAAAAAGGCGAGCACAATGCCAATGAGCCCACCAAGCGCAGAAAGCGTGAGCGATTCGATGAGAAATTGCAAGAGCACTTCTTTTTGCAATGCACCAATGGCGAGCCGCGTGCCAATTTCTTTCGTGCGCTCCGTAACCGACACGAGCATGATGTTCATGATTCCGATTCCGCCCACAATGAGGCTCACGCCTGCAATCGCACCGACAAACATTGTCATGCGGCTTGTTGTTTGTTGGATTGTCTCAAGAATCTGTCTGGTGTCGTGAATGTCAAAATTGTCCTTTTGCCCCTTGCGCACGCCACGAATGGCGCGGAACAATGTGCTAATCGTTTCACTCGCCTGCACAGAATCAATTCCGTCATGAAGCGAAACCATAATTTGTTTGATATTGTAGAGATTATCGCTTTTTTCGATGCTTGTGCGGTAGGCTTTTGGGGGCATAAAAATGCCATTGTCAGAATCGCTGCCCATGCTTTGTCCTTTTGCGGCAAAAACGCCCACGCATTCGCATGTGATTGAGCCTACCTTGATTCGATTTCCAAGTGGACTTTCGTTCCCAAATAGCGTGTTGTGCACCGTTGCGCCCAAAATGCAGCTGTTGCTGCCCGCTTTGAGCTCGTCTTCTCGAAAGATTCTGCCTTGCGCAATCTGCCAATTTTCGATGATGAAATATTCAGGCTCAACGCCATAAATTTCGGTGAGAATGTTATTATCGCGATATTGCACCAAGGCGTTTATATGCATGACGGGCGCGATGAGATTCACAAAGCCCATTGTCTGTGCCTTGAGCGCTTCAAATTCATTCAGGCTAAACTTGCGCCGCTCGCTGCTTGTGGTGTTTGCGCCAATAGAGCGCGAGGGGACGATAAACAATGTGTTGCTGCCAAGGCTGCTAAGGTTTTTGGTAATCGATTCTGTTGTGCCGTTGCCAAGCGAAATCATCACAATGACCGAGCATACGCCGATAATGATGCCAAGCATTGTGAGGATTGCACGCAAAAAATTGCGCTGAATCTGCCGAAACGCGAGAAAAAATGCGTTAAGAATCATGACATTTCCTTCGAATCATGTTGTAATTGCCCATCGAGAAAATGGAGCTCACGGCTTGCATAATGCGCCATTTCCGGCTCGTGGGTTACCATAAGAATCGTGATTCCAAGATCGCGATTGAGCGCACACAGAATCTGCATAATCTCCTCGCTGCGTTGTGTGTCGAGGTTGCCTGTGGGCTCATCAGCGAGTAAGAACTGCGGTTTTGCCGCAATCGCCCGCGCAATTGCCACGCGCTGCTGCTGCCCGCCGCTTAGCTCGTTGCTAAGGTGTTCGCTCCATTGGCGCAAGCCCACACGTTCAAGTGCATCGAGCGATAATCTTTGTCGCTCTTTTTTGGGCACTTGGCGATAGAGTAGTGGCAGCTCGACATTTTCAAGCGCTGTTGTGCGAGGCAACAGATTAAACCCCTGAAAAATAAATCCAATATAATATCTTCGTAAAAGTGCGCGTTCATTGAGCGAGAGGTCAAATACGCTCACATCACCAAACTCATAACGTCCACTATTTGCCGTATCAAGGCAGCCCAAAATGTTTGCCATTGTACTTTTACCGCTCCCACTTGGACCCATAAGCGCGACAAACTCGCCTTCATCGATTGCAAGATTCACGCCACGCAATGCCTGAAATTCGTTTGGCGGCTTACCATAAGTTTTGACAATATTGGTGAGTGTGATGAGTTGCGCCATTATTGCTCGATACTCTGCGACAAAATCACATCGCTTTGGCTGTCAATGCCTGATAGAATCTGCACGAATTTGCCATTGTTGAGTCCCGTTTTGATGGACACTTTTTGGGGCATTCCATCTTGGAGCACCCACAAAGAATCGCTTTGGTTTTGGCTCACGACTGTAATCTTCGTGTGTGGAGGTCTGTTGCCAAAGAGCTTAATACCCCCTTGTGCCTTTACGCTATTGGTATCTTGGGGTTTGTAATAGAGTGCTGCGACAGGAACTGTCAGTGCATTGCTTGCTTCGGCAATCTGAATCTCGGCGGTTGCGCTCATTCCCGGGCGTAAGACGAGGTCGTTGTTTTGGATAAAAATGCGCGTTTCATAGCTGACAATCGTTTCGCTCGAGCTCGTGTTGTTTGTGCTTTCATAGGCATTGCTGCCATAGCTCACCCTATCTACGGTCGCCTCAAATTCGTGCAATGGGTAGGCATCGACTGTGAAAATCACCTTTTGCCCTTCCTTGACTTTGCCAATATCAGCTTCGGAAACCTTGACTTTGAGTTCCATTTCTTCAAGACTTTCGGCGATAGTGAAAAACTCGGGCGCTTGGAAGCTCGCTGCGACACTCTCGCCAACTTCGATGCTCCGCGCGAGAACAACGCCGTTTATGGGGCTGATAATCTGCGTGTTTTTGAGGTCAATTTCGGTGCTGCGAATGTTTGTTTCAATCTCGGCAATGCTCGCCTTGCGCATCTCGATGTCAGCTTGCGCGACTAAAAAATTACTCTTTGATGTTTGTAGCTCGAGTTCGGAAGGTACTTTGCCTCCACTTTTTTCAAACAGCGCGAGATATTTTTGGTATTCCCAATCTTTGGCGACAAGCTGTGCTTCTGCGCTTGCAAGCTGCGCCTTTGCGCTTGCAAGCTGCGCGTGATAACGGTCAAGCTGTTGGTGAATTGATTCGGGGTCGATTCGTGCGAGGATCTGCCCTCGATGCACGCGGTCGTTGACGTCAACGAACACCTCGAGCATGATTCCAGATACAACGCTTCCGAGCTTGACTTCATTTGTCGGCGCGAGTGTGCCACTTGCCGCAATTGTGCTTTGAATGTATTGAATTGTTGGTTTGGCTGTGGTGTAGGAGATTTTCGGCGGGATTTGCGACACCCACCAAAAGATTCCGCCAGTTCCAAAAAAGAGTATGCAAATGATGCCATATTTGAGTAGCGAACGTTTCTTGCTTGCTGCTGCTTTGAGCGTTTTTTTGACTTCTAGCATTGTTGTCCTTTAGTTTTGTGCATTGATTTGCCCCCCAAATGCTTTAAAGAGTGTAATATAGGATTGGAGATTTCGAAGATAGGTCTCATTAATGGCAATCTGTGCATTGTTTAGTGAGACTTGATTGCTATAAAACTCGCGGCTATTGATGAGCCCGACTTCATAACGTGCGCTAAAGAATGAGAAATATTCTTCGGCATTGCGCAATCGTTGTTTGGCATGGGTGAGTTGCTTTTGGTTGCTTTGCACGTCAAATAGTGCGTTATCGATTTCAGAAAGTGCTGTGTTGATGGCATTGCGCAATAAATGTTCATTTTCGCGCAACACCGAGCGCGTGCTTTCTGCTTGTGCGTTTAGCGCAGCGCGGTTAAGCAGCGGCGCTGTAAGTGAGCCTAAAATCTGCCCTGTGAACGTCGTGGGCGATTGCAGTGCGCTTTGTAGGCTTCCATTGAGCGAGAGGGTGGGGAATAATGCTGCTTGCGCGCTATCGGCGTTATACGCTGCAGCATAGAGTGTGTGCAATTGCGCCTTGATGTCGGGTCGTTGCAGAATCACAGATGCGGGCAGTTCGGAAAGAAGCGTTATTTTTGGCAGCGCCTTGTGCTGCATTGTGGGTAGTTGTGGCAAACTCTTTTGGTCTAGGAGCACCAAGAGTGCATTGTATGCCGCAACACGTGATGTTTTGAGTTGTTCATAGGCGATTTGAGCATTTGTCAAATCATCTTGTGCATCGAAAAGATAGGTTGAATCGAGCGTCCCCGATTCTGTCATGAGCCGCACAGCATCGAGAATCTGCGCATAGAGCTCGAGATTTTTTGCGCTAATTTCGAGATTTGATGCGATATTTTGCAGCAAAAAGTAGCTATTGCAGATTTCGGCAAGCAGCACGAGTTGCGTATTTTGCAGGCTTGAGAGTGTCGCAAAATATTGCTGTTCAGCGGCATTTTTTGCGGCGATGTTTTTGCCAAAAAGGTCGATTTCCCACGCGAGATTCGCGCCAATAGTCTTTGTTGTCGTAGTCGAATCGACATTTGGATTGTTGTTTTTGAAATCATGGTTTTTGCCAGCAGCCGCGCTCACGTTTAGTGTTGGCAAGAGATTGCCCCATGCTGCGTTTCTGTTCGCTTGCGCTTGTAGGATTCTCTCTTTTGCAATCGCTATATCGGTGTTACGTATAAGCGCGATTTCGAGTAGATTTGTGAGTGTCGAATCGTCAAAAATTGCGTCTAGCTCGTTGTACATTACAGCTACATCGCGCGATTCGAGCGGTGTAATGCGTTCGATGAGAAACGGGTGTGGGCTCAATGCTTTGGGCAAATTCTCTGTGGAGATATGGACATTTTGCGCGGGCAGATTGCATGCGCAACAAAAGAGCACGAGGGCAATAGATAGGCAGATTCGCATTCTTTCTCCGAGTTTTTTGGGAAGAATTATAAGAAAAAAGTATGAATTGAAAATGAATCCGTTGCGCGAACACGAAAGCCCTTGACAAGCAAATTTTTTTTTGATAGAATTTCGTTTCTTTTATTTGACCCGTTAGCTCAGTTGGTAGAGCAATTCCCTTTTAAGGAATGGGCCGTTGGTTCGAATCCAACACGGGTCACCACTTTTTAGTTGTGTGGCCCCGTCATCTAGCGGTTAGGATACCACCCTTTCACGGTGGCTACAGGGGTTCGAGTCCCCTCGGGGTCACCACTCAAAGCTTTTGCCTCTTTGGTCGCTTAGCTCAGTTGGTAGAGCGCCACCCTTACAAGGTGGATGTCATAAGTTCGAGTCTTATAGCGACCACCATTTGGAGCGGTAGTTCAGCCGGTTAGAATACCTGCCTGTCACGCAGGGGGTCGCGGGTTCGAGCCCCGTCCGCTCCGCCACCACTATTCTACAACAATACGTCTCCCCACAAACGGAATTCCCTTGGATTTGGCAATCGCTTCTCCAAAAATCAAAATTGCAGGCTGCTCGCATTGTTGCACCATCTCTTCGAGCTTGCCGAGCGTGCCGATAATGCAGCATTGATTTGGCGAATCGACTTTGCTCACAAGCGCTGCGGGCAAATGTTCATCAACTCCATGTTCGCGCGCTGCCGCAACAATCCGCCCGACAAAGCTATATGCCATGAGCACAATCACCGTGTATTGTTTGTCTTTCAAGGAATCAATCCAATCAATATTAAAAACACACTCGCGTAAATGTGCTGATACAATCAAGACGCCTGTGCTCACGCCGCGAATTGTGGGCACAATGCCGCTGCTAAGCGCACCGCTTAGCGCAGAGGTGATTCCGCCAATCACCTCCACCTCAACTCCATGCTTGCTAAGATAGCTTGCTTCTTCCCACACACGTCCAAAAATGGCTGGGTCTCCGCCCTTGATGCGTGCAATCGTCTTGCCCTCACGCGCATAATCGAGCATCATCTTATTAATCTCTGCTTGCTTGAATTGTTGCTTTCCTTTTTGTTTTGCCACGCTTTTTGTCTCGCAACCAAGTGATTCTAAAATATCCCAAATCTCTTGCCCGATGAGGTTGTCGACAAGCGCAATATCGAGCAACGCAAAAGTTTCAAGCGCCTTGAGTGTGAGATTCTCGCGTGAATGTGGTCCGCAGCCGATAATAAATACTTTGCCAAGTGCTTGTTGAGATTGTTGTGCAATATGTTCTTTGTGCTCACCTTTTGGTGCGCCATTTTGTTCGCGTTTGATTCGCAATTTTTGGGTTATTGATTCGAGGCTTTTGGGCAATAATCGTTTGATTTTATCGCGCACATTTTGGGCAAGCACGGGCGAGGCACCACCGCTGCTGACCATAACCGAAAGTTCACCGCAACGCGCCACAGCACCAAAATAGACATCGCAATATTGCGGACAATCGACAACATTGAGTAGATAGCAATGTTTGCGTTCAAACAAGAGCCTCCCAAGTTCTTTGTCGCCGCTTGCATCAACAACAAGCTCATAATCATCGGCAATTGCGAGATTGTCGCTGCAAAGTTGCAGAATCGCGACATCTTTGCCTTCAAAATAGGGCGCACAAATCTTTGCAGCTTTGATGTCGGGCGTCAGCCCTGATTCGATGAGCGCGCAATGTTTTTGCTGCGCCACAGTGCCCGCGCCAATGAGTAGAACATGTGCTTTTTTGAGAAGAAGTGGTAATCCAGACATCATTTTCCTTTCCATATTAATAATTGAGGTGTTAGCGCAAAATGCCTTGTGCATAGAGCAGTTTTTTAATTGCGGGGTAAAGCATTGCATAGATTGTTTCAAACCCCTGCATATCGCGGTAATAATATGGGTCAGGAATGTCCATTCCATCTCCAAAATCGCCCATGCGCAAAATTTTTTCTCGCGCGAAGCCCATTTTGAGCAACGCTTGGATATTTTCGCTATCCATTGCAATAAAATAATCAAATTTCTCTGCGTCTTGCAAGCGTACAGGGCGCGAACGCAAAGATGCAATATCAAATCCATGCTGTTTGGCAATCTCTTGTGAGCCTCTGCATGGCGCTTCACCGCGGTGGTAGCCATGGATTCCGGCTGAATCAAACACAGCGGGTATGCCCTTTTGTGCGGGCAAAAAGCTCGAATCAAGTATGGGATCGCTCCAGCCGTTGTAGAGCTCCTGCGCGATTCCTTGCGCCAAGGGAGAGCGGCAAATATTGCCCATACAGATAAATAAGAGACGCGATTCCATGAGTCTTCCTTTATTTTTAATGTAGCATGATAATCTGGAGTTGTCAATGGAAGATTATGATAATATGAGTAATATTGTTACATCTTCTCGCAATTTCCACATAGAATCTTGCTTGCGCTTTGGTTAGGTTAGTTGTTCTAAGTTTGTTTGGTTACAATGCGGTATTGACTTTCAAGGGAGGTTTTTATGAGTTCTGTTGTATTGCTCGTTATCGGCGTTGCAATGTTTTGTTTTGGGTGGTTTATCTATTCTCGTTTTGTGGCTTCACAAATCCTCAAGCTCGATGATGCAAATGTTACACCTGCCGTAACATTGCGCGATGATGTCGACTACATTCCTGCAAATAAATTCGTGTTGTGGGGACATCATTTCACCGCTGTTGCAGGTGCTGCGCCCATCGTTGGTCCTGCGATTGCTGTGCAATGGGGTTGGTTGCCTGCGTTTTGTTGGGTTGTGCTTGGTACGGTCTTTTTTGCTGGAATCCACGATATGACAGCGCTTTGGGCAAGCGTTAAAAACGAAGGTAAGTCTATGGGTATGGTTTGTTCCCGATTTATCGGCTCGCGCGTGGGGCAGCTTTTTATGGTCGTGATTTTCTTGGTGCTGCTCATGGTCAATAGCGCTTTTGGTGTGATTATCGCTAAAGAATCCGTGCAATACCCCACAACGATTATCCCTGCTTGGGGCGCAATTCTTATTGCTGTGCTGATGGGGCAGGCAATCTATAAAATGAAAATGAACCTCACGGTGGTTACGGTTGTCGGCGTTGTTGCGCTGTATGCGCTTGTTCCGCTTGGGGTGATGATTCCTATCAATCTCCCCGAAAACATTGGTGGATTTGATCCATTGCGTCAGTGGGTGGCGATTCTGTTTATCTATGCCGCGATTGCGTCTGTGCTCCCTGTGTGGATGTTGTTGCAGCCTCGCGACTATGTCAATGGCGTGCAGCTTGTGATTGGGTTGTTCTTGTTATACGTTTCAATTTTGCTTGTCAATCCCACCGTGCTCGCGCCTGACCTGATTCCGCCTATTAAGGAGGGCAATTGGGGAATGATTATCCCTGTGCTATTTATCACCATTGCGTGTGGTGCGATTAGTGGTTTCCATGGGATTGTTGCAAGTGGTACAACCTCAAAACAAGTAGCAAAAGAAACCGATGTGCGCTTTGTGGGCTATCTCGGCGCTGTGGGCGAAGGCTCGCTTGCGCTTGGGACAATCATTGCGTGTATTGCCGGTGTTGGACTTTTGAGCGCGAATGTTGGGCTCAATCCTGAAACTTGGACAACGATGTTCAAAGGTGGCGCGGGCAATTTCGCCGCTGGCGGCGGGGCGATTGTGAATGCTGGCGTTGGGCTTCCGATTGACGCTGCATCAACGCTCTTTTCACTCATGCTCATTCTCTTTGCGGCGACAACGATGGATGCGGGGATTCGTTTGCAACGTTACATCATTCAAGAATGGGGTGATTTCTATAAAATCCCTGCGCTCAAAAATAAGTTTATTTCAACGATTGTCGCTGTGGGCGTTTCGTTTCTTATGGCGATTAATGGAATTGGCGAGGGTGGCTCGAATAATGTCCCAATCTGGCCTTTGTTTGGTGCGACAAATCAAATCCTTGCTTCGCTCACATTGCTCACTGTAGCTGTGATTTTGATTAAGAACAAACGTGCGAAAGGCTCACTTGTTGTGCTCATTCCGATGACTTTTATTTTGACTATGGCATTTTGGGGCGCAACCGTCAAGCTTGGCGAGTTCTATGCACAAGGCAATATGCTTTTGCTTGGAATCGACATCTTGGTGCTCATTGTAACTGTTCTTGTCGTGCTTGCTGCGTTGTCGGAGATTAGCAAAATTTTGGGCAATAAGCAGAATGCCTAGATTCCAATGGCTTGCCCCCATCAATCGAGGGCTAGAGCAGTTCTACTTTTCCAAATATCTTCCCGCGCTCAAGCGCGATAAGCGCGAGATTGATGATTTTTTCATGATTATCACATTCTCGGAGATGATGGGAATCCCTAATCCTTTTGCATTCTACACGCTCGAAATGCTGCCCGAGCTCATGCAGCATTTCCACAGCTGGCACAAACGCATGGGCATGGAACGTTCTCCTTTTGATAGCTTTCCATGCGTGTGTTGCTAAGGGTATGCTATGCAATTGCCACCCATTCTCTTTATCGGCGGCAAGGGTGGTGTGGGCAAAAGCACGATTAGCAGCGCGCTAGCATGCCTGCTTGCCCAATCGCACAAAACGCTTCTTGTTTCCACAGACCCTGCACATAATCTTAGCGATATTTTCGAGATTGCGCCTTCAAGCCAAACACAACAAATCCATGAGAATCTCTTTTTGCGCGAGATTGACCCGATTGTCGAAGTCAAAGCCTATACCGCACAAGTGGCAAAAGACGCGAAGCAGTTCATCTCTGCCGCGTCATACAGCTTGCTCGAATCGTATTATGACAATGTTGCACAAAGCGGTGTGGCGCAAGAATCGGCGCTGTTTGACAGACTGATTCGAATCATCACGCAAGAACAATGGGAACATATCGTGATAGACACAGCCCCAACGGGGCATACATTGCGGCTTTTTAAGCTCCCGCTGACTTTGCAACAATGGAGCAAAACGCTTTTAAGCCAGCAAGAAAAGAGCCACAATCTCGAAGGAATCATTGGGCATCTCGAGGGGAATCCGCTCAAAGATAGGCTTGAGGAACGCTATTTGCTTTATTCTCAATTCAATAATCTTTTGCATAGTGAGAATGCGGGAATCGTTTTTGTGCTCAACCCCGAAAGCTTGCCGATTGAGGAAAGCGCGCGCGCAATCCATAGCCTAAGTCATGATAAGCTCAAGCCCTATGCGCTTGCGATTAATAAGATTCCACCGCCTAGTGCTGATATGTTTTTTGCGAAACGATACGAAAACGCGCAAAAACATTTGGCAACTATCCGTGAACGTTTCAAGGATTTTTGGCTGTGGGAGATTCCGCTTCTAAGTGACGATATTCTTGAACAAAGTGGGCTTGCACAGATGGCAGAGAATCTGCATTTAGCGCTGCAATCTCCGCTTCGCTAAAGATGTGAGCACTTGTTCAGCAACTTGCGTGCGGGCGTTTTGGTGTGATACTGCGTGCTTTGGCTGTGTTCAAACCGCATCATATCTTGTTGCATCGCTTTTTCTTGATTTTTGGTTGGATTCTAAGCTAATTCATAAAATCGAATCATTAAGGCTTTTTAGGCTACAATAGCAGCAAGAAAGCCACAAATTGGAAAAAAAATGCTCACTACCCTGTATGTCATTGCCATTAGCGCCGAAGCGATGACGGGCGCACTTGCAGCTGGGCGACATAAAATGGATTTGTTTGGTGTGTTGATTATCGCAGCGGTAACAGCTTTGGGCGGGGGCTCGATTCGTGATATGCTCTTTGGGCACTATCCGCTCACATGGATTGCGCATCCTGAATATCTCTTGCTCGTCATCTTTTTTGCGTTGCTTGCAATCAAAATTGCGCGCATTGTGCATAATCTCCATAAGGTTTTCCTGATTCTTGATGCGTTGGGGCTTGTAACCTTTAGCATCATCGGTGCTCAAATTGGATTGGATATGGGCTATGGCGATGTGATTGCCGTGTGTGGAGCGATTATCACAGGTGTGTTTGGCGGCGTGTTGCGCGATATGCTATGTGCGCAGATTCCGCTGGTTTTTCAAAAAGAAATCTATGCGGGCATTGCGTTGCTTACAGGCACACTCTATGTTGTGCTACTCAAGACGCCGTTGCCACTTTTGACCACAACGTCTATCGCCCTTGTTGTCGGCTTTGGATTGAGATTGTATGTGATTTATTATCATCTCAATCTACCCATTTTTGATTTTAGCGAACCAAAAGGAAAACCATGAGACTCGTTTTGTATAGCGGCGGTGTCGATAGCACGACAGCGCTTTTGTGGAGCTTGCAAACACAAGAAACGCATGCGCTTTTGTTTGTATATCCAAGCCGCCATAATGCGCAAGAGCTCGCGCATGCGCGCGCGATTTGCGAGGCGCACAGAATCGTCTACCACACGATTGACGCAAGCGCACTTTTTGCAGGCTTTGCAAGCGATTTGCTCACGCCAAATGCCCAGTCTAGCACGATTCCACATGGGCAATATGACGCAAATGCGCTTTCGCATCTCGTTGTGCCTTTTCGCAACGGAATCTTTTTGAGCATTGCAAGCGGGTTTGCGCAATCGCTTGGTGCAAGCAAGGTTGTGCTCGCCAACCACGCAGGCGACCACCCGATTTATCCCGATTGTTCGCGTGCGTTTATCGATTCGATGGGTGCAGCGATTGTGAGTGGCACGGGCGGGGCTGTGCAGCTTGTTAGCCCCTTTTGCGAGCTTGACAAAGCCGCAATTGTGCGGTTGGGAATCACGCTTAATATTGACTATGCGCAGACGTATAGTTGCTATGAGGGCGGCGCAAAACATTGCAATCAATGCCCCACTTGCCTCGAATCGCTCGAAGCATTTAGGCAAAATGGGCTTGTTATTGAAAGGTAGATGATGTTTTATATTCAAAAACGTCTTGAAATTTCAGCAGCACATCAGCTGTTTTTGGATTATGAAAGTAAATGTAATCGTTTGCATGGGCATAATTGGATTATTACAATTTTTTGCAAATCCAAGACACTCAATGCTAATGGAATGGTGATTGATTTTAGCCATATCAAAGAAAAAATCCATAAGCGACTCGACCACCAATTCCTTAATGATATTATCCCGACAAGCACGACAGCAGAGAATATTGCCCAATGGGTTTGCGAGCAAATTGGCACATTGTGCTATCGCGTAGAAGTGCAAGAGAGCGAGGGAAATATCGCCATTTATGAACGTGATGAAAATCTATAAAATTAATGAGATTTTTTATAGCCTGCAAGGTGAAGGCGCATACACAGGCAGGGCATCTGTTTTTGTGCGTTTTGCGCAATGCAATCTCGCATGTACGTTTTGTGATACGCATTTTGCACGTGTTGCCTATCGTTTCGACAAAAATGCGCTCGAATCGTTTGTATTTGCGCTCCTAGAAAAAGAACATGTAGCGAACAAGCCACAGATTGTTTTTACAGGAGGTGAGCCAACATTGCAGCTATGCGAATCCGAGCCACTTTTAAATGGTTTCTATCGCTGCATTGAAACCAATGGCTATCAAATCGCACCACGTTGGATTGAATGGGTAACATTTTCGCCCAAGACAAAACCCATTGCCGCAAGCAATATGCAACGTGCAAACGAGGTGAAGATTCTCTATTCGCTATTTAGCGAAGAAGAGATGATTTTGCTTGTAAAAGATTATCCAGATAAGCACTATTTTGTTCAGGCAATCGATAGAGGAACGCGACCAATTCAATATGATTCCTTAATTGCTTTTTGCAAAAAGAATCCGCAATTTCGCCTAAGTTTGCAGACGCATAAGATTCTTGAAATTAATTAGAATCTAAAAATTCGTAATTTGCTGAAGGCGCCGAATGTATTGCAAAAGATGATACACGACATCTTTAAGTGTATAGATTTCTTCATGAACATGATAAAGAAGTTCGATGATTTTTTTGCGAATAATTTCGCTATAAGCTACGACTATTTTCCCAAATATTTCATTGAGACTTGTATAGATGCAGCTTAATGTGGCATTTTTATTTCCATATTCCAATCGATAGTATTCAATTCGATTGATAATATGTTGTATGGTTCTGTCAAGGTCTCTCTTTGTTGCAGAAGTTTGCATTATCTCTCCTTTTGAATGTTGATTTGATAGTAGAAATTTTAAGAGTTTTGTTTGAAAACATTGTCAAGATTTTGCGAAATTGCCTTTGCAGATATTCAAAAAGAGGTTTCTGACATGTTGGATTGCCACATAGTCTAGCGAGCCCTTATGATGACGAGATATTTTGGTTTGCTTCAATCCTGCCCTATGAGGGAGGGGGAATAACGATGACATTAAATCAGAGCGTGATTCCAAATGCCTATGCTAAAATGATGCGCGCGACTAAGTCGCGCCCAATCGTTAGAATCGCACAAGCAGAGCGAGGCTTGCTCCTCCTTTGTTGTTAGGGACGATATAGCTTGTGGTTTGCTGTTTATTGTGAATTCCAAGCCATTGTGCAAGTCCCCAACTCTGCATTGCAACACCAAGTGGGTCCATCGCAATCAACATCGCCTCGCCTAATATGCGCGAACCAAGCATGGTGCGTTGGTTTGCCTCAATTGCTAGAGAGCTGCGATAGAACAGCTCGCCAAAAAGTGAGCCGATGGCGGGTGTGATGACTAAATCTTGCCAACTTGGGATTTCAGCAAACGATTCGACACCATATTCCCAAAAAAATGTCGAAGCAACAAAGCTAAAAAGCACAGATTCTGCCCATGAATATCCCGCAACACGTGGCTGCATATAATACACAGCCCCCCAATAGGGGTGTGTAACCCAATTCAGAAATAAATCATCACTATCGACAACAGGTCCGCTGCGTACGCGCTCTTTCCAACGCTCGCCTAGCCCCGCGATGTCGCTTAATTCTTTTCTGTCCCAACCTGTGAAGTTTGATGGAAGGAGGTAGAAAATGCCAGTAACGACCAGCGAGCCAGCGATCATGACCATTGTGCTGCCTAGCACATATGTTGCGCCCTTGTCAGGGATATAGGCAGGAACGGGATTTTGTTGTTCGTTTAAATCATAGAAGCTTGGTGGCTCATGTGCTTGTGTTTGTGCATTTGCAAGAGACAGAATCGCCCAAAAGGCGATGAGACATTTCCATTTTTTCACACAAGCCCCCGTTCAAAAAGTTCTTTGGTGTGGTAGCTGATGATGAGGTCTGCACCTGCGCGCTTGAAACCAATCATTGTTTCAACCAAAATCTTGTCATAATCGACAATGCCTGCTTCGCCTGCGAGTTTGAGCATACTATACTCGCCGCTGACATTATAAACCGCAAGTGGCAGGAGCGACCTTTCGCGAATATCACGTACAATATCGAGATAAGCGAGTGCGGGCTTGACCATGAGAATATCAGCATGCTCGCTTTCATCGTTGAGGCTTTCGAGAATCGCTTCGTTGCGGTTGGCAGGATTTTGTTGGTAGCTTTTGCGGTCGCCGCTTTGCGGGCTTGATTGTGCCACATCGCGAAAAGGTCCATAATAAGCGCTTGCAAATTTGGTTGAATAGCTCATGATAGGTAGATTATAAAATCCATGTGCATTGAGCACATCACGCATTGCAGCAATCATGCCATCGAGCATGCCGCTTGGCGCGAGCATATCCACACCTGCTTTTGCGAGGCATAGGCTTTGTTTTTGCAAAATCTCGAGCGTGAGGTCGTTGTCGAGCATTCCGCTTGAATCGAGGATTCCGCAATGCCCATGGTCTGTGTACTCGCAAAAGCACACATCAGCAATAATCAACAAATCCGCCCCAAAGGCACTTTTGAGCTCGCGAATTGCGCGCGCGATGATGCCATTGTCGCTCAACGCATCGCTGCCGATATTGTCTTTTGTTTTTGGGATTCCAAAGAGTAGAATCGAATGAATGCCTAGCATCAGCAAACGTTTGCATTCAACAAGCAGTGAATCGATGCTAAACTGGAACACATCAGGCATCGAAGGAACGGGATTGTGCAGATTGTTGCCTTCGATGACAAAGAGAGGATAGATAAAATCGCATTTATCAAGACGCGTTTGGGTTAGCGATTCACGCAATACAGGGTGAATGCGCAGTGGTCGGTAACGTTTCATAAAATCTCCTTTTTATTTTAGGTTTCGTTATTTCGAATCGCACCTTTGATGCGAAAAACATGATAGCCTTCTTCATACGCATAAAGCAGCTGCAAGCCTTGCCGCTCAATCGTGTTTTTGATGATATAAAGCCCCAAACCTAATCCTTGTGATTGTGGATTCTTGTCGTTTTTGAAAAACGGCAAGAAATATTCATCAATCGGGCGGGGGAATGGCGGTGCAAGGTTTTTGATGGCGATTTGGTTGTCTTCGATATGAATGATGACTTTGCCATATGTCTTATATTTGAGGGCATTATCAATGAGGTTTTTGATTGCGAGGCAAAAGATGTTGAAATCGACATAGACATCAACAGAAACATCGGGGCAAATGATTGGGAAATCGCGCGTTGTTGTGTCGATGAGCAGGTTGTCAAAAACGCGTTGTAGAATCTGTGCAAATGGATAGGTGTCTTTTGAGAGATGATAGTTATTCGAGCTCATTTCTTCGATTTTTGCAAAATCATCAATCAAGAAATTGAGCCGTTTAAAAACCGAAATGAGCCTCTCTTGCTGAATTGTGTTTTCAATCATTTCAGCCACGATTCTGCCTTTGGTAATCGGCGTTTTGAGCTCATGCATAATCGCGCGCAAGAAAAGCTGGCGCGATTGATTGAGGGCTTCGATTTTGCGAATCGCATTGTCAAACTCGAGCGAGAGTTCTCCGATTTCATCATTTTGGGCAACGATGCATGAGACGTTGATGTGGTCTTGGTCAAAATGTTGCACGGCTTTGCGCAAACTGCGCAATGGAATGAGTGCTTTGATAATGAGAATGTATAAAAATAACACGACACAGAATGCAACAAATGTGAGGATATACGAATTGTGCAATGATTCACGAAACGAATCGCGATAGAGTGTGATTTTTTGTGGGGTTTGAACGAGAATATAGATAATATCGTTGTCATGCAAAAATTTTGCCGTAATGCCATTGAAATCAGGATTGAGCTCGGCAAGGAGGTCTTGCTGAATTTTTGGGTTGTTGACAATTTTAAAATTGAGTTCTTTGAGATATTCTTCAATCAAGGCAATATCGCCACCATAACGAATGATTTGGTTGATTGTGATGATGAATTGATTGTATTTGCGTTGCAATTCGAGATGTTCGTTAGCGCTTTGTGTTTGGATAGAATAGAATGAAAATGCGCCCAATCCCACAAGCGCAAAGGCAAACAGGATTGTAACCTTTGTGAATATGGAATTATACCATTTCATTCCGACTATTTCTCTCCATTGTTCAATCGATAGCCAATGCCTCGCACAGAAATGATGAATTTAGGGCTTTTGGGGTCTGCTTCAATCTTAGAGCGGAGTCGTCCAATGATAACATCAATGCTTTTGTTGGAGCTTTCAGGATTGATAGATGGCGAGCTAAGAGAGATTTCTTCGCGCGAAATCGCCGCACCATTGCGTTTGATGAGATGTGCAAGAATCTCATATTCAGCGCGTGTGAGGTCGAGGAGCTCGCCACGATAAAAGATTTCTCGGCTACCTTCGTGGATCTCAAATGGTTTGTGTGCAGCCGGTGGCATGTTTTTGGGAGTGCCATTATAGCGGCGCAAGACGCTGTAAATGCGAGCAATCAATTCTTTTGGGTCATAGGGTTTTGGGAGATAATCATCAGCACCAAACTCCAAACCTTTGATTTTATCATTGGTGTCGTTTCGTGCTGATGAGATGATGATTGGAATATTCTTGTTTTTGGCGACTCTCTTGCACACTTCGAGCCCATCGAGGTTGGGAAGCGTTAAATCTAAAAGGAGGAGGTCAAAATGATGAGTATTCAAGGCACTCATACCCGTATAGGGCTCGTCATAGCTTGTTACAGAGATTCCGTGACTTTCGAGATATTCGCTCAAAATCGCTGCAAGTTCCAAGTCATCTTCTATCATTAGAATCTTTAGCATAAGGGTCCTTTCCATAGCACATTAAGGAGGAGGCTTCGGCAATTTCTTTCAAGAATCGGGTTGGTAGGGGTGTCAAAATGACAACTGCAGTCTCAATGCATGTCAAGGACCCATCTGCCTTAAAACGATTCAAATTTTAAAGAACAAAAGCTTCAAGTCAAGCTTTTAGCTTTTTGTTATGGAGCCATCTGTTTGTTTATCATGTGCAACTACATCAGCTACAAAAATGCAGAAACACAAACCATCAAACAGGTTGACCAGCAAGGCAGAGGCGGCGTTGGGATTTGGGGGGTGTTCCTCTGCCATGTTTGGTCGTAAAGAGGTTTGATTCTCTTATCTACACCTTTAGGTCTCCGTTCGGGTGAGATGAGCGAATTATAAAAGCACAAAGTAAACGTTAGGTAATCCAATGGTAACAAGTCTATTTTTTGCTTTCCAATCGCTCATCAATCAGTGAAAGTTGCCACTCAAAAAAATTGAGAATCAAATCAATTTTTGCCTCTGCTGCGCGGTTGTTGGGCGACTGCATGCCTTCGAACATCACCAAGATTCGTTCGCGCAAACCTTCAAGGAATCGCCTATCACTATCAATATTGTCGTCAGAACGCGCCTCTTGTGAGCGCGTTGGAAACTGCTGCGCTTCGCCTAGATTCATGCTTTCTTGTGCCATTGGCATGAGCGGCGGCTCTTTCTTAATCATCGATTCGAGCACTTCATTGGCGTCTAGTTCCACGCTCGAAAGGTTATGCAACTGCGGTGGTTCGATGTGTCGATTTTCGTTTGGCGTTTCGTCAATTTCCCCAATCTCTTCCGCCTTAATTACGTTGCTAGGTGCATCTTCTTGCATTTCTGCAAGTGTTGAGAGTATCGCTTCTTTTAGTTCCATAGTTTCACTAACCACCTTTCAAACTCATTGAATTCCACTTCTGTGTCCATTTTGATAAAAAAATCTTTCATTTCTTCGTTGACATTTTTGAACTCTTGGCGAATGCCTGAAAGCCTCCGTATTGCGATTTTTGCTTCTTGATTATTTGCATCTCGTTTTAGTACGTCTTTATAAATCTCGAGCGCTTCATTTTTGCGCCCTTGCAGCTCATAGATTGAGGCAAGTGTAACCGTTGTCGGTGCTTTAGCGCTCATCTATTCTCCCTTTGAGACAAGGTCGGCAATCAAACTTCCCATATCGTCAGTCGAGCAAAGATTTTTTGCCCCAAAAGATGCAATATCTGGTGTGCGATAGCCTTGCTTGAGTGCTTTGATGATTGCATTTTCAATTGATTTTGCAGCTTCCTCTTGTTTGAAAGAATGCCGCAGCATCATCGCTGCGCTTGCGATTGTTGCGATAGGGTTGGCGATTCCTTGTTTGGCAATATCGGGTGCAGAGCCATGAATAGGCTCGTAGAGTGCTACTTGATTGCCAAGTGAGGCGGAAGGCAAAAGCCCAATTGAGCCACTCAACATGCTTGCTTCATCACTCAAAATATCCCCAAATAGATTGCCTGTTACAATCACATCGAATTGTTTGGGATTGCGGATAAGCTGCATTGCAGCGTTGTCAACATACATGTGCGTGAGGCTCACATCGGGATATTCTTTTGCAAGTGCATTGATTTCTTCGCGCCACATTTGGCTCACTTCAAGCACATTTGCTTTGTCGATGCTGCACACACGTTTTTTGCGTCCCATCGCGATTTCAAAAGCAATCTTTGCCACGCGCCGCACTTCTTCACGTGTATAAATCATTGTGTTAAAAGCCTTGTTTTCCTCTTTGGCGCGCGGCTGCCCAAAATAGATTCCGCCTGTGAGCTCGCGAACAACCATAATGTCTGTGCCGCTAACCACTTCGGGTTTAAGCGTGCTTGCATTAATGAGCTCGTCATACACGACAGCGGGGCGCAGATTTGCATACACATCAAGCGCTTTGCGTAAGCCCAAAAGCCCAGCTTCTGGACGCAAATGCGATTCCAAAGAATCCCATTTCTCGCCCCCAACAGCGCCGAGCAAGATGGCTTGGGATTGCATGCAGCCCTTGAGTGTCTCGTCAGGCAGCGGCACACCAACGCGATCAATTGCTGCTCCACCCAAAAGATAGTCATGGTAGTCCAAGGTAAAATGGTGTGCATACGACACAGCGTCTAGCACTTTTTTGGCTTCATCAATGACTTCTGGACCGATTCCATCGCCCTTGATAATGGCTACTTTATAATGGGACATCAATGTTCTCCTAGTGTTTTTTTAGCATATTCAATCAGTCCGCCCGCTTGCAAGAGTTCGTTCATAAAAGGTGGCATGGGCGTGAAGGTGTAGGTTTTTTGTTGTGTGAGATTGCTGATTGTGCCTTTTTGCATGTCGATTGTGAGCGTGTCGCCTTCGTTGATTTCGTCCGCTTGAGGGAGTTCTAAAATCAAAAAGCCTGTATTGAAGGCGTTGCGATAAAAAATGCGCGCAAAGCCCTTGGCAATCACACAACGTATTCCCGCTGCTTTGAGTGCTACAGGTGCATGTTCGCGGCTACTACCACAGCCAAAATTCTCGCCCGCAACAATCATATCACCCGCCTGAATCTCTTTGACAAAATCGGGGCGCGCATCTTCCATGATGTGCTGTGCCAAAAACGTTGGATCGCTTGTGTTGAGATAGCGAGCAGCAATAATCACATCAGTGTCGATATTGTCGCCAAATTTCCAAACTTTTGTTCGCATGCCTATCCTTTTTTGCTATGATTCTAGTCTATCGTGCCTTAATCTTTATTAAGTCTGCTAGCGATTCGAAGCAGACAACCGATTTTGATAAATTTTAAGATTATTCAAAGCATTTTAGGATAGATTCGGCGGCATTTATAATTAACAAAGGAGAAAGAAATGACATGCCCATTTCCTAATGGAGTTTATCTTGACAATAATGCAACCACGCAGCTTTCGCAGCAAGCGCATGCAAGCATGGAAATTTTTTTAGAACGCAAATATGGCAATCCCAATTCATTGCATAAATTTGGCACAGAAACGCACACATCGCTATCAAAGGCGCTTGATGAAATCTATGTTGCTCTCAATGCAAGCGACAAAGACGATGTCATTATCACATCATGTGCAACAGAGAGCAATAATTGGGTATTGAAAGGCGTGTATTTTGACCTTTTACGGCATGGACAAAAGAATCATATCATCACAACGCAAGTTGAACATCCCGCTGTTCGTGCCACCTGTGAGTTTCTCGAAGAGCTTGGTGTGCATGTAACTTATCTTGCCCCAAATCAGAATGGAATCATCAATGTTGAGCAAGTGCGCGAGGCAATGACCGAGCAAACGGGGCTTGTTTCGATTATGTGGGCAAACAATGAAACAGGGCTCATTCACCCGATTGAGCAAATCGGCGCGCTTTGTCGTTCGCATGGGGTTTTATTCCATACAGACGCTGTGCAGGCGATTGGCAAGATTCCCGTTGATGTGCAGCGCGCGCAAGTCGATTTTTTGTCGTTTTCGGCGCATAAATTCCATGGACCAAAAGGCATTGGTGGGTTGTATATCCGCGAGGGAATCCCGCTCACTCCGCTTTTGCATGGCGGTGAACACATGCATGGCAGGCGCAGCGGCACGCTCAATGTGCCCTATATTGTCGCAATGGGCACGGCGATTCGCGAGGCTGTCGAGGCGCTGGAGTTTGAAGACACTGAAGTGCGCAGGTTGCGCGACAAACTCGAAGATTCATTGTTGCAAATTAAGGATATTTTGGTTGTGGGCGAGCGCAGTTTGCGTGTTCCAAACACGATTCTGTGCAGCATTCGTGGAATCGAGGGCGAGTCGATGTTGTGGGATTTGAACAAAGCAGGAATCGCAGCTTCGACAGGCAGTGCATGTGCGTCTGAAACGCTCGAGGCAAATCCTGTGATGGTTGCCATTGGTGCTGACAAAGAGCTGGCGCACACAGCCGTGCGATTTTCATTGTCGCGCTACAACACAGAAGCCGAAATTGATTACACCATCGATGTGATTCGCCGTTCAATTGAGCGTTTGCGCAAAATCTCAAGCACCTATGTCGCCTAATTCATAATAAACTCGACATAAATAGAGCCCATTTGGTGGTGCGAGATTGCAAGTGTAGCGCTTGGTTGTTGCAAGTTGTTGTTGCAATTGTGCAAATGTAAGCTGCCCACTATCAAGCAATAAGAGTGCTTGGGTGATGAAGCGGATTTGTGAATGCAGGAATCCGCGCGCTAAGAAGCTCAAGACAAAGCAGTGATTCCACCAAAATGTGCATGTTTTGTATATACTTTGAATCGTGCTTTTCTCATTTTGCTTGGCAAAAAAAGTGAAGTCATGGATTCCTTCAAAAATTCTGATTGCATGCGCAATGCGTTCCGAATCGTGTATATTGTGGAAATGCACATAGCGACTTTGGAATACATTGGGTTTGTGTGGCGCGATGATGTAGCGATAGAGCCGTGCTTTTGCGCAAAAGCGCGCATGAAAGCTGCTTGGCGCAATGCGTAGCGACACAATACAGATATGTGGCAGAAGGTGTTTGTTGAGTTGTCCGCGCAATGTCTCGAGGCTTTTGGGCGCGTAGGGCAGGGAGATTGAGACAACATTGCGCAATGCATGCACGCCCCTATCAGTGCGCGAGGCGCAAAGAATCTTGCCAAACAATCCGCAACAGGCAAAGGCATTGCGCAGATGACCAAGCACAGAAGGACGACCGGGCTGAAATTGTGAGCCATAAAATGCGCTGCCATCATAGGCGATTGTGGCAACCAAGAGTTTAGAAAAATTTTGCAATTTTTCTCCGATAGAGTGCATATGAGCCGCATGTCCATAGCAAAAGCATAGGAAGAATCCCTGCAATGGGGGAATATGTTGCAACCACATGTACGCAGCCATAGAAGATTCCAATGATTCCAATCACAAAGATGTATGTGTAGGAATGCGCAAAACGTGGATGCATGATTCCAAGTAGCGGAATGAGCGCGAGCGAAATCAGCGGAAAGAGCGAAACGAGTAGATAGGTTGAGAAATTGCGCAGTACTTTTTTGCCTTCATTTTTACGCATGTGGCTTTCATTGTCGATGACTTCGAGCATTGCATTGCCGATTTTCTTCCAATATTCAATGAAATTGAGATGACCCGATTCGGCACTGAAGGCGATTCGGTTGATGATTTTTTCATAATCAATCTTGCCGATATGGCTAAGATTATTGAGAAATACATTCCCTTTGAAAATGAGAATCTCGAGCGCATTATGATTACTTTGCAGTTCGATTTGGTCAGCAATAATGAATGTTTCTTGTTGTAGGCTCTTGTTGGAAAAAAGCACAACATCTTTATAGCTTTCCCCGTCTTTTTCGCCGATATAGACGAGCCAAGAACCGAGTTTTTGTGCGAAATCTGTGGCTTCGAGATTGAGATTGAGATTCTGCTTTTTTTGGTTGAGAAATGAGCGATAGAGTTCGTTTGATGTCGGAATCAGCACAAACGAAAACAAGAGCAAAATCATCGAGAGCAAAAAACATAGCGGTGCGAAGATTGTGAATAAAGAACGTGGCGCGAATCCAAGCGAAAAGAGCACAGGCAGCTCATATTCTTTGGATAGATTTGCAAGCGTTGCCACAGACGCCACGAAGAAAGTAACGGGCAAGACAAAAAAGAGCATGATAGGTAGGGAATAGAAATAGAGCAAGAAAAATTCGACAAAGTTCATTTTGATGATAAATGTTACCGTTGCGATTCGAATAAGCAGAATCACTGATGAGATAAAAAAGAGGATAAAGAAAATCGAAAAAAAGATTTGTGCAAGATGCAGCAGGATATAACGATGTGTGATTTTCATCTAGGGAATCCAAAATAAGACCATAAAAGTCGCGATGCTCAAAAATGGGATAAAGGCTATACGTTGTCGCTGGACACAAAGCAGTGAGAGTAGCGCCATGCTTGAGGCAAGAAAGAGTGCGAGATAGTTGTATTGCGAGCCCAAGATTGCTGAAGAAAGCGCAATGGCAACAATGTCTCCATCACCAATACTTTTGCGTCCTGTGAAGGAATAGAGCATGACAGAAAGCAGCGCAACAGCGCCGACAACATCAAGGCTATGGAGGATTGCATAGACAGAATCGATATAGAGCAGGTAGAAATAAGCGAGGATAAGCCCACAAAAAAGCAATGCGCCCGAGACACGTTCATGTTGCCAATCAATTGTTGATGCGGCAAGCATGATGGCAAAAAGTATGAGCAAGATGATGTATTCGCTGCTGAACCCAAAGCGCCAAAACAATGCGAGAGAAATGCTCATGCCAAAGAATTCGAGAATTGGATAGAATGGCGAAATATTTTGGTGGCAAAAGGCACATTTGCCGCGCAAAAAAGCAAAGGAAAGTAGCGGAACGAGATGATAGAAACACAGTCGTGCGCCGCATGTAATGCAATGCGAACGTGTAAATAAGTTTTCAGATTGTGGGATACGCACAAACAGCACAGCGACAAACGAGCCCATGCATAGCCCAATCATACCAACAAAAAGCCAATCCATTCCCCGCACACTCCGCCGTGAATTTGCGAAGATTCTATCACAAACAAACTAATGCTGACTTTGGTATAATACCCCCGAAATCTAAAGGAATGAAATGCAAAAAATACCCGTTGGAATCATCGGAGTGAGCGGCTATACGGGCTTAGAGCTCATCAAGATTCTGCTTGCGCACCCGATTTTTACGCTTGCATATTGTGCAGGAAGTGAAAGCTGCGAAGATATATCGAGCTTGCACAAGAGTTTGGCGGGAATCTGCAAAGAGCCTGTGCATGTGGCAAATATGCGCGAGGCACGAGAATGCTGCGAACTTGTGTTTCTCGCATTGCCGCACAAAAAGGCGATGGAATGCGCCAAAGAAGCGCTCGCATTGGGGTTGAAGGTTGTCGACTTGTCGGCAGATTATCGCCTGCGCGCTCAAACGTATGAGCAGCACTACACGGAGCATATCGACACAGAGAATCTCGAGCATGCTGTCTATGGGCTTGTCGAATGGCAACGCTCGCTTGCCCGCAAGGCGCGACTTGTTGCGAATCCTGGTTGCTATCCCACAGCTTCTTTGCTTGGGATTTTGCCTTTTGCGCCCTATATCGACCCACAAATCTCGGTGTGCATTGACGCAAAGAGCGGCACAAGCGGTGCAGGCAAAAATTTGAGCAGCAACACACATTTTGCAACCATCAACGAGAATCTCTTTGCATATTCACCGCTTGCGCATCGCCACGAGCCAGAGATTGCCGAGAAGCTCGAGCTTTTTGGCAAATGCAGTGCGTCTGTGCGCTTTATCCCCCATCTTGTTCCGCTCACGCGCGGAATGCTTGTTTCGGCATTTGTGCGGCTGCTTGCGCCCATCGATGTGGAATCGATTTTGCGCGATTGCTATCGCGGCGAGAAATTTATTCGCATTCGCAAAGAGCCTGTGCGCATTAAAGATGTTGCGGGCACGCATTTTTGTGATATTTTTGTGCAGCAAAAAGGTAAAGATTTGTGGGTGAATACGACAATCGACAATCTATTGCGTGGGGCAAGCTCACAAGCAGTGGCAAATGCAAATCTGATGTGTGGGCTAGACGATGCTTTGGGCTTGCCAATGGTTGCGTATGTTCCATAATATCGGCGAGATTGGAACGCGGCTCATCTGCATTGCTGATTGTCATCAGAATCATGCAAACAATGGATTTGAGCTTGCGCTTGCGTTTGTTGAACGCGAGATTGAGCGGGGCACACCCTTTGTGCTTGTTTTGCTTGGCGATATTTTCGATATGCTTTTTGGAGGTGTGCCCTATAGCATTGCGCCACACAAGGCACATATTGCGCGGCTCGAGAATATCGCAGTACAACGCAAGGTATTGTATTTTGAGGGCAATCATGATTTCAATCTTGCGCCCATCTTTCATCATGTCCAAATTTTTGCGCGCAATGTGCAGCCCGTTTTTGCCACCATTGGTGGCGTTCCTGTATCGTTTGCGCATGGCGATATTGCGATGCCTTTTATGTATAATCTCTATACAGCGATTGTGCGCAATCCCCATTTATTGCGTTTTTTGGGCGCAATCGATGTGTGTTTGGGCGGTAGAATCTTCGCGATTGTGCGCAGTGTTTTGTGCAAAAATAGCTTGCAGAGTTATGTAGGTTATAAAGAGCAGATTTTCTCACACAAGAGGCAATTCTATGTGCCATTGCCATGTCAATATGCTATCGAAGGGCATTTTCATCTTGGCGAGATTGCAGCAATGGACGAAAACGCAAGGTTTTATATCGCACTTTATGCTTTTTCTTGCATTTCTCACGCTTTTATTGTAGAATCGTTCCAGCATATCGTATCAATCTATTGCCCAATCATATAAGGAGTTTTCGTGTCTGTGAACAGCAAAAATGACGGGTTGCAGGTCGGTAGCAATGAAATGGAGCTTGTCGATTTCCGTATTATGAAACTCGAAAATGGCAAGGTTTATGAAGGGGTGTATGGTATCAATGTCGCGAAAGTCAATGAGATTACACGTTTGCCAAAGCTTGTCGAGCTGCCGGGTGCACCAGATTTTGTCGAGGGTGTCCATGATTTGCGTGGGACAGTGATTCCCGTGATTAATCTTGCGAAGTGGATGGGGATTGAAGTCCCTAAGAATAATGATAAAATCAAACCGCGCATTATCGTTGCTGAATTTAATAATGTTTTAATCGGTTTTGTTGTACACCGTGCAAAGCGGATTCGGCGCATTAGCTGGAAAGACATTGAGCCTGCGCATTTTAGCTCGAATTATGGCAATGTCGATCGCAACAAAATCACAGGTACAACGCGGATTGAAAATGACCAAGTGTTGCTCATTCTTGACCTTGAAAGTATCGTGCAAGAACTTGGATTTTATAAACCCGATGTCGAAGGTGCAATTGAATCGAGACGATTTGATGGACTCGCTCTTATCCTCGATGATAGCGCTGTTGCGCGCAAGATTGTGCGCGAGATTCTCGAAAAAATTGGCTTTACGGTTGTTGAGGCGATTGATGGAGAAAGCGGGATTGAGCGGCTTAATGGACTTTATGAAGCCTATGGCGACCGACTCTCGCATGAGCTCAAAGTCATCATTTCGGATATTGAAATGCCCCAAATGGACGGATTTCATTTCGCAACAAAAGTCAAAGAAGACAAACGTTTTGCGGGTATTCCGCTAATTTTTAACTCGTCTATCAGCGACAAATACAGCGCCGAGCGAGGTAAGGCAGCAGGTGGTGAAGCCTATCTCGTTAAATACGATGCCAACTCATTCTATGAAGTCATCTCACGTGTCGTGGGCAAAGAAAACAACTGATAAAGGGGAAACGCATGGATGAAATGCAAGAAATACTCGAAGACTTTTTGATTGAAGCCTTCGAAATGATTGAGCAGCTCGACCAAGATTTGGTTGAGCTCGAAAGCAACCCGGGAGATTTGGAGCTTCTTAATAAAATATTCCGCGTGGCGCATACAATTAAGGGTTCGGGCTCGTTTTTGAACTTTAATGTTCTTACGCATCTGACGCACCACATGGAAGACGTGCTCAATAAAGCGCGGCATGGGGACTTGAGCCTCACGCCAGACATCATGGACGTAGTGCTTGAATCGATTGACCTTATGAAAGCATTGCTTGCAGCAATCCGTGACACTGGCAGTGATGCAAACACAGGGCTTGAGCTTGAGGGCGTTGTGCAGCGGCTTGATGCGATTTCAAATGGTGGCGCTGCTCCAGCCGCTGCTGCCCCAGCTGCGCCTGCTCCAGAGGCTGCTGCCCCAGCTCCAGCGCCCGAGCCAACACCTACTCCTGTAGCCGAAGAACCCGAGCCAGACTATGCGAATATGAGCCCAGAAGAGGTCGAGGCAGAGATTGAGCGACTGCTCAAGAAACGACAAGAAGAAGACAAGGCAAGACGCGATGCAAAACGTGCTGCAGGCACGCTCGAAGAAGTGCAGCTGCCTACGACTCCAACAGACGAAGCGTCTGCTGCTGCGCCCAAGCCAGCCGCGTCTGCTGCTCCTGCAGCCCCTGCTGCTCCAAAGCCCGCTGCCCCTGCTGCTAAACCAGCAGCAGCCAAGCCTGCTGCCCCTCGCGCAGGTGGTGCTGCAGACCAAAAAGCCCCTGCCACAGCAATGGAGCAAACCATTCGTGTCGATGTTAAGCGGCTTGACCATTTGATGACATTGATTGGGGAACTTGTTTTGGGCAAAAACCGCTTGCTCAAAATCTATAATGATGTCGAAGAACGTTATGAGGGCGAGAAATTTTTGGAGGAGCTCAATCAAGTTGTTTCTGCTGTCTCTGTTGTAACAACCGATTTGCAGCTTGCTGTGATGAAAACGCGTATGATTCCTGTGGGTAAAGTCTTTAATAAATTCCCACGCATGGTGCGCGACCTTTCACGCGAACTCAACAAAAATATCGAGCTTGAGATTAGCGGTGAGGAAACCGAACTTGACAAGTCAATTGTTGAAGAAATTGGCGACCCGCTTGTGCATATTATCCGTAACTCATGCGACCATGGTGTTGAAATGCCCGAGGACCGCGTCAAAGTGGGTAAACCCGAAGGCGGGATTATCAAGCTCAAAGCCTACAATGAGGGCAACCATATCGTGATTGAAGTCGCTGATGATGGCAAGGGGCTTAATGCCGATGCACTCAAGCAAAAGGGAATCGAAAAAGGCGTCATTAGCGAACGCGAAGCGGATTCGATGACAGACAAAGAGGCTTATGGAATCATCTTTAAGGCAGGATTTTCGACCGCTCAAAAAGTCAGCAACATTTCAGGGCGCGGTGTGGGAATGGACGTTGTGAAGACCAACATCGAAAAGCTCAACGGAATCATCGATGTGGATAGCGAATTTGGCAAAGGTATGACGCTCAAGCTTAAGATTCCGCTTACGCTCGCGATTATCCAAGCATTGCTTGTGATTGTGCAAGAAGAATGCTATGCGATTCCGCTCGCATCTGTCCTTGAGACCGTGCGTGTAGGACAAGACGAGATTTATTCAGTCGAGGGCAAGAGCGTTTTGCGTTTGCGCAATGAAGTCGTTTCGCTCGTGCGCTTGGGCGATATTTTTGGTGTTGATAGTGTCTTTCAAAACACCGAAGAAGCCTATGTCGTGGTTATTGGGCTTGCCGAAAACAAAATCGGTGTGATTGTTGATTTTCTTGTGGGGCAAGAAGAGATTGTGATTAAATCGCTTGGCTATTATTTGAGCGGTACAGAGGGAATCGCGGGAGCAACTGTACGTGGAGATGGAAAGATTACTTTGATTGTCGATGTTGCAGCAATGATGAATATGGCAAAACATATCAAAGTCAATGTTGCCCAAAAAGCGCAAGAATCGATTGCTACAGCAAAACAAAAAACATCGCCATCAGATTATACCGTGCTGATTGTTGATGATAGCAAAGTCGACCGCACGATTATGCAAAAAGCCTTGCATCCACTTGGAATCAATGTTATCGAGGCTGTCGATGGTATGCAAGCACTTGAGATTATCAAAGCAGGCGATAAGCAATTTGACGCCGTGCTTGTGGATATTGAAATGCCCAAAATGGACGGCTACACACTTGCATCTGAAATTCGCAAATACAATAAATTCAAAGCGCTTCCGCTTATCGCGGTTACGAGCCGAACGAGCAAAACAGACCGCATGCGCGGCGTAGAGGCGGGCATGACAGAATACATCACCAAACCTTATTCGCAAGAATATTTAATGAATGTTGTCAAGCGCAACATTAACCTTACATTGGAGACAGAACAAGCATGAACGACCAAATCAAAGAAGTTCTAAAAAAACAACAAAGCAAAGCAGACGAGAAGCTTACTCCAACCGAATCTGAACGCATGGTTGTGGGCTTTATGGTGGGTGAGGAAGAATTTGCCGTGCCCATTTTGAGTATTAAGGAAATTATCAAACCTATCGAATTTACCCGCGTGCCGGGCGTCCCTGCCTATGTCATGGGCGTATTCAATCTTCGCGGAACGGTCATTCCGCTCATCAATTTGCGTCTCAAGTTTGGCTTGCCTCCCGAGCGCCAAAATGAAGACACGCGCTATATCGTCATGAACGAAAATGACCAGATTCTTGGTTTTCTTGTTGATAGATTGACAGAATCTGTGCGCTTCAAAGAAAGCAATATCGACCCCGCGCCCGAGACGATTCAAGAAGGTGAGAACATCATCTATGGTGTAGGCAAAAAAGACGATAGAATCATCACAATCCTCAAAACCGAAGGGTTGCTCAAGCGCTCGTTTTAGGAGCAGTGGCGATGACACGTTTGGCCGTGTTTGATTTCGATTCGACACTAATGGACGGCGAGACGATTGACTTTTTGGCACGTGCGCATGGCGTTGGTGATGAGGTTGCGCAAATTACCGAGAGAGCGATGCAAGGCGAGCTTGACTTTTTTGAGAGTTTGCAACATCGCGTGAGTCTGCTTGCGGGCTTGCCCCTAGAACGTGTGCAGCAAATTTGCGCCAATCTGCCTCTTATGAACGGTGCAGCTGATGTCATTCTGTGGCTCAAGGCGAATGGATATATCGTTGTTGTGTTTAGCGGCGGATTCCATCTCGCGACAGGCTTTGCGCAAAGTAAGCTTGGGTTTGATGCTGCATTTGCAAACACTCTCCATCACAAAGATGATATTTTGAGCGGCAAAGTGGGCGGCGAGATGATGTTTTCGCATTCAAAGGGCGACATGTTGCTTCGCTTGCGCTCACTTTTGGGTATTGATTCTGATTCCATAGTTGTCGTGGGCGATGGCGCGAATGACCTTTCGATGTTCGCACATGCGACTCATCGTGTCGCATTTTGTGCTAAACATGTTTTAAAAGAAAAAGCGACATTTTGTGTCGATTCTAAAGATTTGCGTATGCTTATTCCTTACTTACAAAACCTAGAATGATGAAGCTTTCGTTCTCTCCTCTTGTTTTAATGAACATATCACAATCCTTTAGAGGAGCTATAATGAGATTTATTCTATTTCTATTCTTAGTGGCGAGCGCATGGGCTGGTTTGTTTGAAGATTTTTTGCATGCAACGCGGCTCACGCAGTTCTCTGTCAATGTTTTGCATAATGAGCAACGTAATTTCGAGCTGTTCGCACGCGAGATTGAACATTTCTCATGTCTTAGTGATAAGGGCAAGAAAGGGGCAATTGCGCAGCTTGGCGTGCTGCAAGAATGGATACAGAACAATGCAACAGAGATTGAGAACAATCTCCAAAACTATATGCGGCAATATTTGCGCTCGACATTGAGCAATGTAGAGATGCAAAGTATTCTTGAAATTTTGGACAATTCTGCCTATGGCAAACGTCTGCGTACGCACATGCAACAATATAATCTTGATATTCTCAATCTCCCTTTCGAGACATCATCTACGTTCTACCCGAGCGCCAAAGAGGAGCAAGATATTGCGCCAGAAAAGTTGCATATTTTCTTAAAATTTATATCTTTTGAGACAAAACGACAGATTCTAGTGGGCAACAAAATCTATCGCAAAGATTTGCAGCAAGGAATCCAAAAACTACAAGAGATTTTTATCAAAGAAGGTTGTGCGATTGAATAGATGGTGGGTCCTGTAGGATTTGAACCTACGACCAATCGGTTATGAGCCGACTGCTCTAACCACTGAGCTAAGGACCCTTACGATGCACAAAATGCTGCACATTATACACAAAATTAAATTTAAAAGCAAGCAAGCTTTCGATGATTCCAAAGAGAATCATAAAAGTTACAAAGCTGCTCCCACCATAGCTAAAAAGCGGCAGCGGAATCCCAACCACAGGCAGCAGCCCAATAACCATTGCGATGTTTACAGCTGTGTAGATAAAGAGCATGAGCCCCACGCTGAACGCGACACATTTGAGCAGATAGTCTTTCGGGTCATTCAGTGCGATTGAGAGGATATAGAGAATGAGCAGCAGATAGAGAATGAGCAATCCAATAGAACCCCAAAAGCCAAAACGTTCGGCAAAATAGGCAAAGATAAAATCACTCGTGGCAATGGGCAAAAATTTGAGCTGCGCCTGCGTGGCTTCAGTTTTGGTTTTGCCACTATATCCGCCCGAACCAATCGCAATCAAGGATTGTTTAATTTGATAGGCGGGCTCCTCTTTGAGGAATTCCATAACGCGTTTGCGTTGATAGTCTTTGATGAGTGGGCTTGTGTAGAGAATCGGAGCAAGCAGGGCGAACATAGCAATAATAGTCAGCCAGATTTTGTAATGCACACCAACGAGAAAGAGTGTCCCGAAGCAGACAACAAGCACGGCAATCGTTGTGCCCAAGTCGGGTTGCATGAGAATGAGTGCAGCAGGCAACATGATATAGAGGCTTAGTATGAGAAACTTGCGCAATCGATAGCCGCCTTTGGGTGGAGGGTTTTGTGCGATTTTGTAGGCAAGCATTAAAATAAGCGCGGGCTTGATGATTTCCGAAGGTTGGAGCGTGAAATGGATAAGCGGCAGCTCGAGCCAACGTTGCGCGCCCATACCTCTATCCACGCCCACCAAATCAGTCAGCACCAAGAGCCCGATTCCGAGCCAATAGAATCCGGGAATGAGCCAGATAAAGTTACGAATAGGAAAGAGCGTAATGGCGGCAAATACGGCTATTCCAATAGAGGTGTAGATGAGATGTTTTTGCGAGAGTGTTTGGTTGATTTCAGCAATGAGGATTGCCGATAAGACGATGAGTGGCAACACAAAAAGCGGCAAGATATAATCGATATGTGCAAGAACCTTGCGGTTAAAAAGGCGCTCAAACACAGCTTGTCCTTATGCTGTCATGATTTGTGCCATTTCGAGTAGACGATGTGAGTAGCCCCATTCGTTGTCATACCACGCCATGACTTTGAGCAAATCGTCTGCGACAATGAATGTCAAATCTGCTGCCACAATGCAGCTATGAGAGTCATTGTAAAAATCACTTGAGACACCATATTCAGAATCAACGCGCAAAATGCCTGCCAAATCGCTCTTTGCATGCTCATAGAATATCGCATTCACGCTTTCGGCGCTCGCGCGTTTTTTGAGCTTCACATTCACATCGAGCATCGAGACATCAGGCACAGGCACACGGATAGAATGCCCATGCAGCTTGTCTTTGAATTGCGGCAAGACACGACACAATGCTTTTGCAGCTCCCGTGGTGGTTGGAATGATATTTGCTGCGGCTGCACGTGAACGGCGAAAGTCGCTTTTGTGGGCAGAATCGAGCAGTTTTTGGTCGTTGGTGTAGGAATGCACGGTGAGAATTGTGCCTTTTTCAACACCAAAATAGCGGTCGAGCAGCATGGCAATGGGCGCGAGGCAATTGGTTGTGCAGCTTGCGTTGCTTATGATAGGCTGCCCTGTATAGAGGTTGTCATTCACTCCACGCACAAATGTTGGGGTGGAATCTGTCGCGGGCGCCGAGATGATGACTTTGCGCACGCCCTTGTCGATGTGGTGTTGCACTGATTTTGTATCAAGAAATAGCCCGCTTGATTCGATGACAACCTCTGCGCCAAAATTGGCGAAGTTGGGGGAAGTATTGGCGAGCAGATAGGGAATCTTGCTATTGCCAATGACGAGGTGTTCGTCCTCGACTTTGACGTCTAGTCCGCCATGTACGCTATCAAAGCGCAAGCTATATGCAGCTGAATCAAGTGGCATTATATCAGCAACGGCGACAATTTTAAACGCAGGATTTTGCGTTGCAATCCGCAACAAAGCGCGCCCAATGCGACCGCAACCATTGATAGCAATTTTGACTGCCATAACCTACCTCCTAATCGTCTTATATTATAACAAAAAGCGCCTAAAAACGCGCAACTAGTAAAGCGCGAAGTCGTAATAGCCAACGCTCAACATAAGACGATGGTTTTGTGTCGTGAGCGACAAGGGGATATTCGAGCGAGGGCGCGCATAGCGATAGGAGGTTTCAATGCCAAATTTGTCGATGAGTGGCACAAATGCGCCTATTTCGATTGTCGCGCCATGCAGACGATATTGCCGTTCGGATTTTGTGTTGAGCGGCAAATTGCCAAGCTCATAGCCTGCCTGCACAAAAGGCACGACAAAGCGCGTTACAAAACCGCTTCCAATTTGGAATGAGACGCTATAGAGTCCATTTTTATAATTCTCGCCCGCAGCGCCATCAAGCACACCATAGAGTGTGAATGGGGCAGAGAATTTGACGCCACGCTTGATTCCAAAATAGAGCCCATCGTGGTTTGTTGAATAGTTTCTGTCGCCTTTGTGGTGGAGAATCTGCCGAGTCGCGCCGATATTAAAAGCGCCAAATTGCGTTGTTTCAGCTAGGGCAGAGTCTGTTAGGCTGACAAGAAAAAGAATGAGGAATACGCGTGCCATTGATTGATTTTTGTCCTTTTGGTTTTTGCTGATTATAGCGCGAAAAAGTTTTCGAATCGTGATTTGATATATGATTTGTCGGTGTGAAGCGATGGCGATTTGCTTCTTTCCGTTTGATTTCGTCATTGCGAGGTTTTAGCCGAAGCAATCAACGCCATCAAACAACCTAGAATCATTGCTAGCCCCGTTCAAAGTTATGCTATAATATCCCAAAAGAGGAGGGATTGCAGCATGTATTTGTTGAATTATTGGAGTTTGGGACTTTGATTGCATGCTGAATCTCCAAAATATCTTGATTTTAGCGCCACTTGCTGGCTATACCGATGTACCTTTTCGCAGTGTTGTTAAAGATTTTGGCGCAGATTTGACCGTAAGCGAAATGATTAGCTCGCATGCGCTCGCGTTCAAGAATGTCCGCACGCAAAAAATGCTCGAAAAAGCCCCAAACGAAACACCATATAGCGTGCAGGTGAGTGGCAGCACACCACAGATTATGGTGCGCGCTATCGAGCGGCTCAATCTCGAAGAGGGAATCGACATTGTCGATTTCAATTGTGGTTGTCCTGCCCCAAAGGTTGCTAATCATGGCAATGGCAGTGCGCTTTTGAAAGATTTAAATCTACTTGTTGCAATGTTGCGGCTGATTAAGAAACATAGCAATGCACCCCATACGAGTGTTAAGGTGCGGATTGGATTTGACCGCAAGATTCCTGAAGAAATTGCCCATGCTTTGAATGATACTGATGTCGATTTTGTGGTTGTGCATGGGCGCACACGTTCTGATGGATATAAAAAAGACAGAATTGACTATGATTCGATTGCACGCATGAAAAAAATTCTTAAAAAGCCGATTATTGCCAATGGTGAGATTGATTGCCCGAAAAAGGCAAATGAGGTGCGCGAGCAAACAGGTGCTGATGGGTTGATGATTGGGCGAGCAGCACTACAAGCGCCATGGATTTTTACGATGATTAAAAATGACGTAGAGATTAGTGGCGAACAAGAAGTTGCCTTGCGCTATCAGATTGCTCACAAGCATCTCGAAAAGATGGTGGATTTCTATGGACAACGAGGTGTGATTATCTATCGTAAAAATTTGCATAATTATGCTAAAGGCTTGCAGGGTGCTAGCGAATTTCGTTGCAAGGTGAATCGTATCGAGGATTTTAACGAAATGCGAGCAGCGATTGAGGGGTTTTTTGCTCCGCTTTTATAAAAAAATAAGGAAACGCAATGGTTCAAGTCATCAATTTAAATATGCATTATAGCACAAAAAAACTCTTTGAGAATGTGAATCTCAAATTAGATGCACATAAGCGCTATGGATTGATTGGCGCAAATGGTGCGGGAAAGAGTACGTTTTTGAAGATTCTAAGTGGCGAAATCGAAGCGACTAGCGGCGAAATTGTCTTTCAGCCCGGTTCGCGTCTTGGTGTTTTGGGGCAAGACCAATTTGCATTTGAAGATTTTAGCCTTAAAGACGCCGTGCTTTATGGCAATAAGCGGCTTTATGATGCGCTGAAAGAAAAAGAACATCTTTATGAAACTGCTGATTTGAATGATGAAAAAGTTAATGAACGTTTGGGTGAGCTCGAGATTGTTTGTGCTGAAGAAGATCCAACGTATGAATATGATGTCATCATTGAAAAGCTGCTCGAAGATTTAGGTTTTGATTCGACTCTCCATGATGAAAAAATGCGCACACTCACAGGTGGCGATAAATTTAAGATTTTGCTTGCGCAAGTGTTGTTTCCAAACCCTGATATTCTCTTTTTGGACGAACCAACGAACAATCTCGACTTGAAAACAATTAGCTATCTCGAAGACCGATTGATTGCCCATGAAGGAACAATGGTTGTGATTAGTCATGATAGACATTTTTTAAATAGCGTCTGCACACACATTCTTGATTTGGATTTTCGGCAAGTGCGCGAGTTTAGTGGCAATTATGATGATTGGTATATCGCTTCAACTTTGATTGCCAAACAACGCGAAATGGAACGTAATAAAAAGCTAAAAGAAAAAGAAGAGCTTGAAAATTTTATCGCGCGTTTTTCAGCAAACGCATCAAAGGCACGTCAGGCAACAAGCCGACAAAAACAGCTTGAAAAGCTCGATATTCAAGTGCTCGAGGTTTCAAGTCGCCGAGACCCGAGTATTGTTTTTAAGCCTAATCGTTCCATTGGTAATGAAGCGCTGAAGGTAGAGGATTTGAGTTTTGCCTATGGTGATGTGCCGATTCTAAAAAAGCTCAATCTCACAATCTTGCCCGGTGATAAAATTGCTTTGATTGGACGCAATGGAATTGGTAAAAGTACATTTTGTAAATTAATTTGTGAAGAAATGCCATCCCAAAATGGCAATATTCAATGGGGAGCAACGATTGAACGTAGCTATTTTCCACAGAATGCAACCGAGATTGTACATGGCAAAGAAAGTCTCTATGAATGGTTACGTGGATTTGACAAGAAAAAAGAAAGCGGTGAGATTCGCAATGCACTTGGTCGCATGCTTTTTAGCGGTGAGGAGCAAGAAAAAAGTGTCGAATCTTTAAGTGGTGGCGAAAAGCATCGCATGCTTTTAAGTAAAATCATGCTTGAAGGTGGCAATTTTCTTGTCCTCGATGAACCCACTAATCATCTTGACCTTGAGGCGATTATTGCGCTCGGTGAGGCTCTCTATCGTTTTCAAGGCAATGTGATTTGTGTGAGCCATGATAGAGAGCTGATTGACGCATTTGCAAATCGTATTATTGAAATGAAAGAGAATAATGAAGTGATTGATTTTCGAGGGAGCTATGAAGAATATTTGGAAACTCAAAAAGCATAAGGAGTAATGATGTTAGATGTACGCCAAGCTTATTTGGACTTTTTTCAACAAAAAGGACATAAACTTTATGAATCCATGCCGCTTGTTCCTGATGATGCAAGCTTACTTTTTGCAAATGCAGGCATGGTGCAGTTCAAGGATATTTTTACAGGCAAGATTCCAATCCCCACGCCACCAAGAGCGACAAGCTCACAACTCTGTATCCGAGCGGGAGGCAAGCATAATGACTTGGAAAATGTCGGATATACCGCTCGCCATCATACACTTTTTGAAATGCTTGGCAATTTTAGTTTTGGCGATTATTTTAAAAAAGAAGCTATCGCCTATGCGTGGGAATTTGTAACGCAGGTTTTGGGTTTTGATAAAAGTGTCTTATATGTAACAATCCACGAAAGCGATGATGAAGCCTATAAGATTTGGTGCGAACATATTGATAAAAGTCGCATTCAAAGAATGGGAGACAAGGATAATTTTTGGCAAATGGGAGACATAGGACCTTGTGGGCCTTGTAGCGAAATTTATGTTGACCAAGGCGCAAAATATTTCCATACAGACGAAGATTATTTTGGTGGAGAAGGCGATAGATTTTTGGAGATTTGGAATCTCGTTTTTATGCAATATGAGCAAAAGAATGGCAACAAAACGCCGTTGCCAAAACCAAGTATTGATACAGGAATGGGGCTAGAACGCGTCATTGCATTGCTCGAAAAAAAGATTAATAATTTTGATACATCACTTTTTGCGCCCTTAATGCAATGTATCGAAAAGCTCACGGGAGAAAAATATTACCATGATGATGAGTTGTTTGATAATGTTCATGGATTTTCTCAAGAGAAAATTGCTGCAATCCATAAAACAATTGCGAGTTTTCGTGTGATTGCCGACCATGCTAGAAGTGTTGCCTTTTTGCTTGCACAGGGTGTGCATTTCGACAAAGAAGGACGTGGCTATGTTTTGCGCAGAATCTTACGTCGCGCTGTGCGCCATGGTTATTTGTTGGGACTTAAAAAAGCCTTTTTGTTTCATGTTGTTGGTGCTGTGTGCGATTCGATGGATAAACATTATGGCGCACTATGTGAACGCAAAGAGGCAATAATGGAGCAATGCAAAAATGAAGAGGAACGATTCTTTGAAACAATCGAATCGGGAATGGAGCTTTTTAATGCTGAATTGACGCATACAACACATCTTTTTGATGGCAATATTGCCTTTAAACTCTATGATACGTATGGTTTTCCTCTCGACTTGACGCAAGATATGTTGCGCGATAAAAATATTGCCGTTGATATGCAGGCATTTCATCGATGTATGGACGAACAAAAATCGCGCTCTAAGGCGAGCTGGAAAGGTAGCGGAGATGTTCTTAAAGAAGGTGATTTTAATAGCCTTTTAAGTGAGTTTGGATTGAATCCATTTGTGGGCTATGACCAAACACAGAATCAGACGCGTATTTTAGCATTACTTGATTCACAATTTAAGCGCGTCATGCGGCTTGATAGTGCTACTCAAGGCTATGTCTTTTTGGAATCTTCGCCATTTTATCCTGAAAGTGGAGGACCTGTGGGCGACAAAGGACTTTTGCTCAAAACACATGATGATATTCTTGCAAAAGTTACTGATACAAAAAAGTACTTTGGGCTTAATATTTCACAAGTTGAAACTATGCAAACTCTGCATGTGGGGGATACAATTTTGGCACAAGTCGATGATAGTCGCGCCGAGATTGCAAAACATCATAGCGCAACACATCTTTTGCATTTTGCATTGCGCAAGATTCTAGGAACGCATATCGCCCAAGCAGGAAGTTTGGTTGAAGCAAATCGTTTGCGTTTTGATTTTTCGCACCCAAAAGCATTGAGTGTTCAAGAGTTAGAACAAATCGAAGAATGTGTCAACCAATACATTTGCACTGCTCATCAACAAATTTGTGAAACTTTGCCCATTGAGCAGGCAAAAGCCAAAGGAGCGATGGCGCTTTTTGGTGAAAAATATGGCGATGTTGTACGTGTCATCAGTTTTGGTGATTCGATTGAGCTGTGTGGTGGAATCCATGTCCAAAATTCAGCACAAATTGGAAGTTTTTATATTACAAAAGAGAGTGGTGTGAGCAGTGGAGTGCGTCGAATTGAGGCGGTTTGTGGGCTTGCTGCCTATCGTTATGGCAAAAATGCGCTAAACGAAATTGCGGCTGCAAAAGAAATGCTGAAGGCACAAAATGTGCAAATTGGAATCGAAAAATTACGCACGCAAATTAAAGAGCTAAAGTCGCAATCCAATCCATCTACTCAAAGTACAAGTTCGCTTCAGAGCGAGCAAATTGGCACAACAAAACTGATTGTTGCACATGTTCAGGGCGAGATTAAAGATTTGATTGATAGGGCAAAAAACGAAAATCCAAGCGTTGCGATTCTATTGGTTAGTGAGACAAATGGAAAAGTCGCACTTGCTGCTGGGGTAAAAAACGCGCCGATAAAGGCGGGAGTATGGGTTAAAGAAATCGCTACAATTCTTGGAGGAGGAGGCGGCGGACGCGATGATTTTGCTACAGCAGGTGGTAAGAATGCAAGCAAAATCTACGAAGCATTAGAACGTGCAAAAGAGTTTGCAAGGCTAGCTTTACAGAAATCATAGGATTAGGAACACAAACTCATCTTGTTTGCTATTGATTAACCCTTATATCCTAATATCCTATACTTCATGGATATAGAAAGGCGCATTTCTTTGTCGTTTTGTCTATATGCCATTGTAATTTCTTTAAAGGAGTTAGGAATGCTCATCGCTAAGAAACATTGGATGCAGATTCATACTTATCTAAGCCTATTTTTTTTGCCAGCTATGCTTATTTATGCCATTACAGGCATTGGTTATATCTTTGGTTTTAAAGATGACGCGGGCGCAACGGTGCACAATTTTACAATCCCCACACCCGAATTGGGCAAAGAACAGGAAATGATTCTCCAATTTTTGGGCGATAATGGATTTGAGATTCCGTCTAATACAGCATTGCAAAATACACGCAAAGGCATGCAAATGGGTTCGCTCAATTATTCTATTTCGCTTCAAAAAGAGGGCGCGACAAGCAAATTGACAATAATGGATAGAAGTTTGTATGGAATCCTTGTTCTAATGCACAAAGCCAAAGGCGCATTTTATTTTGATATCATCGCTGTTGGTTTTGGAATCTCTCTCATGTTGTTTTATCTTTCAGGCTTAATCTTTACATCATTTTGCAAGAAAAACCGCAGCACAGCACTCATTGTTTGTGCCGCTGGTTTTGTGTGTTGTAGTCTTGCTGTGTTTGCTAGTGTCTAACTCATGCGTTGAGTGCTTCTAGCGCCTTATTGTTGGTTTATTTATATCGCTATCTTCTTGTGCTTTTTGTGCCATTTTATCGCGCAGACGTTTAAAAATATTGCCTGATATTTGCGTGAAATAGGTGCGCAATGTTGGGTGATACATACTAAAGCCTCCCAAAAGCCCCAGAATGCTCCCAATAATCACATCAATCATGCGAATCTCGACAAGAAAATTGGCACTCATTTGGCTAAGAGTTCCAATTTCAGCAAGATAGGTGATGTAGGGAGTGAGAAAAAACATAGCAAGAAGATAATTGCGCACAATCGTCAATTCTCCCATAAACATGAGAAACATTAAAAGCGCGATAAATCCAAGCGGAGGGAAATGGAATTGAAAAATCCAAGTTCCAAAAAGCATTCCTAGAAATGTCCCGATGATTCTTTGGCTTTGTTTAATCCAAATTGCATTGAGAGAAATGCCTTGCATAATCGCAGCGCAACTCACAGCGACCCAATAGCTTCTTTCTAAATCAAGCAATTGCCCGACTACAACAGAAATGCCAACAAAAAATCCCATAATCACAGATTCGACAATAATCACATCAAAACCTAATTCACCACGAATAGGAATCGGTTCTGGCTGCTTGTTTTTAAAAAAATAGACAACGCTTAAGGAATATAAGAATGCCATTGCGTTTGCAACAATCGTTCCAAGCGTGATTAAACCCACAAGCATGACAATATCTTCGACATTAAAGGGCAAAAAACTTCCTAGAATGCATGACATCACAAAGAAAAAATATCCCGGTGGTCCAAGCCCATAATAACGCACCAAGATTCCCGCAAATGTTGCGACAAGAAAGACGACAAAAAGAACACTAAGGGGTGCAAAATGTGTGCAAAGCCCAAGCGCAAAAGAAACAATGATTCCAAATGAACAACACATCGTAACAGCCATACGATGATAAATGGGCGTATTGGGGACATACAAAAAAGCATTCACGCCAAAAACAGCAATCAACCCTAAGTCGAGCCTGCCAAAAAAATGCCCAACAAACAAAACAATCCCAACTCCAGCTGCTGCAAAAAAGGGCATTTGCCATACCCTATCTGTTGGGTGAAACATGAAAAGTGTTTTAAAATAAGAGATAATTTGATGTTTCATTGTTCCATGTCATTGTTCAAATCAAGATGATGTGCAAAGATGAATTGATGCTCTTTTGGAATCGCTTCAAAGATGGCATGTGCAAGATTGCAAATCTCCCATAATGCACGTTTGTGGCTGCGAAGTTGCAAGAAATTTTGCAGGCTTCGCGCGTTGATTGTCCATGTGAGCTCGGTGCGATAACACTCGGGCATGGCGAATTTTGCGAGGTCGTTGTTCACGCCATCGCAAAGCAAAAGGCGCAGATTCTCAAGTGCTGCAATCGAGGCATGATCGACTTGCGAATTGCCCGTCAAAATAATGAAATGTTCAGCACGTTTGATATTGCCATCTTCTATGGGCAAAAAGGACGATTCTTTGCGTAATTCTTTGAGTGTGTAGCGCGTGGATTTGACGCTCAATGACGCGATTCTGTGTCGAGCGAGCTCTTGAAGGCAGGCGCGGCTAATGCCACAAATATAGAAATGATAGACGAGGTGTTCGAGTGTGCTCGAATGGCGATATTCATTGCCCACGCGTTCGATGAGGTTGCAGTCAATCTCGCCTCCATTATCGCCTTTGGCAAAGCTCTGCCAACATGTGCGGATCGCATGCGAACAAACGGCGATGGGAGTGTGGTGCAGGAGCTCGACAATGATATTATTTTGTGCCTGTTTCAACTTTGTCTTCTTTATATGTTTTATGGCTAAATTCTACCACAATTTCACGCAGTTTGCTAATCTTGTCGGTTGTGTGCAGCAGCTCGGCGATGTCATTTTGTAGCTTCGTGATGTCATATTGTGTGGGGCGTGCGACATGAATTGAATCGTATTCTGTTTTTTGCTCCGAAGAATCAATCAGCAGCTCTTCATAGAGTTTTTCACCCGGGCGCAACCCGCTAAAGACAATCGGAATATCCTCGCGGTGATAGAGTTTGAGCATATTCTTTGCCAAATCGACAATCTTCACGGGCTGCCCCATATCGAGGATAAAAATCTCGCCACCTTGCGCAATACTCGCCGCTTGCAAAACGAGCCGACATGCTTCAGGAATCAGCATAAAATAGCGCGTGATGTCGGGGTGGGTTACGGTGAGAGGTCCTCCTGCTTGAATCTGTGCCTTAAATTTTGGCACAACGCTGCCACTGCTGCCAAGCACATTGCCAAAGCGCACGGCGACAATCTCGCTTTTGTGTGCCACAACATTTTGCGCATAGAGTTCCACGACACGTTTTGTTGCGCCCATAATATTGGTTGGGCGCACAGCTTTGTCGGTGCTGATGATGACGATTTTTGGAATCTCGGCATTGATTGCGCAATCGATGACATTCTTGCTGCCCAAAATGTTGTTTTCAATCGCGCTTTGAATGTTGTCTTCGCAAAGCGGGACATGTTTATAGGCTGCTGCGTGTAGCAGAATATCGGGTTTGGTTGCATTCAAAAGAGCGTTCAATCGTTCTTTGTCAAGAATGCTCATCATCACAGGAATCGCTGTTGTGATTTCCTCGCAAATAGCATACAGATTGTATTCGCTATGGTCAAGCAAAATGAGCTTTTTTGCCCCAAAAAACTGACATTGCCGCGCAATCTCGCTCCCAATGCTCCCTCCACCGCCCGTAACAAGCACGACTTTGCCTGCGATGAAGTTTGCAATCACGTCCTTGTTGAGGTCTTTTGCAGGGCGAGAGAGCAAATCTTCAATCGAAATGTCCTTGAGCGGTTGCTCTTTATGCTCATTGCCTTCGCTAAGCGTTTGGGCAATCTTGATGTCGGAGATTCCGAGTTCTGAAAGTTTTTGGAAAATATCTTCGAGCGGTGGTTTAGCAAATTCTTTGGTGAGAATCGCACTGGTGATGTGCTGGGCTTGAATCAATTCAGCGCATGCGCTAAAGGGGTAGATTCGTAAATTGCTGATATAACTCCCCCAATTGACTTTGTGCGAATCGATAATCGCAACAGGATAATAGGGAATCTCGCCGCTAAGCGCGCTTTTAATCACATTTGCTGCTTGCATGTCAGCGCCAAAAATGAGTGTCGCATGCGGTGAGCTTCGGGGGAGATTTTCAATCACAATACGTTTTGAAATGCGTACACAACCAATGATGATGTTGGAAATGATACAATCCACAACAACGACACTAAGGGGCAACACATTCCAAAAATCAAGCGCTGTAAAACAGAGAATAGCGAGCAGATAGGCGATGAGGTGGGCATAGAGAATCTTGAGCGCTTCGCTTAAGCCAAAAAAACGCCATGGGACAAGATAGATTCGAAAGACAAGGAGCATGCTAGTCTTGAGCCCAATAATCATGCAAAATGCGCAAATCAATTTTATATTCAATTCGAGCGGTACTTCAAAGCTATAGCGCAAATGCCAAGCAAGCAGGAGTGTCCAATAGGAGAGCAAAATGTCAATCAGAACAAAAAAGAGTGTGCGCTTGAGATTGCTCGGGCGCAAAAGTTTGGACAAGAATCGCGAAGTCAATGTGCGTTTCATAGCGCCTCTCGTAGAATCTGTGCCACAGCCTGCACATCTTTGCGCTCCATCGCACCGCCGCTTGGCAGGCAGATTCCGTGTGCAAAGAGAGCTTCGGAGCTGCCATCAACAAATCGTGTCGTATTTGCAAAAAGTGGCTGCATGTGCATAGGCTTCCAAAGTGGACGTGTTTCGATGTTGTGTGCTTCAAAATGCTTCACAATCTCAAGTGGATTTGCGCTTTGGGGTAGCCGCGCTGTTGTGAGCCAGCGGTTGCCCTTTGTGTTGGGGAGCTCGGGCATGAACTCCAGCCCCTCAATGTCGTCTAGCGCTTCTTGATACCAGCTAAAAATTTCGCGCCGCTTTCGCACACGTGATTCTAAAACTTCCATTTGTCCGACACCAATGGCGGCAAGCACATTGCTCATGCGGTAGTTGTAGCCGTAGGTGTTGTGTTCATAATATGGGAAAATCTCGCGCGCTTGCGTGCTCAAAAATCGTGCATGCTCTATCGCTTCTTCATGTTTGCCAATGAGCATTCCGCCACCACCTGTCGTGATGATTTTGTTGCCATTGAATGAAAAGACGCCAAAATTGCCAAACGTGCCTGTGCTTTGCCCATGATAAAATGCACCAAGTGATTCGGCGGCATCTTCAATCAAGACAATGTGTTCTGCATTGCAAATGGCGAGTATCTCATCGAGTTTTGCGCATTGCCCATAGAGGTGCGTGAGAATGAGCGCCTTTGGAGGTTTGTCGAGTGCCGTAATAGCGGTTTTGAGAAGCGTTGGGCTAAGATTCCAGCTTTCATCGCAGTCGATAAACACGGGCAGCGCGTTTTGATACAGAATCGGCGCGACAGAACCGATAAATGTAAAGCTGCTTGCAAGCACAATATCGCCCGCACCAACGCCCGCAGCGCGTAACGCAAGGTGAATCGCTGCTGTGCCGCTGCTAAGTGCAAGCGCGTGGCTCGTGCCCGTATAGTGGCGCATGGCATGTTCAAATTGATTGACAAAATCGCCAAGTGGAGCGATATAATTACTCGCAAAGACTTCTTCGATATAGCCAAGCTCGTTCCCGCCCATTTCGGGAGGCGAAAGGAAAAGACGTTGTCTCATAGAATCTCCTTTTTGGATAGGGGTTTTGCAGGGTTGCCCACAACAACTGCGTTCGATTCGACATCATGCACACATACAGCACCAGCACCAACAACAGCGCTCGCACCAATCGTGATTCCTTCTTTAGCCACACTCCCAGCGCCAATGTGCGTGCATTCGCCTACACACACAGCGCCTGCGAGAGTGGCATTGGGCGAGACATGCGCAAATGCGCCAATGGTGTTGTCATGCTCGATGACACTTGCTGTGTTGATGATTGCGCCTGTGCCGATATGGGCATGTGGTTGAATGATGGCATGTGCCATGATGACCGCACCATCTTCGATTGTCGCGCTTGGCGAAACGACTGCGCTTGGGTGTGTGAGAGCAGGGAAAATCAATCCATGATTTTGCATACGACTAAAGATGTCGCGCCTTGCTGCGTTGTTGCCGATTCCAAGCAGAATTGTATGTATATTATTTGGGTGAGCGAGAAATTCTTCTTCGCTTATTGCCTGCAATCCCAAAAGGCTTTTGGACGTATCCGCGTCAATGACTGCACAAATCTCATAGCCGCAAAGCTCGGCAATCTCGGCGACAACCTTTGCATGCCCGCCTGCGCCATAGAGTGCTGCGCGCCATTTGCTGCCAAAAAAAGCCGCGCCGCTCACCTCGCCCTCGCTTGTGATTCCTTGCCTCAAGAAGACTTTCGCAATCGTACGCAACAGAATCTCGCAATCGAGCCCAAAGCTCATGTGCTCAACATATTCAACATCAAGGTGCAATTTGTCTTCCCAATTAAGCGCATTGCGCCCATTCACTTGCGCAAGCCCGGTGATTCCGGGCAAGACATCATGCCGTCTTTGTTCGCGCCGTGTATAGAGTGGGAGATAGGACGGCAGAAGTGGGCGCGGACCAACAAAGCTCATCTCGCCACGCAAGACATTATAAAGTTGGGGCAGTTCATCGAGCGAGGTTTTGCGCATGAAGCTACCAATGCTGCATAGCCGCATAGAATCAGGCAGCAGCTCGCCTTTTTCATCGCGAGCATTGCTCATTGTGCGCAATTTATAAATCGTAAAAATCTTGCCATTGCGCCCCGGACGTTCTTGGGTGAAAAAGACAGGCGCACCGAGTTGGGCGCGAACAAGGATTGTGCAAAGCACGATGATGGGTGAGAAGAGCAGCAGCAAGAGGAGCGCGAAGAATCTATCGCAATAGGGTTTGATATAATTTTTATAAATCATGACTTACCTTGAATTTATTCTTTTTGATATTTCCATACTAGAATTGCTTGCATAGTTGTTCCTCAGTATAGAATCGATTGTTGTTGGCATAGATTCGCGGGATACGTGTCGAAATCGCACACAAAATCTCATAAGGAATTGTGCCGATGATCTCACTAAGCTCGCTAACGGGCAGCGCGCCCATATTGTTTTGCCCAAAAACAAGCACATCTTGCCCCACATGTGCACTTGTGATGTTGCTGACATCAATCATGCATTGGTCCATGCAGATATTGCCAACCACCGGTGCGCGCTCATTGCCAACAAGCATACTTGCGCGATTCGACAAAAGCCGCATGTATCCATCGGCATAGCCAAATGGCAATGTTGCAACGCGACAATAGTTGTCTTGTGCGATAAATTTTGCGCCATAGCTCACACCCTCGCCTTTTGGGACATGATGAATGCGTATAATTCGCGCGTGCAGGCTCATAACGGGCAAGAGCCCCTGTGCGAGCGCGCATGGCGCGATTCCATATGCTGCAATTCCTGCGCGTACCATTGTGTGCGCATAACGTTGAGCAAAAATTGCCGCGCTGTTGGCGCAATGGACATAACGTGGCGCGACTCCGCGCGCTTTGAGCGCATCAAGAAACGACACAAACAGCGCATGCTGCGTGTCTGTGGGGACGAGATTCTCTTCATCAGCGCGCGCAAAATGCGTGAAAATGCCCTCGATATGGATTTTTTTGCGCGCCATTTCTGTGATGATCTCGAGGTTTTCTTCGTTGCATTCAAAGCCGATTCGGTGCATTCCTGTATCGATTTTGATATGCACTTTTGGGGCAGTCTGTGGCGATTGTAGCAGCGCCTGTGCAACTTCATGCGTGGCGATACATACGCGAATATTGTTGTCAGCAGCGAGTGAGAGCAGAGCAGGCTGGGTATAGCCAAGAATCAAAATCGGCGCGTTTGCAAAGAGCGAACGGATTTCAAGTGCTTCTTGTAGTGTCGCAACGCCCAACATCTTTGCGCCTGCTTGCAGAGCAACGGACGCGAGCGCGTTTGCGCCATGCCCATAGGCATTTGCCTTGAGTACGACAAGCAAGGCAGAGTTGGGGGCAAATGTGCGGAGCAGGGCGAGATTGTGGATAAAATTGGGGATATGGATTGTCGCCCAAACGGGTCGAATCGAATCGAGCACAAAATCCTGCATTCGCGAGCCTTGAATTTTTGCTACAATTATAGACAAAAATCTGCAACGAGGAACATAAAATGGCATCACGTTATGAGGACTTGGGGCTAGAGGAGATGAGCGAGCTAGAAGAGCTAGAAAACGAAGCGAATGAGCTAGATGATTCGGACATAGACGAGCTCGATGCGCTCGTTCGTGAGGAGCTAGCACAAGAAGATGCAGAAGACGAGGAAGACGCGCTTGAGTCGTTTGAGGATTATGATTCACTCTATCATGAACATGAGCCATCGCATCATTACTACGATGATGATGACTATGAATATGACGATGGCAGTAACGATTATGATGATATAGGTGATTATAATGATGAATGAAACCTTTTGTCTTGCATTGATACAACAAAGCTATACAGGCTCGCGCGAAACGATGATAGAATCCACGCGCAAGGCGATTGCGAGCAGTGCGGCAGGCACAGATTTAGTGTTGCTCCAAGAATTGCACACGACAGAATATTTTTGTCAAAGCGAGAATGAAGCATTTTTTGATTATGCGTTGTATTTTGAGGACAATGTCCGCCGCTTTAGCGCGATTGCAAAAGAAAACGCCGTTGTGCTTGTTGGCAGTTTTTTTGAGCGCCGCGCCGCAGGGCTCTATCACAACACGGCTGTGGTGTTTGAAAAAGACGGCAGTGTGGCAGGAATGTATCGCAAGATGCACATTCCCGATGACCCGGGATTCTATGAAAAATATTATTTCGCGCCGGGCGATTTGGGCTTTGAACCGATTGCCACGAGCGTGGGCAAACTCGGCGTGCTTGTGTGTTGGGACCAATGGTATCCCGAAGCCGCACGGCTTATGGCGCTCAAGGGCGCAGAGATTCTGCTTTACCCCACAGCAATCGGCTGGTTTCGCGGCGATTCTGAAGACGAAAAAACGCGGCAGCTCGAATCGTGGGTCGCGATTCAGCGTGCACATGCTGTGGCAAATGGAATCCCTGTTGCGGCATGTAATCGTGTGGGGTTTGAGGCAGATGGTAGTGGCGTTCTTGACGGAATCGACTTTTGGGGCAACAGCTTTGTGTTTGGTGCGCAAGGAGAGCCTCTTGGGCGGCTTGGCACACAGAGTGGAATCTTACGTGCTCAAATCTCGCGCTCACGTTCGGAATCTGTGCGCCGCGCGTGGCCATTTTTGCGTGATAGGCGCATTGATGCCTACAATGGGCTCATGCAACGTTTTCTGTGAGAACACTCTATCGTTTGCGGCGCATTTTGCGCATCGCCATTCCTGTTATCCTCCAATCGTTGCTTGACTTGCTCGCCATGACCGTGAGCTTTTTGTTCATCGGCGAGCTTGGCAGCGAAGTCATCGCTGCACTCGGCGCGGCAGTGACGTTTTTTATGTATCTCTTTGTTTTTTCGAATATCCTCAATGTCGGCACAACAGCGATTGTCGCGCGCAAAGTGGGTGCGAAAGATTGGCAGAGTGCCTCGCGGCTGCTTAGCTCAATGTTGCTTGCAACCGCTGTTTTGAGCATTCCCTTGAGCATTTTGATGTTTTGGGGGCGAGATTCGTTTTTGTTGCTTTTTTCGCTTAATGAACGTGCATTCTCTCTTGCCTCGCAATATCTCTACATCGTCCTTTGGAGTTTGCCTTTTTTTTTGTTTAAAATCGTCATCGCGGCGGCAATGACGGCAAATAATGATGCGATTACGCCATTTCGTATCAAGACGCTTGCTGTGGGCATGCATGTGATTCTCAATTCGCTTCTGATTACAGGCAATCTGGGATTTCCCGCGCTTGGGCTTATGGGCGCAGCTGTGGCAAATCTTGTCGTGAATATCCTCGAATCATTGCTGATTTTTGTCGCATTGTGGCGAAGCAAGAAGCGGTTGCGCCTTTGTTTGTGTTTTGAGCACAATCTCACCTTGCAAGCATTTAAAATCGGGATACCAAGCGGGCTTGAGCGATTCTCGACATTTTCTTCGATGACGATTATCTCGTCTTTTATCGCAGGCTATGGCGAATCGGTGTTTGCAGGCTATCTTATCGGTGGGCGCATCGAAGCCTTTGTGTTCATGCCCGCGTTTGGATTTATGGTCGCTGCGATGAGCCTCATGGGGCAGAATCTCGGGGCACACAAAGTCTATGAGGCAAAACGTAGCACCTATCTCACGCTTGTGCTCGCGATGAGCTTTATGGGGCTTTTGGGAATCGTGCTGATTCTATTCCCTATCACCATTTCGCGACCCTTTAGCTTTGATGATTCTGTGCTGCAATCTGCAAGCTTATATTTATTTTATATTGGTTTTTCACAAGTCTTTTTTGCGATGAATATGGTTCTTGATGGCGCATTACGCGGGGCAGGGGCGACAAAGATTACGCTTTTTGTCAATGCGCTTTCAATCTGGATTTTGCGCATTATTCCCGCGAGCCTCATTGTTTTTTGGCAGGGCGATGTGTGGCTTATCTATCTCCTTATGAGTGTCGAGACAACGCTACGTGCGCTCGTCTTTTGGACATTGTTTCAAAAAGGTGTTTGGCATAGAGAATCGCTTTATTAAGGGCAGTAGAAGTGAAATTTTTCTATACTTCTATTCAATAATCTTGAATTAGAATCAAAATGGAGAGCGGATTGGAAAAAATTATGGATATTATCGAGCTCATTGCGTGCGAAAAGGGCTTGCGCACCGAGAGTGTAACCGAAGCAGTTGCCGAGGCGATGATGAATACAGCGCGAAAATGTATCGAAGAGACGTATAGCTATGGAATCGACATTGACACAAAAAATAAAAATTTTTCGCTGTATCAAAAGATTCTCATTGTTGCAGATGATGATGAACGTTTGCAAGATGGGCAGCAATGCTATATGGCTTTGAGCGAAGCAAAAAAGTTGAGTGGCAATCTCGAGATTGGCGATGAAGCGCGCTATGATTTAGACCTTGAAAACCTTGGGCGCAATGGTATCAACACTTTGCACAAAGAACTTGAATATCATATTCAAAGACTCATCGAAACGCAATTATTTGAGAAATATAAATCACAAATGGGCAAGATTGTGTCCGGAACCGTGGTGCGTGTTGATGAACATGAGAATACATACGTTGAAATCGATGAGATACGCGCTATTTTGCCCATGCGCAACCGAATCAAAGGCGAGAAATTCAATGTGGGGAGTGTGGTGAAATCTGTTTTAAAATTTGTCTCGATGGATAATCGCAATGGAATCCTCATCGAGCTTTCGCGCACAACGCCGAAATTTCTCGAGGAATTGTTGCGGCTCGAAGTGCCCGAGATTCATGATAACGAAGTCGTGATTCATCGTTGCGCTAGAATACCGGGAGAACGTTCCAAGATTGCGATTAGCTCTGCAAACCCCAAGATTGATCCAATCGGTGCAACTGTGGGTGTGCGCGGTGTGCGGATAAATGCTGTAAGCAAGGAGCTCAAGAATGAGAATATCGATTGTATCGAATATTCCGAGATTGGCGAAAAATTTGTAGCACGTTCGCTTGCTCCAGCGCTCATCTCGAGTGTCAAGATTGAGGGCAATAAAGCCATTGTGTCGCTGCCAAGCGAGCAAAAGCCCAAGGCGATTGGCAAAAGTGGAATCAATATCCGTCTCGCAACAATGCTCACGGGGTATGAGATTGAACTTGTTGAGCAAAACAATCTTGTTCCTGCCGTGTCAATCCCTGAAGAAAAAGCAGACATTAGCTCGCTCGCCTCTCTCTTTAAGAAATAACTATGATTTTGCTACCTTGATTTTAAGAATACGCTCAACGCTTCTTTGTTAGAATCGCTGCAAATACGCTTGAAGGATTGGGTCATGAATATGTATCAATTGTGTTTCATGGGTGCGCTTGTATCGAGTTTTACGATTGCAAATGCGCAGGATCTAGAGGAGTTTGTCAAAGGCATTGAGGTGGGTGGCTTTTTGCGCTATCGTCTGACAGATACGCGTGTGGAAAACTATGATTTTACCAATGGGCTCAATGGAACAGGGAGTACGTATGCGAGATCGTATGGGCAGGGTGCTGGGCAGCAATGGCGCATCAATGCTGATTTCACCACGCCCGAGGTGCAGGGCTTTAGCGCAACTCTTGGCACGCAATATTGGAAAACTTATGTTGCCAACTCGGGCGATGTCTTGGGTAATGGGCTTGGCGCAGGCAAAGACGGCGATTTTGGCGTGAATAGCTACTATCTCAAATACCACATTCCGCACACGCAAAGCTTCATTCGTGCGGGCAAGTCACGTATCGATACACCCGTGCATGACCCTCTCGATGACCGCATTCATGGTGTGTGGTTCGAGAGCCATGACGCACCCGGCGTTGTCTTGCATGCAGGACTTAGCGACACTTTCTCGCTTGATGATGGCGCAATGGCTTTACCATTTGCCGCAGGGCAAGATTCGATTAGTAAGAATTATTATCAACTCGGTGCAAAGGTAGACTTGCAGGGATTCAACGCCCAAGCGCTCTATCTCGGCGTTCAGGATTTCATCAACTATCTTTTCTATCTTAGTGCAGGCTATGAACACCCTAATTTCCATGTCAAGGGCGAATATGCGTTTAGTCAATTGCAAGGCGCGGGCTTTCAGGCGCTTATTCCCAATATTGAGATTGAGGAAAATCATGCGCTCTATACACTCGAAGCAGGCGTGCGCTTGAGCCTACTCGGCGTGCGCGTTGGCTATATCGGCTCGGGCAATGACGGCTATGCTGTTGCGCTCGACAATCAGGGTGGCTTCCAAATGGCGGGCTGGATTTGGAATGAATACAGCATTACGGGCATTGGATATAGCCCATTTGGCAATCTCCCCACACAATCAGAACGATTACATGCTGCCTATGGCAGCGTGAGTTTGCATTTCTTAGAAAAAGACGCGCTCAAGCTCGCTGTGGATTATGTCAAAGGTGGGCGCAAAATTGAGGCGGCAAACGAGATTCTCGATTTTGTCGAGATTGCGCCCTATATCGGCTGGCAATATAACGAGAAGCTGCATTTGTATGTCTATTATGCAATGCTTTCGGCAAAGAAAACTCCAAAACTCCCCGCTGGTGTAACGCTCGAAGATTTGTGGTATGGTGATTATAGCTATGACAACAATGCGCCCCGCTATGCGGACGCAAAGCAGAATCGCTTGCGCTTGCAGGTGCGGTATCAGTTCTAGCATTTAAATTTTGGAGGTGCGGTTTTAACCGCACTTCACGGTTGAGCGCGGCATTGCATGGTTTTAGAATTATTTAATCATTTTATATGCTAGCATAGAAAATACGAAATCATCAAACAGGAGGATAACAATGCTGAAGCAAACATGCGCAAAAGTTCTCATGGGCGCTGCGCTCTTTGCTGCACCCGCATTCGCTGGGCAAGATTTCTTGGCAGACGTTACACAAGGCGCATTCCAAGACACAATGCAAGGCGTGCAAGCGCTCACAGATTCTGAAAAAGAACGTGTGTTGGGCGGGTATTGGACATCAGGAGTTGAGGTGATTCGGAATGTCTCGCTTGGTGCTGGTTCAAGTATAGTAGAAGCAGTTGTTTTAGCTGAATTAACTCCATTTGAAATAGAGAATCGTGTCTCATGTGGTGTGAATATTTCTACTTGTGCCACAGGTGGTTTTGTCAATCAGCAGCGTTATAATGAATTGGTTTCGATTGCTAATCCTTGGAGAGGGGATTATTTGGTAGTTACTGCTACCAAAGCAACGCGACCAGGTTCATTTGGTACATCAATTCCAACCTTTACCTATGGTACGGCTATTTTTAACAGAAATACAGGTTGGTTAACGCGCACAAGTTCATATACCTATGTGGGTTCAGAAATGACTACACGGTACAGAAATGAGCTAAATCGTGTGCTTTCACAATACCGCTAATTTTTGATTTGTTGGGCGAGTTTTCTAAACTTTCCCAACAAATAGCCGATTCTCTTGCAAATTTAAGCATTAAAAGGACATACCATGCTTCTCAACAATCATCTTGCAAGCAATATGCTCGCGAATGCTCGTATTACAGTCAACGGATTCAACAAAACAGAATCAAGCCATTCTTCTGCTGCCATTAATAATAGCTCAAATACAAAGTCCGTCTTGGGCTATGCTGTTGATAATAATGGCTATTTCACAGAAGACTTTAACAAAGCCGCAGGTATTCCCGAACATATTAAGATTCATAGTAGCACAATGGAATCGCTATATCGTGCTAGCGTAGAGACACCACAAGGCGCTTTGAGGGTATTTAGCGATATTGATATTGCTAAAACAATTGGTAACGCCTATAAGGTTCTTTCGCAACTCGTTGACGAGGAAACGTTGCAAAAAACAAGTTTTTCAAAAGATGAGCTTGCCAATCTCCCACAAGGCTATGAGTTTGACCGAACAACACTAAATGTTTCAAAAATTCATCAAGATGTCTTTGAAAAAGTCAATGCAGACTTAAGCTTTAATTATCAAAACAAAAACAATCAAATGTTTTCATCAACTTTTTATAATCCTGTGGATTGGAGCGATAGACATAATCCAAAAATTGAACCAGCAACTGATATTTTTAATAGTGCTAATGGTGGGAAAGAGGACACAACACTAGGTGTATTTTGGAACACTAATGCTGAAAAATACACCAACTCTGATGGTACAATCTCAATGGGTGGGATTTTGGTAGCTATGGTAAATGGTAATGGCTATCTCAAAGAAGGTAAAGCCACTTATATGGGACAAATGCAAGGTTATGATAGAAATGTTAATCCTGAAACAATTCAAGCAGAATATTATGCAAGTTCGAGTCGGTCTGTTTTTGATTATTCAGACCGAGAGCTTAACATGATGAGTGAACAAAGACGCGAGCATATCAAAGAAATGCAACAATTATTTACAAAACTTCGTGTCGCAAATGGCTATGAAGTCCAAGAGAGTGCACGCAGCACATCTTATGACTATATAAATGATGATAAAGATTCGGAATATTTTGACCCAATCTCCAATATTTTTAAAGAGCTTGACAAGGCAAACAAAGAACATCTTGAACGTTTGCGCAAAAAAGCGATTGAAACACGTCAGAAAGCACAAGAAGAGGCACAAAAACAAACACAGGGCAAAGATGTTGATAAGCTTTATGAAGAATCCAATAAAGCCATTGAAGAGTTTGCCAAACTGATTGAAAAACTCCAAGAAGAATCGAACAAAACCAAAGAACCAAAAGACCAATGGCATGTGAGTGCAGATTCTATCAAAAAAGCCTTTATCCATGCAATGAATAACCAGAATCAACAAGCTTATGCATCCACAACTAAGCAGCAAGTCGGCACATTTGAGGTGGAGGCATAGAGTGAAAAAGATTGTTTGAATTTGTCTGCTTGCAAGCCTTTTTGCTTCGGATACCATTACGATTGATTCATTGTATAAAAAGCAATATGGCTTGCGGAGCATTACGACACTTTCGATTCTAAGTTCGGGGAACGCAAACACATATAGCCTCTATCCTGATATTACCATACAAGGCAATCAGATTGTATGGAGTGGCTCAAAAGCCCTTTATCTTAACCAAACATTCATTTATAGCCTCATGTCCAAATTGGACTTCATCACCTCTGTAAGTGGAAGCTTTGTGCGCCGTGAATATACGCATTATCAAACAGGCTCGCTTTTGCACCGCCGCGAGACTCGCTTTGATGCGTTTTGGTTTGGATTTTTGTATAGTTTTGATAGCATTGGAGACATGATTCCGCAAATCAGCCTCCAAACCTCTGCTGTGCAAAAAGAAAAGATGAACGAGGAAAGCAAAACGTTCTATTTCCAATCCCAATCCTTGCAGCTCGCCTTGCGTGGATATAGCGACCCTGTTGTGTATTCGATTTATCTTGGTGCAGGCTATAACCAATCTCGCAAATTCGCGCTTGGCAAAGTCGATTATGGCAGCTCATTGTCAATGGGAGGGAATCTCTCGATTGTCTTAAGCCCCAAAATCACTCTTGACTTGGGCGCAGAACAACGTTTTCAGACTGCCCAAAAGATTAATGGCAATACAAACTCGCAAATGCAATCGATTCCGACTATGAGCGCTGGCTCGACATATTCGATTAATTCCGATACATCTATCGCCTTTAGTGCAAGTTTGGGTGGTTCGTCTGCTGCTCCCGATGCCATTTTTGGCATAAGTTTATGGAAAAAATTCTAGGATTACTCTGCCTTTTTCTTGTTTCTTTTGCGCATGCAGAATTTGCCGTAAAATCTTATCGTGATATACGTTCCGAACTCTTGATTCGCCAAACCTATGAACAATCATGCGGCGCGGCGGCGCTTGCAACGTTGATTAACTTGCTCGATTCCAAAAAGCTAACAGAACTCGATGTTTTGCAAAAAATGAGCGATAAGAATCAGCCCCTAAATACAGATATGGTGAGCTTTAAACAGCTTGAAATTACAGCAGAGAAGCTCGACTATGAATCGCGTTCCTATCGATTGCAACGCGAGATTCTCGATAAATTTCCCATTCCCTTGCTTGTCAAAATCGAAGACGACCCGCGATTTCCACATTTTGTGATTGTGATAAACCATAGCGGAGATTATATTACAATCCTTGACCCAAGCTTTGGAATCTATCTTAGCTCTAAAACACAATTTTATAGCTTGTGGGATAGGAATCGTCAAGGAGGTTTTGGGCTTGTCCTCAAGCCAAAAAATAGAGATATGCCGTATTATTCGCCCGAGATTCCGCCCAAAGCCCTCTTTGAACGTCTACCGCGCCGCTGGTAGCTGCGTTTATTTTAAAGACAATTTTATGCCACATGCAGCAAGTGGGCGCAATTGTTGTTGGCAGCGAGAATGCGTACAAGCCCTTTGTGTATCTTGACGCTAAAATCAGCCCACAGGTTTTGATAATGATGTAATGAAAGCCGTTTTGGCAAATGGTTGCGTGGAAGGATGATTAATGACCCAATAGTGCTCTTGACTATGCGAAGTCTCAAAATATTCAGTTCACGATGACAAGCTTTCATTTCGAGAAGAATCCAAAAATCTCATCAAGTCCGCGGTGCATATCGGCTAGAGCGCAAGCGCTACACGCAAAGCGTCTGCAACCTCGCGTGCTTGTGCGATGTCGAGATGTTCGCCCATAGGCAGCGAAAGAATCTCGGATTCCCACGCGCATGCGTTGTGTGTTGTGCTTGCTCGCACGAAAGGCACATTTTGATACGCAGCGCATGAGGGCAGGGCTTTGGGATAATGCAAACCTGTTTCGATACCTGATTTGGCGAGCCTTTGGCGTACAAAATCTCGTTTGCCGCCGAGAATGCGCACAACAAACAAATGCCATACACTCTGTGCTTGCGGGTGCAGCTGTGGCAGCACGATGCCCTTTGTGTCGGCGAGTAGGCGCATATATTCGCGAGCGATTGTATCACGTTGCATATTCCATGCGTTGAGGTGCGGCAGCTTGACGCGCAAAACCGCTGCTTGCAGGCTATCGAGCCGTGAATTGCGTCCGATTCGCGTGTGTTCATATTTTTGCAGCCCGCCATGGTGTGCAATTTGGCGACACACACTAAGCAAAGCAGAATCTTTACTGACAATTGCGCCTGCGTCTCCATACGCGCCGAGATTCTTGCCCGGATAAAAGCTAAAGCATGCAATCTCTCCAAACGTGCCGACTTTTTGCCCCGCAAATGTTGCGCCATGTGCTTGCGCGCAATCTTCGATGATGCGCAAATTGTGCTGTTTTGCGAGCGTGCAAATCGCGTGCATATCGGCACTTTGCCCATACAAATGCACAGCCATAATCGCGCTTGTTTGCGGGGTGATTTTGCGCTCCAAATCAGCGATGTCCATTGTGTAGGTGCTGTCGCAATCGACAAAAACGAGTCGGAGCTGGTTGCGCGCAACGGCTTCAGCACTCGCCGCAAATGTGTTTGCAGGCAGCAAAACTTCAGAATCTTTGGGCAGATTCAGCGCTTGTATGGCGATTTCAAGTGCGTCTGTGCCATTGCCAACACCTAGCGCGCTTGCGCCGACAAACGCGCCAAATTCTTGCTCGAAGCGCTCAACTTCATCGCCCCCGATAAATCTTGCATTTTCAAGTATGCGAGCAATGGCTGGTTCGATTTCGGCGCGCAGGCTCGCGGTTTGTTTGCGCAAATCGAGGAATTTTACAGCCATATCGCCCCCATTCTGTCATAGTCTGTGTGTTTGTGTTTTTGGGCAATCTCTGCCCACGCAGTGCGCATGCCTTCGCTCCATGCGATGTCATCAAAACACATCGCCCCCCCCCCACGCACAAAGGGCAGAATCTGTGTGTAATAGCTAAGTGTTGCCTGCTGGTCATGGTGTCCATCGACAAAGACAAAGTCAAATGGGGCATGAGATTTCAAGAGATTGGGTAGCACGACATCAAAGCGTCCGATATGAATCGTGATGTTTGCGCAACCTAAAATGCTATGGTTATTGCGTGCAACATCTGCCAAGCTCGGTGCGCCTTCAATTGTGTCAATCGTTGCGCTTGGGGCGAGCAAGCTCATATAAGAGCTGCTAAAGCCACAACATGTGCCTAGCTCGAGGATTCTTTGGGGTTTGATTTGTGCAAAAATTTCTGCAATTTGTGTTGCTTTGTCAGGCTTTACGCCAATTGATGCCATTTGCGCAAGCGGAACTTGCACGCATACACCTTCTTGCATTTGCTCTTTTGTGCGCTTGTCTTCGGGTTTGCCTGCTCCATAGTCGATAATCTCGAGAATTGCATGCGAATCTTGCAACTCTTTGCGCCGCGATTCGATACGCTCGATGATATGCTCTAGTACCATTGTTTCCCTTGTCTAAAATTAGAATCTATACGGATTCTAACATGTTTTTGCTAAAGTTTTATTTCGAGCGAGAGTAAGCAGCACTGATAGTTGTCG
>CAJTQL010000011.1:0-63057 GCA_910578285.1 uncultured Helicobacteraceae bacterium
AAGTGCGCAAGCTCGCCGAGCGCACGACAAAGAGCCTTAGCGAGATTGAGGCAAACACAAATACGCTCATTCAGGGAATCAACGATATGGCAGATTCGATTAAAGAACAAGCACAAGGAATTGCACAAGTCAATGAGGCTGTGGGGCAGCTCGAGAATATCACGCAAGATACCGTGTCGGTTGCGAACACATCTGCCAAAATTGTCGAGACTATCGATGGTGTTGCAGGGCAGATTCTTGAAGATGTGCAAAGGAAAAAGTTTTAGTGGCTGAAAAATATCGTTATGAGCGTATGCGCTCGGATTGGGAGCGCGATAAAATCACAAAGGCTAACCAACCCAAAGAGAAAGAAGAAAAGCCTCTTTTGCCCCTCACACAACCTTTGTGTGCGTTTCTCAAAGACCCGATTGACCAAGAATGTTGTGAGTTTCTCGCGCCCGAGTTTGATATTGGCTACAAGGGCGGGGCTGAAATGGCTGTAATTCTACATACCGATGATGAGATGATTGCCATTGAAGACATTGTTCGGTTTATCCATGCCATTATTGTTGGCAAATATTTTCAAGGCGGCAAACTCATCAATAAACCGCTAAGCATTCTCATTAAAAGCAAGCGCAAAATACGCATTTTTGAGGTGATTAGTGCTAATCCAGAGGTAGGCAAGATTCGTCAAGGGGTTTCGATATTGCGTAGCGAGGGCTATTTGTCCAAGCCGGGAGTTGTCGATATTCTCATTCAGCCCCTCACGCAAAATGCGCGCGGCATTAATGCTGATAATTTTGCTTATCAGCTTTCGATTCTTAGCAATGGCAAGCCCCATACGCTTACGATTGCCGAGGAGCTCATCACCGAGCCCATCTTCGCGAGTATGCATGACGAAGAGGAGAAAGAAAGTGGCTTTCGCATTCCGTTTCGTGCTATTCTTTTTGCAATCATCGTTCTTGTTTTTGTGTGGTTTATCTATCAGATTCTAGGTGGATAGATGGAATCTCGCGCAGAAATCTGCCATTTGTTGCGAGAGGCAATCAAACGTGTGGAGCAATATAATCGTTCATTGCTTCAGATTCTAAACAATCCTTATAACTTGAAATTTTCAACCGCATGAGAGTCTTTGCGTGTTGGGTTTGTTGCCGATTCTGTTTTTTTTAAACAAAGACTTGCTAGAATACAAGAATAAAATATAAAGGAGCAAGGAGCAAAAGTGGACAACATACGGCAGGCTTTAATAGTCGTTTTTATTGTATTGGGATTGTATTTTCTCTCAATCAATGCGGCACTGACGCAGATTCTTGCGGGGGTGGCGATTCTACTATTTGGGATTATGAATTTGGGAAATGGCTTTAAAAGCTTTAGCGATGGTTTGCTCGAAAAGATCCTCCAAAAATCAACATCAAACATTTTCAAGAGTATTGTTTTTGGAACAATCGCAACCGTAATCATGCAGAGCTCGACACTCGTCTCGGTGATTTCTATCTCGTTCCTCTCCGCTGGGCTCATCACGCTTGCAAAAGGGCTTGCGGTCGTGTTTGGGGCAAATCTTGGCAACAGCGCAGGTTCGTGGTTGATTGTGGGTGTGAGTTCGGTTAAAATCTCTGATTTTGCTCTGCCGCTGATTGTTGTGGGCATGGTTTTGACATTTCTAAAATCCAAAGCCGCAAAAGGAGTCGGGAATATTTTTATTGGCTTGGGCTTTTTCTTTTTGGGTGTGTCGTTTATCAAAGAAGGCTTTGAGGCAATGGGCGATACGATTAATTTTGATGACTACAAAGCCGATGGCTATATGGGTGTGCTTATCTATGTCGGTGTTGGTGCGCTGCTCACAGGCATTGTGCAGTCAAGCCATGCAACGCTTGCGATGATTCTTATCGCATTCTCTACAGGAGAGATTACCTATGACAACGCCCTTGCAGCAACGCTTGGCACAAGTGTCGGGGGCGTTGTTACAGCGCTTGTTGCGTCTTTGAGCTCGAATATCGAGGGTAAGAAGCTCGCGGTAGGCAACTGCGTGTTTAATTTCAGTATCGCTATTGTCGTCATCGCCATATTCTTTCCATTTGTTGAGATGGTCAATTTTGTTGCGTCTATTGTTGGAATCCATGAAAGCAATGCTGCTTTGCGTGTAGCGATGTTCCATACGATGTTTAATTTGTTTGGCGTAATTTTTATCACACCATTTATCCCTTTTATCGTAAAGTTTTTGGATAAGATGATTCAATCTCACCAAGACAAAGACCGCAGCGCTCCACGCTTTATTAACGAAGAGATTGTTGCTTATCCTGATGTTGCGATTGAAGCTGTTGAAAAAGAAGTGATTCATCTCTATGATAACGCATTTGCGATTATCTCCCACACTATCGGCTTTAAGCGCGAAGATATTCGCTCAAAAGAAAATTTTGAGGACATCATCAAACGTCCATGGTATAAGGGCGAGGTGGATATTGACTATCTGTATCAGAAAAAAATCAAGGCATTATTTGATGCAATTATCAACTTCTCAACCGAAGTCCAACCACATACGCGTGACCATGAGCAACGCGAGCGGATTTTTACACTGATGACTGCTTCGAGAAGCATTCTTGAAGCGATTAAGATTCTAAAGCTTGCGCAAAAAAATCTCAAATCTCATGCATTGTCTCCCAACCACAACCTTAGCGAAGTTTATAATGAAATGCGAATCGGGCTTGGAATGCTCCTTCGCAGTGGCGAAGAGCTCAAAGAGATGTCTGAAGAAAATGTTGCATTGATTGTCCAACAGCTCTCAAATGCGAAATCGATGTTTGAAGAGCGCGACAAGGAAATGTTGCGCAAAGTCGAAGGGCTCATTTCCGAGAAAAAAATCACCGTGAGCAATGGAACATCTATCTTAAACGATTCCTCATTTATGGATTCGATTATCAAGGAAGTCATCACAGCGATTCAGATTATTTATACCAAATATGTACCACGAGCCAAAGAAGACGATGATACATTTGATGAAGCTGAAGAAAGTGCGACGTCATAGACTATGCCAACATTAGAGTTAAAAAACCTTGACATATCGCGCACGATTTTTATCGACACACGCTCGCTTGGCTATTATCTCATCAGCCATGTTGCGGATTCGATTCATATCGAATCTCCCGCGCGCATTGGCTACATTGCAGAGGAAAACCCCGATAAAATCATCGCTCTCTATTGCCACACAGGTGTAGGCGCAATGGAGATTGCTAAAGATTTGCGTGAACGTGGGCTGCAAAATGTCTATGCAATTAATGAAAATTTTTTTCATCTGCAAAAGCTTGGTTTGCCTATCGTGGGCGAGGGCGCGAGCTAGGACATAGGAATGCGCGATGGGTGAGGAGGCACTGCAGCACTTTATGTCGCTGGGCTTGGTCTCGATTTTGCTCATTCTCTCTCCGCTGTTGAGCTATCTCGTGCGGCTTCCACCCTCAATCGCCGAGATTCTGCTTGGGCTTTGCGTTGCCTCGTTTGGCTGGTTGAGCCCTGATGATTCTGTCTTTTTTGTGCTTGCCAAAATGGGCTTTTTTTTCCTCATGTTTTTAGCTGGAATGGAGATTGACTTAACCTATTTCCGCAAACTCGGAATCTCCTTTGCTAAACGTGCAATTGTGTATTTTGCCACAATCTATTGCCTCGCCACTCTTGTGGTTTTTAATTGCGGTTATCCTCCATTTTATATCATCGTTTTCCCTGTGATGTCTGTCGGCATGATTGTCGCGTTGCTCAAATATTATGGCAAAGACCAAATTTGGCTTAATACCGCGCTGCAAATTGGCATTCTTGGTGAGTTTTTGAGCATTATCGCACTTGTTGTGGTGAATGGATTCTATACGCTTGGCTTCACATTTGAGCTTTACAAAAGCCTCATGTTTTTTGTGGGGTTTTTGCTGCTCATGAGTCTTGCTTTTGCGTGTGTGCGAGTGATTTTTTGGTGGTTTCCGTCTCTCAAACTCGTGTTTATTCCACGTCAGATTCAGATGAACGAAGACATTCGGTTTGCCATGATGCTCTTTTTTGTATTTATCGCGATTGTGCTCTATCTCAAGATTGATGTGATTCTTGGAGCATTTTTTGCAGGGCTTGTGCTTGCAAATTTTTTCCAATATGACCAAAACTTGCCCAAAAAGCTGCATGATGTCGGCTTTGGTTTTTTTATCCCTCTCTTTTTTGTCTATGTTGGCAGCACACTTGATGTGCAGATTATCCTCGAAAATGCCTATTTATTTCATCATGCATTGCAACTCATGGGCATTATGCTCTGCTTGCATTTTTGTGCGCATTTGCTCGCAAACCGCCGTTTTTTTGGTGATTTGCTCACATTGATATTGAGTGCGTTCTCCTCGTGTGTCCCGCTTACATTCTTGGTTGCAACCGCAACGCTTGGCAAATCGATTGGCGCACTCCAAGAGATTGAATATTATACATTTGTCATTGCTGCTGTGAGCGAAGGCGTGTTTTTTGTATTGGCAATCAAGATTTTGAATCTATGGCGAAAGCGAATGCAGAATGATGTTTGAAATATCAGAGGCTGGATTTGTCGCATTCATGCGTGATATTCATGTGCGGTTAACCGCACCTCCATGTCGCATAACTTGAGGGAGTGTGGCAAATTGGCTTTGACACATCACAACAAAACTCGCATGTGTTTTGCGATGTTATCGACTAAAATCACGCATTTTTTGCAGATAGAGATGGATTGCGCGAATCTCGGTATCTGTGAGATAATAGCGCGGCATAATGCGTGTGGAATCTTCGAGGGCATGCTTGAATTGCTCAATGCTAAGGCTATGGATTGCGCCACCTTGAATGATTTGTTGCATGCCTTTTTTATTTTGATAGCGCGCAACTTCTTGTCCTTGTCCTTCTGGTCCATGGCAATGGTGGCAGCCGATTCCGCGAGGATTTTCATAGAGCATCTTGCCATACTCAAATTGTGTGATAAATGATTCCTCTGCAAGCATTACAGAAAGAAGCAACAATAAAGCAGTGTAACGCAATTTATTTCCTTCGTTTAGCGAAAACAAATGAATTTTCTTTTATAATAACACAATCAGCTTTAAAGTAAAGGGGTCAGAATGCAGCTTTTAGATGGCAAAAAATTGGCACAGAGTATTGAAAAAGACCTCGCGATGCTTGTGAGTGCTTGCAATGACAAGCCTTCTCTTGCCGTGATTCTTGTGGGAAATGACCCTGCAAGCCAAACCTATGTGAATATGAAAAAACATGCATGCGAGCGCGTTGGCATGATTGCGCGCCTCTATGCTCTAAGTAGCCGAACGACACAAGTCGAACTTTTGCGCATTATTGAGTCACTCAACAATGATGAAGATGTGCATGGAATCCTTGTCCAACTGCCTTTGCCACCGCATATCGAAAGCAATCCCATACTTGAAGCAATTGCCCCAAGCAAAGATGTCGATGGCTTTAGCCCGCACAATATCGGTCGTGTGCGTGCGAATCTGTCGGCATTTGCACCTGCCACACCTCTTGGCGTGATGGATCTCCTTGCGGCATATCAAATCAAGCTGCAAGGGCAGCATTGCGTCATTGTGGGCGCGAGCAATATTGTTGGCAAACCGCTCGCAGCGCTCATGCTCAATGCGAATGCAACGGTAACGACATGCCATATCTACACACGCGACCTTGCGAGCTTCACTCGGCAAGCCGATATTCTCTGTGTTGCTGTGGGCAAGCCAAACCTCATCACTGCTGATATGGTCAAAGAGGGCGCTGTGGTTGTTGATATTGGTATCACACGTTTGCCCAATGGCAAGATTTGTGGCGATGTGGATTTCGAGGCTGTGAGCCCCAAATGTTCGTTTATCTCGCCCGTTCCGGGCGGAGCTGGTCCGATGACGATTGTTTCACTGCTGCAAAACACATTCAAGGCATATGAGATTCAAAGATGTATCAAGGGTAGCTATGCATAGAATCTTGCAAATTTTGCGATGGTTTTGGGACAGCTGGATTGGCGTAATTTTGCTTGTATTCACAATCCTATTCTTTGTTGGGCAAGTGTTTTTGATTCCGTCTGGGAGTATGATTTCAACCTTGCTCATCGGCGATTTGGTGCTTGCCAAGAAATTTAGCTATGGAATCCCATTGCCACATCTGCCATGGGTCGAATGGCAGATTGTGCCTGATTTCAATGGTAATGGGCATTTATTTGAGGGCGAACGCCCTAAGCGCGGTGAGATTGTTATCTTTCGCTATCCGCTCAATCCTAAACAGCATTATGTCAAACGGCTTGTTGCTACGGAAGGCGATGAGGTGATTTATGCGCACAATGGGCTTTATCTGCGTCCACAAGAAGGAGACGCATACATCGCACAACATTATGCGGGCGATAGCAAGCGCATGTTTATGGGCAAAGTTTTTGTCTATGACCCCTATTATACACGTTTTCCCGGCGTGCATTATGCGCCAGAAAATGATTTTTTTCAAGATTTGTTTTATCTTTATAACAACGGCAAAGTCGCGATGAGCCTACACCAAGAGAATGGCGAGCCTTTTTTCTATCTGCAAGTGGGCAAAGACGAGTTTTTCATGATGGGCGACAATCGCAATGGCTCGAGCGATTCACGGATATGGGGAGCTGTGCCATATAGCAAGATTGTCGGCACACCATGGGTTGTGGGTTTTAGTATCGATTCGGATTTGCATGTTCGTTGGAATCGCATAGGTAAGAGTGTCGCAACATTAGAAAGCGAAATGCGCGCTACACGTGCTGCAGAAGATTCAGAACGCGCGTTGATAGACGCCGCAAATGAGCTTGCCCAATGATAGAAATCGATTTGCACATGCTTCAAATCATTTTATCTATTATTGCTTTGCTCATTGCCATTATTGGGCATGAGGTTGCGCATGGCTATGCTGCTTTGTGCTATGGCGACAAAACGGCGAAATTGCTCGGGCGCTTGAGTGTCAATCCATTGGTGCATATCGACTTGCTCGGCTCGATTCTTGTGCCTGTTTTGCTCTATATCTCGGGCGCACCTTTCTTGTTTGGCTGGGCGAAACCTGTGCCCATCAACAATCGCAAGGTATTTATCGGAGGCGGATTTAATGGCTTAAGTGTCGTTGCGAGTGCGGGAATCTCTTATAATCTCATGCTCGCATTCCTTGCTGGCTTGTTGCTGCAATGGTTTGCTTTTCCTGATTGGATTATGATTTTTTTAGCACAGCTGCTGCTTGTCAATGTTGTGCTTGCCGTGTTCAATGCGTGGCCGATTCCGCCACTTGATGGCTCATGGATTCTATCCTATCAATTCTCGCGGTTTGGAATCATGGGCTTACAACGATTCTATGAACGCGTTGGCAATTATGGCATGCTCGTTCTCATCGTCGTGCTGGCTTTTGAGCCCTTACGTTCGTTGTTTTTTGCACCCGCGTTGTGGTTGCTCGAATTTCTTGCCTAAAGGATAGATATGAAATGTTACATCGCCGCAGATCATGCAGGGTTTGCGCTCAAAGAAGAGATAAAACAATGGCTCAAGGCGCAGCAAATCGTGTTTGAAGATTTGGGCACGTTTGACACGCAGCGCGTGGATTATCCGCTCTATGCGCAGAAGCTCGCGCAACATGTGTTGGCAGATTCTGTATATGGAATTTTGATTTGCGGCAGCGGCATTGGTATGAGTATCGCTGCAAATCGCTTTGCAGGAATTCGTGCAGCGCTCTGTCATGATGCCTACACAGCTGAAGTAGCGCGGCTGCATAATGATGCAAATGTACTTTGTTTGGGCGCACGCGTTTTAGGGGTTGGCATTGTGGAATCAATTTTGCATGTTTTTTTTCAGACCACCTTTGAGGGTGGGAGGCATGAAAAACGGATTGATATGATTGATGCAATCCAAACGAAGGAGTAAGGAATGATGTACGAATGGTTGGTTGTCGTTGCGATTTTGTTGTTTGTTGTGTTTGTTACCGTCAAAACATTGTATTATCGCAGTGTCGCTGAAAAAGAACAAAGAAGCAGCGCCGTGCTCAAGCTGACTTTGCAAGAAGCGGAGATTCTCATCCGCAAGCACCAATTACAGTTGCAGCGCGGACTTGGGAATATCGATATTCTCACCGATGAGATTACCTCGTTGCGCAACGAAGTCAAATTGCTCAAACAGCGCAATTCACAATATCGTGTGGATACCGAAAAATACAAAAATCGCATTAAAGATTTAGAGCAAAAAATTGAGGCTCTACTCTAAGGCTAAAGGACAAATATGGAATGGAGTGCAGAAGACAAACAATATTTGCGCAGCAAGATTCGCGATGTGGAGGGCTTTAAGCCCGGGATTGTTTTTTATGACATCACCACATTACTCAAAGATGCAAAAGCCTTTGGTTTCTTGCTTTTGGGGCTCACAAAGCGTTATGCGAGCTACAAACTCGATTATGTCGTGGGGATTGAATCGCGTGGATTCATCTTTGGCGCGCCGCTTGCCGCGTCTCTTGGCGTTGGGTTTGTCCCTGTGCGCAAAAAGGGCAAACTGCCCGCGGCAACCTTGAGCGAGAAATATGCCCTAGAATATGGCTTTGATGAAGTGGAGATTCATCGCGATGCGTTTGCGGACAAAGCAAAAGCACGTGTTTTGCTTGTTGATGACTTGATTGCTACAGGGGGCACAGCAGAGGCGAGCTTACGACTAATTGAGGCAGCGGGGGCAGAATGTGTCGAGAGTTGTTTTTTGCTCAATCTTGTTGCGTGTGCAGGGAAAAAGCGAATCGAATCGCTTGCCCCCGTATTCAGTGTGCTTGACATATAATGTTCGTTCCAAAAAAGTTGCGTTCAGACCCTGATGAGAGAGGGCATTTTGGAATCTTTGGCGGTCGTTTTGTGCCCGAAACGCTTATGCCAACATTGCTTGAGCTCGAATCGTTCTATCTCACAATTCGTTTTGATGAGGATTTTTGGGAAGAAGCACATGAGTTGCTGCATCGCTATGTTGGACGTCCAAGTCTCTTGTATTTTGCGCAAAACCTTAGTGAGGAGCTTGGAGCAAGAATCTATCTCAAACGTGAAGATTTGAACCATACAGGCTCGCATAAAATCAATAATGTGCTTTTGCAGGCGCTCATAGCAAAACATATGGGCAAAAAGCGAATCATCGCTGAAACAGGAGCGGGGCAGCACGGTGTGGCAACGGCGACTATCGCCGCATTTTTGGGCTTGGAATGTGAGATTTTCATGGGCGCAAAAGACATGCAACGTCAAGAGCTCAATGTCTTTCGTATGCAGCTTTTGGGCGCAAAAGTGCATGCTGCCACATCAGGTTCGCAAACCCTCAAAGACGCGATGAATGAAGCAATTCGCGATTGGGTGAGTCGTGCACGTGATACGTTCTATTTGATTGGCACGGTTGCCGGACCTCACCCCTATCCCATGATGGTGCGCGATTTTCAGAGTATTATTGGCTATGAGGCGCGGCAGCAGATTCTGCATGCAGAAGGGCGATTGCCCGACATCGTCTGTGCATGTGTTGGCGGCGGCAGCAACGCGGCGGGGCTGTTTGCGCATTTTCTCGATGACAAGGCTGTGCAATGTATTGGAATCGAGGCTGGAGGGCAAGGCAAAGATGCAGGTGCGGCAAGTCTCAAATATGGCAGCGTTGGAATCTTGCATGGACAGATGAGCTATTATCTCCAAACAGACGAGGGGCAGATAGAAGAGGCGCAATGTATTTCTGCAGGGCTGGATTATCCGGGCATTGGACCAGAACATGCCTATTGGTTTAGCCAAAAGCTTGTGCATTATGACACAATCAGCGATAATGAAGCACTCGAAGCATTTGTATGGCTTTCTCAAAAAGAGGGCATTATCCCTGCACTCGAATCTTCGCATGCGCTAGCATACATTTACAAGAATCGTGCTACAATCCACGATAAAGTTGTTATCATTTGTCTTTCAGGCAGGGGCGATAAAGATGTTGCGCAGGTTAAAGGGCATTTGAGTGAGGAGAATTGAGTGAGAATCAAGCAAGTCATAGGGTTTATTGGAAGCTATTATCTATGGTTTTTGTTTGCAATTCTCATTTTAGCAGTTTTTGCTTGGAGTCATCTTACAGGATTTTCGTTTGAAGAATTTATCATGAATCTTTGGGAGCATTATCTCGAAGATTGGGGATATGTGATTCTTTTCATTTGGTCATTGATTGAAGGTGAGCTTGGGCTCGTGTTTGCAGGGCTTGCTGTGCATGACCAAAAAATGGCGTTTGTTCCGACAGTCTTGATTGCTGGCACAGCCGCTTCAATCGCTGACCAATTTTATTTTTTTATTGGGCGCTACAATCGGCGCGCGATTCAGGAGCGCCTTTTGTCTCAACGGCGCAAATTTGCCCTTGCAAGCAAATTATTGCAAAAATATGGTTGGCTGATTATTTTTTTGCAACGTTTTATGTATGGAATGCGCACCGTGCTGCCGATGAGTATTGGAACAACGCGCTATCCTGCCTACAAATTCGGCATTATTAATCTGATTAGCTCATGGATTTGGGCATTTATTGTCGTGGCTTTGACGGAGTATTTTGGTGAGGAAATCTTTGGAATCATTGATTGGTTTGCTGACCATCCATTTGTTCTCGTATCCATTGCTGTCATTGTCTTGCTTAGTGTGTGGTGGGTGTTTCATACCCAAACAAAGAAAAAGGAGAGGCGATGAAAATCGTAGCAGAAAAACGTGCATTAGGCGAGATTGAGGCAGACGCGGCACTTGTGTTTGTGCTTGGGCAAGAGTTTTCGCATGAATGGATAGAGGATTCGACACTCTTAGAATCGCTTGGCTTTGAGGGCAAAGCCGAACAGAATCTGTTTGATTCGACACATCGAATTTTATATTATGCACTCGACAAATTTGACATTGACCTTTTACGCGAAGCCTCTTGCAAGGCATTGCGCTTGCTCAAAAAATATCCCTTTAAGACTATTAAATGTGGCATATGCGATAGACAAGGCAAGACATTGCAGGCATTACAGGCGATGATAGTTGGATTCTTGTCGGGCGATTATTGCTTTGATGCCTACAAAAGCAAAAAGACAAAGAGCAAGCTCGCAACGATTGTGTTTTCGCTCGCAAGCCACAGCGGCGCAGAGATTGACGCAAAAGAGTTTGAGCGTGTGCGCAAAGAGTGTGAAACGATGCTTTGGGGCGTCAATTTTGCGCGCGACCTTATCAATACCATTCCCGATGTAGCCACACCAGACTATCTCGCACAAAAGGCAAAGAAGCTTGCTGATGATGTGAAGATTGATTGTAAGATTTATGATGAGCATTATCTCCAAAAAGAGGGTATGAATGCGTTTTATGCTGTTAGCAAGGCGAGCGCGCACCCTCCGCGCCTCATTCATCTGCACTATAAGCCCAAGAATCCTAAGCTCAACATCGCGATTGTGGGCAAGGGGCTCACGTATGATAGCGGCGGGCTTAGCCTCAAACCTTCGGATTATATGGTAACAATGAAAGCCGATAAGAGTGGGGGCTGCGCGGCGCTTGGAATCATCGGTGTGCTTGCCAAGCTCGGGCTTGATGTTGAGGTGCATAGCATTGTGGGTGCAACCGAGAATCTCATTGGTGGTAACGCGTTCAAGCCCGATGATGTCCTGACTGCCAAGAATGGCACGACAATTGAGGTGCGCAACACAGACGCCGAGGGGCGGCTCGTTCTCTGCGATTGTTTGTGCTATGCGCAAGACTTCAAGCCTGATTACATCATTGACCTTGCGACACTCACTGGCGCTTGCTCCATTGCTGTGGGTGAATATTCAACAGGTGTGCTTGGATATAATGAAAAGCTAAAGCGCTCGTTTATCAAAGCAGCAGCCAAAAGCGGTGAATATGCTGTTTCATTGCCGTTTAATCGCCATTTGCGCAAGATGATTGATTCGAAAATCGCTGATATTTGCAATGTCGGCTCGGCGCGCTATGGCGGTGCTATCACGGCTGGGCTCTTTCTTGGCGAGTTCATCGCTGAAAAATACCGCGACTACTGGCTGCATCTCGACATCGCAGGACCTGCATATGTCGAAAAAGAATGGGATATCAATCCCTTTGGGGCAAGCGGTGCGGGAATCCGCATGGTGGTGGAGTTTATCAAAAAACTCCTAAAGGATAAATAATGGGACTTTCGATTGGTATTGTGGGTTTGCCCAATGTGGGCAAATCGACAACCTTTAACGCACTCACAAAAACACAAAACGCCGAAGCGGCGAACTATCCTTTTTGCACCATCGAGCCCAATCGTGCGCTTGTCCCATTGCCCGATTCGCGGCTTGGCGCGCTCGCAAAGATTGTGAATCCCCAAAAGATTCAATATTCTGTTGTCGAGTTTGTCGATATTGCGGGGCTCGTACGTGGTGCACACAAAGGCGAGGGGCTCGGCAATCAATTCTTGGCGCATATCAAAGAATCTCAAGTGATTCTGCATATTGTGCGCTGTTTTGATGATGAGAACATCACCCATGTCGAGGGCTCGGTTGACCCCGTTCGCGATGTCGAGATTATCGAAACAGAATTGCTGTTTAGCGACATCGAATGTCTGACAAATCGCGCTGAAAAGCTCAAAAAGACATTGAGATCAAGCAAAGACGCAGCAGCGGAGTTAGAGTTTGTGCAGCGATTGTTAGACCATCTTGAGAAAGGCTTTCCGGCGTCAAGCTTTATCGATAAAGAAAATGATTTTTTCATAAAAACAGACAAAGAATTGCGGCTTTTGAGCAATAAGGAAATCATCTATGCAATGAATGTTGACGAGGCACTTTTGTCGTCTGACAATGTGCATACGAAAGCGATGCAAGCCTATGGACAACAATATGGGCGTGAGGTTTTGCGGCTGTGTTCCAAAGTCGAAGAGGAGCTTGTTGCGCTTGATGAGCTTGAGCGAAGCGAATATTTGCATGAGTTGGGTTTAGCAGAATCGGGCTTAGATTCCGTGATTCGCTTGGGCTTTTCCAAGCTTGGGCTTATGAGCTATTTTACAGCGGGCGTGAAAGAGGTGCGCGCATGGACGATTGCCAAAGGCACAAAAGCGCCTGCCGCTGCCGCTGTGATTCATAAAGACTTTGAACGTGGATTTATCCGTGCCGAAGTGATTTCTTATGATGATTTTATTAAATATGGCGGTGAGACAAAGGCAAAAGAATCGGGAGCACTACGGGTTGAGGGCAAGGATTATGTCGTTTGCGATGGCGATGTGATTCATTTCCGATTCAATGTTTGAGCGAGTCTATATTCAAATCACCACCGCATGCTTTTTGCGCTGCCGCTTTTGTCCAAGTGGCGCAATGAATGCACGGCATGTGCGCATGCCGCTTGATTTTTTTGAGCTCATCTGCCAACAGGTGTGCGACAAAACGCGTTTGCTTGCCTTGCATCTTTTGGGCGACCCGCTGTGTGTCGAGAATCTCACAGATTATCTTGATTGTGCGCATGCGCATGGATTGCGTGTGGATCTCACAACAGCAGGGCTGCACACCGAGCGTTTGCCAAATCTCGCGCACCCTGCGCTGCGGCAGCTCAATTTTTCGCTTACAAGCTTTGTGGGCAATGAGAGTGCAAGTGTCGCTAGTCTGCGTGCTTATCTCGCGCCAATCATTGCGATTTGTCGGCAAAAGCCCAAAGACTTGTTTGTTAATCTACGTTTTTGGGACAAAGAGCATGCGCTATTTGGAGCACTCCTCACGATTCTTGGTGAACATTTCGCTATGTCGGCACTTGATTCTGGGCGCAAGAATAGGGAAGGGCGAATCCGCCTTGATGAGCGCATATTTTTATGCTTGGATTCGCTGTTTGTGTGGCCTTCGATTCAAAATCCCATTTTTCAACACAGCGGCACTTGCTATGGACTACGTTCGCATATTGGAATTCTCACCGATGGACGCGTTGTGCCATGTTGCTTGGATTATGCGGGCGCGCTTTGCCTTGGCAGCCTGCAACACAGCACACTTGATGCGATTTTGCAAAGCTCGCGCGCACAGGCGATACAAGGCGGCTTTGCGCGTGGGCAGCTTGTCGAAAATTTCTGCAAACATTGCGGCTATATCCAAAGGTTTGCATGAGTTTTAGGAATCATCAAGGAGAATTGTGCTACACTCCACAATGGCTAGGATTAATAGAATAAAATGAAGAAATTGGGCTTATTGAATTCTTTATCGGCATGTGTGTCGTATCGTTTTTTGCGAGTGCAGACTGGATTTTGCAAATGATGAAAACGCAGAGTTTGTGCGGCTTTGGGTTACCCTTGCAAATATTTTTGTGTTTTTTATTTGTTTGTTGATGCCAATGAAGAATATCTCTAAAAAGCTCGATGAGATTGAAAGGAGCAAGAAAAATGATTGAAAACATTGTGCTTGCTGTTGCCTGTGCATCGATGTTGAGCTTTGCGGTTATCTTTATACGATTTGCACTGAAAAATTCATGATAATATTGGGATTTATGGGAGCGATGAAGCGATTTATTTGTCTATTATTACTTTGTATGCCGCTTTTTGCGCTCGAGCTGACGCTCAATAGCGGCAAAGAAAATGGCAAAAGCTTTTCTGTGTTGCGACTTAGCCACAGCGAGCCTTTCTCATGTCAAGAATTTTACAACAGATTTTCAGAGATTGAGAAAGTTGTGTGCAGCTTCAAGGGGACTTTTGATAGAGGCTTTAGCTTCGAGCGTATGCTTTTTTTTAAGATTGATACCTTTCAAGACAAAGACAAAGCCATTGTTGTGATAACACCCAAAAAAAAGGCGAAACTCTTTGCGCTCAATCAAGATGGCAAACGTGATACACCAATTATCGAAGAGCGTGCGCCGCTTGCAGCAAATTGGCAGATTGTGGGCTATGAGGACACATTGCCATTTCTCAAGCCCAGACAATCTGTTGGGCTCAATTTCCCCATTACTATCAGCGCGGCAAACACACCCTATGTCGGGGCGCTTGATATTGCTAAAAAGCCCCTTGTTATCGAGCAAACACCAGATTTACAACTCTATGTCTCGATTAAAGGATTTATGGATAGAGAATCCTACAATGAGGCAATCAACACTATCAACGAAACACTTTTGCGCTACCCACAGACCATCTTCCTCAAGGATTTATTGCTATTCAAGATTCGCGCGTTGTTTGGGCTCGACAATCTCGACAATGCCGAAGAGCTCATCAATCTTGCTAAAAGTTGGCTCAATGCCTATCCAGCTGATGTCGGTGTGAGCGAGGTGTTGTATGTGTTGGCGCGCATCTATGGACAGCAGCAATTCTATGACCAAGCGCGCTATTATTATGATAGGCTGAAAGATGACTATCGCAACGATGAATTCGAGATTCTTTCTCGAGTGAGTTTTGCAGACGATTTGCAAAGGCGAGGAGATTCTAAGATTGCGCCCCAACTCTATATTAGCGCGCTCAATGACGCACAGACGATTAAAACTGCCTCGATTGCTGCTTTTAATCTTGCTGATTATTATATCCAAAAAGGCACGCCTGATGACCGCAGGAGCGCCCAAAGATTGCTTGAGCAAATCATCAATGCCAATCCAGAATTTTTTACCAAAAAGCCCGCAGATTTGCTCAACCAGCTCACAAAATGGGCAGAGCTTGGATTCTATACACCCACAGCGCAAATTGCAAGAATCGCTTATGATTCTGTCAAAGATGGCGATAACCGAGACCTCATCGAAAATCTTTTACGCAACAGCGCAATATGGTATGAAGAGGGGGGCAATTTTAAACAAGCGGCAGATACCTATGCTGAATATTTACGCACTTATCCCGCAGGCGATATGCGCAAAGAAATGCAGCGCCGCTCGGACAATCTCTTGTTTAGCTACAATGAGGGGAATAGCACGCAACGAATCGAGAATCTCGACCGACTCATTGCCACCTATCCCGATTCTCCTGAAGCGCAAAAAGCCTATGAGCACAAAGCCGCCTTGTTGGTTCAGGAAGGAAATTATGATGCCGTTACGGCGCTTGAAGATAAGCTTGGAATCGAAAGCGAGATTGTGAGCCAAGCCGCCGAAGGCGCTGTGCGCCGAGCATTGAACAACCATGATTGCGCCACAACAGCGTTTTATCTCCAAAAATATAAAAACCTAAGCCTAAACCAAGATGAGCTCATCGGCGGATTTGATTGTTTGGTTGCCGCTTCGTTTTTTGACGATGCCTTGCGAATCGCCGCTCAAGCCGAGCCAACAATAGAAAGTGGTACGCGCCGTTTGCAATGGCTTTATCGAATCGCCACGACCCAAGCGCGCAAACCCGACTATCCCAAAGCCATTGCCGCCGCGCGTGATGGTTTGTATGTTAGCGATAGTCTTGCAAGCGGGGCGCATGCAGACATTGCATTGATTTTGGTGGATTCATTACTCAAGGAGAATCGCATTGAAGAAGCCATGCAATACATGCCACGAATCGAGGAAAATTTCAAAGATGACAACCGCATGATTGAAATCCAACGTGAGCTACTCAACGCTGCTGTCAAACGTGATGATCGCCCCGCAATCGAACAATACGCCAAAGAACTTTTACGCCTGCAAGCATTGCATGAGCGCCCCGAGTTTTCACCATGGGCGGAGCTCACACTTGCCGAGATGTATATTAAAAACAATCGCCTGCAAGATGCACTTGCGATTTTGAATGAAGCCGAGCAGTTGCAGCTTCTTGATGATGACAGAGCAAAAGTGCTCTACAACAAAGGCGCAGTTGCCGATTCGCTTGCGCGTTATCCGCTAAGCCTCGAAAGCTATCAGAAATGCAGCGAGTTGCCCGGTGCAAGCCCATATAAAAACCTATGTGCTAGCGCTTACACTCTTTTGCAAGAGCGGCTCGAATCTTCGGGCGAAATGAGCATCGATTCCACCGCACCAGCCCTAGATTCGCCAGAAACGCCCACGCCCTAAAGGCATAGATATGGAACAAACGCTCGAGTATCTCTACCACTATGGCTATATCATCATTTTTCTCTATTCACTCGGTGGTGGTTTTGTGGCGTTGCTCGCAGGTAGCGTTGTTGCCTACACCGAACAAATGAACATCATTATCGTGATTCTTGCCGCTTCGCTTGGAAACTTCATTGGTTCGCAATTTTTCTTTTGGTTTGCGCGCAAACAAAAAAAAGAGCTCACCCAAACACTGCAAAAACACCGCCGCAAAATCGCACTCGTTCGATGTTGGATTGGGCGCTATGGCGCTGCTGTGATTTTTATTCAAAAATACATCTATGCTGCCAAAACCTTTGTTCCGATTGTCATGGGGCTTAGCCAATACAATAGCTTGCGATTTTGTGCGTATAACTTTTGCGCCTCTCTTTTGTGGGGGATCTCTATCGGCACAAGCGCTTTTTTGCTTGGGCGCGTTTTTGTCGATTCATTTTATGCGTTTCAGGATAATCCCTATCTTTTTCCCATCTTTGGTATCGCGTTGCTTGTTGGATTGTATGCGCTCATCACCTATTTTGCAAATAAAAGGAGGAAAAGATGACACGTTATTTGTTTGCCATGTTTGCGTTTTTGACATGCTTGTTTGCTCAAGAATCGAGCCAAAAACTCGAGACAAACCCCATCTTAGAGCCCGAAATCATTCCGTTGCATGCGCCGCTACCGCCTGTGGAATCTGATGTGCCAAGCTCGGCATTCTTGCCACCTGAAGAGTTTGCGCCCCCACTTTTGCGCCCTTTGCCTAAAACGCCGCTTTCTGCCCCCGCACCAAGCGACACAGCGCCCATTGCTGCGCCGAGCAAGTCACCACACACAAAATCTCCCACATATAGTGAGCATTTTCAAAACACACAGCCCGAGCCTTTTAGCAAGCCTCTTTCGGGCATAGGAGCACAAAAAGAGGGCAATTCGTTTGTGTATTCTCGCAGCAACGCCTTGCCACAAAACATCGATTCGAGCGAGCAGCTCGGCAACACTACAATCTTTGGCACGCACAGCACGGCGCAAAGCGTTGGTAATCGTTTCTATTTCCCTATCCAAAGCGAAGCCGCAGCAGTGGGCAACAAATTCTACTATCCAAGCGGCGATGGCAAGCTTATGCCATCGATTCGCTAGGGCGAAGGGCAAAAATGTTCGATTTTGACACAATCCACAACCGCCGCGGCACATGTTCGCTCAAATGGAACGGCAGAGAGGGTGAGATTCCATTGTGGGTTGCTGATATGGACTTTGTCGCTGCGCCCGCGATTTTGCAAGCGCTGCAAAGGCGCGTGCAGCATGGAATCTTTGGCTACAATGTCTTGCCAAAAGCCTATTATGAGAGCATCATCGCTTGGTGGGCGCAGTATCATCAATATCATATACAAAAAGAATGGATTGTTTTTTGCAATGGAATCGTGCCTGCAATCGCGTCTATCATTCGGCATTGCACAAACAAAGGCGCAAAGATTCTTGTCCAAACACCCGTGTATCACGCATTTTTTCGCTGTATTGAGGCAAATGGGCGCGAGGTGCTCGAATCGCCACTTTACTATGAAAATGGAAGCTATGCTATCGACTTTGTAGCGCTTGAGCGCGACTTGCAGCAGCCAGATGTGCAGATGATGATTCTTTGCAATCCGCATAATCCCATTGGCAAGGTGTGGAATCGCGATGAGCTCGCCACAATCGGCAGGCTTTGTGCCAAGCACAATGTCTTGCTGCTCTCTGATGAGATTCATTGCGATTTGCTCGAAAGTGGGCAAACCCACACGCCGATGGCGCTTGTGCAAAGCGCGCCCATCATCACGACACTTTCGGCGTCCAAGGCGTTCAACCTCGCGGGTTTGCAGGGTGCGTTTTGTGTGCTTGAGGATTCGCAGCTGCGCGAACGAATCAGCGCCGCTTTTGCAATCGATGAGATTAATGCACCTTGCGCGTTTAGCATAGACGCAACGATTGCCGCCTTTTCGCAATCGCGTGAATGGTTGGTGGCGCTAAACGCATATATTGCGGCAAATAAGAATCTTGTGAGGCAAGCCCTTAAGCCGCTGCCTGTGCGTGTTGTGGGCGGCGAGGCGACCTATATGCTTTGGATTGAGACAGCAAAGATTGCGAATGATTCAGGGAAACTATGTGCAGATTTACGCAAACATGTGGGGCTCTATTTCTCGCCCGGTACACAATTTCGTGGCAATGGGCGCAACTTTTTGCGCGCCAATCTCGCACTCCCACAAGCCCTTTTGCACGAGGCGCTCGAGCGCTTTGTGGGCGCGATTTTGAAATATCGATAGTTTGTTAAAGAATCGGAGTGTGGATTGAGCGCATATTCGTGTTTGTGTGTTCAATGATGGTTGTCTTTGTCCCCTAACACCCCAGACAAAACAAGCTATATTGCCCATGAATATCTCAATGCCGCATGGGATTGTTTTTGGTATAGCGACATTGTGGCGCGTATGGAAAACATGACAAAATGTAATGATGCTTGCAATGCAAAGATTTTGGAACATTATGAGGATTTGAATATCTCACCCGAAGGTTTAACATTCTTAAAATCAATTAAGAACAAGATTTTCCGTGAACAACTCAAAGACTTTTATGTCAATCGACAATTCCACTTATAAGCAATTGGGAATTTGCTAGATTGCCACGAGCAATGACAATTAGAATCTTATAAAGAATCTAGCCACTCGTCATTGTTTCAGATTCTAGGCAATCCTCGCGATGACGCAATTGTTGCGCTTGCAGCCACAGACGGCGGGCGATTGAAACATGTTTTTGATTTCTTATTAACTATTTTCATGGTAAGATTGTGATTGGGTACCTTTTCTCTCTATGGGGACATGGCATGGCAAAAGCAGAAGTCGGATTTGCGGCGCTGCACGTCTCTATTTTGGGGCGCTTTGGCGATTGTCGCAAAAATCTTTGCATGATTTTGTCGTAATGAGGTCAATGTGGAACTGTTATTGCTAGAGTCTGAGTATTAGAGATTTGCAATAAAAGGATTTTCGATGATTAGTAAGACAGATAGCATTTTTAGTTACAGCAAAGCCAAAGAGATAGCTGTAAAGGCGCTTGATTATCGGTCACTTCGACAAGATTTGATTGCAAGTAATATTGCAAATGTGGATACACCGATGTATCGCCCTAAGGATATTAACTTTGAGCAAGTTTTAGCTAAAAAGGCAAAAGAATTGCTAAACTATGTACCCGATAAGAGGCTTACATTGTGGAAACCCAATGAACGTCATCTGGACCCAAGCACACCTGATGAAAATAAAAGCACGATTTTCTATCGTGATGGGCATCTTGCTAGGAATGATGGCAATAGCGTGGATCTCGATGTCGAGACCAGCGAACTGGGCAAAAATTCGGTGATGTATCAGGCGATTGTGAACGCTTTGAAAAAACATGGTGGCATGTTTTCTTACGCGCTCGAATCAAGTCGGTCATTATAATATGAGGGAGGTATCAAATGTCATTTCTATCTAGTTTTGATATTAGTGGTTATGGGTTATCATCGCAACGCGTGCGCTTGAATATGATTTCGAGTAATATTGCGAATGCAAATACAACGCGCACAGATGAAGGTGGTCCCTATCGCCGCAAAGATGTGATTTTTAGAGCTTTTGATTTTAATGAAGTTCTGAATAAAAAGCTAGGGGAGGATAATAACCTTCTACGCTATGAAGACCCTCTTGATGAAGACGAGTGGGGGCGAAAACCCCAGCCGCCCATTATGAGCGTTTATATCGATAAAATCGTGCGTGATGATACAGAACCACGCATGAAATATGAGCCGCATCATCCCGATGCAAACAGTGAAGGGTATGTTGCCTATCCTAATGTAAATCCTGTTGTGGAGATGTCTAACCTCATCGAAACAACGAGGGCTTACCAAGCGAATGTTGCTGCGTTTCAAAGTGCAAAAAATATGACTAGCACAGCGCTGACGATGTTCCAAAATTCATAGGGTTTCAGCAGAGTTATAGGTTAGAGTCTCTATAATACATTTTTTCGGGTTGCCGATATAGTGTATGAGACCTTTAGGATTTAAGAAGGCTAAAACAAAGACAAGGAGTCTGAAATGGCGGATATGAATCAAATTAGCAAAATTGCACCTTTTGCACCAGTGAGCCCAATTGCTCCCGTTGGAGGTGTGCCACAGCAGCCGTTCGTTAATGACGCTCCTCTTGATAAAAGTTTTGCGAGCGTTCTTAAGCGTGCAGTTGATGAGGTGAATCTCAATCAGCAACAAAGTGAGCAGGCATTAGCCGATGTTGCCACAGGGCAAATCAAAGATTTGCACCAAGCAGCGATTGCCATTGGCAAAGCAGAAAACAGCATGAAGTTGATGCTAGAGGTTCGCAATAAGGCGATTAGTGCTTACAAAGAGATTCTTAGAACTCAAATCTAGGTTTGAATGAATCTCACGAGCAGCAAGACACGTACGGGCAAAATCGTTGTTCTCTATGGTGTTTTGCTGCTTGGTTTTTTATTGTTTTTGGTTTCCTTATATCATACTGTCTTAAGCGAACGCAAATCCCCATCTCTTCGAGCAACCCATCTTGAGAGTGCTGTTCGTGGTTCGATATATAGCAGTGATGGTTTTATGCTTGCTTCAAGCAAAAAGCTTTACAAAGCCGTTGTGAATACTTACAATATTGACCCCCGCAAATTTGATTTATTTGTTGCTTTGTTTTGTATCTATAGTGGTATGAACGAATTTGATGTGCGCAAAAAATTAACACAAAAAGGCAATGTTGTTTTGTCTTATTCTATAGACGCAAAAACGGCTGCAAACCTCAAACAACTTGTTTATACGCTCAATCTGTATGATGTTTTTCGAGAATATGAAGATTCAAAAGGGCGTGTTTTTAAATATGGACTTTCGATTCTTGAAAGTGGCGAACAACGTGATTATCTTTATGCAAATTCTATGGAACCTCTTGTGGGTTATGTGCAAAAAACTGAAGAAGATAAAATCACACGTGTGAGCGGCATTAAAGGCATTGAAGGATTCTATAATGGCTATCTTGAATCGATTCAACATGGCAAGATTCATGCCGAGCGCGATATTGGTTTTAATCCAATCCTTAGCAAAGATGCGCTCTATGCTGAACGCAACGATGGATATAGTCTGACTCTCAATATTGCACTCAAACTTCAAACCAAAATTGAACGATTGCTTGATTTCGAAAATCAACGCATTGGTGCAAAAGAAATTATCGCGGGTATTATGGAAGCCCAAAGTGGACGCATTATTACTCTTGCATCAACTAAACGTTTCAATCCTAATAAAATCACAAAAGATATCTATCCTAATCTGAATAATTCTGCTGTGGAGCATGCTTTTGAGCCGGGCAGTATTATTAAACCTTTGATTTATGCTATTTTGCTCGAAAACAATCTCTTGGATTTACAAGAAAAATTCCCTCTTTATGGAGGGCGCTATAAAATTGGCAATTTTGTCATCACCGATACACATCGCATGAAAGAAGCAAATCTCGAAGAAATTATGATATATTCAAGCAATATCGGAATGGCGCAAGTTGCCCAAAAACTTTCACCAGCACAATATTATGATGGCTTGATTCGGCTTGGTTTTGCACGGAGCAGTGGAATTGACTTGCCCTTTGAACAACATGGCAAGATTCCATCACGTTCGATGTTGGGCAATGAAGTCTATAAGGCAACTGTGTCATATGGCTATGGCTTGCAAAGCACCTTTATCCAAATGCTTAAGGCATACAATATCATCACCAACAATGGCGCGACAAATGACCCAATGATTGCCGAGGGCGTGGTTGTGAATAATCTCAAATATCCCGTTTCTCATCAACAGCCTCAACAGATTATCCAAAAAGCAAGTGCCGTGATTTTGCAAGATTTGCTGATTAAAACCGTGCAATCAGGCACAGCAAAGGGAGCTGCCGTGCCGGGAATTATCGTTGGTGGCAAAACAGGTACAGCACATATTGCCGAAAGTGGCAAGTATGTCAATCGCTACAACAGCTCCTTTTTTGGTTTTGCAGCTGATGCGATGTCGCGTTATACAATCGGTATCGTAGTCCTCGAACCCAACACAGAAGAATCCTATTTTGGAGCGCGTACAGCTGTTCCTGTTTATAAGAAAATCATTGAGCTTTTGCTTGCCGAAAAATACCTCATGCAGCTGCCATCGTCTGTGTTAAAGGAAAACAATGAAATTTCTAAATGATTTTATCACCCAAATCGACCTTTCGCAAGCAGTCCTTTACCCACAGCTCAAATGCTCCGTGAATGAAGCGCGCATTTTGCAGTATCTTACGATAGCCTTTTTACGTGGCGATGAGGATATGAGCGTACGCGATATTCTTATTGCACTTTTTGGGCAAGAAAAAGAGCCATACTCTCATTTGGAGCATATCCATGAGATTCGCCATTTGCTCGAGCTTGGCTGGCTTTCGCAAGTTGAGGTGTTTCCAATGGTTCTTTCTAAAGTTACGTTGCTCGAATTATTCTCGACAAATATCGCACTCTCAAGCTCGTTTCTCAAGCTCCTCGAAGTTGGCGAGGTTGCCTTCAATCTACCTGAAATTGCACCTTATGATGACCATCTGGAATATCTCAAAGACCAATTTCAGCGAATCGACCTCCTCTCGCAAATCTGTCTACTCAAAGAGAATCACACGCAGGATTCTCCATCGCTAAGTAGCACGCAATCGAGGCTCGAGATGCTCGAAACGCGTATTGATGAGCGCTTGAAGCTCACACATAAAGAATTAAGTATTGAGCAATTTTTTCGTGAATATGGGCTAAGTCTTAAAGAGCGCACACTTTTTCTTGCATTGCTTAAAGAGGAATATTCTGACCATGATGAGCGGATTCGTGATATGAATAGCTTGCTCCATCTCATTAGTGATGAGGAAGTGGATAGAATCAAGAATCGTTCTTTGCTCGATGAACATAGTTTGTTGCTTGAAAAAGGTTTGGTTGATTATTATGAAGAAGTGTTACTCGCTTCAGGATATGTAACACGTACATTTTTTATCCCAGAGGAGATTCTCTATAAAATCACGCACCCCAAAAAGCGGATTTCGCAAAAAAGCAAATTTCAATCTTTGCTCAAAGAGCAAGATGTATTTGAATGTGTTGAGACAAATAAGACAATGAGCGAGATTGTCCTTAGCCCTACAACAGAGGAGATTTTGCAAAACCTCATGCGCCAAGTCAATTTGCGCGTGCTCAATCGCCTCAAGATGTGGGGTGTGCGCGATAAAAAGGGCGGAATCGAAGCCAAAATTATCTTTTATGGACCTGCTGGCACAGGTAAAACGATTACGGCAAAAGCACTTGCTAAATCGCTCAAGCGCCCTTTGATTAGCTTGGATTGTTCAAAGATTCTTTCACTCTATGTGGGCGAAAGTGAAAAAAATGTACGTAAAATTTTTGATACTTATTATGACATTGTCAACGAAAGCAAGATTGAACCGATTTTATTGCTTGATGAAGCCGACCAATTTTTAAGTATGCGCACACAAACAACATTTGGCGGCGCTGAAAAGATGCATAATCAAATGCAAAATATTTTTTTGGAGCAAATTGAAAAATTTAGGGGCATTCTAATAGCAACGACTAATCTGCTCGAATCGATTGATTCGGCATTCTCGCGACGTTTTAATTATAAGATTGAATTTAAGAAGCCCAATGAAAAGGAACGTTTGCGTTTATGGGAAGGCATGCTGCCACGCAACGCACATTATGAAAAAGATTTTTCGTTGCAAACTCTTGCGCGTTATCCGCTCACAGGGGGACAGATTTGGCTTGTGATTCAAAATACTGCCTATAAAGTTGCTGTTCGCGAAGAGCCTATTTTTTTGATGCAAGATTTCCTAACCGAGATTCAGCATGAGCGCAATGGTAATTTTGATTCGGAGAAAATAGCTGGTTTCTTAGGCTAACATGAACTAAATATTAATGTCTAATTAATATTTATAATGTTAGAATTGCGAGATATGGTATGCATAATAAGGAGAAGATTATGAAGATATTGTGTTTGTTCGAAGACTCTGCTGCATTTGTACAGAGCTATATGGAATATCTTAAACAAGCAAGTGATGGCAAGATTGAATATGGTAGCCTGCCTATCCCACCAGAAATGCTCGCAACCAAACCACTGCCTGTGCTCGTGAATGTGATGCAAAAGAAATTTGGCGACCCTGACAAAGAGATTGATTTTATCTTTAGCTTTAACAAACACTATCGCCATCTTAAAGAAGGCACATTGCCCAAGATTCCTATTATCGAAATGGGAAACTCCATTGCTGGCCCGAATTATAATTCACGTCCTTTTATGAATCCTAAAACTCCATGTGCATGGGAAGATAAGATTGTAAAGATTGAACCAAAATGGTACAATAATATTATTCCCGTTGAGAATAAGATGATCTATCGTATGGACGATTCGTACCGCTATGCCTACTTGCGACAGATTGTTGATACATATAAAGCAAAGCCACCCAAAAGCGAGCCTGATTGTGTCATCTATATCCCCGATTGGACAACGCATTTGGATAATGTCGTGAATAATGTCTATCGTTGTCTTGATTTTTGTTCTGACTATGATTGCGGCTTTCACCTTGCACTTTCGCGGCATCTCCTCAATGAGGAAGATGACTATTATGGGCAGAATTTTGGTATCAAACGTGATGCTCTCAATTCGACCATGAAGATTTTACGTAAAGAAATCCAAACTTTCTTGCAATCTAATCCCGGTGTGCGAGCAACAATCGGACCAACTGATGAATTTCATCAAGTGCTTGTGGGCATCAATCCTAAAGCGATATTTATCGATTCAAGCAGCACAACTTGGCTCGAAGCTTTGTATCTTATCAAATATAAAGGTTTGGATTGTAATAAAATTCGCCTTGTGTTTTCTGTCGAGAAAAAATATCCACAGATTGAAAGCAAATTTTTTGATAAAAATCTACCCGATATTGAGAAATATTTTAAAGAGGGAATGTTCCGCCGCGATGTGCATTCGATATTTGGCAATATCTCGACCACAACGGATAAGTTTTATGCTTTCATTGGCTACCATGAGCGCGCACTAGCCATTCCAGACTTTGACGCAATCAAAGCAATGTTTCCTGCACTCTAATCAAACGGGCGAATACATGTAGACAACAGCAATGAGCCCGATTCCGAGGATAAGCACTCCCAATAGAAACAAAACACTATTCCCGCCATCGTTGATTTCTTTTTTCATCTCTGCACCTTTTGAAAGATATGGCGGGATTCTAGTGAAAATGAGCTTAAAAAACGATTAATATATATCATTGTGTCAGCATTGTCATTTCTTGGAAAATCTTGCGAGCGATAAATCGATAACCCAATGAGGTGAGATGGAGATCATGTTGTGAGAGATTTTTTAGAATCCATATCTCTTTGCCACCATTATGTTCCATAAAATCATGGGTATTGAAAAGCAGCAGTTTTTCCTCACGCGCGAGTGATTGAAACATCTCTTGCATTTGTGCAAAGTTTTCGACAATTCGTGTGCTGCCTTTTTGTGTTACTGTGGGTGGAGTGAGCAATAAAATCGCTGTTTGTGGCGAGATTTCACGTACAAAGGCAATGAGTGTGCGCAAATCATTCGCAATTTGTTCAGGTGTTTTTTGGGCGATGATGTCGTTTGTTCCATAGCTTAGAATCACCAAATCAGCGATGATTTCATACATCTCGCGGCGCACAAGCGTGGGATTCCAACGTTGCCAAAGTGTCGAGCTTGCGCCATTGATTCCGAGCGTGTCGACGATATTATCATTTGATGCATGCGAGATAAAATAGCCTCCAAGTGCAGCATTTTTTTGCAGCGCTCGAAAGGTAATGGGATAGTGCAAATTGCGTGAAAAAAAACTCCATTTCCGCGCCACTGGGGCTTTGAGTGTATAGCTTTTGCCTCTTGCGTCTGTCAGCACAAATGCAGCTTTTTTGTTGGGCGAGCGAAAGACAATGGTTGATTTGAGCGCATCGTTTGATTGTGTTTGCAATACAAGCCGCAAGGTTGCGTTCGTGCGATTCGCGCTAGCAATCACTCCACCAAGCGGATAATCTTCATTTTTGTCGCGTTCACGTAGGGAATTAAAGATGCGAAAATATTGGGCGCTATATTTCACTGTTGCATTGTGGTGATATTTGGGTTGGAGTGGATACAAAAACCCGGGCATGACAGAGTCGCGAAAAAAGAGCGAACGCATTTCAGAGGCTATCGAATCCTCGGCAATGTGCGAATCGCCAAAAATACGAATCTTAAGACCATTTTGTGCATCAATTTTGCGTATGAGCCCATATAGGGCGACATCGTTGTAGCTTTTGAGATAATTTCCATAATAGATGATTGTATCAATGCCTACATTCTCTGAAGCAATCGATGGACCTTCGTCTGGAATTGAGCAGGCAGTGCAAAAGAAAAAAACCACAACAAACACAAAACGCATACTATTCCTTTTGTTCAGATTCTGTGGTAGGCAGGAGATGTTGCAACAAGAGCTTGGAGAGAATGCGCGAACCTTCAGGGCTAAAGTGGATTCCGTCATTCGCGCGGACTTTGATTTTTTTGCCCCCACGTGTGATATACGCGCTAAATGCCTCGCCCTCAGACAAGACAGCATTGCTATGCAAAAAAATTGCGTCATTTTTTTGCACTTCGTCTTCATAGAGCATGTTGAGATAGAGAATGCCATCATTGAGTTTTTCTTTTTTCATATAGGGCGTTTCATACCAAAAAACCTGCGCTCCATGCTCATGTGCTAGAGTGAGTAGGCTTTGGATTCGCGCACGATAAATCTCCTCCCAACGTTTGGATTTGAATTTGACATACCGCGCCTTGTTCTCTGGGTCAATCATATTCCATGGATCATTTGCCCCGAGCATCACAATAACATATTGGACGGGTTGCTCTAAAAGCGCATCTGATAGCGCCTTTTCCCAGTTAAAATAGTCATTGTAGGTGAGCCCAGTACTTTGTTTGCTAAGATTGATAGGCATTGCGCCATGTTTTTTGAGCAGGCTCACGAGCGTTATCCCCACGCCTTGCATAAGAGAATCGCCAATGAGTACAACAACATCGCCTTTTTGCAAGCTATTTGGTTTGGGCGGAGTGGGTGGGCTCAAAGTTGTTGCGGGAATCTCTGCGACTATTGTCGCATTCGTTTCTTCTGTTTTGCTGATATGCTCGCTTGCGTCTTGCGGCAGAGAATCCACAATAGGTGGGAGCGCAACGTTGGGCTGCTGCGGTTTTTCTGTTTCTGTAAGAGCCATTTTGGGTTTTGGAATTGCAGGGACGATAGGCGCAAAGCTTAGGCTATTTTTGATTTTATTGCCAAACTCTAAAAATGCGTTGTTTGGGATTGTTGCGAGCTCGTCAAAAAACGCGAGATATGGATAGTTGGTCGCATAATGTTGCTGCTGCATATAACGCAAAATGGGTACATTCAGAAGCCATGATGTGAGCAGTAGGGTTGTAGTCGCTGTGAGCCAGAATGTGATAATGCGCCGCATTAGAATCTCGAATAGATGAAATTTGGAATCCCATCGGGTGCGAGCGCAAATAGGATAAGGAATAGCAGCGAGAGTATGATGGGACGAATCAATGTGGGAATGAGCGCGATAGCGGTTATGGTAATGTGCATGTGTGGACGTGCGAGCGCATAGGAAGCGAGCGCAACCCACACGGCGCCAAAGGCAATCCATGTATGTTCGCTAATGGGCAAGGTGCTATTGTGGGCGATTGCAAGGAGGTATTCGAGGCTTTTGTCAAATGAGGGGAGCATAAAAAAAATCCAGCAGAAAGAGACATAGTTGAAAGTGAGGAAAATGCCCAAAAATCTAGGCAAACAAACGCCTAGAGGGCGCAAAAAATGCACGACACACACACCGATTCCATGTAGTGCGCCCCAGATTACAAAATTTAATGTATTGCTGCCATCTGTCGTGTTTGTGTGCCAGATTCCTGATAGCACAAAGGCAATCATGATATTACAATATACACGAGTGCGCGAGCAGCGGCTGCCGCCAAGCGGGATATAGACATAATCGCGGATAAAATGCGAGAGGCTCATATGCCAGCGATTCCAAAAGTCTTGTAGGTTGCGCGCCAGAAAGGGTGCATTGAAGTTTGGCGGCAAAACAAATCCAAGCATGAGCGCAAAAGCCATGACGAGATTGATATAGCCGCTAAAGTCGCAATAGAGCTGCAAGCAATAGGCATAGCTGCCGAGAATGAGTGTGAGTGAATCATAATTTGTGGGGTTTTCAAAAATCGGTGCTGTCCAGATTCCGAGATGATTGGCAATCAACACCTTTTTGACAAGCGCGAGCAAGAGTAGGGCGAATATGGTGCTTTCATGCGTAAAAATGCGTCGTTTGCGGAGTTGGCGCAAGAAGAATTGGCTATCGACAATGGGACCTGAAACGATTGTCGGGAAAAACGAGAGATAGATGGCGATTTCGTACAAGCTTGCAGGCTTTTGCCCCCGAAAAGTATGGACAAAATAGGTGATGCTCGCAAATGTATAGAAACTAAGTCCGAGTGGAAAGAGTAAATCGATGTTCCAATCAAATCCGAGCCATGCAATCCACAAATCGAATGTGGATTTGAGAATCGGGAAATATTTGAAAAAAACGAGGTTGGTGATGGCGAGTGCGATGGCGGCAAAGAGAATGAAGCGGACTTGGAAATAGGCAAGCCACATGCCAAAATAATAGACAAAGAGTGAATATATCCCAACAACAAGAGCAAATTCTATATGTGCAAAAAATGCAAGCAGCAGGAAATAATTAAATACTAAAAGCAAGAAATTTTGATAAACAGGTTGCTTGAATGTCCAATAGATGGCAAAAAAGCACAAAAAGAGAATGGCAAATTCAAGCGAGAAATAATTCATTCCTAGATGGCTCCCCCTCCTTGCCCCGGAACTTTGGGAGCAAGGGGCGAGAGCGTAGGTGTCGCTGTTGTTGCTGGCTCTGCGAGCTCAACTTCGGGTTTAAAAGGGGGACCTTTTTGTAGCAATTGTGTCAATTCAGCAGCGCGCGCAGGCGTCATTTTGGAGAGGATTTTGCTCGAAACCTTTGAATCAAGGCTAAAGAGAATAGTCGCTGCCTCGGCGTTGTCGAGTTGTTCGATAATTGGTGCGGCTTTGGAATCTTTCATGTTTGTGTATGTCGCTGAAATTTTGTCGTCTTTTGCTTGTTTGATGAGTCGCAAAATTTCTTCATTTTGGGCAATGAGCCGCTCAATTTTGCTTTGTTTGAGTGTGATTGCTTCCATTGTTGCGTTGATTTCTTTTTCTTTAGCAGCAAGTGAGTTTTCACGTTGGTCAAGTATGGCTTGATTGGCGCTTTGAAGCGCTTGCAAGGCTTGTTGTTGTTCGTCAATTTTTTGGATTCTATCAAGAATCTCGGCTTTACGTTGTTCAAAAATGATGTTGCAATCAACAACACCTTGTGGTGTTGCGCTCAAAAGTAGTGAGAATAAAAAAGGGAAGATGATGTAACGTTTCATAGAGAATCTCCTTCTGGGTTATGTCGTGTGTTATGCAAAAGAATCGAAACTTCGTCAAGTTGTGCCGATTCTCTATATTGCCGCTCTTTGAGCATTTTAGTTTTTTCAAGCGAATCGAGATAATTCGCTTTCTCAAATTCGATATTCAGCAGCCGCATTTCCTCCTGAATCACCTTGCGTTCTAGCCGCAAAGAAGCGATAAATTCAACGATTCTATCGACTTCATTGAGATAGGATTCTTTGATTTGCTGAAAATAAAGCAAATCATTATAATTGCCCTTTTGAGGAATCACAATCTCGGCGAGCTGCTGCTGCGCGCTCGCAAGGTCCATTTGTGCGACTGCGATGCGTTGATTGACGCCGATGAGCTTTTGCTCGGCATTTTTGACAGCATTTTTGCGGATTTGCACAAGGGCGCTAAATTTTGTTGTCATAGAATCTCCCAACGTTCAATCGTGTCCTCTCTATCAGCTCCTGTTGAGAGGAATGAGATGCGCACTTTGATTTGCTCCTCGATGAAATGGATATAATCCCGTGCCGCTTTGGGTAGTTGGATAAATGTTTTTGTCCCAGCACTCTGCTCCCAGCCGTTCATTGTGGTGTAAATAGGTTTGATATGGTTGTAGCTATAGGGGAAATAGGAGAGATTCTTGCCATCTTGTTCATAAGCAGTGCAGACTTTAATCGTGTCGCAGCCATCAAACACATCGAGCTTCATCATCGCAATTTCGGTACAACCATTGAGCCGACAAGCCGTTTTGAGTGCAACCAAATCAAGCCAGCCACAGCGCCGTGCGCGCCCTGTTGTCGTGCCAAATTCATTGCCTTTTTGACGCAAAAAATCGCCCGCATAGCCGTTGTCTTCGGTGGGAAAGATGCCATTGCCCACGCGCGTACAATAGGCTTTGGTAACACCAATGATTCTACGCAGAGTGTTTGGCGCAAGCCCAGTGCCCGCGCACGCACCGCAAGCAAGCGTGTTTGAGCTTGTTACAAAAGGATAGGTGCCATGGTCGATGTCGAGCATGCTGCCTTGTGCGCCTTCGAGAAGGATTCTCTCGTTGTTGTCAAGCGCGTCCCAAAGTATGGCTGTTGTGTCGGTGATGTAGGGTAGCAGCTCTTGCGCTTCGTCTATTTCTTCGCGAATCTCTTGTATGGTTGGAAAGGGAATATTGCATGATTGCGCCTGTGCGCGGTATGTTTGCATTATGGGGCTATCGAGATGTGTTTGGATTTTTGCAAGCAGTTTTTCTTTATCGCAAAGCTCGCCCATGCGCGCGCCGCAACGTGCAATTTTGTCGGTATATGCAGGTCCAATGCCTTTGCCTGTTGTGCCAATCGCTTGCGTGCTCTCTTTGATTCTGTCGATTGCCTCATGATAGGCAAGAATCAAATGCGCTTTTTGGCTCACAAAAAGCCGCCCCTCGAGGTTGCTAAAGTCTTTCATCTCGGCAAGAAGCGCGTGCGGGCGAATCACAGTGCCATTGGCGATGATGTTTTTGCAATGCGGGTAGAGAATGCCCGATGGAATGAGATGGAGTGCAAGCTTTTTATTGCCTGTTACAATCGTGTGTCCCGCATTATGCCCACCTTGATAGCGCACAATAAAATCATAGTTTTTTGCGATTCTATCAACAATCTTGCCTTTACCTTCATCGCCCCATTGGATACCAACAATCAAATCAACTGCATTCATGGTCTATCCTTCTCGTATTGTTTCAATCACTGCATCGGTGTAGAGGGCAAAACCGCTTGCGCTCGCACCATTAATCTCATATTGCCCGCCAGAAAGCAGTGTCGCATTTTTCCAAAAAAGCCGAAAACAAAGATTATTGTAATAGGGAATCTTGGGATAATAAAGCGGTGCAAAAACCTTGTTTGCCTCATCGATGTTTGCGCCAAGGTCGAGCAATTTTTCCAAGTCTGCCTTGAGAAAATCGGGTGATTTCTTGAGAAAATCTTGCATATCTTGAGTCGTGGTAATCGCGATGAGGTCAGCGAGGTAGGAATCGCTTTGGGAGAGTTTGGGAATATCCATACGCGTGAAAAACTCGAGTGGAATCGAGCTATACAAGCTACATAGCTTGGGGATATTGAGATTTGATAGCTGCCAAATGCATGGGAGCTTGAGTGCGCTCACGAGCCTTTGAGCGATTTGCAAGACTTCATCGAGGTTGTCAGCTTGGAGGGATTCAAGTCCAATTTGGTGAATCTCTTTTGTGGGGTAGGTGAAGATGGGCTGGATATAGAACCATTTCGTGTTCTGGCTACTACGTTGTAGCCGCTTGTTGAGGATTCGCACCAAGTCGAGTGTCGAATCGATGCGCAGCGAGATGGGATGGTTGCTTTCATTGCTAAGGCGCACAATCTCGCGGCTTTTGAAATTGCGCTGGTGCTCGAGATAGCAAAAAGTGGGCGTGAGAATCTCTGTGTAGCCAAATTCCTCAAAAATTTCGCTCGCAATGCGCTCGGTTTGCCGTTTAATCTTTGCACTACTGCCATAGTAGAGCTTGCTACCTTGCGGAATCTCATGTTCTAAAACCACGTCTGTTCCTTTGTAATATCCTAAGACCTTTGTGTATTATAGCACAAGCAAAACAACCAAAACTTTTGGCACTCGTTCGCAAACCTGCGCCACTCAAAACAATTTATGGCAAAAACAAATCGTAGATTATTGTTCATTTATGTAGCGCTTTAGGTTAGCTTTGTTATAATACTATCATTTATTATCCTGAAGGGAGTAAGATATGAAGGTTGTTGTCATTCATGGACCAAATCTCAACTTATTAGGAATCCGCGAGCCACATATCTATGGCAATATTAAGCTTGATGATATTCATCGCATGCTCGAAGAAAATGCGAAAGCTAACCACATCACACTCGAATTTTTCCAAAGCAATTTTGAGGGCGAGATTATCGATAAAATTCAGGAATGTTTGGGCACTGCCGATGGAATCATTATCAATCCTGCCGCCTATGCGCATACTTCTATCGCGATTCGTGATGCACTCGCAGCAGTGCATTTGCCAACAATCGAGGTGCATTTGAGCAATATCTATGCGCGTGAGGAATTTCGGCATAAAAGCCTCACAGCACCTGTTGTAACGGGTGTGATTTCGGGCTTTGGTGCAGGGACATATCAACTTGCATTGCTTGCTATGCATCAGATTCTTGCCGAAATCGCGCATCTCAAGGCACAACAAGGCAACAAAGCACAATGAGCATGAAGCATGAAACTCCTACCTTGTTTGCGATGCGTGGCTTTCCACAAAGACGTTGTGTGCGCACGCGCGGTGTAGAAGTGCGCCTAGGGATTGGTGGCAACCAAAAGAGCAGCCTCGCATGTTTTTGGCATCTTCTTGGCGCACTCTCGCAAAATCCTCGCGTTTGTGTCGTTGCCACTTCGCCCATTTATCACAACCCGCCGTTTGGCTTTGTGCAGCAGCCATGGTTTTATAATGCGACCATCACATTGCGTACATGCCTCTCGTTGCGTACGTTTTTTGCGCTCACCTCGTATCTCGAGCGGCGCTTTGGACGTGCAAGGAAGCGAGCCTTTCAGAACGCTCCGCGCACTCTTGATATAGATATTCTCTTTTTTGGTGCACTTTTTGTGAACACCCCAAGCCTAAGGATTCCGCATAGGCAATGGGCAAATCGCGAAAGTGTGCTTGTGCCATTACTCTTTGAAAAGTCATAAGGAATCCACCATGAAACTCTATACCTATACGGGTGAAACCGCAGCAGAAGCTCTCCGCATTGCGCAAGAAAAACACGGAGAAGATGCGCTTGTTGTCAAAAACGAAGAAAAACGGAAAAAGACACTCACGCAGCCGAGTTTGTATGAAATCACGATTGCTGTTGACGAGGGCGATTCGCCCGCTGTACCCGCCGCAAGTGCGCCTGTAAGCGAGCCAGCAAAGCGCAGCAACACCGCCGCTGAACGTCTCGAAGAGATTGCGCGCAAAGAATACGAGAAGCGCAAAAATATGCGCGCAGCAAGCCCTAAATTGCCTATGATTGAAGACAGCAACGATGTAACCGCACAGCTCACAAATGCTGTGCGCGAGATTTCCAAGATTGCCAATGTGCCTTCGCCCACTCAAAACACCAAAGAAACACTCAAGAGCCCGATGACTGCTGATTCGCAAAAAACAGAGGCAAAAGAGCTCAAGGCGATTAAGAGCGAGATTGAGAAGCTCAACGACAAGATGAAGACGATTCAAAGTATGGTGTGGAAAGAGAAAGAACCAAAAGACTTGATGATTCCGCCCGAGTTTGCTGAAATCTATCATCTTGCCAAAAGCAGCGGAATCTACCGCGAACATCTGAACAAGATTATGCAGCTCACCCTTGAGCTCATGCCACTTAAGATGCGCGAAAATTCCGTATTCATCAAGCGCTATTTTCGCGAGGTGTTGCGCAAAATGGTCTATTGTCGCACCGAAAATCTCGAGACGGGCGCGAAAAAAATCATCATGCTTGTGGGACCCACAGGTGTGGGCAAAACCACAACACTTGCAAAAATGGCAGCGCGCTATGCGTTTAAGATGAATAAAAAATATAAGGTTGGAATCGTAACACTCGATACTTTCCGCATCGGTGCTGTTGACCAGCTCATGTTTTATGCCAAGAAAATGAAGCTTAGTATTGATACAGTTGTCGACCCCGGCGAGTTTGTACAGGCGATTAGCCAGCTCAAATATTGCGATTATATCTTGGTTGATACGGTGGGTAGCAGCCAACATGATAAGCAGAAAATCGAAATGCTCAAAAGCTTTGTGAACAGCGACCCTAATTGCACAATTGATGTGAGCCTCGTGATGTCGGCAACAACCAAATATGAGGATTTGAAAGACATCTACCATACCTTTTCCGTTCTCAATATCGACACGCTCATTCTGACCAAGCTTGATGAAACGCGCGGTTTTGGGAATATTTTTTCGCTCGTGTATGAGACCAAAAAGCCTATCAGTTATTTCTCGATAGGGCAGGAAGTGCCTAATGATTTTATCGTTGCGAGCAGCGAATATCTTACCGATTGCCTACTTGATGGATTCAAAAAGGTTGAATGATGTTTAGCAATCAGGCACGCAAGCTTGAAGAACTTGTTTCAGAAAGCGAGCAGAATAGGCAGGTTGCCACACGTCTTGTCGCGATTACAAGCGGTAAAGGTGGTGTGGGCAAAAGTACACTAAGTAGCAACCTTGCCTACACGCTCTATCGTCTCGGATTCCGTGTCGGCGTATTTGATGCAGATATTGGGCTTGCAAATCTTGATGTGATGTTTGGCGTCAAGAGCGACAAGAATCTCCTGAATGTTTTGCGCGGAGAATGCTCGCTATCGGAGATTATTATCACGATTGAGCCCGAAGGATTGTTCCTCATACCCGGCGAAAGCGGTGCCGAGATTCTCAAATACAATGGCACATTGATTTTTGAGCGTTTGATTGACGAAACCGCTTTTCTCGATTCTCTTGATTTTGTGATTATCGACACAGGTGCTGGGCTTGGCGAGCACACGCAAGCATTTCTCAATGCCTCTGATGAAGTGATTGTTGTTACAATCCCCGACCCCGCAGCGCTCACTGATGCGTATGCAACAATCAAGCTGTGTGCGCGTAGCAAAGAGCAGATTTTTATGATTCTCAATATGGTCAAGCATGCCAAAGAAGCACAAGGAATCTTTGAAAAAATCTACAAGGTTGCTTCACAAAATATCAGCCAGCTCCATCTCGAATTTTTGGGTGCTATCACATTTGATTCGATTGTGAGCAAATCGGTCAAAAGTCGGCAACTCTTTGCTGTACAATCGCCCAATAGCACTCCTGCAGTCGAGCTTGAAAGCATTGCGCGTTTATTAGCAGAAAAACTGGAACGGAAAGTGCTAACTAAAGAAAACGGGCGCTTTGGACGCTTCTTGCAAAAGATTTTGCAGCAGTTTTAAAGCGCATGAGTTTTTAATGGAGGAGTGCGATGAAGTTCAACAATTATCTTAGTTTTGCCATTGTGAACGGATTCTTTTTTGGGCTTGTTCTTGCAATCTTGAAGTTCGATTCTCCTGAAATGATTGTGATATGGACAGGGCTTGTAACGCTTGGATTCTATTTGTTGATTACCCTTGCGATGTCTTTTTATCTCATGTTTTTCAATTTTGGCTCAAAACGGCTGCATAAAGAGTATCATGATAAAACTCTTGGCTATTTTATCAAAGAATTTGAAAAACGAGAAAATATCGTCAATCGTGTGCGGGAGTTTATCCATACAGTCAAGATGAACGAGGTTGAAGAGGAGGCTCTGCAAGAAGATATGGGGAGCATCAATAGAGAAAGAGAATCAGAAGAGGAGGCAGCTAGAGAGTAATCTCTAGCTGAAAGAGTTATGGTAGGGAGTGTGGTCATGAAAAAACCAGCATATAAAGATGAAATGCGTCAAGTTCAAGATGAATTAGCACTTTCTTATTTGCCTGCTGTGCGTGCAATGGCGTTTCGTATGAAAGAAAGATTGCCTAGTAGTATCGATGTTGATGATTTGATTTCTATTGGGACAGAGGAGCTCATCAAGCTTTCGCGCCGTTATGATGTTGCAAAGAATGATTCCTTTTGGGGCTATGCGCGCACACGTGTGCAGGGTTCGATGTTTGATTATTTGCGTAGTCTCGATGTGTTGAGCCGTGCGAGTCGGCGTTTGGTGCGTCAGATTGAGCAAGAAACCACTAGATATATAAACGAGCATAACGAGGATCCAAGCGATGAATATTTGAGTGAGGTTTTGGGTGAAGAGATTGAGAAGATTCGCGATGCAAAATTTGCTTCGAGCATTTCGTTGGTATTGCCGCTTGATGAACAGCTGAATTATTCCGAAGAATCCGTGGTTGAGACTCAAATCGAAGAAGAAGAGCTGATTGGCATCATCACCAAAGTGTTGAGTGAGCTTAACGAGCGAGACCAGCTTATTGTGCAGCTGTATTATTTCGAGGAGCTCAATTTACGTGAAATTAGCGAGATTCTCGGGATTACAGAATCGCGAATCTCGCAGATTCACAAAGAAATTATCAAAAAGATTCGTAAGAAAACTCAAGAAATAGGAGGAATGTGATGGCAGATATTCTAAGTCAAGAAGAGATTGATGCTCTCTTAGAGGTTGTTGATGACGATGCTCCCGAAGAAGTCGAAACCGTCAAAGAAAACGATATTCTTGCCCAGCGTCAAGTAACACTCTATGACTTTAAACGTCCTAACCGCGTGAGCAAGGAACAATTACGTGCTTTTCGCGGAATCCACGATAAAATGGCGCGCAATCTCTCAAGCCAAATTTCGGCTGTAATGCGCAGCATTGTCGAGATTCAATTGCACTCTGTCGACCAGATGACCTATGGTGAGTTTTTGATGTCTTTGCCCAGCCCCACGAGTTTCAACGTTTTCTCGCTCAAGCCCCTCGATGGCACAGGCGTACTCGAAATCAACCCATCGATTGCCTTTCCAATGATTGATCGTTTGCTTGGCGGCAAGGGCGATCCCTATGAAGCCACACGCGAATTTAGCGACATTGAGTTGAGCCTTTTGGACACGATTCTCAAGCAGATGATGCAACATCTCAAAGAATCATGGGCGCCGATTGCCGAAGTGTTTCCGAGCATCGATGCTAAAGAAAGCAGCCCAAACGTTGTCCAAATTGTGGCACAAAACGAGATTGTGATTATGGTTGTGATGGAAATCATCATCGGGCATAGCAGCGGAATGATGAACCTCTGCTATCCTGTCATTTCGCTCGAATCTGTCCTCTCGCGCCTCGCTAGCCGCGATTTGATGTTGAGCGAGACGAGCAGCAAGAAAAGCCGCAACAGAGAATTGCAAGCATTGCTTGGTGGTGCAGCTGTTGAATTGTCTGCAATGCTTGGCGGCACGCGTCTCACACTCAATGAAGTTCTTGAGCTCAATGTTGGCGATATTGTGCGGCTCGACAAAGCAGCAGACGATACCGTAACCGTCAATGTCAATGGGCGCGAAAAATATGTCGCAAGTGTTGGCTTGCAACGTTACCGCAAAACCATTAAAGTCGAAGAGATTATCAAAACAGAAAAAGACCAAGTCAAAGAAATCCTCGAAATGCTCGAATCGCAACGTAAAAATCGCGTTACAGAAATGAAAGAAGGAGAGGGAGAATAAGATGAATGAATTTGCTAAATTGATGACCCAAGAAACAATAGCAACAATCGAAGGGCTCACAGGTTCTGCGCCAGAAGTTTCCTACAAGGGCGAGAGCGATGCGGGTAGTGCAACGATTAAATTCCCTGTTGCATTTCTTACGATGAGTGTTGGCGGTGGTGCAGGGAATGTTGGCATGGCGTTGCCCGCAACATTGGGTTCAGCGATTGCCGATTTGATGCTAGGCGGCGAGGGCGAGAGCAAAGAAGAGATGAGCGAGGACGACCTAGATGCGACAAAAGAGATTATCTCCAACATTGTTGGAGCGATCACCACATCGCTTGGTGCACAAAAAGATTTGCCCAAACTCTCCTTCACACCAGACAAAATCGAGCTTCTCCAATCCGATGGACTCGATCTCTCACAATACGCAAAGGTTTTGACTTTTGCCTTCTCGTTGAATGCGATTTCTGATGAAATCTATTTCTTTGCTGATAGTGCCTTTGTGGGTAATTTTGACAAGAGTGCTGCACCAGCAAGCGCGCCCGCGCCGTCTGCTGGCGGCGGCGGCGGTGGTGGTGGAGCGAGCGTGAGTCTATCAGGCGGCGAGATGAAAAACATTGGCATGATTATGGACGTCTATCTGCCCGTGAAGGTGCGCATTGGGCAGAAAAAAATGCTCCTTAAAGATGTGATTGCAATGGATATTGGGAGTGTTGTCGAGCTCAATCAGCTTGCAAACGACCCGCTTGAGATTCTTGTTGATAATAAGGTTATCGCTAAGGGCGAGGTTGTGATTGTCGATGGAAACTTTGGAATCCAAATCACCGAAATTGGCACAAAACATGAGCGGCTCGAGCAATTGCGCGGCTAGAGCTTGTGAATCACGATTGTCCTGCAGAGCCAATCATGCAATGTTGTTTTTTCACGCCATAGATAGGGTACAAAGATTCCCCACAAAAGCAGCGCACCCACGATAAACAGCGCAAATCGTACAAGTGCTCGCACAAACCCGATTTTTTCGCCAGTGCGGCTGACAATAGCGATTTCCTGCGCCTTGTTGCCGGGCGTTTGTGTCCAAAGGCTCACAAAGAGTGCGCTAAGGATTCCATAGAGTGCGACAGACATAGCAGGCGCAAGCTCGCTATTCAAAAATGCTTCTTTGCCTTGCATAAAAAGATAGGTTGCGCTATAAAGAATGGGTGTGTATATCATAAACAAATCAATGATTTGCGCCTTGATACGTTCCATATAATGCGCTTTGTAGGCATGGCGTGTTGTTTGTTGTGGGGCTTTGTTGGGCTTTTGCCTCTTGTGTTTGCGTTTCACAAAATGCCCTAGCTGCTGCCTCTGCTGCCCGGCTTGATTGCGACACTACCGGACTTGCATAGTGGGCAGGAATCGGGCATATAGATGTCAAACACAAAATCGGCAAGCGCAAAATAAGGAATCTCGTTTGGTAGCTTTGACTCGGGCTTTGCAGGCAGGTTTGAGCCCACGCGCTTGCAGATTCCGCGATTGGCAAGCGCGGCAAAAGCAACAATTTCTGCGCCAAGCGCTGTGAGAATTTGTGCGCTTTCAAGCGCCGAACCGCCTGTGGTGATGATGTCTTCACAAACGATGAATTTTTCACCTTTTTGCACAGAGAATCCACGTCGCAATTCCATAACGCCCTGCACACGCTCTGTGAAGATGAATCGTGCGTTTAGCGCGCGCGCGAGCTCATAGCCTGCGAGGATTCCGCCAAGCGCGGGCGAACACACGGAATCAAAGGCAATGTTGTTTGCGCGGATATTGTCGGCGAGTGCAGCAGCGAGTAGCGCCGCCTTGCTCGGGTTTTCGAGTATCTTTGCGCTCTGCAAGTAGAATCCTGAATGTTTGCCACTACTTAGCAGAAAATGCCCTTCTAGCATTGCATTGTTTTCTTTATATATTTTTTCTATATCCATCGACATCATCGCGAGACCTTTAGATTTTGAGGACTTCATCTTCTTTGTGTTTGGTTGTTTCATCGATTTTTTTGATAAACGAATCAGTGGTTTTTTGCACTTCATCATAGGCACGCTTTGCGTCATCTTCAGAAATCGCCTTGTCTTTCTCGAGCCGTTTGATTTTGTCGTTTGCGTCTTTGCGGATATTGCGAATGGCGACCTTTGCCTTTTCGCCCATTGCTTTTGCCTCTTTGGCAATCTCTTTGCGCTGTTCGCTTGTCATTGGTGGAAAAAAGAGTTTGATAGTCTCGCCGTCATTGTTGGGATTGACGCCAATATTTGCCTCGTTAATCGCGCGTTCAATCTCTTTGAGCAATGTTTTTTCCCACGGGGCGATTTGCAATGTTGAGGCATCGAGTGCTGTGAGTGTGCCGACTTGGGATAGCGGCGTTTGTGAGCCATAGTAATCAACCTTGATTCCCTCGATAATCGCGACAGAAACACGTCCTGTGCGCAACGAGACAAAGTCTTTTTTAAGCGATTCGAGACTTTTTTGCATATATGTGTTTGTGTGCGCATAGACTTCATTTAGTGGCATTCTTTTCTCCTTGTGGATTTTGTGGAACGAGCGAATCAATGCTTTGCTTTTGGCTTTGGTTTTGCTCAAAAGTTGGAATCGCAGCGGGCACGAGCGAGCTTGAATCGATTGTATCAAGCACAGAGCGCCCTGCATCTTTGGAATAGACATAGCCAAGCGCGAGTGTATTGGCAACAAAGAGAATCGAGATGACGAATGTGGCTTTTGCTAAAAAGCTCGCAGGACCTTTTGCGCCAAACCACGATTCGTTGCTGCCACTATACACGCCAAGCCCAATGCTTGAGCTTTTTTGGAGCAAGACAACAATCGTGATGATGACAGCCAGCACGAATTGCATGATGAGTAAAATTGAAACCATAAAGAAAAATCCTTGTTTGTCATAATGAAAGTTTGAATGGCTAGGGGGCAAGAGAATCGAACTCCCCAACAGTTAGCCACCTAACCGTTCACTGGGTTTGAAGCCCATGGCGCTCACCAGAAACGCAAACCCCCCATAGCTCCAAAGATTCTACCATATCGCACCTTTTAGGAATCTAAAGTGTGGAATTGTCAGCCTTTGGAATCTAACATAGAGATTAACTCTCGTCATTGCGCTGGCGTTGTCGAAGCAATAATGATTTTGTGTTGTTCAATAATCACTTCGGCTAAGCCTCACAATGACGCATAGCAAGCTTGTTAGATTCTAATCATCATCGCGATTCCGCAACATTATCTTTCTTATACTAAAATCGCACAAAGGATTTGCGATGTCATCTCTTGCCTCTTTGCCTTCGGTGGATACAATTCTCAATCACCCAAACTTTGCGGGCTATAAGCGCTTATTGCTCAAAAAAAGAGCACAAGAAATCCTGTCTGCAATTCGCAGCGCGCGCCCTGTTGTTGTGCCATCACTTCGTGAGATTCTTGCCCAAATCGAGCATGCCTATCATAGCATGCCATGCACCGTTGTGCCGCTCATCAATGCCACAGGAATCTTGATTCATACCAATCTCGGCAGAAGCCCCATTTCACGTGCCATCTACGACAGGGCAGCCGAGCTCATCTGTGGTTATAACAATGTTGAGTTCGAGCTCCAAAGCGGCAAGCGCGGTGAACGTTATGTCGGTGTTGCGAGATGTTTGCGTGAGATTTTGGGTTGCGAAGATTGCCTTGTTGTGAACAACAATGCTGCTGCGCTTTTTTTGATTCTCAACACCTTCGCAAAAGAGCGAGAAGTCATTGTTTCGCGCGGCGAGCTCATCGAGATTGGCGGTGGGTTTAGAATCCCTGAAGTCATGGCGAATTCTGGTGCGAAACTCCATGAGGTTGGCACGACCAACAAGACCAAATTTGCTGATTATCGCAACGCTATCAGCGCGCAAACAGCGATGATTCTAAAAGTGCACCGGAGCAATTATGCGATTGAAGGTTTTACGCAAAGTGTTGAGCTACCCGAACTTATCGCGCTTGCACGTGATTCGCAATTACTTGATTGCTATGATTTGGGTGGTGGGCTTTTGCGCCGCGCGTTTGGTGCGAAGCAAAAGGAGCTTGCAAATTTGCGGCTTGAACCCGCGCTTGATGAGATTTTGCCTCTCAATCCTTCGCTTGTTTGTTTCAGTGGTGATAAGCTTCTTGGTTCTGTGCAAGCAGGAATTATTCTTGGCAAGTCCTCGCTGATTGCGCAACTCAAGGCTAATCAACTCTTGCGCATGTTACGTGTCGATAAAATCACGCTCATTCTCCTCGAACATTGTCTGCAAGCCTATCTGGACGAGGACTATGGCAGCATTCCGTTGCTCGCGATGTTGCAGACAAGCCTTGAAGAGCTACATGAGCGCGCCCAAAGCCTCAAGGCGCAGATTCCAAATGGCTTTGATGCGCAAGTTTGTCCCACAACGGCATATATCGGCGGCGGGACATTGCCCCAAAAGGGGATTATGAGCATCGGAATCGCGCTATCGCATGACAAACTTGATTGTGAAAGCCTCAAAGACATCTTGCGCACACACAGAATCATCACACGAATTCATGATTCATGCGTGTTGCTCGATATGCGCACATTGTTTGTGCATGATTTCGAACATGTGAGTGAAGCGCTCAAAGAGATTGCCCAATGCAATGCGTGATTGTCGCCACTGCCGGGCATATTGACCATGGCAAAACCTCGCTCATTCGTGCGCTCAACGGCTTTGAGGGCGATAGCAGCAGCGAAGAAAAGCGCCGCGCAATCACGATTGATTTGAGTTTTTCAAATCTTTATTTCCCTGAAATCGACAAAAACATCGCATTTGTTGATGTTCCGGGACATCATAAATTCACAAAAACGATGATGACCGGCGCGTTTGCATGCGATGTTCTGCTGCTTGTAGTGAGCGCTAAAGAGGGGATTATGCCTCAAACACTCGAACACTTGCGCATTGCAGCTTTTTTGGGAATCCAATCTGTGCTTGTTGCTATCACACATAAAGATATTGTCGATGTGCAACGTTGTGAGATTGTTAAAAAGGAGCTGCAAGAACTCATCGCTTCGCTCAAGCTCACATGGATTGATTGCGTCTTTACTGCGCTTGATGACGACAAAAGTATCCAATCTTTGCGCACAATCCTCGCGACTCTCACATCAAAGCCACCAGCAATTCCGCTTTTTCGTTTCTATATCGATAGAAGTTTCGAGGTTGTGGGCACAGGCTGTGTTGTGAGCGGCACGGTGCAGGGCGATTGTGTGCGCACCAAAGACCAGCTGATGTGTTGCGACACGGGCGCACTTGTCTCTGTCAAGACGATTACAATGCATAAAAGCAAGGTGGATTTTGCCCCGCCAAGCTCGCGCGCTGCGCTCAATCTTTCTGCTAAACTCGGTGAGCTCAAATGTGGCTATATTTTGAGCAAGAAGGGCTATCTGCGCGGGTTTAGGAAAATTGATGTTGTGCTGCACATTTTTGATGGAATGCCCAAGATTGCGCACAATAGTATGATTGCCATGGTGATTGGCAGCAAAAAAACGATGGCACGTGTGCTTTTGCTGCAAGATTTTGTGCTAAAAGACGGAATCCACCAAGCATTCGCAACGCTCGAAACACAAGAGCCTGTTTTTGCTATTTTTGAGGAAAAGTTTATCCTAAAAGATGGCACATTTCTTGCCGGTGGCGTTGTGCTCAACCCCATCGCCGACCCACTTGGCAAGGCGCAAAAGCTCGCACTCCTACGTGCTTTGCTTGCCCGAGACTTTGCAGGCGCGTTTGCCATTCTTGTGCAGGCGCACAAAAGAGGCTTTGGAATCATCTCTTCGATGCAACGTTTCGGATTGCGCCATGAAGACGCGCTTGCAATCTTGCAAACTCTGCCCTCTGTTTTTGTCGATTCTAGTGCGCTCATCGTGTATCCTCTGACACAAATCGCGCATTTGCAAAATATTGTTTGCATGATGATTGCCAAGAATAAAAATGCTTTGCTTTCTGAAAAGAGCCTTTGTTTGCGTGAGAATTGGGCGAGCGAACGACTCTGTGCGCATGTGCTCACAGCACTTGTTCAAAGCGGCAAACTGCGGCATAAAAATGGGCTTTTTCTTAGCACCAAGAGCGAGATTTGCGACATTGCAGAATATGTCAAAACGCAGATTTTTGATGCATTATGTGCGCAAGGAATCGCACCGCTTGCGCCCTACAATCTCTACGAAACTCTTGACATCGACAGGCAAAGTGGCGATAGGGCGCTCAAATCTTTGTGTGCCGCGCGCAAGATTGTGCGTTTGCAGGCGAATCTCTTTGTCGAGTCGGTTTGCTTGTCGGGTGTTTTGAAACAATTGCGCGACATCATTGCGCATGAGGGCTTTGTCGATGTCTCGCTTGTCAAATCACATTTGGGCTTAAGCCGCAAATATGCGATTGCCTATCTTGAATATCTCGATAGTTTTGCAGATATTGTGAAACAAAATCAACGTCGCATGCTCGCCACACAAGGCTAGAGATGACAAATCTTGCGCGATTGCACGAAGTTGCGAAAAATAATGACGCATTGCGACATATTCTGTCTGATTCGAATAATCCACCACTCAACACAACCAAAACCGAGCTTGATTATGGTCTTGCGCCGCTATGTGAGCGCTATGGCTTTAGCTATGGACGCAGTTTTGATTATAGCGTGGGTGCATTTTTGGAGCTTTTGTTTGCGCTTGGTGCAAGCGGTGCTGTGGCAGTGAGTATGGCGATTCACCCAAACCTCAATATTGCAGCAAATCTCGCGCGCACACATGGTGTGTTGGTTGTGCCGCTGTTGCCCTGCCAAAGTCTCGATGTTGCGCGTCAGAAGGGCGCAAAAAGCTTCGTGCTTTCGCCCGTGAATGATGAAATCTTTAGCCACAATGTCTACCACAAAAACATGGGCGAATTGTTTGTCTATGACATGAGCCTCACACTTGCGGCAGGCATTTTGCGCCCCGATTCGTTGTCGCAAACAGATGCTGATATGATTCTTTTGGAGGGCGAAATTTTGGGGCTCGCCCGCCCGCTTGGCGCGTTTTTGCAGCGCATGCCAACGCGCGATTCATGTGCACTTTTTGCGATGCAGCCCCCGATTATCGGGCTTGGGCTTGCCTTTTGTGCAGTGCTCGAATCACAACAAACAATCAAGAATCAGGCTACATTGTTTTGGGAGATTTTGCATGCGGCAATCCCCACTCTTTCTTTGTTTGCTCCATTGCAATCGCTCATTCCAAACGCATTGCCTTTGCGCTTTGTCGGCATCAAGGCGCGTGCGCTGATTAGCGCATGTGCGTATGATGAGATTCTGATTATCAATGGACGCCGCTGCCTTTTTGGGCTTTCTCAACCAAGCTATGTGCTCGAATCAATGGGTTTTTGCGATGCGCATTGTCGCGAGTTGATTGCGCTTAGTTTTGGCACTCTTGCCGAGCAAGAAATGCATCGCATTGCCCAGATTCTAAAGCTGCGCTATGCGCAAGTTTTGGCGCTCAACCTCTAAAGGAGAACTGATGTCTTTTACCCCATTTGTGAACTTACAAACACCACAAGATGCACACGAACACATCGCGCGGCTTTGTCCAAACGAGCGCACGCGAGTTGTGCCGCTTCGTGAGGCGCTCGATTCTGTGCTTGCTAGCGATGTGTATGCTGTGCGCCCGTTGCCCGCGTTTGATTGCGCAGCGATGGACGGCTATGCGTTTTGTGCAGGGGATTGCTCGGAGAGTTTCCATGTTGTTGCGACAATCTATGCAGGAGATGTGCCGATTGAGCGCACTTTTGCAAAGGGAGAATGTTGCAAGATTATGACAGGCGCGCCTGTTCCAAAGGGGCTTGATTGCGTGATTCCGCATGAAGATGTGATGTTGCAAAATGATTGGGTTTGCCCTATGATTGCTATCAAACGTGGCAGCCATATTCGAATGGCTGGCGAGGAGATTGCGCAAGACGTGCTGTTGTTGCAAAAGGGCACGCGGCTCAACGGCGCTGCAATCGGGCTGCTTGCTTCGCAAGGCATTGCAGAGGTGCAATGTTTTGCGCCTTTGCGCATTGCTGTATGTGCGAGTGGCGATGAACTCTGTGAGAATCTCGGTGGTGCGAGTGAGTATGAGGTGTATAATAGCAATGCGCCCATGATTGTTGGAATGCTGAAAAATGCGGGATTTGACGCGATAGATTGTGGCATGATTGCCGACAAAGAGGATACATTTGCAGCGAAAATCACCGAGCTTGCACAATCGCATGATTGCATCATCACCACAGGTGGGGCGAGCGGTGGTGAACGTGATTTGCTACGCCGCACAATCGAATCGCTTGGATTTACGATTGTATTTCATGGAATCGACATCAAACCGGGCAAGCCTGTGTTGCTCGCTCACAAGGAAGGCAAGGTTTTTTTGGGTTTGCCCGGGACGCCAAGCGGTGCTTTTGCCGCGCTTTGTGTTATCGGGTTGCCGCTTTTGCGCCGCCTTTGTGGGCGGAATGATTGGTTGCCAACAAAGATTGCGATTCCAATGGCGCATGATAGACAATATAAAAAAGGAAAACATAAAATTGTGCTTGGAACGATTGAGAATGGAAACTTTGTGCCGCTGCCATTTACGTTGCATGCGCTCTATCATACAAAGTTTTGGTTGTTGCTTCCCCCCACATGTGAGCAGGTTTTGGCAGAAGAGCGCGTGTATGCGTATTTATTATGATTTTAGAACGAAACCCTACACCCAGCAGAAAGTTCGAAAAACTTTCATTGAGAAATGAAATCTCGCTATGACGATTCTCGAATCCATAATGCGCATATCCAAAGAGATTGGGCTGATTGAAAAGTTGGAGTTTGGTGAGGTTTAGGGATATTTGAAGGATTGTCGCATTGTTTTTTGCGTCAAAAATCGGGTTTTTATTACTTGCTATCTGTCGAGCAACGCTCATGTTTGGTGAAAGTACCACATCGTTTTCAAATTTCCAAAACCCGCCAAGCTCAAATCCAACGCGTCCAAAAGTCTCGGCGCTTCCCTCTGCATTGTTATAATCCACAAAAGCGTTGATATGCACAAGAGTCCAATCCAAACCAATTTCAAATTGTTGCATGATGCTCTCTCGCTTGAGGGCATCAAAGGGCATCGTTTCTTTTTCATAAAGATTGTTTGCGAGCAGATAGCTCACAAAGATTCGTTGATATTCTCCAAGTCTATAGTCTTGTGTTATCTCTAGCGCAATTTTTAAGACATCAATTTCGTTTCTATCTCCTATTTGATAAGGATTCTCATAGGCTTGTTCGCGCAATGAGCTGATAAGTTTAAGTGTGGTTTTCCATGTGTCATAGCTTTTGCTATATCCCATTGAGATTCCGCTCAAATTTCTGCCATTATAGTTTTTGAGAAAGATTTGATGTCCTGATTCTTGATAATCAAATTCAAAACCCAAAAGTGGAAAGAAAAAAGAATCTCTTTGTGAGACATCATAATTTTGCAAAAAGCTCTTTGTCTGTGTTGAGATATTGCTTTTGAGTTTCTGAATTCCTCCACCCAAGATAATAGAGAATTGTGTGGAGGGAGAACCCTCGGCAAACAGTGATGCACAAAGGCAAGTAAGGAATATTTTTTTCATATTATATTTTCATTTAACGTAGAATTTATGATTAACACCGAATTGTTCCATCTTGGATAAAGACGAATGTGCATTCTTCGATTTGCTGTGTTTCTTTGAATGTTCCTCTTTGTTTCTCAAAACGTGTGATGATTTGTTGGTTGCCTTTGATGATTGGGGCGATCAGAATCCCGCCATCGGCGAGCTGCTCGATGATTGGCTTTGGAATTTGCGCAATGGCAGCAGAGAACAAGATTCTATCATAAGGTGCGAACTGCTTCCAGCCGTTTTGCCCATCATCAAGACGTAGATTGATGTTGCGAATCTTGAGAGTTTCGATGCGCGCGCGGGCTTTGAGCAGCAATGTTTCGATTCGCTCAATTGTGAAGACACGTCGCACGATATGGCTTAGAATTGCTGCTTGGTATCCACTCCCACAGCCAATCTCAAGCACATTGTCCGCGCCTTCTGCTTGCAGATAATGTGTCATCTTTGCCACAGTGAGCGGCGAGCTAATCCATTGATTGCCCGCAATAGGCAGTGCATCGAGTGTGTAGGCGACATTTTGCATACCCCTATCATCGACAAACATTTCTCTATCTACATGCATGAATGCGTCTTGCAGCGCATCAGAAATCGCAAATCGTGATTGAATCTCAAAGACCATGCGAGCGAGCTTGATATTATGCACCAAGCAATCCTACGTCGATATATTTGCGCATTGAAATGACTTCTTCCCAATCGACATCACATGAGACAATATCAGCAGAATCATCGCGAACAGCACTGCCTGATGGCGAGATGATGGCGCTTGAACATGCCATTTGGGCGTTTGAGCCGTTTGCGGCAAGGACGAAACATTGGTTTGCGATTGCAAGAGCTTGACAAAGAGTCTCAAAATGACTTTTGCGTTTGATTCCCCATTGTGCAGGGATAAAGATAAGCTCCGCGCCGCGCACAGCAGCCCAAAGATGTGGAAAACGTAGCTCGAAGCAATTGAGCGCCGCGCATTTGATGCCGTCAATGTAGAAAAAGCCAATCTCGCTTTCGCACCCCGTTTTGAAATACAGATGTTCACCACCAAGCGGAAAAAGCTTCGTTTTTGCTTGTTTGTGAATCATCTCGCCTTTATGGAAAAATTTGAGATTATTATAGAATCCGTCCTTGTGCTTCTCTATCATTGTAACACCAATCGCCCGCGTTTCGGAGAGGCGCAAAAGAGACGATGTTACATCTTTGGCAAATGCGTTCGCCTCTTCGAGACGTTGATAGCAAAAATGCGTGAGTGCGACTTCGGGTGCGAGGATAATCGCCCCTTCATTTGTGCGGCTGACAAGCGACATGAGATTTTGCCAATTCGTATGAAAATGCTGATGTGTTTTGAATTGCAAAGCGCAAAGAGTTCTAGAAGTCATCGAGGTTAAGGCTCCCTTTTGCATAGTTTGTAACTTTCCCTTCAAAGAAATTTGTTTTTTGGTTATTAAAATTACAGAATTGGTCCACCCATTTGATGGGGTGCTTGGCATGATAGAGAATCGGTAACCCGACTTTTTTGAGTCGTTGGTCGGCGAGGTATTCGATATAGGTGCGGATAATGTCGCTCGTGAGCCCAAGAATCTGCCCTTGCGTAATGTATTCGCCCCATGTGCTTTCGATATCTACGGCTTTGCGGAACATCTCGATGACTTCCTCTATCAGCGCGGGGGTGAAGAGCTCGGGGCGCTCGGAGCGTGCGGAATTAATCATGTTTTGGAACAAGATGAGATGTGTAACTTCATCGCGCTGGATAAAGCGGATCATTTGTGTGCTGCCCAACATCTTGCCGCTGCGCGCGAGGGTGTAGAAAAACGAAAAGCCCGAATAGAAATAGATTCCTTCAAGAATCTGGTTTGCAAACATTGCTTTAATCATCGATTCATCGCTTGGATTGCTCGCAAGTTGTTCATAGACATTAGCGATATGGTCATTTTTGCTGCGCAATGCCATATCGCTGCGCCACATCTCATAGATTTCATCAGTGTTTGCTGAAATCGATTCGACCATGACGGCATAGCTTTGTGAATGTAGCGCTTCTTCAAAGGCTTGACGCACTAAGACGAGGTTGATTTCTGGGCTTGTGATATAGGGATTGATGTTGTCAATCAGGTTATTGGTTTGCAAAGAATCCATAAAAATAAGTTGCGCCAAAGCCCTGTCATAGGCGCATTTTTCGGCATTAGTGAGTCCACTATTGTAATCCTTTTTGTCGGGATTCATATTGACTTCTTCGGGAAACCACGTGTTTGCTAGCATCGTCTTCCAAAGCTGGTATGCCCATTGGTATTTGATTTTGTTGAGCTCAAAAATGCTCGTTGGATTGCCCCCAAAAACCTTGCGTTCATTCACGGTTTCTTTGGAAAGAGGATTATAAATTTTTTTGCGTTGTAACATAATTATGCTGTCTTTCATAAAAATAAAATTAGTTTATGTTTGGATATAGCGATTATAACGCTTGCACAAAGCAATAATAACATAAAAAACCTTAAAGTATATCTCTCTGACATGCTCGTTAAGATTATGTGTGAGGGTGGCGCATGAGCTGCCATATGAGCTCAAGAATCTTAAGAATTGGTTTGATAAATTTAATCTTTATCTTTGTTCCGAGAACTCCGTCTATGAACAGCATATTTTAAAGAGCGATAATGAGGAAACATTGCAAGTTTGGGGAAGTGTATCGAGATTTTATGGAGAAATTCTACGAAAAAAACTAGCACCGCGAAAAAGCGAGGCTAAAATTTATGTGCCTTGCGCATCAGCTTGAATCTTACGCTCGCCTTAGCTATTCGTCATTGCGAGCGGGTGAAACAAGCGCGGCAATCAATGATTCTGGATTGCCCGACACGGCGGATTGTTTCGGCTTTGCCTCGCAATGATAAAAAATATGGCTTAAGTATGTTAGTTCTTGTTTTGGTCAACAAGCTTGTTTGCGCCAATCCAAGGCATCATCGCGCGCAATCGTGTACCCACAAGCTCGACTTGATGTGCGGCAAGATTCTTGCGCTCTGCATTCATGCGTGCATAGCCTGCTTTGCGTTCTAAGATAAAGTCTTTCGCAAATCGCCCCTCTTGAATATCTTTTAGAATCTGTTTCATCGCCTTTTTGCTTTCCTCATTGATGACGCGAGGTCCGCTGACCATATCGCCATATTCAGCGGTATTCGAAATCGAATAGCGCATGTTGGCAAGCCCGCCTTCATAAATCAAATCAACAATCAGTTTGAGCTCATGCAAGCATTCAAAATATGCCATTTCTTCGGGATAGCCTGCTTCTGTGAGTGTCTCGAATCCTGCCTTAATTAGGCTTGTAACGCCGCCACAAAGCACGGCTTGTTCACCAAAGAGGTCGGTTTCGGTTTCGTCTTTGAATGTTGTTTCGATAATCCCACTGCGCCCGCCTCCGATTGCTGCAGCGTAACTCAATGCGATGTCCTTAGCATCATTTTTGCTCGTATCTTGCTCGACAGCGATGAGGTCAGGGATTCCGCCACCTTTGACAAACTCGCTACGCACGGTATGCCCCGGAGCTTTGGGCGCAACCATAATCACCCCAACACCCTTTGGTGCTTTGATTTGCCCAAAATGGACATTGAATCCATGCCCAAAAGCGATGATTTTATCCTCGCAAAGATGAGGCGCGATGTCATTTGCAAACACATCAGCTTGCAATTCATCAGGAATCAAAATCATGACGACATCAGCGGCTTTTGTTGCTTCGCTCACGGGCAAAACTTGGAAATTTTTTGCTTCTGCTTTTGCCCAGCTTTTGCCCCCTTTGTGCAGCCCAACAATCACATTTACGCCCGAATCGCGAAGGTTTTCTGCATGCGCATGCCCCTGACTTCCAAAACCGATAATCGCGACTTTTTTCTTTTGAATGAGCTTAAGATCGCAGTCTTTGTCATAATACACTTTGAGTGCCATTGTTTTCTCCAATGTGAATTTATGCTAAAATATAAATCTAGCGTGTAGCGCATTATAATCCCAAAAGCTTTAGAAATGTCTAAAGCATTCAAGGAATCGCCATGAAAAGCACATTTGATACGCTCAAACAGGGAGCCGAGTTTGCCTCTGAACTGATGATGATTCTCCTTGAGTTGCGTGCGCCACATATTGTGCCCAATTTTCTTGCCCTCAAAAACCGCTTTGCCCAAACGCCGCTGCCCACATTGCATGAATGCGAGCTGCAGAAGGAGTATCTACCCGAGCTTATCCATGCATTCTCGCTGTATAATATGCTGTTCAACATTATTGAAGAACGTACCAAAACGCGCCACCGCAATGGAAGCAATCTCTTGCTTGACACCATCGAAGAGCTCGAACAAACCTTTGACCGCTGCGATATTCTGCAAAGCCTCGAAACGCTCGAGTTTTATCCTGTCTTTACTGCTCACCCAACAGAATCGCGCCGTCGTACGTTTCTGGAATCACATCATGACATCTATAATTTACTCGATAAAATCTATTCTGCACCAAATGAGCGTGAATCGAAGCTTTATCTCGATAGGCTCATTTATCGCCTTGTATTATTATGGAATACACCGCTTGTGCGCAACGAGAAGATAGAAGTCTTATTTGAGCTTGACAATCTGCTCTATATCATCGAAAGCTCGTTGCTAGGAAGCGCGCTGAAGAGTGCAAAGCAGATTGCAAATATTTTGCAAAAACCGCTGACACATTCGCCCATTCGGCTTGGGAGCTGGATTGGTGGCGATAGAGATGGCAATCCAAATGTGAATAATGATGTCATGCTCAAGGTGATGAAGATTGCGCACGAAAATATCATCAAAATCTATCTCAAACGCATTGTGCGACTCTCGCGCGAACTCTCGCATTCGAGCGATTTATGCACGCCAACACAGGCTTTGCGCGATTCATTGGCGCTTGAAATCGCACATCTCCCATCTTCGCTTGCTACCTTGCATCAGTATGAGCCTTTTCGCGCGAAGTTGCGACTTATGCGCCAAAAGCTCGAGAATCGGTTGATTTATGTCAATAATCCCACATCGGTTGATTTTGTTTACAAACATAGCAGTGAGTTGATTGCTGATATTGACTTGCTCATTGGGAGTATGGATAGTATCAGCGCAACCTTTTTGCGTGAGTTTCGTAATCTCGTTTTGATTGCAGGATTTCATCTCTTTACGCTTGATTTTCGCGAGCATCGCGACACAATCGGTATGGCAATTGAGGAGATTTTTGCGCTTTTGGGCTATGTGCAGGGCGATTTTTGGAATCTGCCCAAGACACGAAAGATTGAGATTCTCAACACCGCACTTGCTGCGCCACCCATTGTGTTGCAATCACTCATTGGCAAGGTTTCGCATAGTACCGAAGAGATGCTGTGTGCATTTTTGCAAATCACATGGGCAAGGAAGCGCATTAGCAAGAGGGTTTTGCATAGCTTCATCATCTCAATGACGCAAGATTCTGCCGATTTGCTCGCTGTGCTATGGTTTGCAAAACAAAGCGGGCTGTGGGTGCAGGGCAGCAAGGCGAGAATCTCGATTACGCCATTGCTTGAAACGATTGATGATTTGCAAAAAGTAGGCGAGATTCTGCATGATCTTTGTGCAAATCCCTATTACCGCGATTATCTGACACAACATGGCAACACACAAGAGATTATGATTGGCTATTCAGATAGCAGCAAAGATGGTGGGATTTTTACAAGCAACTATTCCCTCAATGCTGCCATCAATGACCTCATGGCGCTCAAAGATGAGATTGGAATCTCGTTTAAGCTTTTCCATGGGCGCGGTGGGAGCGTCAGCCGTGGTGGTGGCAAGCTCGAAACAGCACTTTTTGCTTCTCCGCCACAAAGTGTCGCAGGGTTTCTCAAAACGACAGAACAAGGCGAGGTGATTGCCGCCAAATATCTCAACCGCTCGAATGCGTCCTATCATTTCACGACAACTCTTGCCGCATTGCTCAAATGCTCCGTGAATGACAGATTCCATATCAAGGCACACAAAGAAAGCGAGGCACAAAGGCAGCTTTTGCAAAAAATGAGCGCCATTTCGCGAAAGAAATACCGCTCGCTTATTTATGAAACAGATGGCTTTATCGACTATTTCAAAGAGGCGACACCCATTCGCTTTATCCAGCAGCTCAACATCGGCTCGCGTCCGAGCAAGCGCAGAGACACGCAGCGCGTGGAGGATTTGCGCGCGATTCCATGGGTGTTTGCTTGGACACAGAATCGCGCGATTCTGCCTGCATGGTTTGGTGTGGGCAGTGGGTGTGAGGGCATGAAAGATGAACATGGGATTTTGCAACAATGCTATGCAAACGTTCCTTTTTTCAAGGTAACAATCGATAATATTGCACGTTCGCTATTGAAAGTCAATCTGCAGATTGCGAGCTTGTATCAACAATTCGTGAAAAATATCGCATTACGTGAGCAGATTTTTGACATTATTTGTGCTGAATATGCCCTCACATTAGCTTGGGTGAAAGAAATTCGCAATGAAAAAGAGCTGCTTGCAAACGAGCCAACATTACGTGAATCGCTGTTGTTACGCAACCCAACGATTGATGCAATCAATTTTTTTCAAGTTGAGCTTATCAAAGAATTTGAAGAATCGCACTATGATGAGCGCAGGCAAAGGCTGACAAAGCTCATTGCTAGCACAATTGTGGGCATTGCGCAAGGCATGAAAAATACAGGATAGGACACGATGAAATCAGAGATTATTCAAAATATCAAAAGCTTGCCTGTCATTCCCGAGAGTGTACGCAAGATTCAAGAAGTGTGTAGCGATGCGCGTTCAAGCATCGCTGATGTTGTCAAGATTGTCGAAAAAGACCCGATTTTAACCGCAAGCCTTTTGCGTACTGCAAATTCACCATTGTATGGATTTGCACGTGAGGTGAATACAATTTCGCAAGCCATTTCGCTCTTTGGAATGAGCACCATCAAAGGCTTTGCGATTGTAACGGTCATTCGGAGTCGTTTCAAAATCGACCTCTCGCCATACAACCTAAGCGATAAGGATTTTCTACGTACAGCAGAGTTGCAAAACGCATTTATGGTGCGTTGGATTTCCAAATCCAATCGCACATTGCTCGACTTGCTCGCTCCCGCATCATTTTTGCTCGAAATGGGCGTGGTGATTTTGAGCAATGTGCTCATTCAAAAAAATGAACAAGAAATCTTTCAAAAAAAGCTACAAAAGCGCGTTGTTATGCCAATTGTTGAGATTGAGCGCGATGTGTTTGGCATGAGTTCCTACGAAGCTGCTGCCGAACTGTTTGAGTATTGGAATTTTGATAAATCACTCATAACAATAATGCGCAATATCCAAACACCAGAGAATGTCGCCAAGAATCTGCGCCGCTATGCCTATGCGCTTAGTGCTGTGCAAAGTCTGATTTCTCTCTATGATGCTTTTAGTGATGAACAGATTCAAAATGCCACAAGACTTGCAAAAATGGGGCATTTCCAAGAACATCTCTTTGATTCTACACTCAATGACTTTCAAAAAATCTTGCAATAGCTCATTACCTTTTGTGGGCTATCTTTGCACGTACCAAGCGCGTTTGTGTGTACGTCATCTCAAAACAAATCAGATTTTGCCTGTTGCAGCAAGCCAAAAGTCGTTGCGCGCGTTGCCGCAAGAAACGCTCTTTCTCATCAAAGACAGAACAATCCTTTCGGTTTTGGGGCATATCAGCGACCCTGCTGTTGATGAAAAAATCATTCTTGCAAGCTTGCCTCACCGCACATTTGCGCCCGATGTTATGCGTGAATGTGCAAGTTTTGAGGGGCTTTCGGATTCGATTCTTTCGATGTATCCACAGCGCATAGATTTATCTCATCTTTGTTTTTGTACGATTGACCCGATAGATGCTAAAGATTTTGATGATGCGATTTGTTATGATTTTACAACGGGCGAGCTCTTTGTGGCAATCGCTGATGTGAGCGAGTTTGTCGCGCCTTTTAGCGCACTCGACAAAGCCGCACGTATGCGCGCATTTTCGCTCTATCTGCCGCACAAGTGTCTACCGATGTTGCCACCCATTCTTAGCGAGGAGCTCTGCTCGCTGAAGCCTCACAAGAAGCGGCTGGCTTTTGTATGGAAGTTTCGGTTGCATCGTGGACATGCGAAGGTGTTGCGCACAGAATGTATGCTCGCTATCATTGAATCCAAAGCGAGGCTGCATTATGACGAAGTCGACACGATATTGCAACGCGCCGCGCCAAAGACAGATATAGAATCGATGTTGCTCGCACTCTTTGTTCAGACATCACGTTTGCGCAAGCGGCGATTGAAGACGGGCTATGATTTTCGCGTAAGCGAGAATCGCTTGCTGCTTGATAGCACGCAGAATCTGCTCGAGATTCACACAGCCACTCCGAGTATGGCACATAGCCTTGTTGAAGAGGCGATGTTGCTTGCAAATCTCGCAAGCGCAGAGATGCTTGCGCAACATTTCAAAACCGCACTCTATCGCACACATCGCTCCCCGAATATGGGCAAATTGCGACAGCTTTTTGCCGAACTCTATGCGTTTGGGTACGATACAGGCACGCTTGCTAAATCGCAGTTTCATACAAGGATTGCAGAGATTCAAAAGCAGGCAAATCGGCGCAAGCAACGTGGCGAAATTGATAAAATTATTATAAAAAGCTTTGCGCAAGCGCGCTATGCACCCATTGCTTCGGCGCATTTTGGGCTTGGATTTCCTCTTTATACCCATTTTACCTCGCCGATTCGCCGCTATGTCGACCTCTGTGTGCATCGTCTGCTCAAAGCTGTGCTTATGGGCAAAAAGGTTGGGCAGGTTGTGCAAAATCTTGATGAGATTTGTGAGATTTGCAACACAAAAGAACGTGAGCTTGCTTGTGCAGTCTGTGACTTTTGCGACAGAATCTATGCACGTGCCGCACAAAAATTGCTTGGCAACACGGTTGAAGCGACTATCATCATGCCAGCAGAGTCGAATCTCCCAGCCATTTTGCGCGCCGATTCTCTTCTAGTCGGTGCGCGACTTTTTGCACAGCATTGCGAGCTACCGCTTTTGACAAAAGTGCATGTGCGCATTGAATATGTCAATCTCATACGTGCACGTATTGTGTGTAAGATTCTTGGTGAGGCAAGGCAGGAGGACAGAAAACAAGCGCGAAAGGCAAGAGATGTATAAAAAAGAATTTATGCAAAAATATGTTTCTCCACGCAAGATTCCAAGCGCGATGTTGTTCTATGGGCATAGTTTTTCGGTGGATTATATGGCAAATCTCGTACTTTCTGTGCTCGATTGTAGCGAGGACGAACTCACAAAAATCTATTTTGATGAATACCAATTCAAGAATCTCTATGAGCTTGTTCTTAGCCCATCTTTATTTGCCGCTCGCAGTGTATTTTTAGTCAAGATTCATAAAAAAATTCCCAAAAAAGATATTGCAACCCTTATAGAACGCAAGAGTCAAGCTGTAACGTTGATTCTTTGTTTCTATCAAGCGGGCGATATGCAGGGGTATGCGAGCGATTGCCGCGAAATGGATAGCGCTTTCAAGGGGGGCGTGAGCGTGCGATTTTTTGAGCCCAACGCATTTGAAAGCACACATTTGTTGCGCGAGATAGCGCAAGCGGCAAATCTCAAGATTGATAATGCAAATCTTATGGAGCTGTTTCATCACCACAATGGGGATTTTTATTTGATTGAAGGAGATATAAAAAAGCTTGCGACACTCGGGCATGAGGTTAGTGCCAAAGACATCAGAGACCATGTCTTTGGGCTTGCTTCGTGGAATCTGGACGCATTGTGCCTTGGGTTTTTTGAGAAAAAGGATTGCCTCTCAATGGCGTCAAATATGCTACAAAGCGGTAGTAGCGCGCGTGAAATCATCATGGGAATGGAGAGTTTTTTCATGCGCTTTTTCTTAGTGTTTTGCCATAACAAAATCTATGGCAGAACCGATTTTAGCGAGATTTTTGGCTATACGCCGCCTGTGCATGTGCAGAAGAATTTTGATTGGGCATTGCGTCTTAGCGAGCTGCAATATCAGCAGCTTTTTGAGGTTTTGCAAAGCGGCTTTTTGCAAATCCTTCAACGAGGGAGCGATACAGAACGTGAAGTTTTTAGCGTTTTAATCAAACTTCAAGCAATTTTTCGCTAGAATGCCCCTTTTATTTCCTTGCTCTTTTTGATAGAAAAGGGCGCAAACCAAAAGGAGAAATGATGCGACATTATGAGACAATGTTTGTGGTGAAACCCACACTCACAAGTGAGGAGAACACCGCTAGAATCGAGGATTTTAAGAATGCCATTATCAAAAATGGCGGCGAGATTGCAGCAACACTTGATATGGGGCTGCGCAATCTTGCCTATGAAATCAACAAAAATAAACGCGGATATTATTTCGTGATTTATTTCAAAGCTCCCCCTACACTTGTGCTAGAGCTTGAACGTCTCTACCGAATCAGCGAAGATATTCTTCGTTTTATCGTGATTAAATATGACAATAAAAAGGAACAAAAAGCATGGCATACACTTGTCGAACAAGCCAAACAAGGAATCATGCCAAGCTTTAAGCGCGCTGAACGCGAACGTGAGCCACGTTATGAGCGAAGTGAGCGCGAGAGACCTGCTGAAGCGCAAGAGAACGATTCGGGCGAAGAATAGGCGAAAAGATGTACAATCGTATTATTCTAGTAGGGAATCTCACCCGTGATGTTGAGCTGCGTTACTTACCTAGCGGCTCTGCTGTGGCAAAGATTGGGATTGCAACCAATCGCCGCTTTAAGAAACAAGATGGCTCAATGGACGATGAGGTTTGTTTTGTCGATGTGAGTCTTTTTGGACGCACGGCAGAAGTGGCAAATCAGTATCTCAAAAAGGGCTCAAAAGTTTTGATTGAGGGGCGCTTGGTGCTTGAAAGCTGGGTTGACCAAGGCGGGCAGAAACGTTCAAAGCATTCTGTCCGTGCTGATTCGATGCAGATGATGGATAGCAAAGGTTCTGCGCCTACAACATACGATGATGATGCCTTGCCACAAAATCATGGCTATGATTCGAGTGCCAATATGGCAAAACAGCCACAAAAAGAAAACGCTTCCGACATTCCTGATATTAATGTCGAAGATGATGATATACCATTCTAAAAGGAGACACAATGGCAGAGAAAAAACGATATTCAAAGCGCTATTGCCGCTACACAGAAGCAAAAGTTGAGTTTATCGACTACAAAAACATCGATATGTTGAAGCATTCCTTATCGGAACGTTATAAAATCATGCCTCGCCGCTTGACAGGGAATTCTAAAAAATGGCAAGAACGTGTTGAGGTTGCGATTAAACGTGCGCGACATATGGCGCTCATTCCCTACATTATCGATGGCAAGCGCGTTGTCGAATCGCCCTTTAGGAATCAATAGCTGCAATGAGCAACACAGGTGCGGTGGGCATTTTTGATTCAGGCATTGGCGGCGTAACTGTGTTGCGCGAGCTCGTGTCGCTCTTGCCAAACGAACGTTTTATCTATTATGGCGATAGCGGCAATTTTCCATATGGCGAAAAGAGTGCCGAGAAAATCCGCGAACTCTCATTTGGGATTGTGGATTTTTTGCTTGCAAATGGTTGCAAGATGATTGTGATTGCCTGCAATGCCTCGACTGCATCGGCGCTTGATGCGCTGCAAAAGGCATTTTCTGTCCCTGTGATTGGCGTCATTGGCAATGGCGCAAAGGCGGCAGCGGCAAAAACGCGCAACAAGAAAATCTGCATTCTTGCCACGCGATTCACGGTGAACAATAAGGCGTATGTGCATGCACTCAAGGCGATTGATACAAATATCGAGATTAGCCAAATTGCCTGTCCACATCTTGCAACCGTGATAGAAGAAGGTTGGCATGCAACAAAAGAGCAAGAAGAGCTACTCTCAAGCTACACGAGTCAGATTGACAGAGATGTCGATACGCTCGTTTTGGGTTGCACGCATTATCCGCTGATTGAGCATGATATTGCGCGGAGGTTTCCGCATACAATCATCAATCCTGCCTTTGAAACAGCGCTGCAAGCAAAGCAGATTCTCGTTGACAACGCGTTGCAAAGCCCCAATACAACTCCGCACCCCAACAATGTTCTTTTTTGTGTCAATGCCGACATGAAAAAAATCTCCGAAATCGCGCGTTTATGATTGGACTCCCATGCTTGGACAATCGTATAATAATCGCTCAAGCAAAAAGGTGCGCGACAATGTCAAGGTCGAGCTTAGCCCAACGGCGCAGAGTGAGAGAGAACAATTCGTTTTGCGCGTGTCGCTTTTTTGCGCTGTTGCGTTGGCGATTTTTGGGATTGCTTATGGACTCTATATCGGTTCGAAGGCAATCGTGTTTGATGGCTTTGTGGCGTTCTTGAGCGTTGCGCTGATTTTGTTGAGTGTGATTACCTCCAAATACATTTTCCGAGAAGATGATGATGTCTTTCAATACGGCTATGCACGTTTTGAGCCGATGGTGAATGTATTCAAGAGTCTCATCTTGCTGCTTGTCTGCGTTTATGCCGTGATTAATGGAATCCATGGAATCCTCGATGGCGGCTATCGTGTCGAGTTTGGCGGCGCGATGCTATTTTCGTTTGTGTCGATGATTCTGTGTATCGGCATTTGGATTTACACCAACAGCTCGGGCAATCGGCTCGGCTCGCCGCTCATTCAGGTTGATAGTCTTGAGTGGCTTGTTGATAGCGTCCTCTATCTCGGTGGCTTTGTGGCATTTGGGGCAATTTGGTTTCTCGACCCAGACAACACAAGCGAATGGGCACTCTATGTCGATTCGGTTTTGGTTGTTGTTTTGGCATGTATCTTGGCTATAATGCCACTCAAGGTTTTTATCCATAATCTTGAAGATTTGGCAATGCGTGCGCCGCCCGAAATGGACGACAAAGTCGATGCGTTGTTGGAAAACATCGCAAACGAATATCACTTTAGCGATTATGATACGCATATTGCAAAAAGTGGGCGATTCTATATGATTGAAGTCAATATCTTGATGGACAAAAATTTTCGCATTCAAACGATTGATCAAATCGATGAAATCCGCACCAAAATCGAGCAAGGGCTCGAGATTTCAAGCTATAAAATCTGGCTATCTGTGAGCTTCACAAAAAATCCCAAATGGTTGTAGTCGGTTTATCATTATAATGTTTACTCTGCAAGATTAAATCATCTTGATATTTCAAATTCTCCGCAACAGATGAAGTCTTTCAGTGTGCGCTCGATGGCAACAAAATAATGCTTTTTGAATAAGCACTTACCAAGACGCCGATACTGCCGCTCATGCACTATGTGGGCGCGCGTGGCGCGGCATATAGCCGCAAGTTTTATCATGCCTGCAAGGATATGATATTGCGCAATGACAAAATGGCGAGAATGATTTGACTATTTCGCAAACCCCGCCGCGCGCACACTTGCAAAGGCGGCGGCATAGTCGCGGACGATGACTTCGATGTCATTCACAAGCCCGCCGATGAGGTCGACACGCCCGTCATAGGCGATACCCACAGGGTATTCGACATTATAGAGGTCGTTAAAATAGAAATTGCCCTCGATTCTGCCATAATAGACTTTATAGGTCTTGTCCATTGTGAAGCTCGAGATATAGATGAAGAAACCGATGTCAATCGCACCTGCGTCTGTGTGGTCGGTAACAATAACATCATTCCCAAAAAAACGCTGAATCTGTGTCTTAATCCCGTCTTTGAGCGCAGCACGCATGGTTTCGTCAATCGTTACGCCATCGAGAAAATAGCGAATCGAGTAGCTCACACTCTTGCGCTTGTGGAAGTTGGTTGCGATTTCGTTCAGTGTCGTTTTGCAATCGCGCACAATCTCGCTTTCGCTGAAGTTCCAGCGCCGAAAAACGAGCGGTCCAAATGCAAAATTGAGTGCATTTTGTACGCGATTCTCGCAATTATTGAGCCATTTTTGGACAATCCAATTGTTTTCTTGTGCAAGCGCGCTTGTGCAAACGCTCGCAACAAAAAATGCGACTAAACACCATTTCATGGGTATCCTTTCATTAAAATGTGGTCATCTCTAGCGCACATCTTCGCCCTGAAAAAAGGCTGTTTTTTTCACCATAATGCGAATAATGATGTAAAAACCCCCCACAAGAACAAAGAAGACGCTCAAAAGTCGGTTGGGCTCGATTAAAATGGCTTGCGTGGCTTTGATTCCAAGCAGATAATGCACGGCAAATAGTGTCGTTGCAAGCGCGAAGATAGAGTTAAATTCTTTACGTAGCATTGTTTTCCATGAAAAGGGCAACTCGGGGGAACGATAGTGGGCAAATCTTGGTAGAAAACATGGCGTTCTGTGTGCCCATTGTAAATAATCGAGTCCAAATTTGTCTTGCAAAAAGACCTCTTCAGCAAAGATGATGCGTTCATAATAGAGCCAAAATGCGAGCATAAAGACGATGACAAAGAGAAAATTGCCAACGAGCAGCACGGGGGAGAGCATCATCAAAAAGTTCCCAAAATACAAGGGATTGCGGCAGAGGCTATACGCACCTGTGGTGTTGATGGATTCCGCCTGTTGCGCTTTGGTGTTGCGCCCCGATGTGTTCTTTGCCGCATGCCCTGCAACAAACATGCGCACAAGCTCGCCCGCAATGCCAACTAGGAGGCTAACGATGATGAGCGGTTCATTCCAATGCACATCATCCATTGTGAGCCAAAGCCAATGGGGCTCATGGTGTCCATGTTCTGTGGCGAGTTCTTGCCCAAAGATAAGAACTACGAGAAACAAGAGCGGAAAAAGCACAAGCGGCAGATAGCTGCGGTAGCGGAAGCAAAAATCACCATCAGCCCTTAGACGTTCTTTGAGCAGCATGAAATCTCCTGTGTTGTGCTCCTCTGCGGG
>CAJTQL010000011.1:63076-79671 GCA_910578285.1 uncultured Helicobacteraceae bacterium
GGGGGGGGATTGTATCGGTGTTGCAAGCCATATTGTCTATATTTTGTTTCATTATCTATCCTTTATGGTTTTTTTAGAATCCTGCGAATCGCCTCGCTTGCGAGCTGCAAGCCAAAAGCGCCTGTAACTGCTTCACAGCTGCCGAGCTTTTTACAATGCGGTGCTTCGGCGCTAAAGACGACTTTGAAATTCCCGCGAAAGCCTGTTTTGGTGAGTTGCTCGCGAAATTTGCGCGCGAAGCGATCGCCATGACTTTTCCAAATCCAGTCGACTTTGATGAGCGCAGGGTTGAGCCTCTTTGCGCTGCCCATAGAGCTAAAGAGTTTATTTTGCGCCCAATGTGCAATGGCGACTTTGCCCGGAATATCATCAATACAATCAAGCACGACATCATAATCATCGATATGGAGATGTGTCAGAAATTCCCAATCGACTCGTTTCTGAATGCCCACAATGCCATGGTAGAGTTTTTGCAGCGCGAGCACCTTTGGTTCATCGAGCGCGTCCGAGCCAATCTGCCGATTTTGGTTTGTGATTTCGAAGACATCATCATCGACAATGGTGAGATTTCCCACACCTGTGCGGTAGAGACAATCAAGCGCAAAGCCACCCACCCCGCCAGTTCCCATAATGATAACCGAGGCATTTTGTAGTTGCTCAAAACCTTCTTTTTGAAACAGAAAACGGCTGCGTGTAAATCTGTCAATGGGTTCACTTATAACCATTTTTCGAGACTCCTTAAGCTCTCATAACTTGTGAGATTGAGTTTGAGCGGTGTGATACTCGCATAGTTGTCAAACACAGCGGCAAAGTCCGAGCGCCCAAGTTCTCTTTCGTCAAATTCGATGGGGTGGACACCGAGCCAATAATATTCTTCTCCACGCGGGTTTCTGTGTAGGTGCGCATCATTGCCATAGAGGCGATAGCCAAGCTCACAGATTTTGTAGCCCCTAAAATCAGTGATTTTGCAATCGGGGATATTGATATTCAAAAGCTCGCGGTTGGGTAAGGGGAAGCCATCGTTTAAGATTTTCGCGATAATCTCAAACGCGACTTTGCGTGCAAGTGCGAAATCTTTTGTGATATTGTCATCTGCCATATATTGTGAGAATGCAACCGAGGGAATCCCGGCAATCACGCCTTCCATCGCGCCCGCAACGGTGCCTGAATAGGTTGTATCTTCGCCCATATTGCTACCTAGATTGATTCCGCTCACAACCACATCAGGACGATGCCCATCGGCAAAGAGTGAATGCAACGCAAGATAGATACAATCTGTCGGCGTGCCATTGTGCAGTTTGTAATAATCATCACCCACACTCACAAAACGTAGTGGCGAGGTAAGCGTAAGTGAATGCCCACAAGCTGATTTTTGCGAGCTTGGCGCGACAATGATGACGCGCCCTAAAGGTGCAAGCGCTTCACGTAATGCAAGCAGAGCAGGCGAATCAAAGCCATCATCGTTAGTAATCAGGATTGTTTTCACACTTTGCCTTTGAAATAGGAATGCAGAATCTCGCCAAAGAGGTTATGCAAGGTGGCGTTCTCATGGCATGCATCAAGAATTTTAGCATGCAAGGAGCGCAGCACATCGCGTGAGGTTTCGAGCCCCAAAAGATTAGTGTAGCTATTCTTTTGTATGTCGCTGTGTGTGGGTTTGCCTGCTTCCTCGCTCGCCTTTGTGATGTCGATGATGTCGTCATAGATTTGAAACATCAGCCCAAGCTGCAGCCCTAGTGCGTAGATTTGTTCGCAGGTTTTCTCGTCTGCCTCACAAATAGTTGCGCCCATTTTGAGCGCAGCGGCAATCAGCATTCCTGTTTTGTGGAGATGCAAAAATTCAAGCTGTTTAATATCGAGTCGAATGTTTTCAAAATAGCAATCGAGCACCTGTCCAAGCACCATTCCCTCAAGCCCCCCATTGCTTGCGAGAGTGGCGATGAGCTCGAGGCGCACAGAACGTGGGAGTGTCGCTTTTGAGAGGAGATAGAACGCATATGTATTCAGCGCATCACCCACAAGCACAGCCAAATCTTCGCTATATTTCACATGAAGTGTAGGGTGCGCGCGTCGCAAGTCGGCATTGTCCATACATGGCAAATCGTCATGAATGAGCGAATAGGTGTGGAGGCACTCGAGTGCAAGTGCAGCTTGGAAGATTCCCTTTTTTTGCGCAAAACGTTGCGAATCGAGCGCGAGAATGGTGGCAAACAAGAGACGTGGGCGGAAACGTTTGCCGCCATTTTGCACCATTTCCCACAGCGCCTGTTCGTAGTGTGGGTGAAATGAGGGCACAACAGGCGCGCTCTGCCGCAAAAAGGATTCGAATTCATAAAGAAGCTCGGTCAGCCTATTGTTCACTCAAAAGCCCTCCAAACTGCAGTGCGCCGCTACCGCCATCGTTGCGTCCGCTCGAGATTCCGCTTCCGCCTCCACCGCGTTGGTTAATTGTTACAAAAAATTGAAATCCATTGCGCACGACCAAAAAAACCATTTGCCCATGTGATTGTGAGCTAATGAGCTTTGCGCCCTCAACAAAATCTGGCGGCATAGGCTTGTTATTGAGTTTTAGAATCTGGTCGCCCACTTGCAGCTTTTCAAATCCGGGTGGTGTGTCGCCCATTTGTTCAATCACCCATTCAGGCGAAAACTGAATCTGAAGTGCCGAGAGGTAGTCATAGGGCAAGAGCATGCCGCCCTTGCGGTTAAAAACCCGTGTGATAATCTCCTCTTCTTTGCCATTGCGTATCACGCGCAAGTCGACTTCGCCCCCGGGCGAGAGCTCATAGATTCCTTGCAAAAATTCGTTGAAACTAAGCGGCGTTTTGCCCTTAATGCTCACAATCTCATCGCCCATTTGTAGCCCGATTCCTTCAATGAAGGGTTCGACATAATCCACGAGAATGCGCCCATTTGCGCCCTGCACAAAGAGCGCACCCAAATCGCCATAGCGGAAATTTTTGCCCTCGAGAAAGCGCTTGATATAGGGTGTTTCGATAAAGCCTTGACCTGCACCAAGCCCATAGAATTGGTAGCAAATCGAGGTAATCACGCTATTTGGGGGCGTTGGTACGCTAAATTTTGCATATTCCAAGAATCCATTCATGCGTGAAGTAATCTTGCCAAGCGTGAATCCCGAGATTGTCCCCACGCCAATCATTGATTGCGCTACATCGTCTGTGAGCTCGCGCAGTTCGAGCGGGACCATTTTTTTCTTTGCCTTGAGTAGATAGAGTCCCATAAATCTATCGCTTTTGATAATCTCAAAACCGCGCGGTGGTTCAGCGCCGAAATAGAGCAATTCGCGTTCGTTTAGTGCCACAGCAGTGCTATTGCCCACCTTTTCCATCGAAAGAGCGAGGCGCTGGGCACATCGAGAATAATCCGCGCTCAATGCGAGCGTAAAGATAAAAGCTAAAGACAAAATGATTCGAATCATTATGTATCCTTTAGATTAAGATTGAGGTCGCCTAGGAGCTCCATTGCCATATTGTTGCGATTGTTTTGGACATTTGCAAGCACATCATTAATCGCACTGATGAGCAAAATCTGCAAGGATTCTTTGTCATCTAGCAACGAATCATCGATGGTGATGTCAATAATCTCTCCTTTGCCATTTGCGCTGACACTCACGAGCCCACCGCCACTTTTTGTGGTAAAAGAACGTTTTTGTGTCTCTTCTTCGATTTCCTTGGTTTTGTTTTGTAGCTCATTCATGAGCGATGAGATTTGGTTGAAGTCCAACAATCCTCCCTCCTTTTCTGCCATTATAAAGGCTTTTTGTTTGTAAATTCCTAAAGCGAGTATGTATTATACCATTTTATGAATATCTTATACAATCAAGTGCGTTGTTTGTTGGCAACACAAGCGTAATATTGGGCGGCATAAAATGCAATAGACGATTTGCAAGCGGTGTAAAAGAGAGCATCGAACCACTCACAATTGCCGTATCGAGCACAAAATTTTCACACAAATCGCGGATAAAATTGCCAAAAAATTCTGCCAAACTTTCGAGGATTCCAAACGCGAGCGTTTGCTCATCGACACCAGCGAGGCGAAAACTCATTGCCGAGCGCAAGATTGAGAGATGTGTGAGCTGCACGCCATTTTCGCTCGCGGCGAGCTTGAAGTCGATTCGGGGACCATTTTGCCCCAAAAAGCCCTCGGCAAACGCGAGCATACGTGCTTTTGCGCTTGCCAAATCGATCGTCTCATCGTAGAGCAGCTGATAGACAATGCCAAGAATATCAAAAATATTGTTGCTTTGGTGTGTCGAGGTGAGGTGGATTTTGTGCATCGATTCATCAAAAAGGAGATTCTCGATTTGAGGGTAGGCTTTTTTGAAATTCTGCAAGAGTTTTGCGCCTGTCTCATCGTGCATAATGTCTTGTAGCCACATTCCAACGCGCAGCGGAAATGCGATATGCAGCACCTTTTTGAGCCGCCCTTGTTGCAAGATTGCGCCCACGGTCGGCAAATCGTAGCTCAAATGCACGCAGACGCAATCGCGCGGCAATGTATCGCCATCATCTGCCAAAAGCCGCGCATAGCTTGGATAGGCAAGCATAGAACGTTCTTTGCTCAACACAAAAAAGGTGGAATTGTCAGTCACGGTGAGCAACAATGGCGATGTTGTGATAAATGGCGCGATGAAAGCGTTTGGGTAGCGCTCACGCATTTCTTTTTCGCCAAGCGCGCAATGCCGCACATAGAGTGCATCGATTCCTTGTTCTTTGAGGCAGAGCGCAAGAATCTGCAAGGCATTGTCATATGGTAGCACCACAGCTTCGCCAAATGCAATCACGATGGGCGCATGCAAAGAAAGCTTTTGCGTGTGTGTCGATTCAATCTCATCAGCGAGGAGTTGTTTGGGCGGCAAGAACAATACGGGCTTCTCCCAGCTTGCAAGCGCGCTTGCTTGCGCTTTGCTCACACGGAATAAGAGTTCGAGCGATGCAAGATCAAGCGGCAGAATCCATTCGCGATTTTGCGGACGTAGGCTTAGAATCTTCGCACCATAGAGTGTTTGAAAATAGAGCTCTTCACCTTCAATGAGCTTTTGGGCAAGCGCACGAAAGCTTAGGGCAATCACGCCTTCTTTTGCCTCATCGTCTCCCAAAACATCGACACCATCAAGAAATAAATGCCCATTATAGGGAAAACGAGTCTGCTCATCGAGTGTTTGCGAGAGTGCAAAGCTTTGCAGTGGGCGCTGCGATTCGAACAAAAAGGGGGGAAAGGTAGAATCAAGACATGGTTCAATCGCCTCTTTTTCATCGAGTAGCTCGACTTTTTCAAAGTAAAAAAAGAGTGAAACAGGCAGAGTGGATAGCGCGTCTGAAAGCGAGGTGAGCTCTTCTTTGCTGCCCGAAACCTTGAGAATAAAGCGCCCATGATTCTCATCGAATTGTGTGCCAAAGCAGCTCACATGTTCTTGTGCAATCTCGACAATGAGCTTTTCAAAATAGCCCATAGGCGAAAGTGCGCGAAAGATGAATGCAAGAGGTGCGATGCTCATCAAAAGCCCCGAAAGGTTGTGTGCGCGAGGCTTTGCAAGGATTGTGTGCCAATCTGTGTTGCTTCAAATCCCAAGTCGTGCAAGCGGCGCAAAACGAGCTTTTCCATTGTTTTTGCGCCCTCCAGACAAGCGTTTGAGAGCTCGAATGTCATTGTGTGCCCAATCACATGCGGCACGATTCCGATGATATGCACAGGGGGCAAATCACCATTTATCGCTGTCATTTGCAGTGTTTGAAGCATCTCGACTTCATGTGCGCTGCCTTGCCATGTGATGTGGAGCGGAATTTTGTCAAAGTCAAACGCATAGACATCGCCTTCTTTGCTGTCCTTGCCCACATTCACGCAGTCAAGCAGAATCACAGAATCGGCGCTTGTGATGGTGGGAATCAGAAATTGTGCGAGCGTGCCGCCATCGATAATCTCGAGCGCATGTTCTTTGCTGTGGAATCGGTAGTTTTTTGCAAACAAATGTGCGAGATGAGCACCGATGCCCTCATCGCCAAACAAAATATTCCCGATTCCAAGCAGTAAAACTTTCACGCATTAGCCTTTTTGCTCATCATAACGATAGCCGCCAGCGATTGTGTCAAGCCCACCGCCTGGGTAGCGCACAGCATTCCATGTTGCCATATAGATATGCACAGGGATAAAGACAACAAATGCCCATGTTGTGCAATGGTGGATAAAGCGCACTTGTGCCAAGCCGCCAAACATGACTTCGACTGATTTGAATAGCGGCTCCAATGCACCGCCTAGCCCTTCATGATAGGTGTGCATATAGAGCACAATCCCCGTGACAGACATCAGCACAATCAGAATCATTAGGAATGTGTAGGTTACAAGCTGCAAAGGATTATATGCCCCATTTTGTTTAGGGTGTGTGCCAAACAACAAGTAGGTTTTGAGAATCGCAATCCATTTGGAGGCACTTAGCGAATCGGGAAATGATTGACGCTCTTGAGCAGAACCTCGCGAGAAAAAGAAGAGATAGAATCGAAACAATGTTGCACCAATGAGCACAAAGCCGATGATGACATGCCAGCCACGTGCAAGCGCATAGAGTTTCATGCTCGGCTCGGGTGTGAGGAATGGATAGCCAAGATAGAATCCTGTGATAATCAGCGCAAAAATGCACAGCGCACGCACCCAGTGCAAGATACGCGTGAGCGGGCTGAACTCGATATGTCGCGTAAAGGTTTTGCTAGATTCCATGTGATTCTCCTTGTGCGCTTGCGAGCGCACCCATTGTGAGCGGGTCAATTTTATATTGCCCAATCTCATTGCCGCTAGCGTCTATCATGTGCACAGCGCAGGCGATGCAGGGGTCGAAAGAATGGATAATACGGATAATCTCAATGGGCTTGGTGAGGTCGTTAATCTTGAGCCCCACGAGTGCATGCTCATACGCGCCCTTTTGCCCTTTTGAATCTCGTGGTCCAGCGTTCCAAGTCGAGGGCACAACACATTGATAGTTCTCGACAACGCCATTTTTAATGCGCACCCAATGGCTCAACACGCCGCGAGGCACAGAGCCGATGTAACGTCCTTTGTATTCCTTGCTTTTGTCGATTTTATAGGGCGTGCATGTACGTTTGTCCCCGCTTTTGATTGTCTCGACAAGCGAATTGAATGCCTCGATTCCATAATCCGCCGAGAGTTTGCATTCGAGCATGCGCGCTGCTGTTCTGCCAAGTGTGCTAAATAGCGCCTCAACAGGCAAGCCGGTGTCTTGCAAGAGCTTGGTTGCCACAGCTTTGACACGTGGATTGCCCGCCGCGAGCCCAACGACAACCGTTGCGAGAGGTCCGACTTCCATAGGTTTGCTGTCATAACGTGGGGATTTAATCCATGAATATTTCTCGCTTGTTTTGAGGAGTTTGGAATCAACCATTTTGCCATCAGCTCCCAAGCTTTGCCCGTCGATAAAACCTGTGTAGTTTGGTTCGGTTTTGCCATCATAGGGGTGTAAGGGTCCATTGTCTTTGTACCACGAATGCGTGGCTTCTTCGGTGATTTTGGTTTCATCAATAGGCACAACCTTGCTAATATCATGGTCAAGCACAATGCCTGTGCTATAAAGCGTCTCGGTTGCATTGACAGGAATCTCGGCATAGCAGAGGAAATTTTTGACATTTTCGCCGCCCATCACGCTTGGTTCATGCTGATAGACTTCGGCAGCCATGACAATGTCTGAATAGTATGCGCGGTTGATATAATCCGCGACATATTTATATTTGGTGAGCCAATCGCCCATACGCGAAGGGTCAAGAATATCACGCACACACGTAACACCGCCCACGGTGAGGCTTTGTGGGTGGGGCTGTTTTGAGCCAAAAATCGCCATCATTTGTGCGGCAACGCGCTGCACCTCAAGCGCCTTGAGATAGTGCGAAAGCACGATAAGATTTTGCTCGGGTGAGAATCGATAGGTTTTGTGCCCAAAATAGCCATTTGCAAAGGGTCCAAGCCCGCTTTTGCCGTTTGCAAACTCGGCTACACGTTTTTGTACAGCGCGCAATTCGTCTTCGCCTGTGGCGATAGGGTTTTCGCAATAATTAAACGCGAGTTTTGATGCCTTTGCAGGGTCTGCGCCAAGTGCTGCGACAATGTCGCACCAATCGAGCCCATGCAGATGATAGAAATGCACCATATGGTCATGCAAAACAAGCGAGATATTCATGAGCGCGCGTGTGTATGTCGCTGCAGGGGGGATCTCGATTCCAAGAGCGTTTTCCACAGCTGTAATGCCCGCTTTGTAATGTGAATAGGTGCACACACCACAGATTCGCTGCACCATAAAGCCCACATCGCGTGGGTCACGATTTTTCACAATCGTTTCAATTCCCCGCCATAATGTTGAAGCCGAAAATGCGTCTGTAACGACATTATTATCATCAACCATCACTTCAATACGTAAATGTCCCTCGATTCGGGTGATGGGGTCTACAACAATTCGTGTTGCCATGTTTTGCTCCTTTAGTGCTTGTCTTTAATGATTGTGCTCAACACTGCATGTGCTGCAATGCCGATTACAGCGGCGCTTAGGACGGTGATTCCCACTTTGTCTGCCATGTTGTCCATTCCTGTTGCGCCAAGGGGAGGGCGGAAACGATGGTTTGCCACAGGCTCTTCAAAGGGTCCCATGTTGTCCCAGAAATTGGGCTCTGAACAGCCAATGCAACCATGTCCTGCTTGGATAGGCCAGCTTGTATGGCTGTTGAATCGCAATTTGGAGCAGTTGTTGAAAGTGTAGGGTCCTTTGCAGCCGACTTTATAGAGACAATAGCCCGCTTCAGCGCCTTCATCTCCAAATCGTTGTACGAACTCGCCAGCGTCAAATCGCCCTCGCCGCTCACAAAGGTCATGGATTCGTTGTCCATACGCCCACAAGGGTCGGCGATAGGCATCAGTAGGTGGCAGAGTGCCAAAGAGAATGAAATGCAAAAGTGTCCCGACAATGTTTTTTTCGCTTGGTGGACAGCCGGGGACATTAATCACGGGTTGGCTAATCGTTTTGTGCAGTGGGCGCGCTTGTGTCGGGTTGGGCGCTGCAGCTTGGATTCCACCAAAGCTGCTGCATGAGCCAATGGCAAAAATCGCCTTTGCGTTTGCTGCTGCAACCTTGCAACTATGTGCGCCTGTGTGCCCCAAAGCTCCAATTGTGAGACAATTTTCTGTTGCTCCGCTTGGAATCCCGCCTTCGACAAGCAAGATATAATTGCCTTTGTGACGTTCGATGGCGGATTCAAGATTTTGTTCTGCCTGCCAGCCTGATGCTGCCATAATTGTCTCATGATATTCAAGCGAGACATAATCGAATATGAGGCTATCAATGCTTGGTCCATCGGAGCGCAAGAGACTTTCGCTACAGCCTGTGCATTCTGCCATGTGGAGCCATATGAGCGGCAATCGGTCGGCGACTTCAGCGGCTTTGGCGGTGAGCGGTGCAAAACTCGCAGGCAGTGCCATTGCAGCCGTCATTGTGCTTGCCCATTTGAGGAAGTCTCGGCGCGAGATTCCATTTCTTTGTAGCATTTCTTTAATGCTGCTTCCTTCATGGAGCGGCTTTTGCGCCTGCAATGATTTTAAGCGTTCTTTTGCTTGGGCTAGAAGTCGCGATTCTTTATCTCCAAAAAACATCAATCCTCCTTAATTATGGCTTGTATTGTTAATGATATTTGATAGTATCACGAGACGACTAAAATCAAGCTGATGATGGAGCGAAAAAACCTAATTTTTTTATTTTTTTTCAAAAGGTAACAAGACTTTCTCTTTCATATTCAGCCCAAATCCTGAAAGCCCAACAAATTGCACACCCTCTGTGCTTGTGAGCAAATGAAACTCGCGCATGCCAAGCGCGCGCATAATCTGTGCGCCGATTCCAAAGTTTTTAATATCATTGACCTTTGTGCTGCTTGTTTGTAGAAAGACAAGCGCGCCACCTTGCTGCTTGAGCAGCTCGATAGACTGCATGAGATTTTCAAACTCATCAGCATGGCTCAAAAGCTCGAGGTCGGAACGGATATTGTGAAATTTAAACAACGCATTTTGCGAAAGTGTGCCAAAGACAAACACGGTGTGTTCGCGCCCAAGATGGTCAACAAAGACGTTTTTTTCGCATGCATTTCCCATAAATTGTATCTTGCAAGTTTCCTTTTGGACGAGCAGATTCTCAAACTGCAAGCGATAGGCGATGAGGTCGGAGACATAGAGAATCTTGAGGTTATGCTCGCTTGCAAATTCGAGCAAAAATTTATCACCTCTGCGTGCCATGCTGCCATCTTTTTTCATAATCTCACAAATCACACTCACGGGCTTAAGCCCCGCGAGCAAGCACAAATCCACGCTCGCCTCTGTGTGCCCTGTGCGCACCAAAACCCCGCCTTCTTTGGCGATGAGCGGAAAGATATGCCCGGGGCGCACGAATGTTTCAGGAGTCGAGCTCTCCTCACACATGAGTCGAATGGTTTGGTCACGTTCAAATGCCGAGATTCCTGTTTTTGCGTCTTTAGAATCGATAGAAATGGTAAATGCGGTTTCATGGTTGCTGCTATTGTGCGTAACCATTGGTTGTAAATCGAGCTTTTGAGCGAGCTTGTTTGTAATCGACACACAAATGAGCCCGCGCGCTTCTTGCGCCATAAAATTCACTTTTTGGGGCGTGCAAAACTCGGCTGCAAAGACTAAATCACCTTCGTTTTCGCGGTCTTCATCGTCCATGATGATGACCATCTCTCCATTTTTGATTGCGGTAATCGCCTCACGAACGCGCTCTAGTGGCATTTTGTTCTCCTAAAGATAAATTTTTCGCAAGTATAGCAAAAAAGCTTGACAATGTGTTTAAGATGTTGTATAATGCCATTCTTGATTGAGAAGTTCGCTTCTTTTGTTGGGGTATCGCCAAGTGGTAAGGCAGCAGGTTTTGGTCCTGCCATTCGGAGGTTCGAATCCTTCTACCCCAGCCATCTTTCCTGATTTTTTGAGGCAGAGTAGGGCGATAGTGCTTTTGTTTTGCTTTTTGTTGCGGGGTGGAGCAGTGGTAGCTCGTCGGGCTCATAACCCGGAGGTCGGAGGTTCAAGTCCTTCTCCCGCGTCCAAACGTCTTACTGAAGTAAGCCATTAGTTCTGTCTTCCTTGTTTTTTCCTCCTTATAAAGAATAGAAATTTAGGCATGCGCGCCCCCTAGCGGGGCGCGATTCTTTCGTGTGGCTTTGGTTCAACCTGCGGATTGAGCACTCTTGGCGGTGGAATCATTTTAAATTTATTCTCTTTTTGTGCTGGTGTTTGTCGGATATTCACGCGCGGATTATAATCAAATTCTTCATTTCGCTCAACATGTGGCAACGAAGGATCAAACGCAAGATAGCGCAACAAAAGGCATTTGTCATAGCGCGGTAGCACGCACATGGCATAAAAATCGCTGCCAATGCCGATATGTCGTAAGGTTTCAAGATAGCGAATGTCGAATGTTACAAACGCGTTTTGGTTGGTGTCGATACTCACGCCGCCAAGCTCACTAAAGCGGATATAATTCTCGATTTTTCCTTTAATCAGCACGAGCGCATGCTCTTTTGCTAGCGCCTCTCGCGTCTTTTTTTGCACACGATGATAGGCTCTGTGTGTTGTCATTTTGCGCCCACGAAATAGCACATAGTCCTCATTGAGCGCCTTTTCTTCAACGCGTTGCCACAACTCATCCCATGTCATTGTCGCGCTTTCAAATGGGCGGGGGATAAAAGTGATGTCTTGCGCGCCAAACATGGTAGCACACAGCAACACGAGCAATCGATACATATTGATGTCCTTTATAATCGCAAAGCTTCCTAAGCTTTTTATCGTGCGTGCAAGCGAATTGCCCACACTCCCTAAGTGTGCGACAATGCGTTTGTATCTTTAGTCGCCGTTTTACGCCGCGGGGCGCAAGGTTTTTCTTTTGGAATCCCAAAGCAATTTTGATTCCGTTATGAGAATCCTTAATGCAAAATTTGAATGCGCTTGTTGACAATCTCTATGCTCCCATAGAAGTCATGGTTAGCTTCATGCAATATCGCCTTTTGCCATGAGACTTGCCATATTGGTTATCTATATGCTAAGATTCAGCGAGCATTCGACAAGGACACTCATGACACTCCACCTGACCCTTGATTCCAACACCGAGTTTTTGCGAGCCATCGATTTATGGCAGACGCCCATTAGCGCGCTTTTGCCCTTTTGGGAGGGCGAGCAAGCCGAGTTTGCCGAATTTTGCAAGACACATCGGCTCTATTGGCATAATGTCGCCACGATTGACGAAGCAAAGCGCCAAGCAGCCGATGTGCTCGAGCAGATGAGCGCGCTATTCAAGCGCGAGATTGGCAGATTCGACTTTCGCCTTGCCACAGCGCTCAATACGCGCGGGCTTAGCTCGATTGCCGATGTTGAGATTGCACATCTGCATATCAGCCTGCATGACTGCAGCGAGCAAGAAATCACACATTTCAAGCAGGTTTTCTCCGAGCTCCCCACGCGTTCTTTCCTTGACTTTCGTTCATTGGGCGAACGCAGTGTCGAGCTCTATTATAGCCGCAGGGGCTATTACGAGCACAATGGCAAGCTTGGAATCCACACCGCAAAGCAGGCATATAGCCTCAAGGACAACTTCAAAAACCCCAAAGACAATAACTTTATCCTAAGTGGAATCTGTCTCGAGCTCGCACATCAAATTCCACATCTGAAGCTGTGCTACACCTACACCAACGGAATGGGCGGTAAGGTCGATTACAAGGTGAGCGGCGAGGAGATTCTGCAAGCAAGTAAGCAAGAGCAACAGGGCATAGCGACAAATATTGACGCAAGAGCAGATGCCAAAGCCGAGCTGCAAAAAGAGGCGCAAAAGACACGTGTTTCTTTGCCCCCAGAATCGATTGAGGAGCGACTGCAAAAAGCCCCAACACAGATTCGCTTTGCGCCAAATGAGGACATCGAGGGCTTTTTCGAGCGCAATTACGAAGCCTACAGGCGCAAAGAGGAGGAGAAATGCGCCTTGCGGCTAGAAAGGGCGAAAGAGCAGGCGTTGAGCGCGTATGATTACCTCCACACGCAGCTTGAAAGTGGAATCACGATTAAAGAAGCACTCGAGCTTGTCAAGCAGAAGTATCGCGATGATGACACGACAAACCTCGCCTCGCTGCTGCTCACCAAAGATTTGCTGAACCTTGCGCACAAAGACAGCGAGATTCTCGCGCTCAAAGACGAGTGCGCGCAAAAGGAACAAACGCTCGAAGAATACCGTGAGACCATCGCCAAGCGCGAAGAAACTATCGGTTCAATGCGCGCAACAATCAGCGAAAAGGTCAATGAATACAATCTCTATAAAGAAAAAGCCGAACAACTCCTACAACAATCGCTCGATGAGCTCGCAGAGAGGCTGCAAAAAGACATTGACAATCTCGGCGCGTTGCTTGCGCAAAAAGAGGGCGAGCTAGATGAGCAGGGCACGCTCATCGATAGGCTTAGCATCGAGAATGGCTTCTTGAAAGAGCGCTGTGAGGAGCTCAAGGAGAAAAATGAGAAATTGGAGCAAAGAATCGATGTATTGATTTTAAAACAAAATGAATGATGAATTTTTAGGATAGAGACAATGCCCTATCTCCTATTTTCTATAATGATGATTCTTATCTACATACGTCCATTGCAGATTCCTGCTTGGCTCATCAGCACTTTTGGTGCGCTTGTTGCCTTTTTATGTGGAATCGTGGATATCGATGCTATCGTTTTTGTATGGGCGATGGTTTGGGATTCCACATTGGTTTTGGTTGGGCTCATTGTCCTCACACTCACCTTGGAACGTCTTTTGTTTTTCGAGTTTCTCGCTCATTGGATTCTTGTTTTTGCCAGCACTTCTGTCTTGGAGAATGGACAACAAGGCTTTTATTGCAAAACTTGGAAGCTTTTTATTTTTCTTATCTTTTTTGGGGCTTTTCTTGCAACATTTTTTGCAAATGATGGCGCGATTCTTGTCCTCACCCCTCTTATGTTTGCAGTTTTTTCGCAGCAAAAAGAGGGTGATAATGCGATTTTGCTCATCTTTTTACTCTGCATGGCATTTATTAGCGATTTTGCTTCTAATCTTTTTGTCATCTCGAATCTGACAAATATCCTTACAGCCTCATTTTTTGCTATTCCATTTCTCGATTTCCTAAAATATATGGCCTTGCCGCAGATTTTTGCTATTTGCTCATCGCTTGCTATCTTTTGGCTTTTTTATGGCAGAAAATTGCCCAAGACTTTGGTTGTATCAAAAGATTTTAAGAATAAATCTCTAAGTACATTTGGAATCTGTTTTTGTTTTTCTCTGCTTGCGCTTTTGCCACTATGTGCGGCATTTGGCGCATATTTTAGGATACCACTCTGCATTTTTGTGGGGCTTTGTGCGGCTTTGGCGCTTGGTTATGGAATGAAGCTAGGCAGAATCAAACCATTTAAGCTGCTCAAATCTTCCCCATTTAGCGTAGTGCCCTTTAGTCTTGGTTTATTTATTGTTGTGTTTGGTCTCAAAAATGCTGGATTATTAGAAGTTTTGGAAACAGGAGCTAACAAGATTCTTGAACAAGGTACATTGTTGAGTCTTTTTGGTATTGGATTCCTAAGCGCATTTGGTAGTAGTCTCATCAACAATCTCCCTATGGTCATGCTTGGCGATTTGACTCTGAAAAGCATTGACAATCTCCATTTGGTTTTTGCGCATCTGCTCGGCTGCAATATCGGCTCAAAGCTCACGCCAATCGGTTCGCTCGCCACACTTTTATGGCTTGCGAGTCTCAAAAGATATGGAATCTCTATCCCGCTGCACACATATCTCTATATCGCATTTTGCTGGACAATCTTCGTCCTTTTCTGTGCTATTTTGGGGTTATATCTTGGGATTCTTATCGAATTAAACTAATGGAAGTTTCCAAATATCGATGCGAATAAAGTTTGAAAATAATGCAAAAAAATTTTTAAATTTATAAATGAATATAGATATAAATTATAAAATATATCAAGAAGATTAAGCACAAGAGATATGGGAGAATTCTTATCTGGAGATTTAAAAAAGTATTGGCGATACCGCTTATTTGCAAGATAAAGATGATGACTTGTTGATTATTATTTATATCGCTCATTAAATTAAAATCTTTTTATGCTTAAATAAGAATTTCCTATTCTTTTTCTTTGCGTCTATTGTAACGTTCTAGTAATGTCTTAGTGTTCTCATGTCGTGCTTTTTTACGCTCAAATTGCTCAAGAATCTGTTCTGTTTTTTTGTTACTTTTACGATTCGCATCATGAATGAGCTTGTCGCGTAGATTCCGCAATATCTTGATTTCTTCTGCAACATCAATTGTCAAATCGTCAATATCTTTTATTTTTACCTTTGGGCGTTTTGGACTTGGGCTAGGTACAAGAGGTATTTCAGATAACTCCTGTTGTAAACTTTTACCCACAGCACTTGAAAAAGAATCCTCATATCCTAAGCGCACAACAATTTCAGCAATCAGCCTCTCTGCTTCTTGCGCTTGTGTGCCCACAAATTGAATATGTGTTGAATTGATTTCATAATCTTGCAAATGAATCTCCACCACTCCATAGATACGATTCTTACGTAGAGTTGTCCGAATCTGCGCGCGTAAAGATTCGATTGTTTCAGGTTCAATAATCAGTTTTCTTGCCCAAATATTTGCCGTTTGCACATCACCCAATTGTTTGAGCGCAGCAAGAAATTGTGTTCGGAGGTTTTTTGCTCCCGTATAGGTTTTATTGGGGTTTTTGCGCTTACGCACGACACCAATACTCAATTGTTCAAAATAGGCTTCTTTTTCAGGATTATCAAGAACAATCGTTGCATATTCTGCCTCACGAAAGAATGAGACAGAAATATTATTACGTGCGCGTTGAAGCATGGAAAGCCTTTTTGATGCTCTGATTGTGTGCTAGACATTGAACTTTTGTTTGAAAGCAATTAGAATCAGATGTCATTATAGCATATTCTATGTAAAAAGCAGAGGAGAAATATTGATGAAAGTATTTTGCTAGCGAGAAAGCTAGAGTAGGAAATTGTATGCCACAGATTAATGGAATAAAAGAGTTGAGAGGAACTTTAAAACTTATTTCTTATATTTTTATTAAAATAAATTTTTGCTATTATAAGCTGGATTTTTGCTCGTTATAATAAGGCAGATTTTTGTTAATTTTATCAATAATTATTGTCTAATAATTATTAAATAAGTATTTTATTATTTGTTTTTATGATAAGAAATTACAGAATTAGGGAGGATAAAAAAGATGAATAAGCATATTTCTTGAGGAATAGCGATTTTTTATCGATTATACCTATTTTGACATTTTCAATTAGTGTTAATTCGGTAGCGTAGATGAATAAGTGAGTTGGCTAAATGCTTAAGTTTGTGATACAAACAAATAGGACACTCCCACACCCCACCCACCTCAACCCACTCACTATCCACAGCCAACATCTACAAGCGGATTAATCCGCTTGTATTGCGAGGATATATCCTCGCAATGATGTTGGCTGTGGATAGTGAGTGGGTTGAGGT
>CAJTQL010000012.1 GCA_910578285.1 uncultured Helicobacteraceae bacterium
TCACCACTCTAAGTTTGCTGACAACAGGGAATGCAAATAGCTATCGCCTCTATCCTGAACTCACGATTGAAGGAGACCAAACGGTTTGGAACGATACGAAGCAAGTTTCGCTCAACCAAACATTAATGGCTTCGATTCTGCCAAGTTTAGATATTATCGGTTCTGTGGGTGGAAGTTTTGCCCAAAAAGAATATACCCACTATGCCAATAGTGCGTATATTAGCGATAATGATTGGAAGTTTGATTCGTTTTGGCTAGGCTTTGTCTATTCTGCACCTAGCATTGCTGGGTTTATCCCCCAAATCACAGCACAAACAGCGATTGTCCAAACCGAAAAAGTCAATGAAGAGAGTAAAACTTTCTATTTCAAGTCTCAATCCTTGCAAGCGGCTTTGCGCAGTTATAGCGACCCTGTCGTGTATTCTGTCTATCTCGGAGCAAGTTTGAACCAAAAACGTAAGTTTGATAATGTCGGTTCTCTTAAGTATGGCGATGGATTCTATGGTGGCGTGAATCTTTCGATTATCCTAAGTCCCAAAATCACACTCGATATGGGCGCAGAACATCGATTCCAAACACCGCAACGCTTGAATGGGACAAAAAATTCTCATCTCTACTCAATCCCAACATTGAGCGTAGGGACAACATATAGCATCAATGCAGACACATCAATTTCATTTTCTGCATCAGCGGGTGGTTCTAGCTCTGCTCCCGATTCTATTATAAGCTTGAGTTTATGGAAAAAGTTCTAGTTTTCTTGCTTTTATTTAGCTCTTTTTTGTTTGCTGACTTTGCTGTGCAATCGTTGCAAGAGATAAGAAGCAAAGGAGTTGTGCGGCAAAACTATGAAGAATCATGCGGCGCAAGCGCGCTTGCAACGCTCCTTAATTTGTGGGATTCGCAACAATTTAGCGAAATGGATATGATTCAATATCTTAGCGCAAATGAGGCAGAGAACAATACAGACATGGTGAGCTTTTTAGACCTCGAAAATGTCTTGCATGCTTTGGATTATCAAGTCAAATCCTATCGAATCCATAGAGATTCATTTCTCAAAACAAGCTTTCCAATGCTTGTAAAGATTGAAGACGACCCACGTTTTCCTCATTTTGTTGTGGTTATCAATCACGAAGGCGATTATCTTTCTGTTTTTGACCCAAGCTATGGTGTCTATGTCAGCACAAAGCAAGAATTTTTTAGCATTTGGGACAAAGACCACAAAGGTGGATATGCCTTGCTCATTGCCCCCAAAACAGAACATTTTAAGGGCTACACACCACAATTTCCAAATAAAAGGGCGTTTGAGTAGGATTTGCATTGGTTTGCTTGCGGTGCATGGCTGTTGTCATAGCGAGCTTACGCAAATCAATCAAATATCTTGGAATCTTTGTATGATTCTTAGACTTCTTTGATTGTTGATTGCTTCGGGCAAGCCCTCGCAATGACAGATAATGGCAAATTGCTTGGGGCTTCGCCTCGCAACGGCAAAAGCCAACATCACTGCGGGCACTCGGCACAACAAGAAACCCCCTACCCCTGCACAATACGACTGATGTCGTTGTAGAGCCCCAAAGCCATGAGCGCAAACAGAATCACAGCGCCAAACATCGCAAAGCGGCTTAACGTTTTTTCGCTCGGCACATGGCGGGCGATAAGCTCGTAGAGGTTGAGCACAATATGCCCACCATCGAGCATCGGAATGGGCAAAAGATTGATAATTCCAAGATTGAGCGAAATCAATGCGCCAATCCATAGCACGGCAACAAGGCTATTCTCGGCGGCGAGCGAAATGGTCTGCACAGCCATCACAACCCCGCCAACCTCTGAAACAGGCACAACTTGCGTGAAAATCTTGCCGATTCCGATTATCATGAGTGATGAGAGCTCGAGCGCATTCGCATAGCCCTTCGCAATCCCCTCCCAAAAGCCATAGCGCACAACACGCGTTTCGCCCAATGGGCGGATTCCGATGATGGGGCGACTTTCTAGCTCACCAAAGAGATTGGGCAGCTCGCGCACGCTCGGAACAAGCGAAAGCAAAAGTGGCGCGGAATCGCGCACAACCTCGATAGAGAGTGGCGCGCCAATTGCACTCGCCTGAATCGCCTTGCTAAGCTCGTTCCAACTCTGCACGCGCGCGCCATTCACGCGCACAATCTCATCGCCCTCGCGCAAGCCCGCGACAAAAGCGGGGGAGCTAGGCTCGGGTGCGGCAATCTTTGGCGCAATCTCCATTTTGCCAATCCACACAGCCACGACAAGTGCAAGAAAGCCAAGCAAAAGGTTCGCAAAAGGTCCAGCGATCAGAATCGCAATACGCTGCAGAGGCGATTTTTGCGTGTAGCTTTCGGGGGAATCATCGCGCTTAGTTGGGTCTGTGTCGTCTTGCCCGAGCATTTGGACATAGCCACCAAGCATAATGGGTGCGATTCGATATTCTGTCGCCCCCCATTTGCCGCGCCAAAGACACCATTCGCGCCTGCCAAAGCCCACGCTAAACACCTCAACACGAACGCCACAAAGGCGCGCAACAAGGAAATGCCCAAACTCATGGAATAGCACCATAAACGCGAGCAAGAACAGCGCAACAAAATATCCCCACGCAAAAAAGGCGAGGCTTGCGAACAAGACAAGACATAACAACAAAAAAATGAGTGGCATTTTAGTCCTTTGTAATAAGGTAGGCACGCAAATAATCATAGCCTGAATAGAGTGTAACAGCCACAGCAAGCCAAAGCAAGATGGTCCCAAACCAGATTTCATTCATCAACAAAAAGCCAATCGCGCTGATTTGCAGGGTTGTCTTGGTTTTGCCAAGCGATGACGCGGCAATGTTTTTACCTTTGCTAATCGCCACCACACGCAAACCTGTGATGAAAAACTCGCGGCTTAGAATCAAAAACACAGCCCACACATCGGCGCGAGCAAGAATGAGCAAGCCTAAAAATGCTGCAAGCATGAGCATCTTATCAGCAAGCGGGTCAAAAACCTCGCCAAATGTTGTCGTGATATGGTATTCGCGGGCGATGAATCCATCGAAAAAATCGGTGATACTTGCGATGATGAAGACAAGACATGTAAAATAATCGCGATAGCTTGGGTCGATGTTTGGAAACAAACAATCGCGATAGAGTATAAACGTCAAGAGGACAAACGACAAAAAGATACGTAAAAAGCTCAAAAGATTCGGTGCATTTTTCATATTTTATGCCATTGGGCAACTCATTGAAAGGTTGTCCCTCCATCAATCACGATTGTTTGTCCTGTGAGCCACGCGCTTTCGGTTTCGTTGCACAAAAAATAGCAAGCGCCCGCAATATCGTTTGGATAGCCCATGCGATTGAGCGGCGATTTTTCCTCGACTTTTGCCTTGATTTCGGCATAATCGGGGAATGCTTTGAGTGCGTCCGTGTCGATTGGACCACCGCTCACGGCATTCACGCGAATCTTCCATTCACCAAGCTCGGCTGCGGCATATTTGACCATTGTTTCCACAGCATTTTTAGAATTGCCATGTCCTGCATAATTGCGCATATAGACGAGATTGCCTGTCGAGCTAAGCGAAATAATGCTGCCTCCGCCAACCTCTTTCATGCGCTTTGCTGCTTCTTGTGCGCCCACAACAAAAGCAAGCACGGTTGCTGTGTAGATATTGTTGAGTCCTTTGGGCTTTAGCCGCATAAACGGCGCGAACCCGCCCACAACGCTTTTTCCATAAATGATTGCATTGCTAATAAAAAAATTCACTTGCTCAAAATCTTTATCAATTTCGACAAAAAGGTCTTTATATTGCTCTGGTTCAAGTACGTTCAATGGGTAGAATCGTGCTTTGATGTTGTATTGCTGCTCAACATCTTGCTGAATCTTTTGTGCTTCTTCCTCATTTTTGTTGTATGTGAAAGCAACATTCACGCCTTCTTGCGCGAAACGATATAAGATAGCCTTGCCAATCCCTCGTGTCGCGCCACTTATCACTAAAGTTTTGCCTTTCATGCTCATCTATTGTACCTCGTCATAAGATTGGATAAGATTCTGAAGTATATCATAAGTTTGCTTACTCGGTTCTACCAATGGCAGACGATATTCCAAACGTGGCAAAAACCCAGCAATATACATCGCTGCTTTGATTGGAATTGGATTGGATTCGAGAAACAACGCCTTATTGAGCGGATAAAGCATATTGTTCAGTGCGCGCGCCTGCTTAAAATCTCCACAATCTACAGCCCTTTGGAGTGCCACAATGCGTTTGGGTAAAAGATTGCCTGTTACTGAAACCATTCCCGAGCCCCCACAAGCGAGAATAGGGTAATTTAGGCTATCCTCACCGCTGAAAATTCGCAGATTTGGGTTGCTCGCGTTCAGCTCGACAACGCGTTCCACATTGCCGCTCGCCTCTTTCACCGCATAGATATTGGGAATCTTGGCGAGCTCGAGAATTGTTTGAGGCTCAAGGCTCACGCCCGTGCGCGATGGAACATTATAGAGCATAATCGGAATCTCGACAGTTTCAGCGATTGCCGTATAATGTGCGAGTAGTCCTGCTTGTGTGGGCTTGTTGTAATAGGGTGTAACACACAAAAGACTATCTGCGCCAATCTTTTGCGCAAAATATGCGAGATCAATCGCCTCTTTTGTCGCGTTGCTCCCAGCACCAGCGAGCACAGCCACACCGCTGCCTTTGCAAGTGTGCACAGCGATTTCGATACATTCTTTGTGTTCATTGTGTGAGAGTGTCGCGCTTTCGCCCGTTGTGCCCACAGGCGCAACAGCGTCCATGCCCGCCTCAATCTGTCGTTTGATAAGAAATTCATAAGTTGACGCATCGAGCTTGCCATTTTTAAATGGCGTAACGAGCGCACTCATACAGCCCAAAACTTGCATAGCTACCTCTTTAGAATCACAATTGTACGCGTGTCTTTGGTAAAATATTGATTTGCAACGCGCAATAAATCTTTCTTGCTAATGCGTTCCAATTTTTCCTGAAATCCAACCAATGGTCCAATATCGCCCTTGATATAATAATTGCCAAAAACACTCGCAATCATACTACTATTTTCAATCGCATTGATAAATTGCGTTTTGAGTGCTTTTTTGACTTTCGCAATCTCTTTGTCGCTAATCTCGCCCTTTTGGAGCTTATGAATCTGTGCGAGAATCGATTCCTCGACCTTTTTTGCGCTCACATTGGGATTCGCAATACCCATCATAAAAAACAAGCCATTGTCAATGGTGTCCATATTGCGGACATACACCGAGCTCGCAAGGCGCTCTTTCTCGACAGTCTTGACATTGAGCTGTGAGCTTTTGCCGCTGCCAAGCAGTGTTGCGAGCATATCAAGTGCGAGTTGGTCGTCATGATTGAATGGCGGTGTTTTGTAGGCAATTGCAACCATTTCCACCTCGCTCTCTTTGCGCACAATCGCTCGCCGCTCGCCATCTTGCTCGGGCTCTTGCTGATAGAATCGTGGCAGAGGGGTCGTGTTGGCAATCCCACCAAAATGCTTTTTGGCAGCTGCAAAAACCTCATCGGGCTTGATGTCGCCGCTCACAAGCACAATCGCATTTTGGGGTTGGTAGTAGAGTTTATGAAAGCTCTCTATATCCTCAATTGTCCAATTTTGAATGTCTGCCATAAATCCGATAGGTGTCCAATGGTAGGGATGGTAGGTAAAAGCAGTGTTGAATAACCGAAAATACAGATAGCCAAATGGGTCATTCTCTGTGCGCCACCTGCGCTCTTCGGCAACAACATTGCGCTCGGGCTGAAACTCGTCATCTTTGAGCGTGAGATTCTGCATAAGCTCGGCATAGAGTTCAAGAGACTTGTCCAAGCTCTGCTTTGAGCTTTTGATATAATAGTGTGTGTAGTCCAAGCCTGTCGAAGCGTTGGTCGTACCACCAAAACGTTTGATGATTTGGTCAAATTCGCCTGCTTTGAGATTCTTGCTCGATTTGAAATTCAGATGCTCGAGCATGTGTGCGATTCCGCTTTTGCCCATCACCTCGTTGCGGCTGCCTACACGATAGAATACATTTGTTGCAATCACCCCCGTGCCATTATCGAGCGGAATTGCTACAACCAACAACCCATTGTCAAGCCTTTTTTTATAATGTTGTGGTAAAACACTTGCCATAAGTACTCCTGAAAATAGAAAGATTGCCCAAAATATCTTCATCGCACATCGACTCCTATTGCTTCTGTGATTTGCGTAAAACCATCACGTTCAAGCAAGCGCAAAAGCCCAGTTTTCATGCGATACACAAGCGATGGTCCCTCATATACGAGCGCACTGTATAGCTGCACACAAGACGCACCTGCGCGCAAACGCATGTATGCTTCTTCGGCGCTATACACGCCGCCAGCGCTTATGAGCAATGTTTTGCCAAACAATGCGCGAGAGAGAATCTGCAAAATCTCAACACTCTTACTGCGCAACAGCTGCCCGCTAATGCCCCCAAAATTGTGCGCATTTTTGCATAGCGCATAGTCTGTGGTTGTGTTGGTCGCAATGATTCCACTTGCACCGCTTTTCACAGCGTTTTCGCACAAACACAACAGCACATCATGCGGCATATCGGGCGCGATTTTGAGCAAGATGGGCTTGCTCGTGATGGTTTTTGCCAAGCTAAAGAGTTTGGCAATAAATGAATCGTTTTGCAAATCGCGCAAATGTGGTGTGTTGGGTGAGGAAAGATTCACCACCAAATAATCAGCAAGCGGGGCAAACGTGCGCAAAAGCGTGGCATAATCATTTAGGCTCTGCTCGTTTGACGTGTCTTTGTTTTTGCCGATATTCACACCAACAGGCAACACAAAAGGCACGGAAGGCGCGAGATTCTTCGCCACAGCCTCCTGCCCGCTGTTGTTAAACCCCATTGCGTTTTGCAACGATTGCTCATGCACAAGGCGAAACATGCGCGGACGTGGGTTGCCGCTTTGGGGTTTTGGGGTAATCGTCCCAACTTCGATTCCGCCAAAGCCCAGCGCGGCAGCGAGGTTGAGATTTTGCGCGTCTTTGTCAAAACCCGCAGCAAGCACAATGGGCGAAGCAAAGATACGCCCAAAAAGTGAGACATGCAGCCGAGAATCCTCAAAGGCATAGCAGCGCGCAAGAATTTGGGGCAGCAAACATGAACGTCCCAAAAGCGAGACCAAGCGATGTGCATTTTCGGCATCAAGCGCGAAAAGAAACGGGCGAATCAAGCGATACATCTAGTCTTCTTTTTGCATGTGCGTTGGTGCAGAGATTCCAAGCAAAGATAGCCCGAGATGAAGCGTTTGTGCAACAAGCGCACAAAGAGCGAGCAGCTCAAGCTCATTTGGCTGCTGCAAGATTTTGTGCGCATTGTAGAATTTATGAAAAGTGCCCGCGAGATTCTTCAGATAGTCTGTCATCTTGACAAGATTGCGGCTTGCAAACGCGTCCTCAATGATTTGCGGTAGCTGCAAGGCAAGAAAGGCTAAATCGGTGCAATCTTTCGCTGCCTCGATATTGGAATCTGCGCAAAGAATTGGCACAATCGAAACATCGCGCACATCATCAAGCGACTTTTGTGCGCGCGCAAATAAGGTATGGATTCGCGCATGCGCATAATGCACATAATAAACAGGATTGCTCGAATCTTGTTTTTTGAAATCTTCGACATCAAATTCTAAATGTGTATCGCTTTTTTTCGACAAAAACACAAAGCGCAAAACATCAGAACCGACATCTGCCACGACATCGCTCAACAAAATAAAGTTGCCTGCTCTCTTGCTCATTTTGTATGGCGCGCCCGCCTTGAGCAAGGTAACCATTTGCGAAAGCAGAATCTCGAGACGGCTTGAATCAAAACCAAGCCATTGCAACGCCGCCTTGACGCGAGCGATGTAGCCATGGTGGTCTGCGCCCCAAATGTTGATATAAATAGCATAATCACGCGTGAATTTATCGGCATGGTAGATGATGTCGCCCGCGAGGTAGGTTGGCTCGCCATCATCGCGCACCACCACACGATCTTTTTCATCGCCAAACACACTGCTTGCAAGCCATAGTTTGCCTTCGTTTTCATAGATTCCACCTTTTGCCACAAGCGTGTCGCGCACACTTTCCCAGCGCGCATAGAGGCTCTTTTCGCTCACAAATGAATCAAATGCAATGCCAATACTAGCGAGATTCTCGCGAATCTCATCGAGCATGAGTTCTTTGCCCATTGTTGCAAGGTTTGCAAGAGTTGCCTCGTCTGCTTCGATTTTGAAAGAATCTACGCCAAGCTTTTGCAACGCATGTTGCGCAATCTCGTTGATATATTCGCCGCGGTAATAGTTTTCCGGATATGCCACATCAAGGTGCAAAATCGAACGTGCAGCAAGCCAAATGGATAGCCCCAAAAGCGCAATCTGATTGCCCGCGTCATTGACATAATATTCTGTGCAGACATCATAGCCCAAATGTCGCGCCAAACGCGCCAAACAATCGCCAAGCACAGCGCCGCGCGCATGCCCGATATGCAGAGGTCCTGTGGGGTTTGCGCTAACAAACTCAAGCAGAATCTTGCCCTGCTGCTGCCCTTTGCCAAAGTTGTTACCGCTTGCAAGCGCATTTTGCGCGAGCGTTGCGAGGAGCTTTGGAGCGAGGAAAAAATTGACAAAGCCACCAATTGGAAGGATTTGTGCAAAGATTCCATCATCGATACCACATTCAAGCTGCTTTGCAATCTCAATCGCGATGTCTTTGGGATTTTTGCGCCGCTCTTTTGCAAGCAAAAAAGCAAGCGGTGTTGCGTAATGTCCAAAGCCTTGCTCTTTGGGACGTTCCAAGAGAATCTGGGCGCGAGGCTGCCCCAAAACACGTGCAATATAATCCTTGAGTGTGTGATGCAATGGATTTTACCCTTGCGGTTGCGTGCTCTGTGGCTGCGCAGGAGTGGGAGTTGGATTCTGTGGCTGCGCAACGTTTTGGGGAGCTTGTGTTGCATTTTGCGCCATATTCTGTGGCGCAGCTTGGGTGTTGAGCATTTGTGGTTGTGTGGTTGGTGCAGCGGTTTCGGGTTCTTCGTCCTCTTTGACGGCTTTTTTGAAATTTTTAATCCCCGAGCCCAAACCTTTGGCAAGCTCTGGAATCTTCTTTGCTCCAAAAATCAAAATCACAATGACTAGAACGATTAATAATTGTTGGACACTCGGACCCATATGCACTCCTTTTTCTCTACATGCACGCAAATATAATTTTTGGATTATACTCTGTTTTGGTAAATTGCGTTAATGTTGCGCCCAATTGTTGATGAAACCCTGCACATCATAGCGCGGGATTGTGCACAAAAACGCGCGCACAACAGAGACAATCTCGTTGCTTGCACGTTCTTTGTCATCATTAATAATCAAATAATCAAATAACGGAATCTGTTTCATCTCCAAAGCAGCGCTTTGCAGCCGCTCTTGCAGGCTATTGATATCTTCTGTTCCACGCATGAGCAATCGTCTCTCGAGGTCTTTATAGCTGGGTGTGGTCACAAAAATCGACACAGCATAGTCGCCATAGAGTTTTTTAATATTTATCTGCCCCTGCACGTCAATATCAAGCAACGTGAGCCAACCCACATCAATCCCTGTCTGCAATTCTGTCTTGAGTGTGCCATAGAAATTGCCATGTACTTCGGCATATTCGACAAAATCGCCGCGCGCAATTCCTTCTTGAAACTGCTCTTTGCTTAGAAATTGATAATGAATGCCATCAATCTCATCATCACGTGCTGGACGTGTTGTACATGAGACAGAGAAACGGAGATTTGTAAAGGATTTGAACAACGCATCACAAAGCGTTGTTTTGCCTGCTCCACTTGGTCCTGTGAGGATAATAATCGCACCTTTTTTATTTTTCATTGTCTTTCTCCGGGAATCGAATTGTAATCGTCAGCTGCATACCATTGAGCAGCTGCTTGAGTGCAGGGATTGGTAATGCCTGCAACGCATTCGCGAGTGCAGCAGAATTGTCGACACTTGCCTCTGCCTTTTTGGGCGCTGGCGCGGGCTCAATCTCGTGTGTAGCAGCCTGTGCGGCAGCTTCTGTGGCAGCAGCGGCAACAGATTCGATAGGCGGAATCACCACATCAAGTGGCTCATCTATCGCAATCTCGGGCTCTTCTGGTGGCTCAATCTCTTCGCCAAGCGCCGCGCCCACCTCGACTTCATTGAGACTTTGAATCTCTCTATCACTCTCATCAAGCCCCGATTCATCTTTGGCACTTGCTGCGGGTTCAGATTCTATGTTTTCTTCAATCGTTTCCTCAAAGTCATCATCATCGACTTCCTCAACCTCGCTTGCTTCTTCTAGCGCGCTTGTTTCCTCAACCTCGTCTTGCTCGGCAGATTCGATGTCTGCTGCGCCATCGTCTTCATCAAGCAAATCGCCCAAATCAATATCATCAGGAACATCAGAATCGCCCTCGAGATTCAAATCGAGGTCATCGCCCAAGTCGAGGTCAAGGTCGTCTGATTGGGGTGCTGCGGCATCTTCAGATTCTGCTGATTCTGTTGTGGCTTCATCTTCGCCAAGCTCGCCCAAATCAAGCTCAAAATCTTCATCGAGCGCGGCATTCTCTGGTGCTGCGGATTCTTCTGCTGCAGAATCAGATTCGGCTTCGGGCGCAATGTCTTCGCTCAAGTCCAAATCCTCGCCCAAATCGAGGTCATCGCCCAAGTCGAGGTCAAGGTCGTCTGATTGGGGTGCTGCGGCATCTTCAGATTCTGCTGATTCTGTTGTGGCTTCATCTTCGCCAAGCTCGCCCAAATCAAGCTCAAAATCTTCATCGAGCGCGGCATTCTCTGGTGCTGCGGATTCTTCTGCTGCAGAATCAGATTCGGCTTCGGGCGCAATGTCTTCGCTCAAGTCCAAATCCTCGCCCAAATCGAGGTCATCGCCCAAGTCGAGGTCGAGGTCGTCTGATTGGGGTGCTGCGGCATCTTCAGATTCTGCTGATTCTGTTTCTGGCTCGGGCGTTTTGGCTACATCAGATTCGTCTGCAAGGTCGAGGTCCAAATCAAGGTCGAGGTCATCGCCTTCAGCGCTCACATCGATGTCCAATTCGGGCGCATCGTCCTCGAGTAAGCTCTTAACTTCGGCAATATCGTCCTCATCAAGAACGCTTTCTTTTTCTGCTGGCGCCTTTGTTTCTGTGTCTATACCAAGTTTATCCAAGTCGAGGTCATCGGATTCTGGCTCTTTTGATTCAGGTGCACCCACTTCAGAATCGCCGCCCAAATCCAAACCTTCGCCCAAATCGAGCTCATCGGATTCTACTCCATCTGCTGCACTAGGTTCAGGCTCTGGTTCTTCTGCTTTTGTGGGCTTTGGTCGGTCGAGCCCATCGAGCGAGTCATCTTCCAAATCAATCTCCTCTTCACCCTCAAATGGTAGCTTCTCATCTTCATCATCGCCACCAAGCAATGAGCCCACATCAGAATCAAGCCCCTCAATTCCCTCAAGCCCCTCTGTCGAGCCCTCTGGCGCTTCGGGCAGGCTGTCTGGGTCGAAATTGTCATTCTCTTCACTTTCTACTGGCTCTATGCCCTCTTCGGGAGCATCGCCTTGAATCAAATCATCACCCTCTTCAACGTCTGAATTGTCGCTTTTGCCAAGACTTTGTTGTAGCATATCATCAGGAATTGCAGTCACATCTTCAACACTAATCTCTTCTTGCGCAACAGCTGTTGTTGCTGCGCCTGCCTCGGGAGACGCGAATGCTTTCTTATCCATACCAATCGTTTCATTTTTAAGCAACTCAACAAAATCCGTGGGCAAAAATGGCTTTTGGACATAGAGGGTAAAGCCATTCTCTTTCTTGCTATTTTTGGAATAGATGAAGCCAAGCTTGGCATTTGGGAGCTTCTGGGCAAGCGTCTCGGCTAAATCTTTACGCAAAGATTTGTCATCGACAAAAACAAGCCCAATATCATTGAGATCGATGCCTTCGAGAGTTTCGGACTCGAGTACGTCAATATTGACTTTATCCGCACTTAGCTTGATAAGCTTCGAGACGATAGGGTTGGAGTTAATCAACAGGAGCTTCATAACGTTGTGCCTTTGTGAGATACGATTAAAAGATTTGGGATATTATAGCATTTTTAATCCTAAAAGTTTTAGGGAGCATAGAATGCGCCAATTTATGAAAACAGCCTGCACAATCACCCTTATCGCCTCTTGCGCCTTTGCAAATAGCACATTATTTATGATGCCAAAAGAACAAAAAGCCGCACTCTCAAGCCTGATTGCAAGCCTAAAGGCAGCCGAGCGTTCAATTGACATCGCGATTTATAGCTTCACCAACAGAGAGATTGCAAAAGCCTTGCGCGATGTTGCTGCAAAAGGCGTGAAAGTCCGCATTATTTACGATGAAAGCAGCAATGAACCAAACAAGACAAGATCCACGATTGGATATCTTGCAAAATTACAAAACATCGAGGTTTGTACGCTCAAAGGCAACAAAGCAGCAAATGGTAAATATTTTGGAATCATGCACATGAAAGTCGCAATCATTGATGATGCTGTATTATTCATTGGTTCGGCAAATTGGTCAAAAAATGCGTTTGAAAACAACTATGAAACACTCTTGCGCACAACAGAATCAGCCCTTGTAGGCAAAAGCAAGGCAACGCTCACAGAAATGCACGCAAAATGCCGCGCATATTGAGAAACTGGTTTGATATTATTGCGAGCAATTGCGAGCAAAGCGAATTTGGCAGTCATGCGCAACTTTAGGGAGCGAAGAGCAATTCACTTGCCCGAGTATAGCGCTACGCGCTTTCAATCTTTGGCGCTGCCTTCGCCTCTTTGTCTTCTTTTGGTTTGGATTTTTTGGGCTCCTTGAGCAAAAGCTCTTCGGTGTTCATTATACCAATTCCCTTTTTGAGGACTTTTTTTGCAATTCTTTGTGCCTTTTTGAGCGAATGCATGCGACATGTGCCGCATTGATAGCGGTTTGCTTCAGGGATTTTGTTCACCTTGAGAATATCCTCCATGCTTGCTTTCCATGCATCACGGACAACTTCGCTGCTTGGCGTTCCGATGAGGCTCATATAAAATCCCGTGCGGCAACCCATCGGCGAAATGTCGATAATCTCGACATCTTGCCCGTTGAGATGGTCGCGCATAAACCCCGCAAACAGATGTTCGAGCGTGTGGATTCCCTTCTCGCTCAACAAGCTGATATTAGGACGCGTAAAGCGCAAATCAAATACGCTGATTTTGTCGCCTTTTGGGGTTTGCATTGTTTTTGCAAGGCGCACAGCAGGTGCTGGCATTCGAGTATGGTCAACCTTAAAGCTATCCAATAGAGGCATCATTTGCTCCTTTTTTTGAGATAAGAGTTATTATAACGCAAACTCGCTTATTTTCTACAATAATACACGAACGCAGGGGGGATATTGTCAAGTACAAGCTCGGATTTTTTGATATCACTAAAAATTCCGGAATAGAGTTTTTTGCGAAAATTCCGCCCGCCAATTGAAGGGATAAACCGATAGGCAAATGTGGCAAAATAGCCACCGGGCTTCAGCGCACCACAAATGCCCTCCAAAATGCGCCTCTGCTCCGCAGAGCTCAAAAGTGCCCACGGAATCCCTGATACAATCACATCAGCAGAAGGCATAGCGCGCTCTTGCATCATCTCTTGCAGTGATTCAGCATTGCAAACAGCAACATCAAGATTGGGAAAGCGCAAGCGCAATTTTTCAGCAATCTTTGGGTTAATCTCGACAGCAAAAAATTTAGCCACGTCAGGTTTCTTGCGCAAAATGACTTTTGTAAACGCCCCCGTGCCCGGTCCTATCTCGATGATATGTGTGGCTTGCTCAATGCCGATATTTTGCGTAATCACTTCTGCGAGATGTTTTGAGCTTGACCACAGAGCGCCCGTTCGCTTGGGATTCTGAAAAAAATAGGGCAGCATTTTACCTCACTCCTTTGCAATAAAAAGGCAATTATACCCGCGAAAGTGTCAAAGAAACATCAAGAAATTTTTGAGACTAAATCACATTTTGAGGTCGTTCTTGCTTTTGTTTTTCTTGATTCATATTATCATCAAGAAAATTCTTAATCATTTCACTCGCACCCGATTCTTGCAATTCTTTTTTGAGCTGTTGCAAGCCGCTATCAATCGAATCACGAAGAGCGCCTGTGATGTTGTTTGTGAGGTTCTCCTCAAGCTCATGCTGCGCTTCCTCTGAACAAGCCACAACCAAAAATACCACGACCAATAACCCTAATGCGCGCATTGTATCCCCTACAAATTCTGTTGCGTTTTTGTGGATTGCGTTTGGTTGACGTCTTTGGAGACATTGGAATCAACATATCCCTTGAACTCCCCTACTGCTTGCTCAAAACGTTGCGCGCAATTCTTGAACACATCGAATATATCATCCGAGGTTCCATCGCATATCTCTTTGTCTTGCTCATTAGCCTGCAACAGCCCACTGCACAAAACAGCACACAACAAAACAATTCCTCGCATGCGCACTCCTCTTTTTCTGTGCAATTATAGCAAATATTTCTAAAAGTCATTGCGAGTGTCTCTCGCCGCCTACGTGCGGCGAGCTCGCTATTTTAGGGAGTGTGGCGAATGACTTCGCTGCACAACAACAAACGCAAATCACGATGATTCTAAAATTAGTGCGCGTTAGTGCGCGACAGCCTCGCTCGCACCAATGCCGCTTTGGGCACGAAAATCTTGCGCTGGGAATCCTGCCTTATCCTTCTTCGCCTGCTCGCTATTATCAAGCGTAGAAAATAAGAAAATGGCAAAAAATGTGAGCGGCATGCTAAAGAGTGCTGGGTGATTATAAGGGAAAATAGCCTTTTCAAAATGCAATACATTCACCCACACGCTTGGTCCCAAAATCACGAGCAACAAAACAGCGAGAAGTCCAATGATTCCGCCATATAGCACGCCTTTGGTTGTAAGGTTTTTCCAATACATACATAGCAAAATAATAGGGAAATTCACACTCGCTGCAATCGCAAACGCAAGCCCAACGGTAAAGGCGACATTCTGCCCCGCAAACGCGATTCCAAGAAAAATGGCAAGAATCCCAAGCCCGATTGTCGAGCCTTTCGTAACTTTCATTTCTAGCGCAGGGTCGCAATTGCCATTCTTAATCACATTCACAAATAAATCATGGCTAATCGCGCTTGCGCCAGAAATGGCGAGCCCAGCCACAACGGCAAGGATTGTCGCAAATGCCACAGCCGAGATGAACCCGAGCAACAAATCGCCGCCCAAAACCTTTGAGAGTAGCACGGCTTCCATGTTTGGCATCACGGTGAAGTTGCCTTCAGCATCGATAAAGTTAGGGTTACCAATCAGAAATGCAATCGCTCCAAAGCCGATGATAAAAGTAAGGATATAGAAATATCCAATCAACCCTGTCGCATAAAACACCGATTTACGCGCCTCCTTTGCGTCTTTGACGGTGAAAAAACGCATGAGCACATGCGGCAGCCCCGCTGTGCCAAACATTAGTGCAAGCCCAAGCGAGATTGCCGAGATGGGGTCGGGCAAGAATGTCCCGGGCTGCATAATCGCCTCGCCTTTAGAATGATTCTCGATTGCCATTGAAAAATATTTTTGCAAATCAAAATCTGATTGGTACAAAATCAGCACCGCCATGAGGCTCGCGCCGCCAAGCAACAAACAAGCTTTGATAATCTGCACCCATGTTGTCGCATGCATGCCGCCAAAGGTTACATAGCAAATCATCAGGACACCAACAAGAATCACCGCTGTGGTATAGGGCAAACCAAAGAGCACCTGAATGAGCCCACCAGCGCCAACCATTTGGGCAATGAGATAGAACACGACAACGCTTAGCCCGCTGATTGCCGAGATCGTGCGCACAGGCTTGGATTGCAATCGATAGGCGACAATATCAGCAAAGGTATATTTGCCCAAGTTGCGAAACTTTTCGGCGATAAGAAACAGCACAATAGGCCACCCAACAAGAAATCCAATCGAATAAATCAATCCATCAAATCCATTGGCAAACACGAGCCCGACAATACCCAAAAAACTCGCCGCGCTCATATAATCGCCCGCAATCGCGATGCCATTTTGTGCGCCCGTGATGTTGCCACCTGCTGTGTAGAACCCCGAAGCAGATTGGGATTGCTTGCTTGAAAAATAGGTGATTCCCAATGTTGCAAGCACAAACACAACAAACATGCCAATTGCGATAAAATTCACATCACTCTTGGCAACATCGCCTACATCAAGCCCCGCAGCATAAACGGGAAGATTCCATAATAGTAAGATAGCCAGAATCGCCTTTTTCATGCTTTGATTCCCTCCTTTTTTAAGGTTTCTAAGATGCCACTTTTCTCGAGTTCTTCGAGCACCTCTGCTTGCTCTTTGTCAAAATACTTATTGGCAAACAATGTGTAGACTCCTGTGCTCACAATCGATAATACGATAATAGAAACACCGAGCAAGATTCCGAGTGTGATGCTGCTAGGTCCTAGGCGGTAGCCCAAAACACCAGGGAAGAACCCCACACTTGCCACAAAAGCATAATAGCAAACAAGAATCACTAGCGCCAACGAAACAGAAAATTTATTCCTAAACGAAACAAATTTTTGGAATCGCTCCTTTGCACGTCGTGCTTTTTCTTGATCCATGCATTCCTCCTTTGGATAGATTATGGCAGAAATATACCAAAATAAAACTTTCAATTAAGCAACACAGAATCAAAATTTCTCATTTTTTTTGTTTGTATGCAAATAAAAGTGTAACGATTCTACCCAATCTCTGCCCTACTTGGAACAAAGTATGTTTGATGTATCATATGCACAAACGGACAACGAAGGTATAAAGAATGCAATTATTATGTGCGCAAAATCGTTGCGCATTCCATGCCGCGCTTTTGGAATGGTATGCACAAAATGGGCGTTTAGGGCTGCAATGGCGCAATCTAAACAATGACACACAACGTGCCTATAAGGTCTATGTGAGCGAGGTGATGCTGCAACAAACGCAAGTGCAAGTTGTTGTACCCTATTTTGAACGTTTCATTCAGCGCTTTGAATCGCTGCAAGCGCTCGCAAATGCGCGAGAAGAAGACGTTTTGCAGCTCTGGCAAGGGCTTGGATATTACACGCGTGCACGCAATCTGCACAAAACCGCGCAAATGTGTGGTGCGGCTTTGCCACAAACCATTAACGAACTCATGCGGTTGCCCGGAATCGGACGTTACACGGCAGGGGCAATTCTGTGTTTTGGATTCTTGCAGCCTGTTTGCTTTGTCGATGCAAACATCAGGCGTGTGCTTGCGCGGCTGTTTGCGCTGCCAAATCCACGAGCTCGCGAGCTTGAGGAGAAGGCGCAGATGTTGCTCAATCGCGAAGATTCTTTTGCACACAATCAAGCACTGCTTGACATTGGAGCGCTTGTTTGCCTGCCCAAAAATCCTGCTTGCAGCTCGTGTCCGCTTTTGCGTTTTTGCAAGGGGGCAAGCGCATGGGAGCACTATCCTAAGCCAAAACGCAAAACGACAGAATTCAAACGCATTGCACTTGCGTTCGTGCGGCGCGGTGATTGCATTGCGCTGACGCAAAGCCAAGCAAGGCTTTATCATGGCTTATACAATCTGCCAGAGATTCCGCTGCAAACTGCCGCGAATCTCCTATGCTTTGGGAATTTCAAGCATTCCTATACGCGCTACCGCCTCGATGTGCAAGTGGTTGCACACAATGGCGATGGGCTTATGGGTGATATTGTCTTTGTCCCAATTGTTCAACTCGATTCGATTCCGCTCTCTTCGCTCTGCCGCAAAGCATTAAACTTTGTGCTGCCAACAACGCCATAGAATCACGAGATTTTGGTATAATATCTTCTACATCTCATTGAGGAGTTTTTATGATTCATTTAGAAACAAGCTCTGTCCACACTGCAAATCCTCTTGCAGATTCTGGCAATCCGCTTGTCGAATCCAACGACCCTTTTGGCGCTTCGCGATTGCCGCTCTACAACAACGCAACGTTTGAATACGCAAGCAGCGACATGCTCGCAAAAGTCTCGAAAAATATGGCATTTGGCTATGTCTATACGCGCTCATCAAACCCCACAGTGCATGCCTACGAAGACCGCATTCGTGGTATGAGTGGTGCAATGGGCGTGATTGCAACCACAAGCGGAATGAGCGCGATTGCGCTTGCTGCGCTGTCTTTGCTCAAAAGTGGCGATAAGTTCGTGAGCACGGGCAAGGTTTTTGGGCATACTCTGGGCTTTTTCACCCAAACTCTCGCGGGGTTTGGAATCGAAGCTGTGCTCGTTGACATCGAAGATGAAAATGCACTCAAGACGGCACTCAACGATTCACGTGTGAAAATGTTATTTTTTGAAACACTCAACAATCCATGGTTGCAAATTTGCGACTTGCGCAAAGTCTCTGCGCTCGCGCATGCATATAACGTGCCTGTTGTTGCTGATTGCACACTCACGCCATTTGCATTTTTCGATGCCAAAAAATTTGGAATCGACATCGAGATTATCAGCTCAACCAAAATCATTAGCGGTGGTGGTGGCGGACTTGGTGGCTTGGTTCTTGACTATGGCACGTTTGATTGGAGCAAGCATAGCAATCTCAAGGACACGTTCAAAAAAAGCGGCAAATGGGCGTTTCTCTACAAAGCGCGCAAGGAGATTCTGCTCTATCTCGGGCTCATTGCCGCGCCACACAATGCACACATGCATCTTGCAGGGCTCGAAACGCTCACGCTGCGCGCCCACAAAGCCTGCCAAAATGCGCTCGCCATTGCCGAATTTCTCGAGAGCAGCTCGATTCCGACAAACTATGTCGCACTGCGCTCAAGCCCTTATTTTGCGCTCTGCCTTGAGCAATTCAATGGGCAAGGAGGCTGCATTCTCACATTCAAACTTGGCAGCAAAGAGCGCGCCTATGCGTTTATGGACGCGCTGCGAATCATCAAAATTGCCACAAATATTTACGACACCAAAACGCTCATTATCTCGCCATCAGATGTCATCTATCCCGACACATCCATTGCCGAACAAGAAGCACTGGGAATCACGAGCGACATGCTACGTCTTTCTGTCGGAATCGAGAACGTACAAGATTTGATTACCGACATTAAAGTTGGACTGCAAAAAGCCGATTCTATATAATAGAAGCAAGCAATCAAAGCCCATTTATGGAACTATAATTGCTTGCATTTATCTAAAATCTCACTGCAGGGACGCATACAAGGTTGTATACATGGTAGCAGTCAATCTTAACATAGAATCACAGGCAGAAATCGGCAAAAAAGGCAAAGTACGCAATGCCACAAGCGACCTTTTTACTCAACTTCTGAACAATGCGCTTGAAAAACAAAAACAACCCAGAGTGCTCGACCCCAAGCAGGCGATGCAAAACGCGCAAAAGAGCGACTTTGGCGCGCTCACGCAAGAGGTGCTCAAAAGTATCAGCAAAAAAAGCGAGCCACAAAACACACAAGATTCCCAAAAACTGAACAACGCAAACAAGGCATATAACAAGGCACAAGGAATCAAGGAACAGCCACAGCCTGTGGTGTTGCGCGAAGATTCTGCTCCCACACTGAAAAAGGAACAACCAGAATTGGACAAGGCGATTGCCCAAACTGCGGATAAAAAAGAGCGGGCAGAATCAAAAGCGAATGCCGAAAAAGATGCGCCAAAAGATGCAAAGGAAACGAAAGATAAAGAACGCAAAACAGCAAAAACCGAAAAAGAAGACAAACAAGAATCGACAGACAAAGCGAAACTAAAGCATGAAGATTCTACAGAAACAACACGGGATTTGAAGCAAAAACTTGCGAGCAAAGATGAAAAAGGCAAGGCAGAAAATTCTAAAGATTCTCAAGAGAAAATCGCAACAAAAGAGGAAAGAAGCGAATCTGCACAGAATAATGCCAAAGAAAAACTCGCAGAAACCAAGCAAGAAATGCAAAAAACCAACGATGAACTTCTCGCATCGATGTTGCGCAACTCAAAACAAATACTCAAAGTTTCTAAAGAAATTGCCGAGAAAGATAAAAAGCTAGACACAAAAGAATCTAAAGATTCAAAAGAATCAGCAAAGCCAGACACGACTGAAGAATCTAAGAATGTAAGAGAAACAACAAAGTCTAAAACAAAAGATTCAAAGATTGCAAACGATTCAGAGGAAAAGATTGATGGCAAACAATCAACAGAAGATTCTAAAATCTTGCGCGAAACTCGAGAAAAAGTCATTCAAACTACAACGACAAAAGTCATAACGCAAGCCAAAGAGACAAATATTAAAATTGAGCTTGCAAATTTGCTCAATTTTAGAACCTCAACACAACAAGAACTCAAAGAAGATTTGCAAAATACGATTGCTCAACAAAAGGACAAACTAGCAAACACAAATCCACAGGATTCGTTGCATATTTCAAATCGGCTTGCAAAGATTATCGAAAAACTGCTTGTGCGCTACCAAAGTGATGACCCAAATGCGATTGCGGGCGCATTCAAACATGGATTGCAGCTTGCAAGTTTAAGCGCTGAAGATTCCAAAGCATTGACACAGATTAGCGCTGAACTCTCGCAAAAAGGCATTCGTTTGCAAGAGATTCTCTTGCAAGCTCTTGAGGAATTGCAAACAGAAAAACAACCCAAAATTGTGCAAGCCGAAATCAAAGAATCTAAGCCAACAAATAATGCGAATGCGCAAAAAATCATGACGCAATTGGTGCAAGACATCAAGGACAATTTGCGTGATACGATTCTAGGATTTATCGGCAAAGACAACAAAGAAATGCCCCAAACGATTCTAGGAATGAGCAAGGGGATGAGCAATACTGAATTTGCGACAGACATCAAAGACATTGTGCAAAAACTCGAGACAATGTTGCGCGAGACTCTAAGGCTCGAAGAAAGCGAAACAAAGGCGATTGGCAAAGAAATTTTAATTCAAAATCTCTTGAAAGATAGCAACACAACAAAAATTGCTTTTGATAAAAAAGACTTGATTCTTATGCGCGCACAATCGTTGGTTCAAGCTCCACAAAATCCAAGCACACAAAGCAAAGAAATTGTACAAAATGAGATTCTCAATAAAATCTTGAGTGGTTCAACGATAAGCTTGAGTCTACTCAAAGAGCTTGCAGGTTCGTTTGCAAACTATAAAGAACAAGAACAATGGCTGCAAAAATTCGCCGAATTTGCAAATTTGAATCTCAAAAACTTCCAATACAGCAGCCTCAATTCTACACCCATTTTTAGTGGGCTTGGTGCGAAAAATCCGCTTCTAAGTGCGCTTTTGCAGGGTAATATAGAATTACAAAAAACACTCTTTGACTATGCAAATGATGCCAAAGATGGCAAAATACCAAATTTGAGCGCACCAATTCCAAACCGATTTGTGCCCAATACCATCCCAGCGCCTGTCAAGCCGAACATCAAACACCCACTGACTGCAAAACTCGCCGAGCTGAACGCCAAGACAGCAGCACTAGTCGGCGCAAAACCTGATTTCTCTCCTAATGATGCGGGCAAAATCTCGCTCGAAGAGCTCATCGCACGTGAACGTTTGGCGATTCAAAACGCTGTGGAGCAAACCAAAACCCAAACGATAATGCAGCAACCAAACGCGGCAGAATCGAGCATTGCCAAGACGCTTCAGGCTTTTAAAGAAGAGATTTATAAGGAAGTCTTTAACAAAAAGAATGACGAACAAAGCGAGGAAGAGACAATTCTAAATCAGCAAGCGACCAAGACGATAAAAACAACCGATAAAAAGGTGAGCGCAAAAACATCGAATCTTTCACAAAACAATACGCAAAGTTCGAACGCGAGCGAGGATAGATACCGCCAAAACAACGCGAGCAATGAACGCCCCAACCCAACGCACAGCAGCCAAAACACAACGAGCGAAACGCTTAGATGGCAACAAAATGAGTACGATAAACAGCAAGCAAACCAACAAGAGGCGCAAAAGCTGCACAATCAGAACGCAACATTGCTCACGCCTGAAAATAAAAAACAAGCGGCGAGTGCGAGTGTGGGCAAAGCCTCAATCCTTGATGTTCTAAGCGCAAAAATCACCCAAAACACAAAGGAAAAAGAGGCAACACCACAGGCTATTGTGATAGATTCCAAAACTGAAATTGCCTATCGCAGTGCAGCAGCAAAAGAGACATTGCGCAATTTCACGGGCTCTTTGCGCGAGGGAATCAATAATTATAAGCCGCCTCTAAGCAAGCTTTCTATCGAGCTCTCGCCCGAACATCTCGGCAATGTCGAGGTAACGCTCAAACAGCGCGGGGCACAGCTCGTTGTCCAGATTCATTCCAATCCACAAGCATTGCAGCTCTTTATGGCAAATGCGCAGGATTTCAAGCAGCAATTGTTTGGAATCGGTTATGAGAATATTGAGATGACTTTCCAAGATGCCGATGGTAACTATTATAGCGATAGCAATGGACAAGGTGGGGGCGGAAACCATAGCGGTGAGCAAGAACAACAAAGACAAAATGAGCGCGAGAATGACGAATCCACGCTCGAAGAATTGCAGATGAAGCAAGAAATGGCTCAAGAAATTGGAATCAATAGCCGAACATGGAACACTTTTGGCTTGCAAGCCTATAAGAATTCAGATAGCGTGATGCAAAAATTGCGCTTCTTAGAGCTTACGCTCACACCAAAATACGCATAAAGGATAAGATATGGCAAATATTTCAGGAGTCAACAGCGGGTACAACACCCCAACGATGAACACCACAAACAAAAAAGACAGCGGTAGCGGCACGAATACAAACAGCGGGCTCAATCAAGCAACGAATCCCGATAAGAATAGTGGTAGCGGGACAAACACAGACAATGGGCTCAACAAACCCACCAATGGCAGCAACAGCGGCAGTGGTAGCGGGACAAACACAGACAATGGGCTCAACAAACCCACCAATGGCAGCAACAGCGGTAGTGGCAGCGGGACAAGTGGTAGCGGTAGCGGGACAAATAGTGGTAGCGGCAGCAATGGAGTTACATCGCCCACTGACAACCCCTCGCATGCGACAAAGCCCAAGGACGACAACAACGGCCTCGACAAGGATGCTTTCCTTAAGCTTTTCTTGGAACAGCTCAAAGCACAAGACCCAACCGCACCAATGGAGACCAACCAGATTCTCGAGCAAAGCGCGATGATGACGCAAATCGAGATGCAGCAACAAATGAAAGAAACGCTCGCATCGATGACCGAATCAATTGAAAACATGGCAAAAAGTGCCGATGCACTCGCGAAATTCCAAACAACTATGGGCGAAGTTTTGAAAGATCTTAGCACAAACATTGAAGGCAACAATGAAATTACGACACTGCTCGCGCAACTTAATGCGTATAATACGAGCGGCGTTTTGGGCAAGATTGCCGAAACACAATTCACAGGAATCCAGCTTACAGAAGAACAAGTGGGCAAGCGCCAAACTTTTGACCTCTATTTTGACGAGCCGATTAACCTCGACAAAAACAACGGCGGAAACGAACTTGCAAAAGTGATTATCAAAGATTCTAATGGCGCGACAGTCAAAACGATTGATCTCGCAAAGTATCGTGACCCAGAAACGGGAGCGGCTGTGGATTTGAACGGCAAGAAAGGGTATATTACCTTTGAATGGGACGCAAAAGACCAAAGTAGCAACAATGTCAAAGCAGGCGGGTATAGCATCACTGCCGAGTACAACTATGAGAGCGATGGCAAAACCGTCAAAACAACCAAGATTGGACGCGGCGAGGTGATGGGTGTGGCATTCCAAAATGGAATCCCATTCATCAAGCTTGGCACATCGAACTCGAACAACAACCATTTCCAAATGCTTGGCGCAACACAATTCTATGCAAAACCAGCATAAGCAGGGGAGGAGGCAACAATGAACGCAACATTATATAACGGAGTAAGCGGGATTCGCACAAATCAAGTTGGGCTTGATGTAACATCTAACAACATCTCAAATGCTAACACTGTGGGCTACAAGGCGAATACATCGGAGTTCAAATCGTTTATCGCGAAATTGAGCCAAAATGCAAATTCACCCATTAGCAATGATTATAACTATGGCGCTGCTGTTGCGGCAACGCCCACAAACACAAACGATGGGACATACAAAAGCAGCAAGGGCGAGTTCCATTTTGCCTATTCAGGCAAAGGCTGGATTACTGTGGGCAAAAATTCGGAGGGGACATTTGATGTCCTCAACCCACAGCTCACAGTGAGCCAACAAAACTTTTTCACACGCAATGGGCAGTTTACGCGCGATTCTGAAGGCTATATCGTCAATAGTGATGGCTACTATCTCTATGGAATCAACCTCGGCAAAATCGGCGAGGATGGTACATTCATCGGTGGAACAACGTATGAACAAGATGTCGCTGCACTCACGGGCTCCGAGCTTACACCAATTCAGATTCCAAAAGATGTGTATTATCGCCCCAACATCACAACCGAGATTAACCTCGCCTTTAACTTAAACCGCGGCGAAAAAGAGAATAATAAGACTCTCGCAGACGCATTTGCGAATATGGACGGCTCGGTGAATTTCGATGCGGTATTTGAGCAAGATTGGAATTCGTTTAAGAATGGCAGCGGCAATTCACTCGATGTTTTTGCCAACAAGACGTTCAATATCCGCGTGCCCGCGCAGATTGAGAATCCCGACTTTGACCCCGACCAAAACATCAGCGACAATAACCCGCAATACATCGCTAATCCTAATGTAACGCGCTTTGTCTATGGCGATGATGCTATCGATGCAAATGGCAATGTTACAGCGCAGGGATTCCGCACTGTGGCTCAATTGCGCGATTTGCTCGCCAATGCTGGGCTCACGCTCGATGTGCAACGCACTGACGATGGCAGCGGATTTGAGGGTTCGAGCTTTGTGATTAGCAATGCGACAGATGCAGATATGGCCATTGCTATCGATGGCTCGTTTGCCAAGGCGCTTGGGCTCACAACCGATAATTATAATTTGCGCGCACCCACAGGCAATGTGCAAGAAGATAAAAACAGCCGAATCGTAGGCTCGGCAGTGACCGTGCCTAGCTATGGATATAGCAACGATATATTCGATGAACAGGGGAATAAATATTATTTACGTAACCAATTCTATCTCAAACAAGCAGGCGGCGTTGGTGGGCAAGAGGAAATTTGGGCTGTCAAGACTTCGATTATCGGCAGCAATGGTGTTACCAACTTTAGCGATAGCTACACTGAAAGCGAATTGCGCTTCAATGGAGGCAATATTGTCGACCAAGGACCCATCAATGTGCCTTTTATCGGTGGCAACTTGTCGATGAATCTTAGCGGTGTCGATGGGCGACAAACCACAGCCTTTACCGGCGAGGCTTCGAGCTTTGTTGACCAAGCCCAAGATGGAGTCGGCGCAGGACGATTGGAAAAGGTGGGATTCAATAGTGATGGACTCATTGTCTTGAATTTCGACAACGGCAAGCAAGAAATCATGGGGCGCGTTGGAATCACTGCGTTTGTGAATGACCAAGGGCTCAAAAAAATCGGCGGTAACCTCTTTGCTCTCGATGTTCAAGGCTTTGGCGGGCAGATTGGAATGTTGAGCGGACCACCCTTGCTTGGCTGGGATGAAAACAGCGGCGCGCTCAAATTTGGGCAAGTTATGGACAATATGATTGAATACAGCAATGTCAATATCGCAGATGCGCTTACCGAACTCATCGTCTTCCAACGTGGCTATTCATTCAATGCAAAGGCATTCACCACAGGTGATGATTTGATTAAAGAAGCTATTGCACTCAAACGATAGCATTCATCTGCTTCTTTCCCTCTTAAACTTTTTTAAAGATAAGAAGTGGTAGTATTCTACCACTTCTTTATGGCTCGGTAGCTCAGTGGTAGAGCAGTGGACTGAAAATCCTCGTGTCGGTGGTTCAATTCCGCCTCGAGCCACCATCGGCAGGCAGTGTTTTGGCTTAATCATGCTCATGTAACTGAAACAAGGAGGGCACGATGGGCATCTTTGATGGCATAGAAAATGTCGGTATGAAAGACAAAAAACAGCGTGTGTTCTACTGCTTTGATGGCAAAGAAGACCATTGGCGAATCTACAAACTCACTCCCCAGCTCTCTTCTGTCACAGGACAAAAAATCCTCACTCCCCAACAATGGGAGCTTGTCTTGAAACGTGGCAAACAGGCTATCAAACAATGGACAATCAGAAATCTTGAAGTTGCGCAATGTATGGTTGTGCTTATCGGTTCGCATACATCAGAACGTGAAATTGTGCTTGACCAGATTCGGCAGGCATGGGAGATGAAAAAACCCATGATTGGAATCCATATCCATCATTGTGATGATGTCGCGCATAAATGCTCGCTTAAAGGCGATAATCCTTTCGAGCTCGTGACGGTCGATAACATCAAACTCTCGGACAAAATCGCCGTTTATAACCCGCCTTCGCGGCAACACAAAGAAGTGATTGCATATATCCAACAATACATTCAAGGCTGGATTACCACAGCAATTGTTGATAGTCAATTCTAAATGATTCTTGCACGCATGTAACCCAAACATTAAAGTTTGGTAAACAAGAAATAATTATTGAATAAAATTTCAATTTTTCTCAAAAACTTAAGCATTTTTTCATACGCGCTTGCCTACAATTGCAAGGTGTACTCTTAGGAACACTAATGCAAAAGGAGGAAATGTATGCAAAGCGTTGGAAGTACTACAAAGGCATTGCCCGAATACGATTACACCGTGGCGAAGCTTTTTTTGTTTACGACCCTCATCTTTGGGATTGTTGGAATGCTCATTGGCGTGATTCTCGCGTTTCAAATGGCAGCACCAAGTCTCAATTATCTCGCTGGTGAGTTCGGCACGTTCGGTCGTCTGCGCCCATTACACACAAATGGCATAATCTACGGATTTACCCTAAGTGGAATCTGGGCTGGTTGGTATTATTTTGGGCAAAGAGTGCTCAAAATCAGTTATTATGAGCACCCATTCTTGAGGATTGTGGGCTTGTTACATTTTTGGGTCTATCTCGCCCTTATGGTGCTTGCAGTTCTCTCGCTCTTTGCGGGTATGACGCAATCAAAAGAGTATTCAGAGCTTGTTTGGCCCCTTGATTTGCTTGTGGTCGTTGTGTGGGTTCTTTGGGGCATTAGTCTCTTTGGCAGCATGGCTGTGCGCCGCGAACAGACCGTCTATATCTCATTGTGGTATTTCATGGCAACGTTTGTAGCAATTGCAGCATTGTATATCTTCAACAACCTCTCGATTCCAACGTATTTCGTTGCAGGCACAGGTGATATTTTCCATTCTATCTCATTCTATGCAGGAACAAATGATGCAATGGTACAATGGTGGTTTGGGCATAATGCTGTGGCATTCGTGTTCACATCTGCTGTTATTGGGCTCATTTACTACTTCTTGCCCAAAGAATCAGGACAGCCCATTTTCTCATACAAGCTCACTTTGTTCTCATTCTGGAGCTTGATTTTTGTGTATGTATGGGCAGGTGGACACCACCTTATCTATTCAACCGTGCCCGATTGGATGCAAACTCTTGGTTCGGTTTTCTCCGTTGTGCTCATTCTACCTTCGTGGGGAACTGCCGTCAACATGCTTCTCACAATGCGTGGACAATGGGACCAACTCGCGCGCTCTCCGCTCATTAAGTTCCTCGTACTTGCAAGCACATGGTATATGCTCGCAACGCTCGAAGGACCCATTCAATCTGTTAAATCTGTCAATGCCCTTGCGCATTTCACCGACTGGATTATTGGACATGTCCATGACGCGGCATTGGGTTGGGTTGCCTTCACAATCATCGCAGCTGTGTATCATATGACGCCTCGACTCTTCAAACGTGAGATTTACTCAAAATCCCTTATGGATATGCAATTCTGGATTCAAACCGCTGGAATCGTTCTCTACTTCTCTAGTATGTGGATTGCAGGTATCACACAAGGTATGATGTGGCGTGCAACTGATTCCTTTGGAACACTCATCTATTCGTTTATCGACACTGTCAATGTGTTGATTCCCTATTTCTATATTCGTGCCATCGGTGGCTTGCTCTATTTGGTTGGTTTCTTGATGTTCACCTACAACATCATCATGACTATCACAGCAGCGAAACAAACCGATGCAGAATCCAAATTCGCCACACCTATGGCTGGTTAAGGAGATCCCATGTTTCATTGGCTAGAAAAAAATCCTTTTTTCTTCACCGTAATGGTGCTGGTACTCTTTTCGATTGCTGGGCTTGTCGAGATTCTTCCCGATTTTGCAAAGGCTTCGCGTCCGATTGAGGGGCTCAAGCCCTACACAATGCTTGAGGTTGCAGGCAGACAAGTCTATATCAAAGAAAGCTGTAATGCCTGCCATTCGCAGCTCATTCGCCCTTTCAAAATCGAAACAGACCGCTATGGCAAAGTCAGTTACAGCGGCGAATATGCGTATGACCGCCCATTCTTGTGGGGCAGCAAACGCACAGGACCCGATTTGCACCGTGTCGGCGATTATCGTACAACTGATTGGCATGAAGCACACATGTGGGACCCTCTTGTCGTTGTTCCCGGCTCGATTATGCCTGCATACAAACATCTCTATAGCAAAATCATCGATGTGGATACAGCTTATGCGGAAGCCTATACAAACAAGGTTGTGTTTAGTGTCCCCTATGATAAACCTGAGCTTGCGTATTCAACAAAGCTTGGCTCGCTTAATGAAGCAAGAGAATCCATTCTCGAAGAAGCAAAGCTCATCGCTGCAGATATGAAAGATGAACGAGTCAAGGCGGCTGTTGCCGGAGGCAAGATTCCAGAGATTGTCGCACTCATCGCTTATCTCAATAGCCTCAACAGCGTTCGCAGACCTTTGCCGGCGGAATAATATGGACGAAGCAACAATCCGCATTGTGCAAGGATATGCGTATTGGTTTTGCACCCTCATTCTGACTGTGGTATTGGTGAGCTACATCATTCACCTCTATCGCAGTCAGCGCAAAGGGTTTGATTATGAAAAATACTCGCGTCTTGCGCTCGATGATAAACTTGATGACAATATCATCGAATCACGTGATACTCAAAACAACAAAAAGGAGAGCTAGATGGAATGGCTAGATTTAAGTGATAGCAAAAATCTGATAACCCTCATTGGAGCGATTGTCATTTTGGCTATAACAGTGGCGATTGCTGGTCGACTCATTAGCAAAATGAAACACAGCAAAGCCGATGGGCAGCTCACAATAGAAGAATGGGACGGGATTCGCGAATTTACGAACGACATTCCTGTTGGTTGGGCAGCAAGCTATCTGGTGCTTGCGATTTGGGCAATTGCATATTGCGCTTGGATTTACCCTTTGCAAGGGTTTTCACAACTCGGCGAATACAATGAAGAAGTAGAATCGTTCCAAGCAAAACTTGCAAATAAAATGACCAATGCAAGCGAAGCAGATTTGCAAAAAATGGGGGGGAATTTCTTCTTGTTGCAATGCGCACAATGCCATGGTGAAACAGGCAATGGAATGAATAACCGCGCAGCAGACCTCACAACATGGGGCACAGAGGAAGGAATCATCGATGTCGTACTAAACGGAAGCAAGGGCTTGAATTACCCACTCGGCGAAATGGTTCCGCTCAAAGACACTGTGAGTGCCGAAGATGCAAAAGCAGTGGCTGCATTTGTAATGCAAGACATCTCAAGCATTGGTAAAACCAAATATCCAGAACTTGTCAACAAAGGTAGGGCGATGTTTGATGAAGCTACATGTTCTGCTTGCCATGGACCAGACGGCAAAGGAATGGACGGCATGGGACCAGACCTCTCGACATATGGCGATGAAGCATTCCTTGCAGAAGTGTTTGCGCGAGGCAAAAAGGGACATATTGGGCAAATGCCATCATTCCGTGAGCCTATGGTATCAGAGGTTCAGCGCAAAGCACTCATTTCATACCTCAAAACAATCCGCGAATAAGGAGGAGTTGATGAACGGTTTATTTGGACTAAATGGACTCACAGGGTTTGCGATTGCTGTTGTGCTTTTGCTTGCAATCGTAGCAGGGCTTGGCACTCTCGCAATCATCACACAAAGCAATGAGGCGCTCACCCCATACAAAGTCGAGCAAAGCAGCTCGATTCGTATGAATGGTGGCGACATGAACAAGTACTACAAAGTACAATAAGGAGGCTAAGATGAAATACACAGGCTTGGAAACAACTCTATTTCTCGTCAATGTAGTCATTGTCGTTCTATCGATTGTCGTTGCATTCTTGCCCGGGAAAGTTTTTCTTGGCTAATGCACGCACATATTTCTATGTGGTTTTGGTAGGGGTTTTTACGCTAGCGTTTGCACAGCCCCCCCTTTCCGAGCCACATTGGCTTGGGCGAGGGTTTGTGTTTGATAACGACAAGCAGCTCTTTCCTGCAAGCCACCCCTTTATCAATAATTTAGGTGCAGAAGTCTTTGAAAAAAGCGGCATCTCTGTTTATATGATTGCATTAGAAAGCCTACATGAACAAAGCATCGAATCTTTAGAAAACACCATCGCCGAGCACTTACGCTCACCCTATCTCTATATCCTCTTTATACGCAACGAGAAAAAAATCGACATCAAAGGCACAGAATCCTTGCTTGCAAAGATTTCGGCAAGCAATATCTACTGGGACTACATTGTCCCACTCATTCCCAAAAAAGATTCCGAACTCAACCCTTCAAGCATTGCTGCTTTTTTGCTCAATGGCTATATCGCGCTTGTGCAAGAGCTTGCTTTAGCTGAAAATATCAAACTTGATAATCAATATATTCCCGAGACCAAAGCAGTCGAATCCACCACACGGATTATCCTATATGTGATGACGCTCACTCTGCTTGGACTCTTTGTATTTGTTTTGCTAAGGAAAAAGAATGTCCGCTAAACCCTTTAATTTCTGGCCACTCTCTATCGCTGGCTTTATCGGTGTTGTCATATTGCTCATCGCTTGGACGGTCTATTTTGCACTCCAAAACCCCGTGCAGCGAGATGACAGCTTTCTTGCGAGCTATCAAGAAGCTGATGCACGTATCAACACAATCCAAGAGGAACAAAAACAATTCACAACACTCTATCAGCTCAAATGGCAAGGAATCAATACGCCACATCTGCCACAATCCCAAAGTTACTCGCGCGGACAAAATATCGCAGCTTTTTTTGATTCGCTGCATTTTCCCAAAGGTTTTGCCTTTCATATCGAATCTCGCGAAGATGTCTCGCTACCAAAAGTTACCCATATCGAAGCGCTGCTCACCCGCCCTCACACAAAAGAAAACGACCAAATTCTGACTTTTGAGCCTGATTCAAATTTCTATCGCAGCCAACCAGTCGAGCTGCCCACACATGGACGTTGGCTCATTCAAGGAGTCATTCATTACGAAGATAGCTTCTCAAACTCCAAAACAGGCTATTTTCGCTTTGAATTTTTCGCACAAGATAGCAAAACATAGGAACACAAATGCGCCATTGGAAGCATCAAAACGTGCGATTCTTCGCGCGCCTCTTCTCGTTTCTAGCCCATCGCAAAAAAGTGCGCTACAACCGCGTTTTGCCCCTATCAGAATACCTCATAGACAGATGGCAAAAGGCGCAACAATGCGGCTTTGGGGACAATAGCAGCTGCTACGATTCTGTCTATATTTTTGGCGATGTCAAGATTGGCGACAACACTTTCATTGGTCCATTTTGCATTCTCGATGGCAGCGGCGGGCTTGCCATTGGCAGCCATTGCAGTATTTCAGCAGGCGTGCAAATCTACACACACAATAGCGTCAAATGGGCAATTTCACAAGGGCGCGAATCTTACGACTATGCGCCCGTTGTCATCGAAGATGGTTGCTACATTGGTCCAAATACCATCATCGCGCAAGGCGTGAGAATCGGCGAAGGCGCCGTCATTGGCGCGTGCAGCTTTGTCAATCGCAACGTCGATCCGCACACAAAAGTCGCGGGCGTTCCTTGCAAAAAAATCGGAGAAATCATGCAAACAAGCAAAAAAACTTGGGGGGGGGGGCAACACAACTAGATTCCATGCTCCCCTGCCCTTTGTGGCATAGGGAGGTGGCATGAGAGAGCCAAACTTCATCATCGGCGGCACAGCCGCAGGCGGGACGAGCTATCTCTATGAACTGCTTATCCAACATGCAGAAGTCTATCTACCTAAGCAGAGAATCCCAGAGCCACACTTTTACTATAAAAGCTGGGAATATGCCAAAGGATTGGATTGGTATCTACAAGAATATTTTGCAGACGTGCCAAGCGATTGCGTTGCAATCGGCGAGCGCAGCAGCTCCTATCTCTATGGCGGCGCGAATGTCGCGCAAAAAATCGCGCGGGATTTTCCAAAGATGCGATTTATTTTCATGCTGCGCAACCCTGTGGAGCGCACATGGGCAAACTACCGCTTCACGGCATTGCAAGGGCTCGAGACACTCGACTTTGAACAAGCTCTTGTGCAAGAACAAGAGCGCATTGCACAATCGCGAGGAATTTGGGCAGAGATTCAACCCTATGACTACACGGGCAGAGGATTCTATGCCAAACAGCTCTTGGAATATCTCGACTTTTTCCCACGTGAGCAGATTCTGTGTTTGAAATCCGAAACACTCACAAAAGACAATCTCGAACCACTCTATCGAATCTACCATTTTTTGGGACTGCAAAACACGACTTTTGTACCACAAAATGCGCCGATTCACGCCAGCCCAAATGTGGTGAGCCCGGCGACACAAAAAGAATTGCGCGATTATTTTGGAAACAGATTCAGCACCCTCATGAACAATGTGCGCCGCGAAGAATCGCTTGAACTCGACAACATGAGCGAAGAAAAGCAAAAAATTTTGCAGCTGCGCGAAAACCTAAAGGGCAAAAAAGAAGAAATGCCGGTAGAATGTAAAAAAAGATTAAATGAAACCTTTGCAAAAGATATAGAAATGCTTCAGACTTTGGTGGATTTTGATGTCAGTGATTGGCTATACCCAACCACTAATTCTATGGAGAAGCTCAAGTAGAAGTGTAGAGAGATACACTCTTTTCATTCTCCAACATTAGATTCCTCAATGATACAAAGACTAAACAAAGCTACACCTCTCGCAATATAGCGGGTTTTTGTGAGACTCCAACGTCAATCAGACACCCAAATTTTCTAGCAAAATTCATAAAATATAAGGTATAATTACAGACACAATCCAAAGGAGGCAAAATGACTAGACGAGATTTTATCAAAAATACTGCTGTGTGCGCCGCAGCAGGTGTGGCGGGAATGAATATTCCTCAAAATCTAAACGCCGCGCAGACCACGACAAAATGGACTTGGGACAAAGCCACCTGTCGTTTCTGTGGCACGGGCTGTGGAATTCTCATTGCTCGCGAAAATGACAAAATCGTTGCAGTCAAAGGCGACCCAGAGGCTCCCGTGAATCGCGGGCTCAACTGCATCAAAGGCTATTTTAATGCAAAGATTATGTATGGGGAAGATCGCCTTGTAACTCCACTCTTGCGCGTCAATGCTGCAGGTGAATTTGACAAAAATGGCAAATTTCAACCCATTAGCTGGCAAAGAGCCTTTGACGAAATGGAAAAACACGCCAAAAAAGCCATTGCAGAACTTGGCACATCAGGAATTGGCGTTTTTGGTAGCGGACAATATACGATTCAAGAAGGTTATGCCGCTGTGAAACTCATCAAAGGTGGCTTGCGTTCCAACAACATTGACCCCAACGCAAGACATTGCATGGCAAGTGCCGTTGTTGCGTTTATGCAAACCTTTGGTGTTGATGAACCAGCAGGCTGCTATGACGACATTGAATATACCGACACCATCGTTACTTGGGGTGCAAATATGGCAGAGATGCACCCCATTCTTTGGGCGCGCGTGAGCGACCGCAAGCTAAGTGCACCCGATAAAGTCCGTGTTGTGAATCTTAGCACTTTCTCCACCCGCACCTCAAATCTTGCAGATACAGAGATTATTTTCAAGCCCAATACCGACCTCGCCATTTGGAATTACATCGCCCATGAAATCGTCTATAACCACCCCGAAGCAATGGACAAAAACTTTGTCGATAACCATTGCGTCTTTGCCACAGGCTATGCTGACATTGGCTATGGAATGCGCGCAAACCCCAACCACCCGAAATTCAAGGCTTCTGAAAAAGACACAGTCGACAAAGAAAACAGGATTGTCCTTGATGAACAAGAGGCAAAGGCGCTTGCCTATTTGGGCGTCAAAGCGGGTGAGACGTTTGAGATGAAACACCAAAACAACGCAACAGCCCATTGGGAGATTAGCTTTGAAGACTTCAAAAAAGGGCTTGAACCCTATACGCTTGATTATGTTGCCGAAGTTGCAAAAGGCGATGACAACGAAAGCCTCGAATCTTTCAAGGCAAAATTACAAGATCTAGCAAATCTCTATATCGAAAAAGCCCGCAAAGTTGTGAGCTTTTGGACAATGGGCTTCAACCAACACACACGAGGAACATGGGTGAATGAGCAAGCCTATATGGTGCATTTCTTGCTTGGCAAGCAATCCCAACCGGGCAATGGTGCTTTCAGCCTCACAGGGCAACCAAGCGCATGCGGGACAGCGCGTGAAGTGGGGACATTCTCGCATCGTTTGCCTGCAGATATGGTTGTGGGCAATCCCAAACATCGCGAGATTACCGAAAAAATTTGGAAACTTCCTGCCAAAACGCTCAATCCTAAGCCCGGCGCGCACTATATGAAAATTATGCGCGATTTAGAAGATGGCAAAATCAAATTTGTGTGGGTACAGGTCAATAATCCATGGCAAAATTCTGCAAATGCGAATCATTGGATTGCCGCAGCGCGTAAGATGGATAATTTCATCGTTGTGAGCGATTCTTATCCTGGAATCAGCGCAAAAGTCGCTGATTTGATTCTGCCCTGTGCGATGATTTATGAAAAATGGGGTGCGTATGGCAATGCCGAGCGCCGCACGCAACATTGGAAACAACAAGTTACGCCCTATGGCGATTCGATGAGCGACACATGGCAAATGGTTGAATTCTCGAAACGTTTCAAACTTAAAGAAGTTTGGGGCGAGACAAAAGTCGATGAGCAGCTCACGCTCCCAAGCGTTTTGGACCAAGCGAAGAAAATGGGATATAGCGAGGAAGACACCCTGTTTGATGTGCTTTACGCCAACAAAGACGCGAAGAAATTCAACACAAAAGCTGCCGTGCTCAAAGGTGCTCCAAACTCTGAAGTTTTTGGAGATTCGCGAAAAGTTATGGGCAGCGATGGTTTGCCATTTGAAGGGTATGGATTTTTCTTGCAAAAATATCTATGGGAAGAATACCGTCAATTTGGTTTAGGACATGGGCATGACCTCGCACCCTTTGAGGCATATCATGGCAGTGCACGCGGATTGCGCTGGCCTGTCGTAAACGGCAAAGAAACACTTTGGCGATTCAATACCAAATATGACTACTATGCGAAAAAAGCAGCGCCCAATTCAGATTATGCCTTCTATGGCAAAGCCGACAAAGCGTTGCAACGTGGCGATTTGCAGGGTCCCAAAACTGAAGAAAAATTCCCACTCACAAACAAAGTCAAGATTTTCTTCCGCCCGTTTATGAAAGCACCCGAACGGCCCGATTCGCAATATCCACTCTGGCTTTGCACAGGGCGCGTGCTTGAACATTGGCATAGCGGAACGATGACAATGCGTGTTCCCGAACTCTATCGTGCTGTGCCTGAAGCTTTGTGTTATATGAACGAAGAAGATGCGAAGAAATTCTCTGTCGGGCAAGGCGACTTGGTGTGGGTCGAAAGCAGACGCGGCAAAGTCAAAGCACGTATCGATTTGCGTGGGCGCAACAAGCCACCTGTGGGACTCGTCTATGTCCCTTGGTTTGATGAAAATGTCTATATCAACAAAGTAACGCTCGATGCAACCTGTCCTCTTTCTAAAGAAACGGACTTTAAAAAATGCGCCATCAAAATCACGAAAGCAAGCTAGAACGGCGTGCATTTTTACAAAATGCGCTTAAGGGCGCGGCTTTATGTGTTGCGGGCGGCTTTTTGACCAAGATGGCGCTTAGCGCAGGAAAAGATAGCTATTCTTTGCGCCCACCGGGCGCAGAAGAGGAGCAGAGATTCTTTTCACTTTGTGTACGCTGTGGGCTTTGTGTAGAGGCATGCCCTTATGATACGCTGAAGCTCTCAAGTCTTTTTGACAAAGCCCCGCTTGGCACGCCCTTTTTTGAGGCACGCGAGATTCCATGCTATCTCTGTCCCGATTTGCCATGCGTGCGCGAATGCCCCACCAATGCGCTCGATTCCAAGCACCTCGAGGCAACTTGCCCCATCGAGGAGCTCAAAATGGGAATCGCCGTGCTTGATTCGGCATTCTGTCTTGCTTATTGGGGCATACAATGCGACGCATGCTATCGTGTCTGCCCACTGATTGATAGAGCACTCAAGATTGAGCAAAAACGTAACGAAAAAACGGGCAAGCATGCGCTATTGCTACCTGTAGTGGACAACGAAGTCTGTGTGGGCTGTGGGCTGTGTGAGCATGCTTGCATCACCGAAAAACCCTCAATCCGTGTTTTGCCACGTGAATTTGTGCTAGGCGCTGTGGCGGAGCATTATCTCAAACAAGAACGTCCTGTAGAGAGTGCTCCTGGTGCGCCTGCACCAAAGCCACGTAACAATGCACAAGGCTATTTAAACGAGGAATTGTTATGAAATACCTATTCTTGAGACGATTGTGCCAGTTCCTCATCATTGGGCTATTTTTGGGCGGTATCTTTGTGGGCAACCTTAGCAGCTCGGTACTCTTTAGCACGATTCCACTTAGCGACCCATTTGCCGCGTTGCAAATCGCACTTGCAAGCTTGAGTATTGACATCACCCTGCTCACAGGCGCACTTCTTGTGCTTGGTTTCTATGCAATGCTTGGGCGCGTTTTTTGTGCATGGGTTTGCCCCGTCAATCTCATCACCGATTTTACCGCATGGCTGCGCGCAAAACTCGGTGTGCAAAGCCGATTCTTAAACCTCAACAAAAACTTGCGCTTTGCTCTGCTTGCGCTGTTCTTGTTGCTCTCATTTTTGCTCGCCATGCCCGCGTTCGAGGCGGTGAGCTTTGTTGGTATCATCCAACGTGGAATCCTCTTTGGCGGAGTCTCATGGCTGTTTGTGGCGTTTGTGATTCTTTGCATTGACATTTGGGGTGCGCCACATGCGACATGCTCACATATCTGCCCACTTGGCGCGTTCTATGCGCTTGTTGGTAAATGGGCGCTGCTCAAAGTCCGCTATAATCGCGACAAATGCACAAAATGTATGCGTTGCGTGCAAATTTGCCCCGAAAAACAAGTCCTGTGGATGGTGGGCAAGCAATCCGAACAAGTAGGTGCTGGCGAATGCTTGCGCTGCGCGCGCTGTATCGATGTGTGCAACGATGATGCACTCAATTTTAATCTTTTAACCTTAGGAGAGAAAAAATGAAAACAAAACTTTTGATGTTGGGCGCACTCGCCCTCTTTGTTGGCTGTGGAGAACTAACGACTAGCAATGCGAATACAGACAATTCAGTCGGTATGGCAAGCTTACGTAGCGTGGATTTGCTGAATGAAAATGGCGTTGTTTTGAGCACATCTCACTACATCGAAACATCGCCTGGCGAATCGGTCAAAATCGAACGCTCGTTTGAAAACGCTCCGCCGCTCATCTCGCATAGCATTGACGGGCTTGTGCCGATTACAGCAGACAACAATCAATGCACAGTCTGCCACGACAAAGCACTCGCAAAAGATGTCGGCGCAACAGCCATTCCGCCTTCACACTATGTCGAGTTTCGCACCCACAAAAGCACAGGCGATATGGTCAGCAGCGAGCGATTCAACTGCACGCAATGCCATGTCCCCCAAAGCGATGCAAAAATCGTGATTGGCAACAGCTTCCGCCCCAGCTTTAGCAATGACGCGCTTAAAAGTAGCTCGAATCTTCTCGATGTGCTGAACGAAGGCGTGCGATGAATATTTCAAGCGTGCTGCTCACCACAAAGCTAGAGACGGCTGATTCTCTATGCGAATGCATAGCCGCAACACCCCATTGCAGTGTTGAGCTGCGCGAAAAAACATCGCTTGGTGAAAAGATTATCGCACTCATTGATGCCCCCAACCTTGAAAGCGGCGTGGGGGCTTACCAAACACTCGAGAAGCTGCCCAATGTTACAAGCATTGCAATGGTTTTCGCGTATGATGATTCCACTGGGGATTTGAGCACAATCAATCCAAACATCGCCCAAAACACACTCAACAAGGAACAAAAAGCCGAAGAGATTACCTATTTTGGAGCGATTACGCAAAAGCTCTAGCCTCTGCCCGTTGGGTTATTTTTTAAGAAATCCTAGTATATAATCGCGACTCTTTGTTCTTATGAGGAGAAAGCACAATGCGTAGTATTATTTTAGTTCTTGTTTTTGGTGCATTGGGATTCCTATTCTATGAATCAAGCTCCTTTTTGGGCGCATGCTCGGGGATTGCTATCTTTCTCTATGGTGTCATGTGCCTCAAAAATGGATTCAATGCGTTTAGCACCTTTATTGAAAGGGTGCTCAAAAAATGGGCAAACACTATCACCAAAAGCCTTATTTTTGGTGCTATTTCGACAATGATTATGCAAAGCAGCGGACTTGTTTCTGTGCTTGCAATCAGCTTTCTTGCCGCGGGCTTCATCACGCTCGCACAGGGAATTGGCATTATCTTTGGTGCAAATGTGGGAACGACCGTTGTTGCGTGGGTCATCGCAGGTGCTGGAGTGAAGTTTGATATTTCATCTATCACAATGCCCCTGCTTGTATTTGGTGTGATTTTGCAACTACAAAACTCGAGCAACTGCAAGGCTCTTGGCTCGATTCTTTGCGGCGTTGGATTTTTCTTTTTGGGAATCCATTTCCTCAAAGACGGATTCAATGAGCTCAAAGACACAGTAGACATCGCACAATATGGGCAGATTGGCGGAATCGGCGGCGTACTCTTGTTTGTGCTCATTGGAATGATTCTCACTGTGGTGATGCAAAGCAGCAATGCAAGCTTGCTTGTCGCTATCACGATTCTTGCGGCAGGGCAAATGAGCTATGAGAACACATTGGGCTTTGCGATTGGCTCAAACATCGGTAGCACCGTGATGGCAATCATCGGTTCTTTGGGCGTGAATGTCGCGGGCAAACGACTTGCTGCAGCACATCTGCTGTTTAATAGCGTAACGGCTCTTGTTGCTGTGGTCTTTTTGCATCAATTCATGGTTGCTGTGCAATTCTTGTGCAACTTGGTTGGAATCGCAAGCGATGATTATATCTTGCAAGTCTCGATGTTTCACACGCTTTTTAATATTGTCGGAATCGCGCTTATGATGCCCTTTATACATCAAATGGTCGCATTCTTGGAGCGCATCATCATCGACAAAAAGGCGAAAGAATATGCGCCCAAATTCATCAACGAGACGATTGTGCAATTCCCTGATTCGGCTATCGAAGCGTTGCGCAACGAGATGGAGCATCTGTATGACAACTGCTTCCGCATTCTCACTTATGCGCTGGGATTTAACCCACAGCAGATTCAATCCCAAGTGCCATTTGATGAGATTATCGCACAAAAGAAGCTATACAGCGAGCAAGTCAATATCGAAGAACTCTACAAGCAGAGTGTGAAAAGCTTGTTTGACGCGATGTTCGACTTTGCAACCAATGCCCAAACCTATATCAATGAACATGAGCAGATGAACGAGGTGCATCATATCAAAATCGCGGCGCGGCGTGCTGTGGAGTCGATTCATCAGCTTAAAATGCTCTACAAAAACCTCAAAGATGCCACAACCTCAACCAACCCCGCGCTTGTCGATATTTATAATGGAATCCGAATCGACCTCGGCGAGCTTTTGCGCAGTATCGAATATCTTGACCAAAGCACAGGCGAGGATATTGTGCTCGTTTTGCGGAGTATCGCGAAATCATCAGCAATGCTCGATGAGGCAGATGATAATGCGATTGCTAAGGTTGAGAGCCTTATCCAAGAGAAAAAAATCGCCGCAACAAGCGCATCATCGATTCTGAATGATATCGATACGACCAATAAGATTGGCAAGGACCTGCTCGGAATGACCAAACATCTCTATACAGCCTACAAAGAGGAAGAAACCACCGCCTAAACCCAGACTCAAGAGACGGCACGGGGCACACCCCGCTGCGCTCTTGTTCTCTTGCATTTTTCTTTTTTCTCTCCCCCACCTCAAGAAGTGGAACACTCTTTGCTTCTATCTCTGTAACATCTAAACTCATGCAAAGGATGCTATTATGAATGGTTATGTAATTAACACAAACGTGGCTTCACTCAACTCCCATGCAGTCGGAATACAGAACGGAAGAGTTCTTGCGACTGCACTCGAACGATTGAGTTCAGGGATTCGGATTAACAAGGCGGCAGATGACGCTTCAGGTATGGCAATTGCGGACTCGCTGCGCTCTCAAGCTTCCTCACTCGGGCAAGCAATACGGAACGCAAACGATGCAACTGGTATGATTCAGATTGCAGACAAGGCGATGGACGAACAAATCAAGATTCTTGATAGCGTCAAAACAAAAGCTGTGCAAGCAGCTCAAGATGGACAAACAACACAAACAAGGCTCGCATTACAGCAAGATATTTTGCGATTGCTCGAGGAATTGGACAACATCGCAAACACAACGAGCTACAATGGGCAAGAAATGCTTTCGGGAATGTTTGTCAACAAAGAATTCCAAATCGGTGCGTATTCTAACACAACCGTGAAGGCAACCATTGGACCAACCAACAGCTCAAAAATTGGGCATGTGCGCTACGAGACAGGCTCAATGACAGCGGCTTCGATGCTCGCTTCAGCTGGCGCAAACAACCTGCAACTTGTGAAACTCAATGCACGACAAGTCGATGGCGTGAATGATGTCTTGCTCGAAACCGTGCGAATCAGCACGAGCGCAGGAACAGGAATAGGTGCACTTGCCGAAGTCATCAACAAAAATTCCAACTCGCTCGGATTCCGCGCAAGCTATAACGTCGAAGGACGCGGCAACATAGAAATGATGAGCGGAACAATTGATAATCTTGTTATCAATGGCGTAACGATTGGAAGGATTAACGACATCCAGCAAGCAGACCGCGATGGGCGCTTGATTAAGGCGATTAACGATAAAAAAGAGGCGACAGGCGTTACGGCGAGTATCGATGCGCAAGGACGACTCACGCTCACAAGCGGTGATGGACGCGCAATCTCTGTACATGCCGAGCTCGTCAGCGGGACATCAGCAGCACAAAGTATGAACGACTTCTTTGGTGGCGGCAACCTCGCAGGTGTGAGTGGAACAAGCCATGCCATCATTGGGCGATTGACGCTCACACAACACGGCGCACGCGATATTTTGATTAGCGGAATTGGCTATTCATTTGTCGGGATCCATTCCTCACAAGGGGTTGCCGAACAGACCGTGAATCTCCGAATGCTACGCAACAATATTGACGCAGACATGGCTTCAGCGATTGGCGCAAACGGCAATGTTGCGATTGCGAGCACAAACAAATTCGGACTTGGTGCGGGTGTAACGAGCCTCAAAGGCGCAATGGCAGTGATGGACATGGCAGAATCGGCTCAAAAACATCTTGACCAGATTCGTGCCGACCTTGGTGCTGTGCAACAACAGCTTATCGCAACGGTGAATAATATCACTATCACGCAAGTGAATGTCAAGGCTGCTGAATCAACGATTCGCGATACCGACTTTGCCGAAGAATCCAGCACCTTTACCAAAACAAACATTCTTGCACAATCAGGGAACTTTGCGCTTGCACAAGCAAACCAAATCCAACAAAATGTGCTAAGACTTCTCCAATAATCCTTTGCATTCACCCCCCTAGCGGGGGAGAAGCAAACAAAAGGCGACACCAATGGCAAAGAAAACATCTGCACGGGCAACCAAAAAGAATGCGCCAATATCTGCGCTTAACCAACCAACACAAGCGACTTCAGACACACCTGCAACAGAGCAAAGCATTTTTGACAAAAATATCGCCGCTCTCCTTACGCTCGACCCTATTACGGCGATTCAACTTAAGAATGTCAAGCCAAATGAAAAATTTGAACTTTTCGTTACATCAGACCCAGCGAATATGAATATTATTGATAAAGAAAATTTCAAACCCATTTTTACCACAAGCCCTGTCGAAGAAACATTGAAAAAAATCCAAGAGCTCGATAGCGTGCAGTTCTATCCTCATCTCTATTTCTTTGGTGTCGGAAATGCTATTCTCTATCGTATGCTTTTGAATCAAAATCAAAAACTCCAACATTTGGTGATTGTCGAACCAGAACCCGAGATTCTCTTCAATGTTCTCCATTTCTTCGATTTTTCTGAAGAAATCAAGACGCGCCGAATCGAATTTCATCTCGCCGAAAATGTGAGCAAGATTGTGGCTGAATATATCTTTGGCTACAAAGATTCCACACTCTATTGCAAACTCTATGACTTTCGGCTCTTTAATAGTTTCTATGCAGATTATTCTGAAGAATATCTCCGAATCAATAAACTATTCACAGAAGTCATCGAGTCTATTGTCATTAGCTTGGGGAATGATAGCAACGATTCTGTGATTGGCTTGCTCCATCAATGCCTCAACATGCCCCAAATGCTCGCTGCGCCAAGCTATCAAAGCTTTGTAAAATGTGCACGGAATACGCGCACGGCAATCATCGTCTCGACTGGTCCAAGCCTCCACAAGCAGCTCCCAACCCTCAAGAAAATCGCGCCATACTGCACACTCTATTGCATTGACGCATCATTTCCGATTCTGACAAAAGCGGGGATTAAGCCTGATGTTGTGCTCACACTTGAACGCGTCAAAGAAAGCGCGAAATTCTACACCGACACGCCCAAAGAGGCGCAAGAGGGCGTGATTTTTGCCATCACCTCAATCGCACATGAGGACACGCTCAATGCAATTACCGAAGGGCAAAAAATCCTACCCATGCGCCCATTCCCCTACACCTTCTATTTTGATGTGCCAAAATATGGCTACACAGGGATTGGAATGAGCGCAGCGAATATGGCGTTTGAAACCATTCGGCATGTGGGGTATGAAAACATCGTCTTTATCGGGCAAGATCTCGCATTTGCGCCCGATGGCAGCAGCCATGCCAAGGGCGCCGTGTATGGCGAGAAAGAAATCTCTATGGACATTGACAAGAAGAACAAGAAAGAGAGCATTGACATCGAAGCCTATGGCGGAAATGGAACAGTTAAAACGACATATATTTGGAGGTTGTTTCTCAAATATCTTGAGATTGAGATTTTTAAAACACCAAAAAACATCAAGATTTTCAATTGCACAGAAGGTGGAGCGCGAATCCAAGGGACAGAGGAGATTCCATTTGAAGAAATCTATAATGGTATTGACAAAAGCCAAACCAAGCAGCCCATTTTGCTTGAGGAAACCTCGCAAAAAGACTACGAAAAAATCTTGCGCAACGTGAAGCGCAAAGTCGAGAAGGTTTTATTGCATGGCTACAAGCAAAAAGAGAAAATCGAAAAGGTTTTCTTGGAAATTTGTGCCCTCACAGAGGAGCTCGAGAAGCTGAATGCCGAAAAGCAGCTCGAGAAAGTGAATTTCAAAAAAATCGACCGACTTGTTGAAAAAATCAATGCCGTCAAAGACGGATTCATTAGTAATCCACACACGCGAATCTTTGACAACATCGTTCAGAGTTACATTATGCACCAAGAAATGGAGCTGACCAAGATTACCACGCTTGTTGTGCGCACAGACGAAGAGGCAAAGGCGCGGCAGGTGGATTGGATTTATAAGCACAAATATTGGTTCTTTAGTCTTGCAGGCGGAATCCACACCGTGCTCGCCGTGCTCAAAAAGGCTTGCGGACAATGGATGGAGATTCCCGAGAAATACAGAGACGAAGAGGAAGATATGAAGGTATCCACAAAAGACCCACTCCAAGTTAAGATTGAAGGGCTTGATATCGAAGGAATCCTAAAGATTTAACATGTTCGATTTTATCAACACACTCAACACATTCCTCTATACCTATTGGCTTGTCTTTGCGCTGATGCTCTGCGGAATCTACCTCACATTGCGAACGCGCTGTATCCAGCTGCGCTTTCTCAAAGATGTGTTTGGCATTCTGCAAGAACGAAGCCGCAAGGAACACATCTCGCCCTTTGGTGCGCTCATGATTTCCACAGCCTCTCGAGTTGGGATTGGGAACATCATCGGCGTGTCGATTGCGATTGCAACAGGGGGCGTTGGCGCACTCTTTTGGATGTGGCTTACGGCAATCATCGGGGGCGCAAGCGCATTTGTCGAATCGACTTTGGCACAAGTCTATAAACGCAAAGATGGCGAACATGGTTCTAAGGGTGGTCCAGCATATTATATCGAAACTGCATTGGGCTCAAAGGTGCTTGGTGTTGTCTTTGCAGTCTCGATAATCCTCTGCTTTGCGTATGGCTTCAACGGCTTGCAAGCCTACACACTCACATCATCTTTCGAGATTTTTGTCGGAAACGAGAGTTTTCATAATGGGCATTTCACGCTCTATGTCGGCATTCTCCTAAGCCTCTTGGTTGCTCCCTTTTTCTTTGGTGGCGGCAAAAGCTCTGCGGCACTTTCTTCATTTCTTGTGCCCATTATGGCATTGGGCTATCTCATCGTTGCACTCATTGTTGTCGTGCTCAACATCGAAAAGCTCCCGATGATTTTTAGCAATATCTTGCAAGAAGCCTTCAATTTTACAGCAATCTTTAGTGGATTTGCCAGCAGCGCTATTGTGATTGGAATCAAACGTGGACTCTTCTCAAACGAAGCGGGTATGGGCTCTGCACCAAATGCAGCGGCAGCAGCTCACACGAGCCACCCAGCCAAACAAGGCATGGTACAAACACTCTCTGTCTTTATCGACACGCTTATTATCTGTTCGGCGAGCGCTTTTATGGTTCTTTGTTCAAATATTGAAGAAACGCAAACACTCAAGGGCATGATTCTTATGCAAACAGTCATGCAGAATCATTTTGGGACATTTGGACTCTTTTTTGTGAGTGTTGCGATTGTGCTATTTGCATTCACATCATTGATTGGCAACTATTTCTATGCCGAGGCAAATTTTAAATACATTACAAATAATCGATTGGCGCTGCAAATCTTTCGTTTTGTCTCGACATTTTGGGTGCTTATTGGCGCGCAATTGCATCTATCGCTCGCATGGGACTTGGCAGACCTCTTTATGGGGCTTATGGCAAGCGTGAACATCATCGCCATCTTATTTCTTAGCAATATTGCCATTCGCGTTCTCAAAGACTATGAAAGACAGCGCAAAGAAAACATTGACCCAGTCTTTAAGGCTTCTCATGTTGGAATCCATAATACTGAATTTTGGAAATAATGAGTGCGGCTAAATTTGGCATCATAATTTCACGTCATTGCAGCGATTAGCACTCCTCTCTAATCTGCTTTTGAATCTCTGTTGCTACACATATCGCGTTATGCGCACACACCTCGTTGGGGATATTTTCTTTTTCGCCTCTGCAAAACGCAACAAAATCAATCAATTGCAACAACAACGCCTCGTGCGGGCGCACATTAATCGTTTCGGTTTTGGACACAATCGAAACATTGTTGAGGTATTGGTCGGTAATGGTCTGCTTGTGTACAAAGACTTCTTTGCTCAATAGATTGCAATCCACAAACATATCATCGCATGTGACGCTAATTTGCCTCTTGCGTTTTTCGGTTACGCGGCTGGCGACAATATTGGAAAATACGCCATTTTGGTGTGTCAAAATAGCACGCGCATAGTCAATGCTATCTTCGCTCATATAACCATACGCGCTGATTTTCTTGGGCATTCCATTCAATGTGAGCGCGAGGTCGATGTCATGAATCATCAAATCAATCACGACATCGACATCTTTAATGCGCTTGCTCACCTTGTTGGTGCGCACAAAGTCGATGTTGATGACCTTGTTGGTATTCTCAATCGCTTGGCGCAAAACTGCCACGGCAGGGTTGTAGCGCTCGATAAAGCCAACTTGGATATTTGCGCTATGTTCTTTCATAAGCGCAAGTGCCTTTTGCGTGCTTGGCAAATCCTCTGTGAGTGGCTTCTCGACAAACAGATTGCGCACAGAATCTGATAGTGAAGCAATGTAGTCAAGATGTGTTGTTGTTGGCGTAGCAATCACAGCGCCATCGAGATTCTCTAGCTCGCCTTGATAGTCTGCAAGATAGCGCACATTGTGACTCGCAGCGATTTGCCGCGCGAGGTTTTCGTTGGTGTCGAAAACAAAGACAATCTCGACATCTTTGAGCATGTTGAGAACACGCAAATGATTTTGCCCCATATAGCCAAGACCAAAAAGGGCGAGTTTGATGGAGTTAGGTTGGTTCATAAATCCCCTTTGTCTCGATTGTTGGGCGAATATATAACAGATTCTAAACTTTTATATTTTAAAAAGGGATAAAGTGATATGCTTATGCTTTGAGCATAAGGACAGAATCAGCCGCACTTACGCACATGATTCCGTATGTGTTACGTTGATTTGCGATGGTAGATTTTTGCAAATCCTTTGCAACCTCGCAATTTGTCGCTTTTCTTTGCCATAGCCACACATTACATCGGAGCGACTTAGTCGTACGCATTATTTGATGTGTGCAATTGAAATCACATCTCTATTATCGTGTTGCAACAAACCCAAGAGGTTGGTTTTATTGCGAATGTCTTTTGCCTCAATTCTGACCACCATAAACAATGAGGGGAAAAATGAAAATTTTGAGTTTTGATATAGGCATTACAAGCATTGGTTGGGCTTATGTAGAGGGAGAGGAGCTAAAAGATTGTGGGGTGAGAATCTTCACCAAAGCGGAGAATCCAAAAAATGGAAAATCTTTGGCATTGCCTCGTAGAGAGGCACGGGGAGCTAGGCGTAGGTTAGCGCGGAGAAAGACTAGGCTTAATGTGGTTAAAAGATTGCTTTGTAAAGAGTTTGGGCTAAATGTAAGTAATTATTTTGCAAATGATGGGGAATTACCAAAGGCATATGAGACAACCAAAGAGACCAAAAGCCCCTATGAATTGCGCTCTCTTGCTTTGGAACAAAAGTTAGAGCCTAAAGAGTTAGCAAGAGCGATTTTGCACATTGCCAAGCATCGTGGCTATGGGAACAAACACGCAAAACGCGATTTAGAAGCAGAGGAGAAAGCAAAAAAGGCAGCAGAAAAAGCCCCACAAGAAAAAGAATCTACCACAACAAATGGAGATTCTAAAAAAGAGCAAGAGAAAGTGCTAAAAGCGTTGTATCAAAATGAAACATTACTTAAAAATTATCAAACCAATTATCAAACCAATAATAAAACCAATGATGAAACTAATAATAAAACTATCTTTTTGGTTGGTAAATACCTCTATGAAGAGTTTCAGGACAAAGGGCAAAGAATCCGTAATACAACCAACAATTATCAGCACACAATGCGACAAGAATGGTTAAAAGATGAGCTAGAGTTTATTTTTAAAAAGCAAAAAGACTTTGGGGCAACTTTTAGCGAAAATTTTGAATCCCAAATTTTGGAAACAGCCTTTTACCAAAGGGATTTAAAGAGTTTTGAAGATAAAGTCGGCAAATGTGTGTTTTATGAAAATGAAAATCGCGCACCCAAAGATTCCTTAAGTGCTATGGAGTTTGTCGCGCTCACGCGTATTATCAATACTTTAAAAAATCTTGAGGAGAAAAGTAAGAATCTTGGCATTGGCGAAACTTATGGCAAAGATAAGATTCAAGAGATTCTAAAAATTGTGCTAGATAAAGGAGAGATGAGTTATAAAGAATTGCGAAAAATCCTTAAACTTAATGAGTCAATTTTATTTGCTAAAGATCCTAAACTAGATTATACTAAAGGAGTGCAAGAAGCGGAAAAGGCGAATACAGCAAAGTTTATCGAGCTAAAAAACCTTAAAGTATTCAAAAAAGCAATGGGCAAAGACTTTGACAAATTTTCTCGTGAGGAGCTAGATAAAATTGCTACCAATATTGCCCTCATTAAAAGCAAAGAAAATTTGGCAAAACAGCTAAAAGATTATCCTTCCCTTACAGATAAACAAAAAGATGACCTAAGCAATTTGAGTTTTGCAAAGCATATTGATTTAAGCTTTAAGGCACTCTACGAGATTCTGCCCTTGATGCGTGGAGAAAAAACAGATGAGTGCTTGCGTTATGATGAGGCTTGGAAAAAGGCAGGATTGCAAGAGTATAGAAAACATAAGCAAAAGAGCGAGTTTCTAATCCCGCTAAAAGAATATGAACCCTATTTAGCAAATCCCGTTGTGGCAAGGGCGTTAAGCGAATATCGCAAGGTGCTCAACACGCTTTTAAGAAAATATGGAAATGTGCATAAAATTCATTTAGAATTTACACGTGAGGCAGGTAAAAGCTATGATGAGCGCAAAAAGATTGAAAAAGAGCAAAAAGAGCATTTTGAAGCAAACCAAAGAGCAATACAGCAATGTGAGATTCTAGGGCTACCCATAAATGGCACAAATATTCTTAAAATGAAACTTTGGATAGAACAAAGGGAGCATTGTGCATATAGTAATAAAAAAATTACTAGAGAACATTTGCTCGATTCCAATGCCTTGCAAGTTGATCATATTTACCCTTACTCACGCAGTTTTGATGATAGCTATATGAATAAAGTGCTTGTGTTTGCTAAGGAAAATCAGGGCAAGGGCAATAAAACACCTTTTGAAGCCTTTGGAAATGATAAAGAGAAGTGGGATAGGATTCTTAGCCTTAGTGCAAACCTTCCTAAACAAAAGCAACGTAGAATCAGCAATAAGGACTTTAAAGATAAAGAACTTGGCTTTATTGCACGCAACATCAATGATACAGGCTATATTGCAAGGTTAGCAAGTCAATGGACGAAAGATTGCCTAAAGTTTGAAAATCTAAGTGAAAATGAAGTAAGCATTGCAGGAGAAAAGGGCAGCAAGAATCATATAGAGGTGATAAGCGGAAAGTTGACCTCAACCTTGCGGCATTATTGGGGATTGGGCGACAAAGATAGAAACAATCACCTCCACCACGCAGTCGATGCAGTGATTATTGCTTATACCAATGCAAAGACAATTAAGGCATTTGCAGATTTTAAAAAGAATCAAGAGCAAAATAAGGCAAAATTTTATGCTAAACAAATTTCCGAATCAGAATACAAAACCCAAAGGGCATTTTTTGAACCTTGCGCAAATTTCAGGCAAAAGGTACTAGAAAAACTAGATTCTATCTTTGTCTCTAAACCTCCTAGAAAAAGGGCGAGAGGAGCTTTGCACGAGGAGACTTTTTATTCTTTGGAAGACAAGAATTTGCTTAAAACTTATGGGGGGAGAAAAGGGGTGCAAAAGGCAATAGCTCTAGGGAAAATCCGCCAAGTAGGCACAAAGATTGTGAGTAATGGAACAATGGTGCGCGTGGATATTTTTAAGGATAAAACAGGCAAATTCTATGGAGTACCCATTTATACAATGGATTTTGCGCTTGGAATCCTGCCAAATAAAGCGGTAACCACAGGTAAAGATAAAGAGGGAGTGATTAAGGATTGGATAGAAATGGATTCCAATTATGAATTTTGCTTTTCACTTTTTAAAGATGATTTAATCTTGTTGCAGAAAAAAGAAATGGAAAAGGCGGAATTATGCTATTATAAAAGATTCAAGACCTCTGGAGCCTCAATAGAAATTATTAAGCACGATAATAGAGCAGACAATATAACTGAAAATCAAATAAAGATTTTTAAACTAAAATTTGATAATGACAAAAAGATACTAGATGAAAGCTTAATTGCAATCCAAAATCTTAAAACCTTTGAGAAATACCAAGTCTCGCCACTTGGCGAAGTGCAAAAGGCAGAGTTTGAACCGCGTCAAACCATTTCTTTAAAATCTAGCCCAAAAAATAGGAAGAAATAGTGTTTGATTCTGCCTTTAGAACATTATTCTTAAGCACACCCGCAAAACTTCGTCTTGTAGACAAACACATGTGCATTACTCAAGAAGACAAAGAAGATGTCAAGATTCCACTCTCTGATATTTTATGTGTGATTGCGGAATCCCACCAAATCACACTTACAAATGCACTTCTTGACGCGTTTGCTTTAAATAAAATTATCCTTTTTACTTGCGATAAATCGCATTTGCCAAGTGGACTTTTTATGCCTTTTTTGGGGCATTATAGGACATTGAGTGTTTTGCAAACCCAAATTTCTCTCAATAAGCAAAGAAAATCGATTCTGTGGCAGCAAATCATCAAAACAAAGATTCATAATCAAGCTCAACTATTGCAAATGCAAAATAAGGACGAATATTACAAATTAGAATCTTTAGAAAAAAGTGTTCATTTAGGAGATTCTAGCAACAATGAATCAAAAGCGGCGGCAATTTATTTCAAGGCTCTTTTTGGAAACTCCTTTAGTCGCAAGATTAAAATTTTTACAGATGGTACGATAGGAATCATCAATGCTGCGCTTAATTATGGCTATGCAATTGTGCGCGGTATGATTGTGCGGAGTCTTTGTGTTAGTGGTCTAAATCCTGCGCTTGGATTGTTTCACTGCAATCAATTCAATCCCTTCAATCTTGCAGATGATTTGATAGAGCCCTATCGGACTTTTGTCGATTCTCTTGTAATGCAGATGCTAGAGAATGGAGAACTTCAAGAAAATCTCGAGCTTCAAAATCGTGTCAAATTAGCAAATATTTTAAATACAAGTATTTTACTTGATAGCAAGATGTATCCCCTAAATCGTGCAATCGTAGCAAGCGTACAAAGCTTGGTGCATGCGCTGGGGGAAGAATCTAAATTAAAATTACCCATTTTTGAGGAAAACAAATCAAATGGAAGAGAAATTTATGAGAGTGCTCGTGATGTTTGATTTACCCACATGCACAAAAAAAGACAGGAAAAGCAGCGCAAAATTTCGCAAGCAGCTCATCAAAGCAGGCTTTATGATGCTGCAATTTAGTGTCTACATCAGAATCAGAATCTGCAAAGGCACCGCAAGTGCCAATCATCATCTTGATAGATTGAACTTGATTTTGCCACCTAGTGGGCATATTCGGGCGCTGATACTCACCGAAAAACAATTCGATAATATGCGCCTGCTTCTTGGCACAAAAAGCGACAATGAAAAAGCAAATGCACCAAAACAGCTCACGCTTTTTTAGGCTAAAATCATGAGTTGGGCAAATTTGTCAAACCATAGTTGCAAGAATTGAGCACACAGAAATTGCATTATGATTTATCTTGAATATCTTTGATTCTATCAAGATATTTCGCGCGGAATTTTTTGTTTCTTTCTCGTGCTGCTTTTTGCATATCTGTCGTTTCATCAAACTCATCAACAATTTCTTCGCCAAGAAGCGTTTCAATCGCGTCTTCGAGCGTTACAATCCCGGCGAATTGTCCATATCGGTCTTGCACGACAAACAAGCGCTCATCTTTGGTGATAAAAAGATTGAGCAAATTGAGCACAGAGAGATTGACATGCACGACATACACAGACTGCGAGAGATCAAAGATCTTTTTGTCAGACCCACTCTTGACGCCTTCATTGAGAATATCCCTTGCGCGGACAAAACCAACAATTGTATCGGTATTGCTGCTATCGCCATAGATAGGAATACGTGAATGCGAATAGATTCCTTTGTGTGTGAGCGCCTCGGCAACGGTATAATCAGCAGGCAGGGAAAACACAATGCTTCTTGGTGTGAGAATATCGATAGTTTGGTAATTCTTGAGCTTGAGCACATTTTCGATCATCATCTCTTCACGTGTGGCAATTGAGCCACCCTTTTTGCCAATCTGGCTTGCAGCAAGAATCTCATCGCGGCTAATGCTACTTTGACTCGATTTGACAAAATGCGTGAGCAGCCGCGCGACAAGCACCAAAGGGAAAGTGATTTTGAGCAAATAATGGATACAAAGCGTTACAGCAGGAGCAAGGCTTTTCCAATATGTCGCCCCGATTGTTTTGGGCAAAATCTCGGAGAAATAAATCAGCACAATCGTGAGCAAAGTCGCACCAAATGCTTGCCACTCGATTCCATAGATATGCGCGACTTCGATTCCAACGCCTGTTGCGGCAGCTGTCGTGGCGAAGGTGTTGAGCACGAGAATCGCCCCCTCGGCATCATCAACATTTGCCTTGAGATGTTTGAGATAGCCACCGATTTTTGGGTTGCTCTTTTCATAGCTTTCGACAAAAGAATGGGTGATAGAAAGAAACACAGATTCCATAATGGAACACAAAAAAGTAAAAATAATGGCAATGAGACAATAGAGTGTGAGCAACATGGTTTTGTCCTTTTAGTGACGTTGGAGGTTGCCAACGCCAATGACGGCATTCATAACATCTTCAAGTGCGACAATCCCAATCAGCTTCTTTTTGCTATTCACCACACAGAAGAGATGCTCCTTTTGGAGAATAAAATTCTCGAGCAAATCAAGCAAATACATGCTGTCATCGACTTGTTCAAAGTCTGTTGCGATATTCTTAATACTCTCCTCGCCACGTTTTTCGAGGTTAGCTTGCAATAGGTGCTGCCGATAGACAAGCATCGGAGCATTGCCTTCGCTGTCTAGGAGCGGAATGCGCGAATATTTGTGCGTATCCGACAAAAGCAGCGCCTCATGAATGCTCATCGTGTCTTTGAGTGCAAACATCTGCTCTTTTGATGTCATAATATCAGCAATAGAAAGCGATTGCTGGGCGATGATATGCTCTAAAATATCAGATTCGAGCTCGTTAATCGAGCCACTTTTTTCTCCGAGCTCAACAACAGCGAGAATCTCATCGCGACTCATGTTGTCTGAATTGCCTTTGCGGAACATATGTGTGATAATCCGCGAAACATAGACAAACGGAAAGGTAATGAAATATAGCACATAGATGAGATAGCTCGCGGGTAAAACAAGGCTTTTCCAATATGTCGCCCCGATTGTTTTGGGCAGAATCTCGGAGATATAGAGAATGCTAAGCGTCATAAACAGCGCCACAGCGCCCTGCCACGCCTCGCCAAAGATTTCGATGGCTTGCGCGCCAACGCCTGACGCACCCACAGTATTTGCAAAAGTATTGACCACCAAAATCGCGCCAATCGCGTTGTCGATGTTTGCCTTCAAGTGCCGCAGAATCTTGCCACTCTTGGGGTGATTTTTTGCATAACTTTCCATAAACGGCGGCGTGATAGACAGCAACACAGCCTCCAATACGGAGCAAATGAACGAAACGACAACCGCGAACAGAAAATAACTAATCAACCCAACCATAGAGCCCTACGTCACCTCATTTAAAATTGCTCAATTGTACCACAGCTTGATTAAATCATAAATTAAGTGGCAAATATCATGCGTAAATGGCTTCCTTGAGCGTTTTTGTCTTAGCGATATAACTGCGATTGCGCGAATCCGATTGTGCACTCACCTTATTTGCTTCGTCCCTCGAACCCTGCTCAAGCTGGCTGATTTGCTCATAGAGCTTCATGATTTTTGCGAGCTTCGCGGTGCGCTGCATCGAGAGGCTATTGACTGTTTTCATATCGATGGACTTCGCCTCTTGTGTTTTTGCAGACTTTGGCGCACCTACCTCCCCTTGCTCCTTTGATGGCTTGCTCCCACTTTCCTGTGTTGCTTGCGCACTCTGTCGTGGCGCGGATTCTGCTGGTTCGTTCACAGGCTGTGCTGCGACAGAATCTGTCGCTTCGCCCTCGCCTGCCGTTTCACTAGCAACATCGCCAACAGCCTCGCTCACCGCCGCCTCGACCTCAACATTCGCGCTCGCCACATCTGGCGCGCCCGCTGCAATCGCCTCCGCATCGCCTCCTGTGGATGCCAAAGCGGCTTCAATCGCTGCCATTCCACTGCCCGGCGCGCTGCTTCCGCCGCCCGCGCTCGTATCCACGCTGAAATCCACGCTTGGCGCAGCACCAGAGAGCACACGTGTGATTTGCACGGAATCGTTTAGTACTTCCTTCTGCAAGCGCGAGATTTGGCTTAGAAGCTGTCGAATCTTGTCCTGATAATCGCTCGCAACCATTTTTGCATTCCCATAAGCCGACTTCACCTCTGCTCTCTGTGTCTCGTTCAACTGCTGCAATTCCGCACGTGCCATGTCTTGTTCCGTTGGGGGCTCATCCGCAAAGGCAAGAGGATTCTTCTCCTTCTCACGTTCCTTTGCGATTTGCTCAAGCGTTTTTTGCATTTCCTCGCTAAGTTCGCGCAAACGTTCCATTGTCGCATTGAGCCATTTGCCACGTTCCTCGTCCGTATCCTCGCTTTTCAGCTCACGTTCTGCCTGCGCAATCGCAAGGTTGATAGTCGAATTTTTGAACTGTGTCTCGGTCTCTTTCTTGCTGAATGGGTCGATGTTTGCCGAAATATCAACACCCACAAGAAGTCCGAGCTGCGCGCGCCCACCATTATTTGCGCCTATGCCCTCCTTGATGTGTGCGCCCATATCGCGCGAAACAACAGCTTGAATCTGCTCTGCATTCTGCCTACTATACATCGAACTCAATCGATTGCCACTCCAGCCCATATTCATGCGGACAGAGAAAGTATTCATATTATCCGCTCCTTTCAAGTATTTTTCTCAAAATCGACATAATGTCAGATTTCTAGAGTCAAGAATAGCGCAATTGGGAATATTCCAACGGCAGTAAAAAATCACGCACGGCGAGGGAATGGGGATAGAATCCATGCGCACTCCCGAGCGCAAAGAGTCTATCGAGTGCCTCCAGCTGTGTGTCATCAAGCGAAATGGAATGCTCATTGGCATAGAATCGAAGATACGTTTCAAGCTCGGCGCCACGAATGCGCAAAAGCCCGCGCTCATGGAGCATGTTGCTTAGAATCTGTGGGTGGTTGTGTGCAATCGCCACGCCTTTTGTGAGCAGCTCCTCGATTTGCAACGCAAGATGGAGCGGAATCGAGCGCAAAATCGCCATTCCACCAAGCGGCAAGGGCAGCGCACCGCCGCTTAGATTCTCCCAAATCTCCCATATTTCACGTTCCACACAAAGTTTTTCATTAAAACAAAGAATCGATTCGTGAATAAGTACGCCCGCGTCGACTTCGCCGCTTAACACAGCGTTTTCGATGTCGAGAAAATTTTTATACACAATGCGCGCATCGGGATAGGCGATTTGAAAGAGCAGTGCATTGGTCGTGTGTGCACCACTTAGCGCCACCTTGAAGTTTTTTCTAAGCTGCATGCCTTTGCGTTTGATGAGTTTGGGTCCATAACCTTGTCCAAAGCTCACGCCTGTGCGCAAAAGAGCATAGTTCTGGGCAATCAACGGATAGAGCGCAAACGAAATCGCGCTGATTTCATAACATGAACGCAATGCATTCTCATTGAGCGTCTCGATGTCAAGCGCGAAATTCTCAAAGCATACATTTGGGCAATCGACCCACCCAAACGCAAGCGCATAGTACATAAAAATATCATCGGCATCGGGGGAATGCGCCACGCGTACAAAATGTTTATGATTCATGCGTGGATTCTAGCGAAAAAAGATTAAAGTTGCAAAACTGCAACGGAGCTAATCACGCGAGAGTGTGAGGATTCCGTGCTCCAAATCTTTATGACACGCAAAACAATTTGCCTTTGATTTGATATTTGGTTGTGCAAAGACATCATCGGCGATGTGTGCATGTAACTCTATCCAATAGGGATTTTTTGTGATTGCGATATTTGTGGAATCTGTTTGGGATTTGATGATATTTTGCGATACTTTTGTGTCGAAAGATTGTGCAGAATATTTTTCTAAAAATGTCAAAATCTCGGCATTGAGCTCGGAATCGATGCTTGCATCATCACCAAAATGATTCTCCAAATCGCTCATCATGAGTGCCCATGATTGTTTGGGCAACAAAAATGGAGGGTAGATGGCATGGCAGCTGCCGCATTCATTAGCAAAGTTTTTGTTGAGAATCGCATAATCGATTCGTTGCGCATGGCTTTTATTGAGGGCATTGTCGCCAAGCATCAAAACAGCGACAGCCGCAAGCAACGCAATGCTAGCACCACTAAAGATTCTTTGCCAGATGTTTAGCGTGATGCTTTCGTTTTGCTCTGTTGTTTTGAATCCAGAAATCATCGCAGCAATCGAATCGTTTTTATGCACGAGCCAATCGATGAGCGCACCCAGAACATGCACGACAACAACAAACAAGAGGGCGTTTGCAAAGAGCTTATGTGCACCATCAAGGAATCGCACATGGCTATATTGAGCATACAAAAATGCAAAGATTCCTTGGTTTTTAGCGATTCCTGCCTCGAGCATTCCGCTTATTGCCGTGCAGATTCCAAGAAAGAGCATGAGCAAGATTGCCCAACTGCTCGCGGGGTTGTGCCCCACAAAACGCGTTTTTGCCCCAAAGATAGAATCAAGATAGCTCCAAATTTCACGATAGGGGAAATCGACAAAGCGGGAATGTTTTGTCCCGACAAACCCCCAGACAATACGTAACACAACCGCTGTGGCAAAGAGCATCCCAAAGAATATGTGGATTGCTAGGAAATCATCCAGACAATAGGCAAGAGTGAAGCCAATAATGAGCACAACATGGATAAAGCGATTAAAAAAACTCCAAATATAGCTCTCAATCACGCCATGCACCATAGTTTGGAATCTTGACATAACGTTTTCGATATACGCCATCATCAGCGCTTGTATGGCATGCTGCACATCGTGCGAGGCTACCCACCTCTTTTTGAGCGATGAGATGTTTATCAATTTTGCGATGTTTTTTAATGTGATATGGAATCTCGGTAATCGACAAATAGAGTACGCCGGGCTGCATTGAGCTTGTCAGCTTCGCGCTGCGGCGATACATCGCCGCAGCCTTTTCGCTCGAGTTTGCAAGGACATATTCGGTAATGGCAACGCGGTCTTGCTCATCAATGCTCGCATCGACACCATAATGCTTCTCGAGATTCTGCATGATATATGTCCATGATTGTGCAGGCAAAAGCCCGGGCTGATAGCCAAAATGACAGCTTGCGCATTCTTTTTTATAGAGCGTATTATCAACAGGTGCAATCTCGCGCCTGCTATTCTTGGATTCAAACATCGAGAATTGTAGGTCATTTTGTGCCACTTCGATAAAAACGGGCTCGGCATATCCCAAGCCAATGGCAAGAAGCAAAAGAAAACGTTTCATATTCTACTCCTATTTTGTGAGGATATAATAGAGCACATCGCCCTTTTCTTTCGCGCTACCCTCGCGGAGATAGACATCTTTGAAATTGCGCTTGAGCCATTTTTGCACTTGTTTTGGGTCGCGGAGACTTTCTGCATTCGCACTTGGCGCAAGAGGTGGCAAAACTTTGCCTGTAAACACATTGCGCCCATTTTGCTGCAGATTGCTACTATGGCAGCTTTCACATGAAAGTTTTTGATTGTCTCTGCCAATGTTTTTGGTAGTGAAGATTCTTTGCCCCTCGCTTGCACTAAAATCCACAAACCCAGAATCGTGGCTTTTTGCTTCGGTTTTTAAGCTTTCAATATAGGCTTGCATTTCTTGATTGAATGTTGCAGCACCAAGCGAACAGATACAGATAATCCATAGATACTTTTTCATGGCATACTCCTAAAATGAATAAGAAATATTACATCTTAAATGTCAAGAATATGTCAAACTTTTTTAATCATGCATATAAAAAATGAATCACATTTGATAATACCTATTTTATAGCATTGATTAAAATCATGACTTCCTAGTTTCATTCTTATTCTTATAATCAATATTAAAGCTATCTTTTGGGGTTTTGTTTGTATCAAATGCAGTCAAATACAATCATTTTGCAAATCTCGCGCCAAAGCATGCCTCCTCACTATGAAAGTGCAAAAGTTGCAAATGGTTTGCGATTCCAAGTTCTTTAAATTCACTTTCGCTATAACGTTTCGCGTTGCTTGGGCTATACCAATCATAATTTGTGATAATCGATGTTTCGAGTCCGAGTTGCTCATTATAGAAGCATTTTAGAAAGTTCCAATAAATAAAACGTTGAATATCGATTTTGCCACTTTTGATTCCAAGCAATGGAATGGCAGGGACATCAATTTCTACTTTGAGTTCTTGCAAACGTTTGCCAAGCTCTGTGAGCTGCTCGCTCATCTCGCGGAGTTCATTGTGGCTTAAGTCGTGACATTTTGTGCGGAAATAATCATCGACAAGTTCACGCGGCAATGCTTTTTTGGCATACACATAACAGGCAAATTGCCCCCCCCCCCCGCACACCTCTGGAGAATCTGTGAGCACACGTGCGAGCTCGGCAAATGTTGTGGCAGGGTCTTGGGTGTGCATGATGACGGCGTGGCAGCTAACATAGTCAATTACTGCATTCGCAAAAGGCGTGTGCGCAATATCACCACGTAAAAAATAGAGATTGGGACGCTGATAGCGTCTGCTTGCTTCTTCTGCCGCTTCTGAAATATCCATTCCGATAATGAGCGTTTCAGGCGCAAGGCTTGCAAACCAATCGGAAAGATAGCCCAGCCCACAACCCGCGTCAAACACAACGCGCTGTTGTTGCAAAAACTCTGCAAGCGCCTCAACGCTAGGAAAGCCATAGAGCCGCAGATACCATTCTTTTTGAAAGTCCCACAGCCGCTGCTGCTCGTCTTCTTCTGCTTTGTTTGCATAGCCAATCCATTTCTTGCTGAACACATCTGCCGTTTGCGCCTGATTCTTTGCGACTTCATGCAAATCGTCCGCAAAATGTTGTGCATTAAACGGAATATGTTTGGTAAAAAGAGTCTGTATGTCCATCGTTATCTCCTAAGGTTGATTGTGCACCATTCATTGAAATTGAGCAATGACCAAATAAATAATCGGCGATTCGCCCTGCCCTCTAAATGCTCGCTAACAAGACGATGTGTTGTCGCATAGTCAAGATAATCAAACAATGGCGCATGTTTGTCAAAAAGCTTTGTGCGCACAAAGGCGAGCGATTCGCCCTCAAACCAGCTACTATCAGGGCTCGAAAAGCCTTTTTTAATCGCGTCTGTTACCTCGTTTGGCAAAAAGTTCTGCAGCATTCTGCGGAAAATGAGCTTGCCATCATTTGTTTTTTTCAAAACCACACGTTTGCTGCCCAAATCATTCTCATTGATGCGTTGGTGTTTGAGATTGCGAAGCTTGTAATGCAGCGGAATGCTTTGGGCAAAATCGACAAGGTCATTATCCAAAAATGGTACACGCGTTTCAAGTGAATGTGCCATCGAGAGTTTATCCTCGACAACAAGCAATCCATGCAAAAATGTCTTTGCTTCAAAATATAGAGAGTTGTTGATATAATCTTCTTTTGTTTTTGCTGGTGCTGTGTGTTGCAAAACATTCCTAAAAATATCACGCGTCCAAACATGCGCGACATCTTGAGCAATGGGTGCAAAAAGATTTTTCAGCTCGCTATTGGGTACAAGACGTTGCCAAAAGAGATAATATTTATCGACATAATCTTCAAAATCACGGCAATCAAGCGCTTGGTAATAGCGCCATGGATAGCCACCAAACAGCTCATCACCCCCACAACCGCTCAAAACCACGCGCACAAACTTGCTTGCAAGTTTTGCGGCATAGAAATTGGGATAACTCTGTCCCACACGCGGTTCTTCGAGATGATAAGCGAATGTGTGCAGGCAACGTTCCATATCGCCGCTTTTGAGCACCATTTCATAATGTTCGGTTTTGAAAAGATACGAAAGCCGCTCGCTCACGGCGCGCTCATCGAATCCAAGCTCGATTCCTTTCGCGCTTGTGAGGTCAAAGCCGACCGTGAATGTGTTGAGATAGGGCAGCGATTCTGTGGCAAGTGCGCAAATGCTTCCGCTATCGATTCCGCCGCTAAGATAACCACCAATAGGAACATCAGACACAAGTTGTCGCGATATGCTTTGTCGGAAAAGCCGCTCAAGCTCTGCTGCGCATGCGTCTTCGTCAAGAATTGTCGCGCTTTGGAAGCAAAAATCCCAATATTGTGTCGTGTCGATTCTTTGTGTTGTGAGGTCGATTGCGAGATAATGTCCCGCGGGAAGGAGGTGGATTCCTTTGAATAATGTTTTGTCAGTAAAGATATTTTGAAACGTGAAATATTCGAGCAGCGCCTCACAATCGAGCACGCCAAAGCGTGAATCATAGCGCACAATGGAGCGATTCTCGCTTGCAAAGACAAATGTCTTTTCGGGGGTGATTCCATAATAGAGCGGCTTAATCCCATAGCGGTCGCGCGCGAGATAGAGCTGCTTTTTGAAGTTGTCATAGAGTGCAAAGGCAAACATGCCATTGAGCCGCTGCACACAATCAATGCCCCATTGCACATATGCATAAAGTAGCACCTCGGTGTCGGTTTGTGTGAAGAATTGGTGTCCGAGTTGTTGGAGCTGTGTGCGCAATTCTTTGAAGTTGTAGATTTCACCATTGAAACATAGCCAGATATTGTGCGAGAGGTCGCTCATTGGCTGATGTCCCGCGGGCGATTTGTCGATAATGGCAAGCCGCCTGTGTGCAAGAAACAAATCCCATTCATGCCGCCCTAGCTCTCTTTGGCTTTGGGGATCTTGCAAGCAAGGCAGCAGGGGGCTTAGGTGAGCAAATTCGGAATCGCAGAAGTTTTGATAGAATGACACTTGGCTTTTGTGCCGCGTGCCTGTGTGGTAGAACAAATAGCCCGCGTCATCGGGTCCGCGATGCGCGATGAGCGAGAGCATCGACTCGAGATTCTGTGTCTGCACGCTCGGAGTTGCGAGGCTAAGTGCGCCCACAATTCCGCACATTAGAGCGCCCTAAGATTTGTGATGACATAGTCGAGCTCGGATTCGCTCATAGACGCATACAGCGGCAGCGAAATCGAGAGTCTGTCTGCTGCATAACTCTTGAGACAATCCTCGCTTTTAAGCCCGTATTTGTTGCGATAGAATCCAAGCGTATGCACCGCGTGTGTGCCTTGTCGTGTCGCGATTCCTTTTTGTTCGAGTTTTTGCATGCATGCGTTGCGTTGCGCATTGAGCGAATCGATTTGCGCGAGAGTCCGTGCCTCTAGTGCCTGCGCGCCGCCAAAAAGACAAACAAAACTTTGGAATCCATGCGTGTAGCCCTCGGGAATCATCGGGGCAAGCAAAAGAGGGTGGTCAGCAAGCGCGGCAAAATAGGTATTTGCGATTGCACGCCTACGTTCCATGATGAACGCGGCTTTTTGCATTTGCGAAACGCCAAGCGCGCCCTGCAGGTCGGTTAGGCGATAGTTGTAGCCTAGAATGTCAAAATTTGGTAAGAGTGAGCCACCTGTTTTGTGCCGCTCTAGGTCTGATGTGCTCGCTCCATGGTCGCGCAAAGAACGTGCTAAATCAGCGAGAGTGGCGCTTTTTGTGATGAGCATTCCGCCTTCGCCCGTGCTAATCACCTTACGTGGATGAAAGCTAAAGCAGCCACAATCACCAAAGCTGCCGCTGTGCTGTTCGCCAATTTTTGCGTCAAAGCCACATGCAGCATCTTCGATGATTCGCACATCATAGTGCCTCGCAAGCTCGAGTATGCGCGGCATATTCGCGCAAAGCCCAAAGAGATGCACAGGCATGATGGCATCAATTTTTTGGGATTCTAAAATGTTTTGCAAGGAATCTGTGTCGAGATTGAATGTGCGCAAGTCAATATCGCAAAATACGGGCGTTGCGCCTGTGTATTCCACAGCATTTGCCGAGGCGATGTAGGTGAAGCTTGGCACAACAACATGCGCGCCAGCGCCGATTTTTAGCGCACGTAGCCCGAGGTGAAGCGCTGTGGTGCAATTGCTGCAAGCAACAGCAAATGGGACACGAGCAAAGGAGGCAAAGAGATTCTCAAACTCTTTGACAAACGGACCTTGCACGACCCAGCCACTCTCAAGCGGTTTTATGAGATTTTGCTCATCTTGCGCATCAAAATAGGGCTTGCTAATGGGAATCTGCATGCCAGCTCCTAGTCAAAAACATTGTGCACGATTGTGCCATTGCGGTTTTGCCATGATTCTCCACATGTGTGCCCACTCCATTGATCACATGGCGCACATTGCGAATCGGGATAATCGCGGCGAATAGTTTGCATGGTTTCGCATTGCCAAACTTGTGCAATGCTGCAATCATGCAAATTGTGCTCTTTTTGTGTTTTCCAGATATGGTTGCAGCGACTAAAATAGCCATCGCTGCTCACCACAAATGTGTGGAGCAATTTGGGGCAGAACACGCGCTTGTGCGCACAATGCGCACTGCTTTTGCCAAACTCGCCATTGAGCGTGTGCTCTTTGTAGAGGCGAATGCTATCAAAACCCAAAAGATTGCTATCATGAATGCAATGTTGCAGATATGTTGCTGTGGTTTTTTCTGAATCAACAAACGAGATTTGGAATGTCGTTGTACAATCCTTTGGCTTGTTGGCAAGAATCTTGCATGCGTTTTTATAGCCCTTGTTGGTATGAATGCTAAAGGTGAGGAATTCGCATTGATAGAACACCGCGCAATTTTGCTCGCTCACAAAATGCCCATTGGTGCTTAGGTGAATGCGCAAACCTTTGTCGATGGCATATTGCAAAAGCGTGGCAAAATCGGGGTGCAAACAGCTCTCGCCGCGCCAAAAGGGTAGGACGATTGCGTGTGGATTGTGCGCCGCAATCTCATCAACAAGCCGCATAAAGAGTGCACAATCCATATAGCCATCGCTTTCTTTGATATAGTGCCGTGGGCACATGTGGCATGCGAGATTGCACAGTGGTGTAAGCTCAAGCACAATGCGTGAAGGAAAAGGAGCGGTTGTCATGAGCAGATTCTTAGGAATGTTTTAGCGCAAAGATCTTGTTGCTCTTTGTGGAGAAACGCGAACATCATAGTATAGGATTTGCCGATTTTGTTGCGCAATTGTTCATCTCGAATGATTTGATTTAGCTTTTGTTTGTATGCTTCGACAGTGTAGGCAAAAACATAGTTTCCAATGGGCATTCCATTCTCACCCATAAAAAACTCGGGGTGTTTGGGCATAAACTCGGAATAGCAGCGGTTGTAGATTTCTGTGCCCCTATAAAAGCGCAAGAATCGGAAAATCGGCTTAGATACAAGCCGAATTATCGCGCCATCGGTCGAATACAGACAATCATCAGCCACATACAGCACAAAATCAGAAAGAATCTTCAAGTCATCTTCGCCTTTTTCCACCACAACCAAGCGGCATTGTTTGGGCACAAGTGGGGCAAGAATTGCATGTTGTGCGGGTGTACAGAGCAGGACGACGTCGGGGCTGTCAAGAATCTCGTTCCAATTCTTCAAGCCCGGCTTGCATTCTTCTGCATTGTGGATATAGAGTAGCACTGTCTGCGACATCTTGAGTGCATGGATCTCCTCACCAAAGTCTGCTGCGAGGTATTGTTCGTAGCAATGCTGCATGTCAAGGCTCATAAATGCCCTGCCTTTGTGCATAAATTCGTATATGCTCTCACCCTGAACGAGCGGGAAGGTGTTGCAAAAAATATCGATGATATGCCCATACAAATGCGGGTCGATATGCCCGGGCATATAGAATCTATCATCAGGGATTCCGAGTTTGCGCACCTTCTCACGCACACTATGCGTGTTGCCCATTCCTGCAGCGATGAAAATCGTCTCGGGGTTTTGTTGCAAGACATCAGCGATTGTGGCGAGATATTCCTCACAATCAACCTTCACAAGCCTGCCAATCACGCCGAGCACGATTTTATCTTTTGGGTAGCGGCTGCTCTCGGCAAAAATCGCCTCTTTGGTAACAGGTGGGTTGTAGAATCGGTCGATGTCTATTGGGACGATGATTTGCTCAAAGGCAAACAAGCCGCCTTCAGGTTGAAAATGGCTCATACGTTTGTCGATGCCAGCGATGTCATAGACACCATTGCCATGGCTATAGAAAATTTGCAAAGGCGCTGAACGCGTGGCAATAATCAAATCGCTAATGCCATAGCCATTGTTGGTTGAAATCAGAATATCGACACCATCGGTGATGATTTTGTTGCGCACAGCAAGCGCTCGCTGCAGATGCGAGGCATAATAGGGCATCTTAATCGCGGGATTGTTATTGATGGTGCTCACAACATCGACAATTTCAACACCCAATGCTTGAATGTCGCGCATAAATTCTTCATCATTGTTGCTCTTTTCGACAAAGCCCATGAGATAGATTTTGAAGTCATATTGCTGCCGAATCTCGGGGCTTTGTTGGAGCGCTTTGAGCAATGAATATTCAACCTTCCCGGGTGAATTTTGCACGATTCTATCGCGCAAGAATCCCACGAGTTTCTTGCCCTTGCTCTGCTCTTTTTTGCATGGTGGCTGCGTTTTGCCAAAGGCGACATAGTAGGGCTCGGCTTTCTTGCAAAAATCGTCCATAAAGCCCTTCCATTGTTCTTGCGTGTGGAAGCTATTGCCCATGAAGTGGTAGACAAAGAATTGCAAGTACACAGCAAACTCAAAATCACTCTCAAGAACTTGATAGAAAATCTCACGCCAAAGCGGATAGAGCTTTGCCCACGAGAGATGGTTGAAAAAACTCGGGACATTCCACCATTGATGCAATGTCCAAACAAATACGCTGCGCCGCGCTAACGGCGAGAGTGAGAGGATATGCTTGACATCAAAGAGCTCCTCAAAAATGGGATAGACCACATCAAAGCTGATGTTGAGCTTGGTCAAGAAGTTGAGCGAAAACGTGCAACGCTGCATATAGACAGCATCAGAGAGATGCACAAGGCTCATGTGCTGGATATAGAATTTGAGCGATTCAGAGGCTTTGCCTTGCAAGAATAGGCTGACTGTTGCAAGCTCGACAAGCACGACAGATTCGGCGCTTTCGAGGGTATTTGCTGCCCCAAGCTGGCTGCTGGCGAGCTGCACAAAAGGCGCGAAATGTTCATCAAGCGGCAGTTCGATATTGGTAAAGAACACATAAAGTGCAACATAATCCTGCTCAAAAATATCGCTTTCAGCAAGAATGAGTGTATAGAGTTTTTCGCGCAAAATTTGCGCAATCTGCTGCTTGGTTTCGGAGGTATCGGCTTCTATCTCGGCAAGCGCATTTGACTTGGCAAAATCGACAAGCATCATATCAAGGTCAAGCTTGTTGTTTGCCTTGCGTAAGCCTTGCAAGAAAGGTTCATAGTGAGCAAGAAGAGCTGGATTCAATGGGCTACCTTTTTTATATATTATACCGCAAAAGCTTAACTTTTGTGATTCGGATTGGAAACTTGCTCAAGAATCCGTCCATTTGTCATTCTGAAAGCACTCGCGACTGAAGAATCCCAAGCTACAAGAGTTATGGAATTTCACTAGCAAAGAAGCGCTAGAAGTCATCGACAACAAATCCAATGCATGAGATGATGGCATTTGCAGGCAGACAAAATTTTATATTCAGCTAAAACTGCTATAATGCAGGCTAAATCTTCCACAAAAGGATAGATGAATGAAAAGCCTAATTTCACGCTTATATACCCTTGTTTTCCTCTGCTTTAGCCTTTTGCCTTTTTCTTCTGCTTTTGCACTTAATAGTGCACTCCAGCAAGCTCCACAAAAACTCGCTGATACACCCAAAGATAGACCCATTGCTTTCAAAAGCAGTCCCGATTCGCTGATACAATGTCTTACGCCAGTCTTTAGAGAATCTGAAGGCTATGTGGGCGTGAGCGATTGTGAAGAAGCAATAGATGCTCGCTATGATGTCTTTAGCCGCATAGCGTGGAAACTTCGCGATGGTTGGGTGTGTTTAAGTGCAGAAAATGAAAAGTATATTCAAGGCGAGCGGCTGATTGTAAGACCTTGCGTTATTGATGATAAAACACAAAGCTTTACAATTAAAGATAATGTGCTCTACACTCCTGATTTACACTTTTTAGTCCAGATTAGCAATGGATTCCTTACCTTGCAAAAAAGTCAATCTAAGGGCACACAATCTAATCTTATCCTCCATAATATGCAAGAATGGCTTGATACAATAGCCACTCCTGCACCTTTGATGCAAAAAGGCTTTATTGCTTGGAAGTTTTTCACCACTCAAAGCTTTGATTTGTATTATTTGCGCAACAATGAATCTATCAAAGATGAACCACAAGAGCTGTATTTCAACCTTGAAAATGGCATTATCGCACAATATGATTCAGCGACTGCAAAGATGTTTTGCCTTACTTCTAAGCAGAATGCAAAGCAAGATTGGAATTGGGCGAGTTGGGAAGAATGTTTGTGGCAAAATTTGCAAGAAAACAAAGCAGCACCATCTAAGTTAAACGCGCAAAATTGGAAACTTTTTATGTTTGCGGATAATGATAGCGCAATGCTTAAAGATTATTTAGGAAATTTTTTACGTGTTACCAAATATGGCTCAAATTGGGGCGTGCCTTATACTGCTAAGGCAGATTATTTGGCTAAAGATACAAATGAGGGGCAGACTTCCTATTTTCGATTCAGCCACAATATGCAAGATTGGGAAAGATTTAAAAATGCAAATCTTTCAGATTCTCTTCCCTCTTGCCCCGCAAATGGTTTATCACAGCACAATGTAAAAACTATGATGCAATTACCCCCTAGCTTTGTTTTAACACAAGAGTGGAAAAAACGATTGTGGCAGATTGCGACAACAACCGATGGCGTTTTAGAAAGAGCTGGAGATTGTGGCGTATGTTTGCTGCAAAGCTATCAAATGATTGCTGAAATGAATGAATATACCGCTACCCCGCTAGAATCTGGAGGCTTTTTCTTTGATACAGCTTTTGGGCAAAATCCTTTTACTTCTTTTCGTGCGCGTTATCCAATGCTTGCTGCTTCACTTGAACAATATCGTGCCTCTAATACTCCACATGGCTTATCTCGCTCTGCTGTGTTTGAATACGCAGCACAGATGTATAGAGCCATTGCCTTGAGCCTTTTTCCCGGGCATTTTTGGATTTCTTCAGAATTTGCCACAAGTGATGTTACTATAAGGAGTATGTTGAGAGATTTGTTTCAGCAGCCTGCTGGGACTTTATGGGTGGTGCAGATGTATTATGTCAGCCGAGATGGTAGCTTCAATGGACATGGAATGCCGGTATTACGGACAGGCGATGGAATCCAATTTATCCCAACTAACTCGACAAACATGAACTATCAGAGGTATCAGCAAGCATTATCCAATTCTTTTGCGCATAATTTAAGAGAAGCATACAATATCGTTACGCGCAATGGCACACTCAACTTATATATGCTCTATTCTTTGCGTTTGCGTGAGATTTATCCTAATCCTATCAACGCATTTGTATCTAATAATAATTGTAGCGGTGAGGGGGAAGACAGGAGAGGAACTCGCAATATGCCCCTTAGTCATTTTATCAATCAATGTGCAAGTGGGAGATGTATTTTGCAATAATACCACTTCAGACACACACAAATAAGGAGCGCAAATGCAGAAACTGAAAGGGCTATCACTTTGATTACAATATTAGGTTGTGTGCATATCACTTATCTTTTAGCAAAGGTGAGAAATGCAGCCCGTTTTGTCAATGACAAGCGCACTCAAAGAGGCTTGGGAGAGTGGCTTTTACCAATGATTCACCGCAGAGAATCATATTGAATTGATAGGTAAAGATTTTAAAGGAGAGTTAGAAATTAAGGATTCTTAAACCTCTTTTCCACTTATTCAAGATTTGCAAATGACTTTTTTCAAATGAAATTTTAGTATAATGCAGAAATTTTGATTTTTAAATTAGCACGAGAAAGCTATGCTTTAATAAGGAAAGATATGAGCCTAGATATATTCACAATGACTACATTCACAACACCCACATTTGAAGGTATAAGCCCTGCTTTCTACATGCTCTTTTTTGTGGCTTCTATTGTAGGCGGGCTTGTAGGCTCACTCTCTGGTGGAGCAGGAATGATAACGATGCCCTTGCTCCTTGTGAGTGGATTAAACCCTCTCCAAGCCTTAGCAACGAATAAACTTCAAGCTTGTGTCGGCTCATTTACGAGTGCAGTGCATTATTATCATCAAGGCTTAGTTGATATGAAAGAATCCCGCGCAGTGATGATAGTCGCAATGCTCTTTGGAGCGTTGGGCGCGATTTTGGTGCAATTTGTAGAAGTCGCCTTGCTTTCCAAAATCTTGCCTTTTGTGATGATAGCAGTGGGTGCATATTTTTTGCTTTCTCCAAACATTAGCGAGGAGGATAGAGCGCAAAATCCTCATAAAATCTTTTTGTTTGCTTCTATGGCAGGGGCGAGCTTATATGGAGGGCTTTTGGGCATTGGGATTGGCTCTTTTGTCTTAGCTCTGCTTGTGAGTATTGGCGGATATGGGCTTAGCAAGGCTTTAGCACATTCGCGTTGGGTTGTTTTTAGTATCAATATCGCCTCTACTTTGTTTTTTGTGCTTGGAGGCAATGTGCTATGGGTTTTGGGCAGCATTATGTGTGTGGGACAAATCATTGGAGCGACTTTGGGAGCGCGCCTTGCAATAAAGCACGGAGCAAAGATTATCCGCCCGATTGTGATATGTATCTCTTTCGCCCTCTCTGTGCAACTGCTTGTTAGGGAGTTTTTTTAAGATAATCTAAAACTCTATTTTTCGTGTAATCTGTGAAGCCTTAAGGTAGATTTGCATTTAAGATTTTTCTATCAAAGCCTTTTAAGTCTCTTTCTTCTTGCCTCTTAATATCCAATAAAAGAAATTTGAAGCCTACATCTCATCTTTTGTCTCAAAAACTCTTTTGGCAATAAACATCGCTTAAGCATTTTTGGGAATCCTGTGTTGGGAATGCACTGCATAAAACTCTCAATAATCTTTTCTTCTGGAATCCCCACATTTAAAGCCGCATTAATATGCGCCTCGAGTTGTGGCTCGCAACCGCCCATTGTCAGCAAACTAGAGAGCGTAATGAGTTCACACTCTTGCAAATTGAGCTTTCCGCGCGTATCAATATCACCAAAGGCAAATTCAATGATAATTTTTCCCAATCTAGCGCGATTGCACAAAGCCCAGAAAAAGAGGCAGATAATCCAAAGTTTATGGAGAGAAAAATAGGAAAATAAGTGAGTAGCACCACAAAGCTAAATCCTGCGATAATCGTTACAAGAGTAAAACCAAAATGAAGCATTTTTAGCACTTCAAAGTCTAAAAGCGGTTGAGGAATGCTTGAGCTTGGAGTGAGATTTTTAAAATGTAAGTTTCTTTGGTGTACTCCAAAAGCTATCCCTATAATGAGATAAAAGGCTAAGATTCCAAGTGTTTGAGGCTCTTGTAGCGCGTGAATTTTTGTAATAAATAGCATAAAACTTGACATAAAGACGACTAGGTTAAGACTATTGACTACCCATTGCAAGAGTGTGATTCGCTCTCAAGACTTTCTGCGATATAAAGCAAGGATTAGGCACGATAAATACAGCAAGTAAGATAATAAAAAGAATGAGATTCATTGGAGACCCTTAGGATTTGGACTTGATGATTTAATGTAATAAATAATGTTACAACTAAAAAATGTGAAATCGTAATTTAATACACACAGACAAAGCCCATTATAAAAAATGACAAGCGAGGCTTTGGCGGGAGTAAGTTAATCAAAAAGCCACAAGACATAAGCCTTTTAGATATTTTAATGCAGTGCAGTCTATGGGTGGCAAAGAGACTAATGGCAAAAATCGGCTTTTTAAGTTTCACGCTAATCCTAATGAGCTCTGCCCCTTGAGTAAAACATTCATCTTATTTTAGATTCATCTATAGAAAAGAAATATATTAAAAATTATGAAGTAAATATTGCGCTACTAATTGATTACACGATTATCCGAGCGCAGTGGTTTAGTAACGCCGATGAGATAGACTATGAGCTGACGCAAAAGGGCGAGGCATTTAAAAATCCAAGTGGGAGAATCTCTCGCAAAAGCATTGCAGATTTGATTGTCAAACTCTGCACGACAAAGGATTTTGGCATTAGGCAAAGCTTAGGGATTCATAAGCCTTTGAGGTGAAAATCTCTTCATTTGCTCTATCGTTTGTGTATCTAGCCTATCTCCACGATTGCTTAAATCCTGCAGGATTTGCTCCCAATCCTCTTGTTTAAGATTTTGTCCAAATTTCGCTTTTGCAGTCAAAGATTCTACAAGGATTTTTCCCACAAATACGCCTTTTTCTTGACCGATAAATTGCCCTTTGTCCATATCCATTGTTTGATTATTTGGCTCATATTTTTGCACAAGGCGCGTTAAAATATGCTTTTTCTCTGCCAATTCTTCTACCACGCAAAATTGCCCTTCTAAAAATACAGAAAAGAAAAATTGCGTGGGAATCATCGTGTGATGTAAAAAATGGCTAGGGATATAGGCATAAGGCTTTGCTGCGCTAAAGGCGACTTTGGGATTATGCTTTAAAAGTGCGTATTTGCGCCCAGCCTTTGCTCCGTGCAGATAAATTTTAGAATCCTCATAGCAAAAGCTAAGAGGCACAGCATAAGGAATACTATCAGGTATGACGAGTGTGCCAAACTCTATTTGGTTTAAAAAATCACCAATGATTCGTGTATCTTTAAAATCAAAATCTTTGCGCCGCATTGCTTTCCTTAAGAGGTTTTAGCTTTAAATTATAGCATAAAATTATGATTTCTAGCTAAAGTCAAGCAATATATCTTGTAGCCCTTTAGCTCCAAGCGAAGCTAAAGATTTCAAGCTACCTAAAATTTATGATAGTGCCTTTAATCCCACGACAGAGATAATAATAAGTGCGATGAAAAAGAGTTTTTTTGCATTTTTGCTTTCTTTAAAAAACACCACGCCCACAAGCACGCCTCCAGCTGCGCCGATGCCTGTCCATATCGCATAGGCTGTCGCCATCGCAATGCCCTGCATAGCCATTGATAGCAGAGCAAAGCTTAGCATAAACTGCACCAAAAGCCCGAGTAAAAAGATTTTTCGCCCACTTAGGGAGTATTTTTTCATCGTAATTACGCCTATGATTTCCATACAACCAGCCATTATGAGATACACCCAGCTCATTTTGCCTCCTTGATAGAATCTTGCACGATTTCATCAATTCCCAAATCGTGTGAGAGCGTTTCTGCGAGTTTTTCGCCTTGAGTTTCCTCTGTCTTATCTGCTGAAAGCTTTAGCCCCACCACGCCAAGAAGTAAGGTCGCGATAAAGAGGATTTTAAGAAGTGAGAAAGGCTCACCAAAGATAAGGATTTCAGCAAGTGTAATGCCCGCTGTGCCAATGCCCACAAACACGCTATAAGCAATACCAATCTCTAAGACTTTTATCGCTAGAATCATACTTACAAAGGATATGAGAATCCCGATTCCTGTGAGTGTGTAAAAAAAGAGATTATCGGAATATTTTAACCCACTCGCCCAAAAGCATTCTACAATGCCACCAAAAAGCACCAATCCCCACGCGAGATTCGGGGTGAGTTTAATCTGTGTCATAACATTTCCTTGTGAAATAATTTTGTGCATTTTATGGATTGCAAAAGCCAAAGCCCATAAATGCGGTTTAGAATCTATGTATGATGTAATGTAAAGGCGAGAAGCAGAGCTTTAAAGTGAGGAGATAGAGAAAAAATAGATGAGAAAACCAAACGATTGATAGCCTTGCTCCCAAAACATTGCCTTTTCCTCCATTTTAAGAATTTTAAATTTGCGACATTATAGCATAAAAGCTATATCTCTCTTGCACTGCCCAGCACAACACTTGTATATTTAATGGTTTGCAAAAAAGTTGTCGCAAACATATTTGCATTGGCAAATTGATTGTATTGCGCCTGAAGCAATAAAGTCTCTTTCATTCTATTTCCTTTTGCATAAAATCTGTGCCATTCTATCATTAGAATCTATAATTCAAGGATTAATAGTTTTTGCCTCAACTAAAGGAGGGAGAATGAGCATAAGTTTATACAAATTTATGGTTAATATTTTATCTACACTACAAGGAGTAATGCCAATGCCCCTTCCTGAAGGTAAGCGAGGGTTAAAAAACACCGAAATACATTCTGTTTTATCCAAAACAAAAGAACGAATTTGCACCGCAGAACTTGTTGTAGGAATAATTGTAAATACGGTTTCAAGCTTTTTACTTTTTAAATCCTCTTCACAATTTTTAAGCGCAAAAAATCCACTTTCATCAATCCCTAGGCACGACTTTGGATCATCTGCATTAACAAATTGCATAGCCCCTAAATTAAACTTATCAAAAGGATCACTTTTGCGGATCTGCTCATCAAGATCAACTTGCTTGAGATTCCAATTTGGTTTTCTATAATCTGGAGCAAGCAAATCTCCTGTTGCAAGGCTTCTTAGAGAAAATGGTGCGGTAAAATCTGGTAAATCTTCAGGATCGCCTCCATATACAAAGCTTGAGATTAAAATGAATAATAAAGTAAATTTTTTCATTGATGCCTCCTAAAATCGTCCAAAATGCACAGGCGAATGGTCAGATGAGAGGTGTGCGCGTATATTTGCTGCCATAAGTATTGCTGCAATTTGCGGCAAGGCTATAGTGGAACGAGAAGGGCTTGATCTACCTACTACCGCATAATCAAGTGTTCTATTTGTTCCTCTAGAGCTAAAATGTGTAGCAGAGTTTGGAGCAGTAATACGGATATGATTAGCGATTCTTGTATCTAGCCCTGATTGCAAGAGCGCTGGATCGCGATTAAAATCTCCAGCGATAAGCCAATTTATTTGTGGCATATTAATAAAATTATCGTGCACAGCTGTAACTAAAGCAGGTGCATCACCACCTCCACTTGCTAAAGCGTGAATATTAAAAAACACATCATTGCCGATACGAATACCAATAGCTGGACGCGATGCCTCTGTAGCAACAACATTTTGATGCACTACAAGAACTTCATCAGCTCTTCTATCAGAAACTATGGCAAGATTCACCCTTCTTGCTCCCACATCTAGAGGAGCATAATAGATATAAACTGTATTTGGTCTAGAATAAGTTCCAAGTTCCCATGTAAATTCCTCTACAGGTGTCCCACCGGGCTGAACCATTCTACCTGTTCTTCTCGCTGAAGCAGGTATAGCACCTGCTTCTTGCACCATAAGAATATTAGCAGGATTATCTCCTGTGATGAGTTGTCTCACACTTATATTCCATTTACTCTCAGTATTTGCTGAAGAACCTTGTAGATTCCAAGTGCTTACTCTATAATCTTCAAGATTGGCTAAAGCAAGGGTAAAACTCATTAAAAAGCATAATAGTATTCTCATTTTTACTCCTTAATATTGATTATCTAATGAAAAAAATAGGTTCTGGTTCTAGTGCCACAGGGGTAATATACCATTGTTGGTCAAGGTTAGAACTCGTCGCACATTTTGTTAAATAAATACTATAGTATGTCGTTGTTCGCACAGTTGGTGTTTGCAAACAAATTTTTGCACTCACACTTTGAATTTGTATCGCTTGATTGTCAAAGAAGTTGAGATTCCATAATTGCGCTTGATTTTTACTATCGCATATATCGTGAATCACACCATTTCCATAAGCCTGAAGACAAGTACTTTCTTGCATATTTTTAATCATCACTTGCCCATTTGAAAAACTTATAATACGCCAAAATTTTGCTCTGCCAAACTCAAAACTATCAATAGGCGTATATCCCCATACCCAATTTCTTGGCTTAAGCGCCCAAAGTGTTAAAAGACCTCCCGATGAAGACATAATTGATATAGGATTAGAAGCATTTTTATCTATTTTTGGCGCATTTGCATCAGGAATACTAACAGGAATTTCACGCCCTTCCATTTCCATCAGCATTGCTCTTGATTTTTCACCCGGTATTGGCTCATTAGGTGGAGGCGTTGGGCTCAATCCTATACCATGATCAACCTTTGGTGTTGAAGAACACGCTGCAAACAAAAGAGTTGTAAAGAGAAAAAATAAAAGTCTCATTGTTCTATCCTTTGTAAAATAAATTGTCTTTTGATTATTGACAGGCATATTATTAGCACCTATTGTCATTTGAGTTCCTTGTATTTTGATAAGAGAAATTTAATTTGTGCTTATAGCATTTTCTCCTCTTACTAGCAAATCTTTGGAAAAGTGCACATATCCTCACTTAGAATCTTATTTTCACTTGTTTTACATTTGTCATAATTTTTCTCCTTTTCCGCCTTATTCTTTCAGCAGAAGAGCAAACATCTCCCCCTCCCCGCACCAACCTACTTTGCCACTCTTGCAAAGAGCAGTATCATCGGCGATAGAGAGCTTAACTTCTAGGTTCGGAATGGGGCTAGGTGTGTCCTCTCCTCTATGGGCACGAAGAAAAGGGAAGAGAAGATAAGGTTTTGTTATCCTCTATTCCCTTTTCTTGGGGGATAGCAGAAGTTTATTGTCATAGCCTTGTTTGTTGTCAAACACAATACGCTCATTAAGGCAGTGGCGGATACATAAGCCAAGCGGTCTATTAGTAGTAGTCAGCTAAACACATTACTATGCTTACACATCTACCCTATCAAGCAGCTAGTCTTGCTGCGACCTTCAGGGAAAG
>CAJTQL010000013.1 GCA_910578285.1 uncultured Helicobacteraceae bacterium
GGTGGTGCAAGCGCTGTTGATGCTCTTGATGTGAGGGCATAGGGAATCTTGCTATTGTCATTGCGAGGCAATAGCTGAAGCAATCCACCGTGTTGGGATTCGTTGCTCGTTGATTGCCACGCTCGTGCTGCTCGCTCGCAATGACAATTGGAATTTTGTCATGTTGAGCGAAGCGAAACATCTCTATGGATTCTTATATTTTGAGATTCTTCAGCCGCAAATGCGGCTTCAGAATGACAAAATGGAAATTCTTAGAGATTCTTTTCTTTCTTTTCGTTAAGGGGGACATTGGGCTTAATTGCGAAGCAGCCCCCTTATCCCCCCTAACACCCCCAAACTCCTGCACGTTTTTTAAATGTATTGTATATGTCAATCGTCCACAGCGCTACGGCAACGTTATCGCCTTTAGCATGGACGTTGTCGTTGTGCCCTGTGGTTAGGCTTATTAGAATTGGTGAGTAATGGCACAGTAGGTCATCATTGCCTGAAGCAATCAACAACGTCGGCTAACCATGAATCATTGATTGCCACGCATCCTAGCGGACGCTCACTATGCGCGCCATTCAAACAAGCGCACAGCGCCATATTGAAGCTGCATGGCGATTTCGTTTTTCACAGAATCAAGCTCGGGGTTTTGCGGCACATCTTGTTGCACGTCTTGAGCGAGCTTTGCGACAGCGCCAAGTGTTGCAAAAGCCCGCCAATCCCATTCATCTTGCAGTCCTTGCAGTGTCTTTGTCTCGAGTTTGGTCAGTGCTTGCAGCTCTGTTTGGTTCAGCGCTTGTGCCGATTGCAATATTTCACGTTCCTCGTTTGTGAGGCTGCCCAGCGTGCCGTGTGAATCCTTGATCTTTTGTAGTAATTGTTGCTCTTTGAGCCGCGTTTGCAAATCTTTGTGGAGTTTTTCAAAATCTTCTAAGGCAAGCAGCTCTAAGTCTTTGTTTGCAAGCTTTTTGTCGTTGAGCCCCGAAGAAATAGCTGCGTCAATCATCTGCACGGCGTCAGCGACACTCTGAAATTCTCCAAAGCGCATCAAATGCCCATCGGAGTTGCTATCGCTCAACACGAGTGCATTCAGCGCATCACTTAGTGTCGCATAAAATCCGCCTTTTTGGTAGCCTGCAATTTCGCTTTCGACAACTGTTGCGGCATTGTATGTTCCGCCAGAAAAGAATCCACCACGTAGCGCGTCCCATTCGTCTTTTTCAATCTTACCATTTTTATTAGAATCGGCGCGCATATAGTTTTGTTTGTATGCCAAATCGCCAAACCAACCGCTGACAAACGCCTCTGCCTTGCCGCTTAGGCGCAAGATTCCGTCTTTGCGCTCATAGAAATCGCCAAAGTCAAAGCTCTTTTGCAGTTTAGTTATCGACTCTGGACTCAACGTTAGCGCAACTCGCGTTTTGCTGATTGGGTCGTCAAACAGCACATCGCGTGATTCGGGCGGCTTGTCTGTCGTGTCGGTGATTTTGAATGGATTGAGCGCCTCTAGGTTTTGGTTTGTGCCCGTTTGGTTGAGGGTAGTGAGAAGTTGCGCATCGTCTTGTTCCTCGTTACGGAGCTTTGCCATGCTTCGCACAATCGGGTTGTGGCGCATTGCTGAAAACACTGTGTCTTGGAGTAGATAATAAGTCTGAAACATTGCCATTGGGTTGTCTTGTGTATTTACAAGATTCTAAGATTATATCATAATCAGAATCGAGACGTCAAACTCGATTGGATTCCCATTAACTCTAAAATCCGATAATATCAAAATAAGGAGCAAGCCATGACAGACATCATAGCAATTGCTACACTCATGCAATATGACGTCCTCGCGTCAAACGCGCCCAAGTCAAATGGGGCAGATTTCGCCGCTGTGCTTGAGCAAAAGCGCCATGAATTGCTCGCATCTGTTGCGAACGATTCGTATATGCAGCGCGAGAGCCTCCAAGCGCGGCTCGAACATGGCGCAAACGAGATTCATAAAGAATCAGCTAATGGAGTCTATATCAACACAACCAAAGCTGTTGTGGGGCTTGTCAACCAAGACTTGTGGCGGCAAACATTTAGCCCAGCCATTCACATGGCTGAAATGGATTCTATGCCCCCAACTCTTGATTCACAAACCGACAACGCGCCCGTTCTCGCTACACCACTTTTTGAGGCAGACACATTGATTTAATGCAACACAACAAGTTTATTATCGTCTTTGAGTGCGCCCTTTTCTTGCAGCGCCTTTTGCAACAAGAGGGCAAGCGAGATGACATCTTCGCATTGTCTTGCTGCATGTGGGTCGTGTTCCATTTGTTCCAAAACTTTCTTGTCTATCGTAAAAGTATTCTTGCCATCATTTTGAGACGAAGCGCTTGAGCGAAATTCCACATCTCCAAATTGTTGACGCAAATTGTTCAGACATTGATTTTTCATTGTGTTTCCTTCTTGCTTGCTCTTTGTAGAGATAAAAGCAAATCATGTTCCTTTAAGGTGTTTTTAGAATTTTTTTGGTAAACTGCGCCTTTTATTCAAGGAGAGAAAATGCGTTATGTCTTGGGGCTATTGCTGTGCGCTGTGTGTGCTTGGGGCTTGAATGTGAGTGAGAAAAGCTGGCAAAATGGGCAGACTTTTTTAGGCTTTTTGGACGCAAACAAAATCCCCCATAGCCTCTATTATAACCTTGCAGCAGAAGACAAAGAGCTCGCCACAGAAGTCATGGCTGGCACAAAATACCATCTACTCACCGATGATTCGGGCGTGCTTGTGCAGGCGCTGATTCCAATCGGCGAAGACAACCAAATCCATCTCTATCAAGATTCCAAATCACCATCAGGCTATGGGTTTAGCACGCTTCCTGTGCGCTATTTTGAGAAGCGACAATCAATTGCATTTGAGTTGAGCAGTGTGCCCTATAATGAGATTATCCATATCACAGGAGATTCGCGCCTCGCAAGCGAGTTTGCTGTGGCATTTCGTAGCTCGATTGGCGCAACAAGCCTCTATCCCCAAGACAAGCTCGCGTTGATTTACAACCGCAAATATCGCCTCGGCAAGCCCTATGGCACGCCCGAAATCATCGCGGGCGTCATCGAGGCGCGCGGCAAGCCACATTATCTTTTCTCCTATAAAGATGGTGGCTATTATAATGAAAAAGGCGAATCGCTTATGCAATTCTTATTCACCGTTCCGCTTCGCTATACGCGCGTTTCTTCGTCATTTTCTAACGCACGCAAGCACCCCATTCTTGGCTACAAGCGCCCACATTTAGGAGTGGACTATGCCGCACCTCGCGGCACACCCGTGCATGCAGCTGGTAGCGGCACGGTGAGCTTTGTCGGCTATAAGGGTGGTTATGGCAAAACGATTATCATCACACATGGCGATGGTTTCAAGACGCTCTATGGGCATTTAGACGGCTATGCGCGCGGAATCCGAACGGGTAAAAAGGTTGCGCAAGGCACGAGGATTGGCTATGTAGGCAACACTGGGCTTAGCACAGGACCGCATTTGCATTTGGGGCTTTACAAAAACGGCAAAGCAATCAACCCACAAAAAAATGTGCAGCGCAAGAAAAAGAAGCTTGCCGCAAGCGAGTTTGCCGAGTTTTCTGCCCAAACTGCCCCTTATAAAGCCGAGCTGCAAGCCGCACTCTCACACGAGAATCTGCCCGTCTATGAAAAACCTCAAGAATACATCGCCGCACGTGAAAGTGCGGAGAATCGCGCGCCGTGAAGTCTGCTAGACATATTCAGATTCAAAAAATTGAGGAATGTTGGGATTCGCCCTATATCCGTCCACATCGCGTCTTCTATACCGAAAATGGCGCATCACGAACATGGGACATCGTCCAGGCGCACAATAGCGTAAGTATTCTGATTTATGACATTTCCTTGAACGCATTGATTCTCGTCAAACAAATGCGCCCTGCGCTGTTTGTCAAAAGCCAGATTTCTTGCGTTTATGAACTTTGCGCGGGGATTATCGATAAAGACAAGAGTTTGGCACAAATCGCGAGTGAAGAAGTGTTTGAAGAATGTGGCTATCATGTCCCCGCAAGCGATTTGGTCGAGATTTGCTCGTTTTATTCATCTGTGGGTTTTGCGGCGAGCAAGCAATATTGCTACTATGCCGAAGTGAACGCTGCTATGAAAACAGGGCAGGGCGGCGGAATCGACACCGAGCAAATCGAAGTCATTGCCTTGCCGCTTTCTGAAATCCGTGAGTTTGTCTATGATTCTAGCCGCGCAAAAACATCGGGGCTACTCTTTGCATGCATGTGGTTTCTGAATGAAAAAACCCAGTATTTTTCTAAGGTTTAGGAATGCGAATCTGTTTTTTTCTGCTATTTTGCGCCCTTGCAAGCGCGTTTGAAAACAAAATCTCCTTGCCCATTCTTGAGGTGAGCGAGCAGACCATCACCACACCCGCGATGAATCTTCGGCGCGGCGAGAGTGGTTTTGTGCTGCACCAGCTCGATTCGACACATGCGATGATACTTGCACGTGCTGTGGTTGTGGCTATCAATGACAACCGCGCGCGGCTTGCGTTGCAACCGCTCGAGTTGTTTGATAATCCGTCTATGCCGACTCCGCTGCTTGCGCCAAAAGTGGGCGACCAAGTCATCTTGCGCGTTTTCTACAACCGCGCTTTTGCCATTGCGCCCAATCAGCAAGTCTATCGCGCAATTACGGCGCAATACCAAGACATCGAATGGCTGCACCCCGATTTATTTGCCGCATTTTTGGCAAATGAGGGCAGAGCCGCGCCCACAATGGAACATTTTCGTGAGATTTGCAATGTCTATGCGGCAGGTGTTGTGTATTTGGTGCGCGAAAATGTCGGTGAGTTGCGCGATTGTCAGACTTTTGCCATTTTGCGTTCCGATTCCCTCCCAAGTGGCGAGGAGCAAATCAAGCCATTTTTTTCGCGGCTTGGCAATATGGAACGTAGTTGGCTTGGCTTTTTGCGCCGCGACCCAAAGATAACCAACTATTATCATTATTATGATTCGCTCGTTCATGACTTTGCGCGTGCAAATCGAGATATTGCCGATGTCATCGAACATCGATAATCGAAGGAGACAAGATGGACATTAAACATATCGCCGCATTGCGCGCTATCGTTGGCGAGGAGAATTGTTTTGATGATGCGGCGCATAAAATCGCCTATTGCTACGATGCCACACGTTGTCGCTATGAGCCAGACGCGGTCGTTTTCCCGCGCAACGAGGACGATGTGAGCCGGATTCTGCGCTATTGCAATGAGCACAGAATCATCGTTACGCCACGTGGTGCGGGCAGCGGCTTCACCGGCGGCGCGTTGCCCGTGAGCGGTGGAATCATTCTCTCGCTTGAGAAGCACATGAATCAAATTCTTGAAATCGATATGGAAAATATGGTCGCGCGCGTGCAGCCCGGCGTGATTAACAAGCATTTTCAGCAGGTTGTCGAGGAGAAGGGCTTGTTCTACCCGCCCGACCCGGCGAGCGAGGATTTTTCGACACTCGGCGGCAATGTGAGCGAGAACGCAGGCGGCATGCGCGCGGCGAAATACGGAATCACAAAGGATTATGTCATGGCGTTGCGCGCCGTGTTGCCAAACGGCGAGATTATCCGCGCGGGCAAGAAAACGATAAAAGATGTCGCGGGCTACAATATCGCCGGAATCCTCATCGCAAGCGAGGGCACACTCGCGGTGATTACCGAGATTACGCTAAAGCTCCTTAGCAAGCCAAAGCTTCGCCAAAGCGCGCTTGGCGTGTTTCCGACAATCGATGCCGCAATGCATGCGGTCTATAAAACAATGGCAGCGGGCGTTACGCCTGTGGCGATGGAGTTTCTCGACAATCTCACAATCCGCGCTGTCGAGGAGCGCTTTCACAAGGGCTTGCCGACAGACGCTGGCGCAATTCTGATTACCGACGTTGACGGCAATTTGGACGCAGAGATTGCGCATGACATGCAAAAAATAAAGGAAAAATTTGAGGAGAATGGCTGTATAGAGTTTCGCAGCGCGAGCACGTCCGATGAAATCGCTGCGTTGTGGTTTGCGCGCCGCAATGCGAGCCAAAGCATCAGCATTTATGGCAGCAAGAAGCTAAACGAGGACATCACCGTGCCGCGCAGCAAGCTGCCCGAGCTGCTTTCGCGAATCGAAGGTGTCGCGCGTAAGTATGATGTCAAGATTCCGTGCTTTGGGCACACGGGCGATGGCAATGTGCATACGAATGTGATGGTCGATGCGAGCAGCGAGAGCGAGCTGCAAAAGGGGCATGACGCCATCACCGAGATTTTCAAAATCGCTGTCGAGCTCGGCGGCACGCTTAGCGGCGAGCATGGAATCGGGCTTGCCAAAGCGCCGTTTATGTCGCTCGCGTTTAGCGAAGCGGAGATGAATCTTTTCCGCGCCATCAAACGCGCCTTTGACCCGAACAATATCTTGAACATTGGGAAGATGGGGTTGTGATTTTTGATATGAAGAGCTAGAAAGAGAATTATGATGGTTTTGGATAGTCAAAATAGTGGCGTGCTAAGAAGTTTTTCATACCAAGATGATGATATGATAAAAATTTTTGGCAAAAGAAAAGCCAAAGATTTTCAAGATTTCATCAATCAAACGACCGCAACTTTTGAAGCTACAGCAGAAAACCTCATTAAACTTGCGAATCGTCTTGATATTCCATTTGCCTATCTCTTTTTGGACAAAATGCCCGAATCAGAGGAAATTCTGCCAGATTTTAGAAAAAATAGCACAGGATTGAGTCCACATCTTAAGTCATGTATTGCTTCGAGCAAGAAAAAGCAGGAATGGTTTAGGAATTACCTCATAAGAAATGGGCATGATAGGTTTTTGGAGAATTGGAATTTGGATTCAGACAAAGACAGGATTCGGGCTATCAAGGAAATGATTCAATTTGATGAGGTGGACAAAATATCAAAAGGGCAAAAACTCATTTTTTTTAAAGACAATCTTGAGCAATATAATATGATTGTACAGCAAAGCGGAATCTCTCAAAGCAATACACTTAAAGCCATTTCTTTTGATGAATGCAGAGGTTATGCTATCTATGATGAATATGCACCTCTTATTTTTATAAACTCTAAGGATACAAGCGAAAATGGAAAGATTTTTACGCTTTTGCATGAATTGGCTCATATTTTGCTGAAGCATAGCGGTGTTAGCTCGTATGATTTCGAGCTAGAAGAAGAATATCGTTGCAACAATATTGCGGGGGAAATCTTGATGCCAACCGAGTCGTTTAAATCGAAATGGAACAAACACGATTCTATTCAGGTGAATATAGAAAATTTGAAAAATGATTTTAAAATGGCAAGCCCTCTTGCGATTGCCACAAAAGCGCTTTTGACACAGCTTATAGATTATAAAGAGTATGAGGATTTTAAAAAGAGTCAAATAGAGCAATTTTCAAAAACAAAATCCTCATCAAAAGGAGGCAATTATTATTCTAATGTCATTGCCTCAAATAGCAAAAATTTTACCAAAAGCGTAATTGCCGATACGCTTAATGGCTATGAAACTTATAGGGAAGCATTGAAGTTGCTTGATATTAAAAGTTTTGATAGTTTTGATAAGGTTGTCAATCAATTAGGGATATTATAATGAAAAAATATTTAATCGACACAAATATTTTTATAGAATTTGCTTACAGATTCTATGCCTTTGATATTTGCCCAGGGTTTTAGGATTTTTTAGGGAAATGTTCAGAATCTGATTATGTGAAATCCATTGAGAAGGTCTATGATGAAATCACTTCCAGCAAACCCGGATTGCAGCAATTCAAAGAAAAATTAAAAAATGTAGAATTTTTCTTGTCCATAGAAAATATTAAACCCGAATCTCATAAGAAAGTTTCGCAAACGTTGCTAAAAATGGGATATACAGAGATAGCAATAAGGCATTTTTCTAGCGGTGCAGATTTTTTCTTGGTTGCACTTGCCTGCCAAGAATCTTATACGATTGTAACACATGAAGCCAAAAGCGGTGGCAATGCTCGAAATAGAATCAAGATTCCCAATGTCTGCGAGAAACTCAATATAGATTGCATAGACATTGCAGAGTTTCTAAGACGTGAAAGGGCGAAATTTGTCTTGGAATAAATGTGGACATACTCAAATGATTCATCAAATTTCGACCATTCTATGCAGTATTCTTAATTCTAGTGTTGATATAATAGATTTTTCTCCAAGTTTTCTAGTTGTTCCCGTAGTTGTCTTTGTCGCTCTCCTTTTTCATTTTCTTTGCTTATGTTCTGTTTTTTAATGTCGCTTAATTGCTTGTCAATATTACGTAGCTGTTTGTTAATCTCCTCTATTTCCAAAGAGAGTTTATTGCTCTGTTCCTTGTTAGCAGTATTGGAGACTCTAGGGAGTTCTTTGATATTCTCCTTGATTTGCTCGATATTGTCCTGCCAATTTTCCATCTCTGCTTTTTTAAGTTTCTCAATATTTTCTAGCACCTTTTGTTCGATAGCATTTTTCAGTTTAATGCCATTAACAATGATGTAATGTTCTTCGTCCTTTGTTTTTTCTAATTTACTATCTCCCCATGTGAATGGATTCAATAATGTCCCTGTAGAAATCTCTTCATAAGGGCTTTCAAGATGATACCTTAAGATACCGTCAGAATTTTCAGCATCAAATGAATCAGAATCTTCTGTATCAGAATCGGACGAATCGGAATCGTCCATATCAAATGAGCCGGGGTTTTCCATTTCAAGTATAAGTATTGAATTGATGTCTATTTCTGGCTTGATGCCTTTGATAATCATGGTATACTCTTCGACCTTTTTAGAATCAAACCATGTAGCTGGATTCCACCATTTTGCTGTGGATTTTTCCTCTTTATGCTTCTCTAAAGCATTGTTTGAAATTTCTATGCTAGACGAGAGTTTTGAATCGATTTCTTGATAAATCTCTCGCATTTCATCATGAATATTTATATAGTTATTTTTACAATCAATAAGCATTTCTTGTATAAAATCACGCATATTAGAGCTTATAACATTAAGTTTATTGATAGTATCTGTAATTATTTTGATTACTGTTGCTTCTGTTTCTTCATCTACCTCTTCAGGGAATTTAGAGATTCCAACGAGACGAAAGCTATTATTTTTTCCAGGTAACATTTTTGCAGCATTTGTTTTAGCATGCAGTTTAGAGAGTATTTTGTTGTGTCCCGCAGCATAATGCTCAACAAAAGCAAGAGTCTTTTTTGTGATTTCATCAATCGGATTGAGCATATCTTTTTGTATGTGTCCATCAACGAGTTTTTCTATTTTCCCTGAATAGAATTGTGCAAGCTCGTTTAGTCTATTTTCTAATAGTTCTATTTTTTCAGGCATTTCTCCTTTTTCTTTAAAAGATTTGTTAATCGATTTTTCAATAGATTTTTTGCACTCTTCAAGGCGTTCTTTTTCATGTTGAAGCTCGCCTACTTCTGCATTATCTTTGTTTGTGTGTTGTGGAGCCTCTATCTCTTTCTTTACTCGTTCGTGTTCATCTTTAATTATTTTCCGTATAGTTTGGGCTAGTTCACCTAAATGTTTCTGTGGCTTGTCGTTGATATACTGATGCCATTTTTCCTTGAAATTATTAATGCCAATATATTTTATAAATTCCCCTTCCCCTTTACTATCATACTCTTGCATAAATTTGTTCTCAAAATCCCAAAGTTTATTCTTTTCATCAAAGTTCTTATTTGTCTTGTGTTTCAAAAGATAATAGAGAGATGAGACAGAATAGATTTGTGGATTTTGGATTCCATATCTAATGGCTACATCTTTAAGCTTATTAGCTGCATGTGTCTTATTTACAGACCACTCTCCTTTGCTTTTTGTATTATTCAATGCTATATCGATTTTGTTCAGAATAAAAAAGACGTCAAAGTCTTTGTCTTTGGCTACTCTTTCTTGAATTGTGTGCCATAGCCCTTGTTCATCATTCTCTAGGTTTGTATCAAGCTGCTCATAGTCAAGCACAAACAATGCAATGTCGGCATCGGATAAGGTAGATTCGCATGGAAACTTTTCACCAAAGACTGCTTTGATGAATGTACTCTTGCCTGCATTTTCATTGCTAATAATGGCGATTCTATGTTCTTGTTTGAGGTTTGGCTGAATCGAATTGAGTTCTTCTTGCATGTTTGCCAGCTTGTAATTCTCGGCATATTTCTGCAAATGTTCAAATGCCTCTTCTGCTTCAGTGATGTCTTGAAATGTGAATTTTCCCATGTTTTCTCCTTATTACAGAAAGTTATCTTGAGAGGCGATAATAATTTCATCGTTTTTTATAAACGCCGCTAATCCATGCTCACCATCATGAGTCGATTCAAATAGCACTCCCCATGAGCCATCTTGTTCAAAGAGGATTTCTGTTGGTGTGAGTATTGTTTCTAAGGTCTCGCCCGATTGATAGTTTTCTTGGCAATAATTTAGAAGCTTTTGTTCAATTTCTTCTTGATGAGATTCTAGGAAATCCCGATAGATACCATACGATTCTCGCTGCAAGTTATTAATGTCCTCATTCTTATAGGCTTGCGCTGTGATTTTGATGATATATGCTTTGCCAAACATCAAAAGACTATCTTGCTTAGACCATGAATGCCGATAAGTCATCTTGCCAAATGCTTTGTCTTTCATTGTTTCCATTATGCCACTCCTCGTATTTTATTCTTACAGGCAGAAATGCCTCCAGAATGCGGCACATTGCCATGGATTTCTTGCGGAACTAAATCAAGAGTTTTCATATCACTTCGTTCATGCCATGTGAGATTGTTTTCCTTGCGATATTCTCGCACATCTTGTGCGCTCCACTCTTTGCCCTCTTTGTTTTCTATCGTCCATTGTTCAGCAAGTTTTTCATCAGCTTGAATGAAGTTTGTATTTCTATTCTCGCTAAAATCACTAATTTCGGTAGTGGCTTTAGCAGAGCGTGTGAAATCTGGTTCGCCTTCTTTAAAATCTATTCCTTCGATTCTGTGTGTTTTTAGAATTTCCCCCCACGTTTCATTGTTGCCCGGCGGTTGTTTTGGGATTTCGTTGAGTGTTGGTTTCCAAGTAGAATTGCCTATTTCTCCGCTCCATTCCCCGCCATTTCTCGGAAAAAGCTCGTAATGTACTTGCCTTTCCTCTTGAATCTCCGCAAGAAAGCTTGCCCTTTCTATCTTATTCCCTGAAATGCCATATCTTTCAGAATCTTCGCGGAGATCTTGAATCTCAAAGGGCTTTTTGCCAATCTCATAAAAACCCGTTTTGACTTCGGCAACTTTGCTGATTGTTTCCATAGCAAATCCTGTCATTTTGCCTCCTTTTTTGCAAGATAATTTAAATCTATCGCGTCTTCACCGCTTCGAATCGCAAGCAGCGCATAGCGCAAACTTTCGTGCGTGATTCCAAAGAATTTGTGCAGCACCGTATCTGCCCTTTGTGTTGCACTTTGGCTCGTGTCGCTCATCGTTTCATTGACAAAATCGAGATTTCGTTGGCTACTTGTCATAATTTCGAGAATGAGCAAGGTACAATCAGGACAATTTTGCGGCGCAAAGCGCATGCTTGGATAGGTTTCTTTGAGATTTTTGGGCAATAAATCCTCGTATATCTTGGCGCAATTGTTTTCCACACGTGCCATATCTCCACTTGATAGCGCATCAACAAGCCACAAACAATGTTCATAAAACCAATAATGTAATCCAATATTTTTATAGAATCGCACGTTTGTAATAAAGCGGCAAGATTTCATTGCATGTATCGCCATATAAAACGCGAGCGCGTCTTGGTCTTCCCCATTTTCTATTTTACGCATTTCGCGCGAAGATTCTGCCGAAACCTCGAGCAATGCGCGGAAATCGTGCCATTTTTGCAATGCGACATTGGGCGCAAAGAGGCTTGCGCACAAGACCCGAATCCATGCGCCTTTGAGGCTTTGTCTGTCGATTCTATCCATTTTACCCAGAGCCTTTGCGAGCTCGCCATTTGGCGCAATCGCAAAGCATTCCTCGTCAATATATTCATAGCGATAATCCGGATTCTGTGATAAAAAGCGCTCGTTTGCTTGCTCGAACGCGCTTTCGGGCAGCGCTTGGAGCGCGAGCCTGTCGATTTGCACCATAAATGCCTGATGTACATCGTTGCTATGCACAATCGCCTCGCCCTTTTTGAGCTCGGCAATGTCGAGAATCTGCGATTCATTTAGATTTATCGCATTACCAACAAGCTCGCGGTCTTCTCTATCCATTGTGCGATGTACAATCTTGGTATTTGTATTTTTAATCACATCTTTATGCAATTTGCTAGCGACTTGGTCGGCAATCACGAGCCCTTCACCCAAAGAGCGAATCTCGCTCAAGATATTCACAAAAACTTCAACAGCCTTGCCGCGCGCGTTCGCCTCTTCGCTGCTTCTATCGAGGCTAATATTAGGCAAGAGCCTATGCGCTTCTTCAATCACGCAAAGATGTTTGAGCTCATTCTTAGCCTTGCTCGTTTGCTCGCGATACATGGCAAGCTTGTTGAGCACAAGCCCCATCAAAAACGCTTTTTCCTCATCATTGACAATCGCACTTAGCTCGATGATGGTTGGGTTTTCAAACAGAATCTTTGAGCTAATGCAATGCCTCGAGTTAAAAATCTTGCCCTTGATTCCAAGCGTGAGATTCTTAATCCTCGTCTTGAGTGCGGCTTTGATATTACTATCTGCCTCGCCCGCATAACCAGATTGTTCGACAACCGATTCGATTTTTGCGTATAAATCATACATATTAGGAAAGAGCAACATCTTGCGATTATGGTCTGCGCCTTCTTGTTCGGTAAAATAGGGATTGTCTTCGGTTTCAAGATTCCAACCCTTGTCGACATAGATTTGATACAACGCATCTTCGAGAATATAGGGCATGGGTCCAACCATTGGAAACGCAGAACTAAATGTCGTCTTGAGCATATCAATATGCTTGGTGAGTGTAATGCCCTTGTTGTTGGCAAGATTCTCGCGGCTGTGTTCAAACACAAACGGATTAAAGCGAAACGTGTCATTAATCGTGCCCGGGCGAAACATAAAAAGACTTGGAATATCAAGGATTAAGTTTTTATATTCACTCTTAGCAGGCTCGATAACGAGGAATGGGATTGGCGTTTTAATCTTTTGCAACGCAAGCAAGATGTGTTTAATCGTATTGCTCTTGCCCCCGCCCGTTGCGCCCGAGACAAAAAGGTGAGATTTGAGCGCCTCGAGACTTAATGTGAATCGTTGGCTTGTTTTGTGCTTTTTATTGAGGATATTGCCAAGTTCAATTTTTATCGCTTCTTTGTCGTACTTTTGCGTGAGCCCAAAGCTCGCGATTCTGCCCACACTCATGCCCTCGATGTCGTTACGTGGCAATGCGGCGAGAATGCTCAACTCTTCGGTGTTGAGGCACGAGCAAAGCCCACCAAAGGACGGGTGGATTGGGTGTTGCTCGTCTTTGAACATGGGCAACTGCTGCGGCTTGAACGTTTCGAGCTTGTCGAGATTCTTGCTAAAGCGAATGCTCTCAAAATAGCTCGTTTCGCCGCTATAAACGCTCTTGAGCGTGTGCGCAAGCAAGTCGAGCGTAACATCGTCTTCGGCTTGAAGATATAGCGCTGTGTTCCACAGCCCGTGGTTGAGCCCCTTTTGGAATCGCTCGATATAGCTATCGATGAGCGTTTCGCAATATGCGGCGCTTTTGTCGATTTCTTCGTGGCTAATGCCTTGCGTTTGTGTCCATGTGTTGCTATTGTTTGTCGCTGTGCTTTGGTTGGTTGTTGTGGAATTGGTGCGTGAGGTAGAGGTAGTGTTTGAAGTGGATTTGTTGTCGCTATGAGATTTATTATAGCTACCGCCAATACCAATACCAATAGCAGCACCAAGCATTCCACCACCACCGATTCCAATGCTGCCCCCTGATGTATCGCTCGTGCTCTTCGTCTCCGTCTTACCTTTCGTATTCGTCTCGCCCGTGCTCGTGCTGCTCCCCTCCGTCTCCGTCTTGCCCTCCGTCCTCGCCTCGCTTCTTTGCATGCTGATGCTCATTTTGGCGAGGCGGTGAATCTCGTTGCCAAGATTGCGTAGGTTGTCGATGATTGCTTGGATTGTGCCAATCTCATAACTCTCCGCGACAATCAGAATGCGGAATCTGCTCACGTTCATGCAGCGCATGGGCGCAACGATTCTTTCGAGCCCTTGCTTATAGCTTTTGTCCGAATCGCGCTTGAGCGATGGGATTCCAAGCATGGCTTTGGAGCGCGCTAGCGGCGCAAAAAGTGTGTTTGGATTTTGTGGTGAGGCGCTCGAGCCAAGATATTTGCCGCAAAAGCTTGCGCGCAAGAAGTCCGATTTGTCGTTGTCCTTTTTCGTGCCAAGATACAGCTGCGCGCCTGTTTCATCGCTTTCGAGCAGATAGACAAACCGCCCATTCTTGGACGCAATCGCTGCTAGAATCTGTTCAAAGTCGATGAGGTGTGTGTCGCTATCGTCTTGCTCGCGTTCAAGGCAGAGATGTGAGATATGGATAAACTCGAAATCATCGAGGTTGGGCGCGTTTGTCTCAATCTCGAGATTCTGCACATCATGGTGTTCAAAACCGCGCCGCTCGAGGAAGTTTTGGATTGCGGGCGCAAGCTTGATGTTGTTGGGGTTAAAGTCAGCGGTTAGTGTGCGGGGGGGGGGCAGGGTATGTGCTCATTTGCGCTCCGTTTTATGATGTGATTTGGTATTGTATCTCACAAAAGATTATAAAAACCTGAATCACCGTGCACAATAAAACATGATTCCCCCAGCCTCTTCACCAATAACTTCGCCATTTTGCACTAATGTTTGTAGCCTTTGTTGCGAAGGCTTGTCAAAAAGCGCGGCGATGTCGTCCGCACTAAGCGGGCGGCGGCGCAATGTCGCGAGAATCTGCGCGCTGTCATAGCTTTGTGGGCAGCACAGCGCCTCTCTGCGCGGCACAAACACGCGCAAGCCCCAAAACAGCGGCAAGAGCGCTTCGATTTCGCCCGCGCTTAACGCGCTCACTTTGTAGGCACTCGGGCGGTCAATCGTCCCGACATCAACGCGTGCGGGCGCGATATTGCGCAATGCGTCTGCGATTTGCGCCACATCATCAGGGCTGTCGTTATATCCTTTCACAAGCAAAACTTCAGCAATGAGCTCGCCCGCAAACTCGCGCGCAAACGTGGCGATTCCTTCGATGATGTCGCCAATCTCAATGCCGCGCGCCGCCCTATCAACGCGCTTAAACACGCGTTCGCTTGCGGCATCGAGCGAGAACTTGACGATGTCAAAGCCTTGCAGCGCCTCACGCACGTTTTTGATTCCAAAACGTGAGCCGTTGCTCAAGATGAGCAATTTCGGCGGCGCAGGGAATCGCGCAAGCAGCGCGCGCACCTGCATGACAAGCTCGGCGAGGTGCGGGTAGAGCGTGGGTTCGCCATTTGCCGTGAATGTCAGCACATCGCACGCAATGCCCGATTGTAACGCGCGTTCAATATCAGCGACAATCTCTGTCGCATTCGCGACTTCGCGCATTGCGCTCATAGGCTTGGCAGCGCAAAGCTCGCAATACACGCAATCAAAGTTGCATTGCTTGCCGCTTGGCGACAAATCGACACCGAGCGAGATTCCAAAGCGCCTCGAATGCACGGGTCCAAAGACAAATGCCATCAGTCGCGCTCGCTAAAATACGCGCCGAGCGTGAGCGCGGAATATGCGCGCTGCTCTGCCAAGAAGCCAAAATAGCTCTCCCAAGCGGCTTTGAAGTCCGGATTCTTCGCGCTCTCTTCTGCCACAACTTCGGCAAACGCCTTTTTCGCTGCGTCTAGCACGGCTTTTGGGAATCGCACAATCTCTGCGCCTTGTTCCTTGAGCTTTTGCAGCGCTGGTGGGTTTTGCGCTTGAAATTGCGCTGTCATGCGCGTGTTTGTATCGTTTGAAACGGCAGTGATGAGTGCCTGCTGCTCTTTGCTTAGGCTGTCCCACACTTTTTTATTAAACACAAATTCAGCAGTGCTCGCGGGCTCATGCCAACCTGTGTAGTAATATTTCGCAACCTTATAAAATCCTGTGTTAATATCAATCGCAGGCGCAATCCAATCGGTCGCGTCAATCACCCCACGTTCGAGCGCGAGGTAGATTTCGCCCCCGGGCAACAGCGGCGTGCTCGCGCCGAGCTTCGTGTAAATCTGTGCGGCGAGCCCGGGCATGCGAATCTTGAGCCCCTGCAAATCCTGCAACGATTCGATTTTCTTCTTGAACCAGCCGCCCATCTGATAGCCTGTGTTGCCGCCTAGCAGCGGGTAGAGATTGTATTTTTCGTAAAGCTTTGCCCAGAGCGCGTGCCCGCCTCCAAAGCGCATCCACGCGTTCATCTCGCTATCGGTGAGTCCAAAGGGCGTGCCCGCAAACACATTGAACGCGCTGTTTTTGCCGCTCCAATAATAGGTTGCGGAATGGAAGATGTCGATTTGCCCCGCGCTCACGGCGTCAAACACGCCAAGAGCGGGCACGAGCGCGCCAGCAGGATAGATTCTGATGTCGATGCTGCCGTTGCTCGCCGTCTTGAGCGTGTTTGCAAAATACACGGCGGCGTCATGCAACAGCGGCGTGTTGGGTGCCCAGCTCGTTGCCATTTTGAGCTTGAGCTTGGCGGGTGCGGCATAAAGCGGCGCTGTGCTTGCAGCAAGCGCGCCTGCTGCAAGGCTTTTTAGCGCACTGCGGCGCGTTGGGTTTTGTGGTTGCATTGTGTCTCCTTTCTTTTGAGCGATTCTATCGTGTTTTGGCTTAGAATCGAGTCGGAATGTGCTATAATGCGTTTTATGGGTCGGAAGGAAAGTTTGGATAGACTCATCAATTTCTTGCAAGCGGCGATTTTTGCGTTGTTTGCGTGTCTTGTGAGTATCATTGGTTTTATTGCTACAAATTATGGCAATCTCGCATTAGAGTTGTTCTTTGTTTGTGTTTGCATTGCTGCGCTGTTAGTCATTTGCATGGTGGTTGCAATCATCTTCTTTTTCAAAAAACTTAAGGAATTGGAGGACTTATGATTCAAGTTTGCCTCTTGTTTGCAGGAACATTGTTTCCCGCGTTTGCATTGCTTGCTTGCACTATTTATATTTACAAAAAATATTCATGAGCCCCAAGCGCGCCATCATCTTGTTTGACTTTGACGGGACGCTCATCGATTCGACCCCGGCGATTTACGCGAGTTTTTGTGCTGCGCTTGCAAACAATGGCTTTGCGCTCCCAAGTCAAGAATCGGTAGAAGGCTGCATTGGGTACACATTGCATGATATGTTTGCGATTCATGGTGTCGCGCCCGAGATGTTGCAACAATGTGTCGATGACTATCGCGCAAGCTATCGTGCGCAAATGGAGCGCGGCACGGTGCTTTTGCCAAACGCGCGCGAGGCGGTGGCAGAGGCGAGCGCGTTTGCGTTTTTGGGGCTCGTTACGACAAAACGTGGCGATTATAGCCGCGCGCTGTTGCAAAGCTTTGGAATCGCCGAGCAGTTTGCATGCGTTGTGGGCATCGAAGATGTGTCAAGCCCAAAACCAGCGCCCGAGCCGATTTTGTGTGCGCTTGAGGCAATCGCGCGCCCAGAGATTGCGCGCGAACACATCTTCATGATTGGCGATACATTGCTCGATTTGCACGCGGCACGTGCAGCAGATGTACGCGGGCTTGGCGTTTTATGCGGCTTTGGGCAAGAAGCCGACTTGCGTGCCTTTGGTGTGCCGCTTTTTGCAAACGCACTTGAGGCTGTCGCGTTTGCACGGGAATCTATTGCAGCTTCTCGTTAAGCTCGCGTTTAAAGTTTTCCCAGTCGAAATTTTCGAGCGTGAATGTGCCGTTTTCTTCGCGGTTGTGCATGATGTCTCTGTCACGTAGCGCGCTGTTCTTGACAAACATGCTGTGTTTGCCCATACGTTGGATTCCATCAAGGTTGCTGTAAGGGCAATCCGACAGCGCATTATCCCACGCGCCCCAGTGAAAGACGGCGCTTGCGACAAAAAAGGCGATTGTCGGTGTGTCGAGCGCAGCGGCGATGTGCATTGTCGCGGTGTCAACGCCGACAAAACATGTCGCATTGTCGGCGAGCGCGGCAAGCTCTTTGAGATTGAGCTTGCCTGCAAAGTTTAGGGGTTTGCTAGCACAAAGCGCAAGAATCTTGTCAATGCGTCCTATTTCTGCTGCATTTGGCGCAGCGCTTAGAATCACGGGAATGTCGAGTTCATTTTGGATAAAGTCGATGATTGCGGCACTTAGCGCGTCATCGATACATTTAAATTGCCAGCGGCTCAGTGGGTGAAAATGTACATAGCGCGGAGGCAGCCCGAGTTTGCGCACATGCGCGAGATGTTGTTCGCCATAAACGAGCGTGGCGGCTTTGCTCACAATTTCTTTGCCAAGTAGGCTGATGGCTTCGAGGTGGTGGTCGATGATATGCCCTTTGTAGGGTGATAAGAGATGTGTGGGGCGCAAAAGCAGGTTGCACGCGGGAGCGATATGCGTTGTTGGGCGACAGAGCTGTGCAATCCAAGCACCTCGCTCGCTCTCTGTCGTGTTGATGAGCACATCATAGCCGCTGCGAAATTGCCGAAAATAGCGCCATTCCTCGCGTGCTCGGGCGAGGATTCCAAGCTTTTTGATTCGCGTGCGCTCATAGGCGAAAATCGCGTCTATATTGGGGTTGCCCTCGAGCATGGGCAGCGATTCTGCATTAATTGCCGCGTGGATTGTCGCGCTCGGAAAATGCGCGCGCAAATTCGCAAAAAGTGGTGTGGTGAGCAAGACATCACCAATGTTGCGGAACTTGACAACGAGGATTCTCATGGTTAGTTTTGCAGGCTCGCGCGCAAAAGCAAGGGGTTGTAGGCTTTGTCGCAAACCATCACGTGGCTGCCTACGCTAAGGTCGCTAAACTGCGTATCAAATTCATGCGCACTCATCGTTACTTTGATGATGGATTCTTGTACAAAGAGTGTGAGAATCACCATGAGGTCGCTGCGCACAATATCGAGTACTTCAGCATTGAGGCGGATTTTGGAGCTAATAGATGCATGCAAGAAAAATTCTTTGGGTGTTGCGTCTTTATAGCATTTGCCGTTTTTAATGCCGATGACGCGATTCGCGAGCTTCAATATCTCGCTCATGTCGTGGCTCACGAGGAAAGTGGTGAGGTGAAAGAGTGTTTGGAAATGCTTAATCTCGTCTTGCAACCGAAGGCGTGTTTGCAAGTCGAGCGCGCTCAAAGGCTCATCGAGTAGCAGAATCTGTGGCGAGCGAATGAGCGCACGCGCGAGCGCAACGCGTTGATTCTGCCCACCACTTAGCTGCGCGGGGTAGCGCGAGGCGAGCTCCTCGATTCCCATGAGCGAGAGCAGCTCATGGGCGCGTGCTTTGTCGTGTTTGTTGTGCAGCGCATAGAGCAGATTTTGCAAGACGGTCATGTTTGGAAACAGCGCATAGTCTTGGAATACAAAGCCAACACTGCGCTTTTGTGCGCTTAGGCAGATTTGCTTTTTGGTGTCGAGCCACACGGAATCGCCGAGCTGAATATAGCCACTTTGTGGCGTTAGAAGTCCCGAGATGATACGCAAGATTGTTGTTTTGCCCGCGCCGCTGCTGCCAAAGAGTGCACAAAAAGAGCCTGTCTCAAATGTGCCAGCGAAATGCAAATCGACCCAGCCACTCGCTGTTTGAATCGGATGTTTGATGTCGATAATCAGTTTCATTGCGTCTCACAATGCCGCGTTTGCTGTCGCAAATCGCTTATTGATGAGGTAGAGGCTGAACACAACGCAAAACGAGAGCGCGAACAGCACGAATGCGTATTGATGCGCGAGCGTGTATTCAAGCGCCTCAATCGAATCATAAATGGCGATACTCGCTACAAGCGTTTCGCCGACTTTGTGTCCTCCAATCATCATCACAACGCCAAATTCACCGCAAGTGTGCGCAAACGTCATCACAAGCCCGGTGAGGATTCCTGCTTTTGCGTTGGGCAAAATCACCGACCAAAGCGTGCGCAACTTGCCATGCCCAAGCGTATAGGACGCGTCTATGAGATTGCGCGAAACAGAGCTAAAGGCACTTTGAATCGGGTTTGTCATAAATGGGAGATTCACAATCATAGACGCGACAACCAAGCCTTCGAAGCTGAATACAAGCGTGAGCCCAAAAGTCTCTTGCAAGAACGCGCCAAGTGCATTTTTGGGGCTAAAGCTCACGAGCAGATAGAATCCAAGTACGCTAGGCGGCAGCACGAGCGGCATCGACACGAGAGCTTGAAAAAAACTCTTGAACGGCAGGCGCACAAACACGAAGCAATAAGCAAGCGCAATGCTCACAAACAGCAGGCAAAAGGTGCTGATTGTGGCGAGTTTGAAAGTCAGGAGCAATGTCGTGATAAACGCGTCATTAAGCTGCATTGTATTTCCTCATGTGTCATCGCTTTGGAGCGTGATTTCTGTGGGCTTAATCGACCATAAAAACTCTGTTTGCGATTCGAGATTTTGCGCTTTAGCATTTTCGGCAAGCACGAGTGCAACGAGTGAATGTGCGCCAAAACCAAACGCAACTTGCCAAAAGAGCTCGCCTTTAATAATGGATTGCACAGATGCGGCATAGACATTTGGCGAAAGCAGCGCAGAATCTTTGTGCGCAAGCAGAATGTCGGTTTCTTTGAAAAGCAGGTGCACCTTTTGGGGCAGTTCAAGCGGTGTGAGCGCAAGGATTGCAAACATCGAATCTGCCGCACGCGCCTGCACATAGAGCAGCTCGCCATGCGGCACAATCGTCTCAATCGTGGCGTCCAAGATGTTCATGGATTTTAGCGCGCGGGTGTGCCAAAGCCATATTTTTTGAAAATCTCATCGGCTTTGCCCGATGTGATGTAATCCGAAAATTCCTTTGCAAGCGCGCTTTTTGCGGCGTGTTTGGTTATCACAAAGCTTTGTTCCATCTTGTGATACAGCGCACTATCGACAATCACAGCATTTTTGCGCTTGTTTGGGTCAGAGAGCAAGGAATAGGCGACCAATCCAACTTCGGCAGCGCCGCTATCGACAAATGAAACGGCTTGTGAGATGTTGTCGCCCCGTACAATGCGGCTTTCAAAGACATCAAAAATCTTGAGATTTTTCAAGATTTCTTCGGCAGCAACACCATATGGAGCGACTTTTGGGTTGGCAATGCTTAGGTGTTTGATTTGTTTTTCTTTAGCTTTGAGCGCTGCAACTCCGCCATCTAGGAACTTGGAATCAAGCGCATAGAGCGCGACAACGCCCAAAACATAGACATGGGGTTCTCCCGCAGCTTGCCCGTCTTTGACGATTTGCGCGGGATATTTGGAATCAGCAGAGAAGAACAAATCGTATTCAAGCCCTTGCGAGAATTGTTGGTAGGCTTTGCCTGAAGATCCAAAGCTAAGCTCGATATTATCATTTTTGCGTGTTTTGAGGAAGGCGCTTGTTACCTCTGTCATCGCGTCTTTCGCGCTCGCAGCGACAAAAACGCGGAGATTTTCCGCATAGAGCTGCGCTGACATTGCGAATGCGCAGATTACGAGGATGAATTTTTTCATGAGAGAATCCTTTTTGTTAAAATTGCGATTGTATCTCATAATAGCTTAAAATTTGGATTTGTGTCTCTGAAGATTTCAAATCTCATAGCGAAATATCTTCATGATTTGCGCTATGTTCCCACAACAATGTCTTCAGAATGATAATATGAATGTATCCTATAATGAGCCTCAATCGCAATCGATTCCAATCACATCACGATAATCGATTCTCTTGCTCTGCCATGGCAGTGGGTCAAAAAGCGTGATGTTTGGCACAGCAGCAAAATACTCGCGCAATTGTAATAATAATGGATCGTCATAGACGCTAAGCAGCTGCTCGGTATAGCCCTGCGCTTTTTTATAATCCCCCTCGAGTAGTCCTCCTAAGATATGGTTGAAGGTATAGCTAATACGGATATGCCCCTCATCGACAACATTGGGATTGATGATAAAGAAATTGCGATTACGTGTGCGCACACGCCAGTTTTCACCATAGATTTCGCTTAGATGTCTATCGCAAGGATGTGGGATTGGGAAAGGGATTCCATGATAATTGACAGATGTGAATCCAAATGGGCTAAGAGGAATCTTGATGACATGATTTCCACGCATAAATCCAAACCACACCTTGCCATTTTCGGGTTTTAAGAAGCTGATTTCAACAGCCAAATCATGCGGAGGCAACAGCACACCAATAACCCACTTCCCGCTCTCCCTGCGCACTTCTTGTGGCGAGATGTTTATCGTGCAGCCCAAACGTGTGAGCGAATCAGCAAGCCACATCCTATCCACACTCCAAGGCAGCATCACATCAATATCAGAATCTCCGGGCAGCAAGTCGCCATCACGATAGATTCCAAGCAAGCTGCCATGCGCGAGGCAAAAGGGCACTCCTAGAGAATCGAGATATTTCTTAATATCAAACAACGCATTTTGTGCATTTTCATGCTGCGAGGCTCCCTTTGGTATGGGGGGGGGGAGATTTTGTTGCTAATATATCAGCAATGGCATTGCGATAGATGCGGATTGCCTCGATGATTCTGCCAACACTCTGGAGCGCCGTGCCGGCTGTGAGGCGCGCGTTTGCGTCTTTGCTTTGTGCCAAGAGCCGCAACGCGACTTGCTCCACCTCGCGCCATTTGTCTGTGTGTTGCAGATAGTGTAGATATGCTTGCATACCCTTGACAGACTTTGGCGCAAGCTTGTAGGCTTTGGTGGCATAGCGCTTTGCATCATCGAATTTGCCGAGTTTGAGGGCAATGGCGATAACAAGAGACAAGAGTGGCACATTAGTAGAGCCTTTTTTCAAGGCTTTTTTGGCATATTTGTAAGCTGGGCGCGAATTGTTTGTCTTATGCAGTAGTGCGGCAACACCGGCGTTTGCCTCCATGTTGTCGGGGTCGGCTTTGAGCACAGCGTCAAATGCGTTCGCAGCTTTTTGATAGTCATGTACAAGGAGATATTGCGCTCCTTCAAGAAATTGGGCATGCAGTGATTGGGGTGTGGTCATTATCTGTCCTTTTTGGGATTATAGCATATTTTGGAGGTGCGTTTCATTCCGCACTCCCGATTCTGTGTTGGTCATTGCGAGGCTGCAGGGCATCCAAAGCAATCAACGACGTCGGGCAACCCAGAATCGTTGGTTGCTTCGCAATGACGGATAGAGAATGTTTGCAACTCATCATCAAAAAGATAACTCTTTTTGGTTAGAATGGCAATGTGGATTTTGGGATTCTGAAATAAGCAAAAAATTATGAATTATGAGCAGAATCGATTCGCAAGTGTTTAAGGAAAATGAAAACTATTTTCGATATAATACACTATTCAAAATTAAAAAAGGAGATAGCTTTATGAAAAGGCTTTTGGTTTTCACAGCGCTTTGCAGCGCTTGGGTTTTTGCCGCAGATGAAGAAAGCAGCGCACTTGAGAAGGCATTCAAAGAAGGTAGCGCAAGCGGGCATATCGGCTTGTATGGGCAATATAAAAAGCTTGGCAAGAATGTGCTCAACACGAATACAAAGGGGCAGACAAGCAACAAATCAGGCTATCTTGCCCCAAGCGCCTCGTTTGTGTACTCCACAGCGCCGCTGCATGGAATCTCATTTGCTGCTGGGGCGTGGGCGACAGATTCGATTTACGAGAAGCTCGATGGCGATTATAATGGCTCTTATGGCAATGCCGAAGGGATTGTCGAATCCAATGTGATGTTGCATGTGATGCGCGCAAAGGTCGAGCACGAGGGGCTTGGATTCGTGTCGTATGGGCGTCAAGAAGTCGATTTGGAATGGGCTGTGGGTTATATTCAAGGGCTTGTGGCAAATGTTACGCCGATTGCAAATTTGAGCATTACTGCGTTTTGGGCACAAAAATATGCACAAGTAGGGTTTGATGAGATTTCATCTCAATTTTTAAACATGAACGATAATAAAGGCATTCAAGGGCTTGATATTTCCTATATAATTGCTGATATTCTTACAATTAATCCTTATTATTATTATGCTGATTCGCTGTTGCAGATTCCGGGCATTAAACTCACGGCTGATGTGAGCGCGGGAATTGTGCAATCGAGTACGATGTTGCATTATGCGAAGAGTATTGTCGACAAAAGCGTTACAAATGGTACATATCAGGGCAGTGTGCTTGGGCTCACAGGCGCAGACCTTGCAGGGCAAGAAGATGGGCAATGGATTCAGATTGAAGAAACAATCGCATTTCCGGCGATTGGATTCCATATCGGCGCAGGCTATATCAAAACCGATAAAGACGGCGGCGGCGGATTGCTTGGCACATTTGATGACCACCAACCGCTCGAAGAGGGTAACCATACTTTTGACCCCAATGCTTCCCAAGTCTATGTCTTTGTGGGCTATGAACTCGGAATATTCAATGCAGGCGTGATGTATGGCAACACGAGTTATGACGCAACAAGCGCGATTACAGGAGCGATTGAAGGCTTTAAGGAAAACGAAATCGATGTGAGCTTGGGGGTGACGTTGCCCTATAACCTAGGCATTGAGCTTCTCTATGCTTATGTTGACGATGATTTCAAGGAACTTGATGGCGCAAAACCCGGTAGTTATAATCTCCTCAAAGGGCTTGTGAGCTGGAGATTCTAAAAATATAGTGATTTTTTTGTGTGCAATGGGGCGAATTTGCGCGCATGTTGTGTTAGCTTTATGTGTGTTTCAGGTTTCGTTTGTTATAGTTTTATGGTACTTGTAAACATCGAATAGTAGCTGGAGGTGGTTTATGCTGCGACAAACACGAGGAGATGCAGACGTTTCAAAAATCATCGATTTTGAGACGGCAATCCTCAATCCAAGTGCGGATTTTGGCGGATTGTTTGCCCCAGAACGCTTGCCTGTGCTCAATACCATCGAAATGCGCAAATTACAAAAGCTGTCCTATGCCGACTTCACAAAAGAGATTTTCTCATTCTTAGAAATCGAGCTCGATTCAGCCATTTTGGAAAATGCGCTTTCGACCTATCGCCGCTTCGATAATCCAAATGAGCCTGTGGCTTTGCACAAAGTCCATGATTCTCTTTATATTCAGGAGCTTTTTCATGGACCCACGCGCGCGTTTAAGGACATGGCGCTACAACCTTTCGGGGCGATTTTGTGCGCGCTTGCTAAAAAGCGCAATGAACGTTATCTGATTCTTGTCGCAACGAGTGGCGACACAGGACCTGCCACACTCCAAGCGTTCCAAAACGATGACAATGTTTGTGTTGTATGCCTCTATCCCAAAAATGGAACAAGCGATGTGCAACGTCGTCAGATGACGACTATCAATGCGCGCAATGTTCGCGTTCTTGGAATCGACGGCAATTTCGATGATGCGCAAAGTGCGCTCAAGAGTCTGCTTGCTGATGATGGATTCAAACAAGCACTTGACTTGAGGAGATTCCGACTTTCTGCGGCGAATTCTGTCAATTTTGGGCGGATTATCTTTCAGATTGTCTATCATGCTTACACATCGCTTTGTTTTCCTGAACGTGGCGTTGACATCATTATCCCAAGCGGCAATTTTGGCAATGCGCTTGGCGCGTTTTATGCAAAGTTGATTGGATTTGATATTGGCAAGATTATCATCGCGAGCAACGCGAATAATGTTTTGACAGACTGGATTACACGTGGCGTGTATGACATCAAAGAGCGCACACTCAAACAGACGCAATCACCCGCTATGGATATTCTTAAAAGCTCAAATGTTGAGCGCATTCTCTATGCGCTTTTTGGCGCAAGCCGCACGCGCGAGCTGCTCGAATCGCTTGATAGCAAGAAAATCTATGCCCTAAGCGCAAAAGAGTTTATGGAAATCCAAAATTATTTTGATGCGACATTCTGTACTGATGAAGAATGCCGCTTGTTTATCTCGCGCTATGCGAAGCTCGGGCATCTTGTCGACCCCCACACCGCCACGGCGCTCAAGGCATATGAGCAGTTTAATATCCTAAGCAATCGTATCAAGGTTGTTGTCTCGACAGCGGAATGGACGAAATTTGCTCCCACTGTTGCACAGGCTCTTGGCAAGGGCAAGCTAGATGACAAGGAGGCTCTTGCATTTGTGGCAAAAACGTTCAATGCGCCAATTGCCCCGAGTATTGAATCTCTCTTTGACAAAGAGGAGATTCATGACAAAACGCTTGCACCAAGCCAGATTAAGGGGGATATTTTGGATTGGGTTGCGACACTTTGAGCAGTTTTATGCTATAATCGACTAAAAAAGGGAGAAAGAAAGAATGCGTAGAACACCATTACTTCTAACAACAGCTTTGGCACTCAATATGACGTTTGCTGCTGACCCGACATTGCAGAGTTTGCAGAATCAAATTAACGATTTGCAGCAGCGGCTTGATGAAGCGGAAGAGCGGGCTGATGAGATTGAATTTGAGGCAACTTTGAGCAAAGTTAAGTTTGGATTAGAATTTTCTAATAGTATCTCAAATTTCAATACTTCTAATGGGAATGGAACGACTAACCATAATAATGGCAAATTTGCAACCGAGCTTCATCTTAATATGAACGCGCAAGTCAATGATAGGACAAAATTTTCTGGGCGTTTGTCTGTGATGCGTGGTTGGGGCGATATGGGTTGGTCAAAATTGCCCATGGAGATTTCCACAGGGCGCACAGCAGATGGCGGTCCCATTGTCTTTTTGGAACGCGCTTATGTTGATTATATCATTCTCAATGGATTCCATGCGACAATCGGGCGGCAGCCCGCAACCGATGGTCCGGGAAGCAACCTGCGCAACAATTCAGGGCGGCTATCAACCTATCCCGCATTGCTTGTCAATCTTTTGGGAGATGCGCTCATCTTTACCTATGCTCCAGACTATTTTGATGTTTCGCAGCTCACATTCCGCGCAGGGTATTCGAAATTCTATCAATGGGTTGAGGGGAGTGGGTCAAGCGAACATTTCACAGGCACGCAAAAAGACAGCGATGGTGATTTGCTATTTGTCGAGGTTGAGGGCAAGCTGCCGCTTGGCGCGCTTGGCGACAACCTTGCGATTCTAAGCTATATCCAAACAATCAATTATAGCGTCCCAATCAATACGCCAACACTCTCGCTTGGACCCGTAAATATAGGCGATATTCAGGTGGTGAATCTGCATTTTGAAAACAACAAAATGCTTGGGCTTCCGTTCTCATGGTTTGTGAGTGGAAGCTATTTCAATGCCAAAGCGGACAATGGCGATGATGCGGCGCGCAAAGTTGCAAGCGCAAATGGAATCAGCATCGAAACCCGCGCACAGCTTGATAGCGTGGTGGCACAAAGCGGTGGCAACGCGTCTTTGCAACAGCTCCAAGCAGCTGCAGATAGGCTCAAGCTCAATAACGAGAACGCATTTGCAATCCATGCGGGCGCACGTGTTGATTTGCCGCTTGATTTTAAGATTGGTTATGAATATTTTCATGGTAGCCGCTATTGGTATGCGTTTAGCCGCCCAAGTATTCATGACCCGCTTGATTTTCGTAACACACGAGGTGATGTGCATGACATCTACCTAATTTATCAGCTTGATTTCAATCAATTCTTGCGCGCAAGCTATACGAATATCCACAACAAATATTCTAATAATGGGCTTGCTTTTGGTGGTGCAGACCCTGTAGATCGTACAGCTGAAATCTTTATGCTGATGTATAATCTTAAATTCTAAGGAAGTTAGAATGATACGAAAGATTTTATTATCTTTTGCATTGACATGTTTTATGGGAGCTTCATTTGCCTATGCAGAAGATTGTGGCACGTTGATAAGTAAATACAAAGCCCCAGACCCAAGCAAAAAAACGATGGCGCAGCTCAAGCGGTGGGTATCGCGCAAACTCGAGAACAATGCTGATGCGAGCATGCTTGAGACATGTTTGATTGCGCAAGCAGCCGATAACCCCAATAAAGATCAAGTTGCCGGAAAATAATGGTTGTGAGCAATGGCACAAGGGCAGATTCAAGACATCGTGTTGCGCCTTTGCGCTCAAGCCATTAAAGAGGCAGAGCCTTATATTCTCGATTATTCCGAAACAAGCATCGCTGTTTTGGACAAAGTGTTGCGCCGCCACCAAAAAGAATTACAAGCCCACGCGCACAAAGACGAGGAGACTTGGCAGCTTACATCGATGTATGGCGCATATATCGGCACGATGTTGCTATCAAATGGATTATCGCAATGTGGCTATGCTTGGAAGCTGACGAAAGAAAATCTGCTTGTTTTGCAAAGCGATGTACGTTCTCTCTCGCCCCTTGCAAAAGTGTATCATTGTCTGTGTAATGCGGAAAAGATAGAGACATTCTATCATGGCGCGCTTGCCCTCGCACGCGAAGAGGGCACAAAACAAGGGCGATTATAGCCCCTGTGCTTGGGCAATCTGTTGTTGGAGTGTCATCATCTCAGCAATGCGCACGCTACGTTCAACGGAGAGGTAGCGCATCATCGCTTCACGAATGTTTGCCTTATCGGCTTCGCTTTTGCCATTGTTTGTGTTTGCATTGGTGCTATCTGCTGATTGTGCGGCAGATTCTGCTCGCGCTGCAACTTCGGCGCGCGCCATGTCTGCTACGCTTGCAGCCAGCCCTGCGCTTGCTGTGCTGTTCATATTGTTTTGCCCAACAAGCACACTTTTCATTGAGTTTGTTGAGCCAGTCGAGAGGCTCTTAATCTGTTGGTCGAGCCTTGCTAGCTCGGCTTCTGTGCTTTGTAGTCGGCTTTTGAGTGCATTGAGTGTTTTTTCGCTCAATGCTGTTGTAGCGTTTGCGAGCTCACCATTTGCATTAAGTTTGTCAAGTTCATCTTGGGAGGTGATGGCTTGAGCTGTGGGATTTGTAGCATTATTCCCTTGTTCTGCAAGTTTTTCGGAATCTTTGTCTTTATTCGACTCCATTTTGCTATAATTTGCAAGTCTTTCGTAAGGATTGCTTGTATTCATCAAATTGAGCTGTGTCATGGGTTACTCCTTTTGCGTTCTTGATGTCAATAAAGCAATAAGTGTTCCATGTTTATTTATTCCCCAAAGGTTATAATATAGTAAAAGAGAAAGGAACAAAATGTTGCAAATTCCGATATTGCTCGACCTTCGCGAGGCGTATCAAGAGATTGCTCCAAAGCTACAAGCCGCACTGCAGACGCATTGTGGAGAATCCCCACAATGTTTCGAGATTGTCGCTGATGATTGGAACAGCGCCAACCACGTGCTTGCGCTGCCAACGTCGGGCTGCTCGCTCGCAGCGCTGTTGCGCTCCTCGCCCTTTGCGCCTAGCACTGATTGTTTGTTGCCAAGCGATTGCGAGCTTTTGTGCCTCAACCAAATTGTGCATCGCACACCCAATCCAAACGACCTTTTGCGCCCTCTTTGTGCGCATGGATTCACGTTTTTTTGTCTCATCGAGCTCAAAAAGTCGCTCAAGAATCCCTATCCAGCCCAAACAGCGGGTGTATTTGGGTATGGCAGCGATGAGGGCAGTGTTTGTGAGCTGCTGCAAAGCTGCTATTGCGAGATTTGCGCTCGCTTTGAATCGCGCGGGGTTTTTTGTTTGCTTGCGAGGATATAATGCGGATTTTGCGTCATTGCAAGCCCGCGAAGCAGGTGCGACAATCTATCGTATCGGGCAACCAAACACGTAGATTGCTTTGGCTGTCGCCTCGCAATGATGTCAAAATGGAGGTGCGACTTTAGTCGCACGCCAAAAGTGCGGTTAATAAAACCGCACCTCCGAATCATGGGGGTAATTTTTACGGTATGGCGCGCCTCACGTCTTTCCTCCTCCCTTGCGAAGGGGGCTAGGGGGTGGGTCATTGCGAGCGAGTGTAACGAGCGTGGCAATCAACGAGTAAAGAATCCCAAACGAGCATTCAAACACGCTTAATTGCTTCGGGCAATCTTTTGCAATGATAAATGACTGCGCTTCTCAATTTGGGCAATCAAATGCTTGCAGATGCTAAGATTCTGATTTTATTTGCCGATATAGCTGTAAGCTAGCGCTTCATGGGGCTTAGAAGTTTGTTGGGTTATAGATTCAACAATATTTAAGCATAAAATTGCTAGAATGCTTCTTATATCCTTAGTTGGCAAATTTATCACAAAGCAGAGATGATGAAGAAATCTCTAGTAACATTTACAATGTTCGCGTTGCTTGGAAGTTTTGCATTTGCTGCAGACGCAGATGAGGTTGATTTTCTTAGCTCAATAAGCAATGGAGCAATCAGCGACAAAGATGCGATTGTGCTTAACAATGCACAAAAGCAAGAGATAGTTGGGGGATACCATTACTTGAATGGGACATTGAGTGGTTTTTCATGGCATGCAATCAAAAACTTCAGCTATTACAACTATCTTCACAATCAAGCAATAAAAGAAGGACGCCCCGTAACTGTGCGTCCTTATGGTAATGCGCTAACCAGGCCTTATGGTGGCATTTATTTGCGAAGATAATCACACTCCCCCCTATGGGGGGGACAAGGAGTCCCAATGCCAATTGCAAACACCTATCAATTCTTGCAGCATGCTGCTTTTGCAGCAATGCACTTTTCGCCTTATGAACGTTCACAAAAAGACATTCAAAAAGAAGAACAACTTGATAACGCCTTGCTTGAGAATTTTGGTGGAGAAAAATTCCAATCTCTTGCCGATTTTAATCTTTTTAAAGTGAGCGATTCAAATCAATCAGCACCCAATACTACGACTGTATTGTTTGATGATATGATGAGTGGAACTCGTGTTACTCTTGATTTAACCAATGATAATATCAAACGATTACAAGCCAAATTTGACCCAAAAGATTTTGCTAAACGTACTGATGGCATAATTCGCCTAAGTGGTAAAGCCGAAGCTTTTGTGAGTGGTTGGTTTGGCGATATTGCTTATCGGCAAAATTATCTTGGTGCAGACAAAGATAATAATGGCAAGATTGACACTCTTGAAGAATTTGTAAAAATTAAAAGCTTTACAGGTGGATTATTTCTATATAATCCTAAGGAAAAGATAGCAACAGACCAAGAAGTAAGCAGCTATATTTCATGCGAGATGAGAGGCTTCGATGATAATGTGCTTGCATCAAAGTTTCATCAATTCATGCGTTCTGACAGAACCACTCTTGCAGATGCGCTCAACACAATCTTGCGCAAAGATTCAAACCTTGATGGCATTCTTATGTCTATTGGAGAATATGGGAGTCTTGAAGACCATATGGAATGGCGCGATGAAGCATTTAGTGTAGCTTTTTACATAAGAGAAGCGAATGCGCTAAATGATGATGGCAGCTCTGGGCTTGACCCACGAGAAATTTTATTATCCGCTGTGGGAACACTCATCAAACAACAAGAATTGCTTCAAAAACTCAAGGCAAAGGGGTTGGGCAATCTTACCAACGAGGAAAAAGAGCTTTTGTCTGCAAGCTCGGTTTTTGCACAAAATACAACAGGTATTTTTAGTGATGAAGACATCGAAGCAATTCAAAAAGAGCTTGAATATAAATCGTTGCAAGAGCTTAGTGAGATTACGGGGATTCCAGCCGATGAATTGCGCGAGGCTATTGTCAATTTTGCTCAAACTTTAGAGGGCTTTAGCAGCTATAATACTAGAATTGATAAAGAGCTTTTCCCTGTGATTTATGAAATTCGTACGCATGTTCAAAGCACGACAACTTTTGATATGAAAGCCTAGCATTAGAGATTCTAAGCCGTACTCGCGTAAGCGAGTAAAGAATCTCAAAGGATTGGAAATAAGAGAGATGTTTCGGCTTGCCTCAACATAACAATGGAGGTGCGACTTTTGCACATCAATGTATGCGGTTAAAACCGCACCTCCGATTCTGTCTAGTTTTCATATTAACTTGCGATTTCAAACTTTGCTTTTTTCTTCTTAAGGGGGACAGGGGTGCTACTTGCGAAGCGCTCCTTCCCCCTTAACCCCCAACCCCTGCACGCTCTTCATTTGTGCGCGGCGCTTGCATTATGCCAATAGTCCACAGCGCGGTGGCAACGTTATTGCCTTCAGCAGGAACGTTGCCTCTATGCGCTGTGGTTGGGATTCTGGAATTGATGAGCAATAGAGAATCAAGGTATTGCTAACTCGCTTGCCTTGCTATACCGTCATTGCGAGCGAGTCAAGTGCTCGCAACAATTCCATTGCAACAGAAGAATAACATGTAACAAAACGAAATATGGCGCAACACAACAAATCAAAAAGGCGCAAAACCTTGACTTTTTCATGCTTTTGTCGATATGATTCTATAATTGAGAAATAAGGAGGAAAAACTCAATGAGAAAAGTTTTCACGATTGCGCTACTATGCGCAGGGTTGGTATTTGCAGCAAACGATAAGCCGAGCGACCTTAAACAAGTCCCAAAAAGCGAGATTGCAAAGCTGAATGCGACATTCAAGACGCTCAAGAAAAAGCAGGACGCAAAAACAAGGGCAGTCATCAACGTTTCGGATCTCACGATTGACGCAAACACCGATTCGCTGTATCAATTCTCGATAGGCAGCCAACAGATGTTTATCGCGACAAAACTTGGGCAGACAACATTTGCACCTATACAAAAAATTGGTGTTATGACAGAAGAAGATGGGATAGCAATATGTGCTTATATGGGAACAAACAAATTAGATCCAACGGTTCCCGGAGCAATCCAAGAACCACGTGTAGGAATCAACTCCGTAGGTGGTTGGTTCTACCTTACAAGTTACCCAACTTCAGAATTGGTGATTTTTGATAGGAGCTCATGGCAGACAGATAAGATAGAACATATTGTTTTTCGATTCGTTCTTACGACAAATGGCTATCTTGTCATCAGACGAACATTGCTCGAAGGGCTTACAACCGATAATCTCACAAGTCCCAAGCCCGTTCCACTCAACAAATGGGTTTATATCCAAGGCAGACAAAATGGGCTAGAACATAGTTTGGGCTGGAAAACGGCAGATGATGAGAGTACAGCGACAAAGCGATTCTCTACGCCTAATGTTGAACTACAAGTATTATCAATGAGAAGCGCTTTTATGAATGAAGTTTATGCACGAGATGGTACTATATTTCTCAAAAAAAGCGACACAATAGCCCCCAACTCACCTGCTCCTGCTAACTCCAATAATGATCCACGACCCGAGAGCGGTGGCGTATATGCCCCAAACGGAACAGGTTGCACAACACGTGTTTTTGCGACTTATAACATTTTTCCTGAGATAGCAACAAACATTAGCGTTCAAGAATTTTTTTGGCAGCCAAACATGGCAATGTTTGCATTAATGGACAATTACAATGCAGCAAAAAAGGATATTGGGCAAAAGGTAAGCACAACATTTGGTCTTGATACAGCCTTAATTCAAGAGCTCATTAATGCAGCAAACGGTACAAGTAATGTTTTGCGTTTCTTGCCAAGTTTGGATAGTAGCAGAATGGTTGCTGATAATGCCAATATTGACGTTTATGTTGATGATAATTTTGATGCTGTGCTCTTTGATATGCGCAGAGTACCACCAGCACGATAAAAGGAGGACACAATGCAAATCGCGGTAAAGGGACTTACAAATGATTACGCGCAATATAGGCGCGACATAATGAAAAATGTAACGTTTGATGTTTTATCTTTTCGCCAGCTCAATCAAGATAACACGCAAAAAGCGCTTGCAGATTTAAAAGCCAAAGCAGCATCGACACAAAAAATGGAGATTGGTGCATTGCTTAAATCACAAGATGCAACAATGCTCAATGTAGCTTCCGTAGTTTTAGAATGGGAATATGCTTTTAGTGATAGAGGCAATCAAGTATTAATGACGTATGCCAATATAACAGAAATGGGCAAGCGCAGTACAATCGATACGCCATTTGGTGAAATGCGAGTCGCGCTAAAAATTAGCGATGATGTGAATCTCTATTTTGACCAGCTCTCGCAATTGGCAAGTTTTGATGTCAATAATGATGGTTTTATTGGCGCAAACGATATTAATGCAAAGAATCTTGTGTTAGTAGGCTATGATGAAGACGGCAAAGAAATTGAGATTAACCTATTAGAGGCATTAGGTGGAATCGACATTACGCAATTCTTTGAACATAAGCCCAATGCGTTTCAATCGGATTATTATACGGGAGAAAATGGGTTATTCAAGCGCGAAAGCGAAGCAGCGCGGCGCGCCTACCATAATGCCTCTAAATATAATATGGGGATTGCAACAGCATTTCGCCCCGAAGAAAGCCACCAACAGCTCAAGAAAGAAAATGTGATAGAGTTTTTCAAGTCGTACGCGGACGAATCGGGTTGGATTGATTTTACAAACTTAGACACATTCAGCAGAGTCTTTGCCGAAAAAGGGCTCGATTTGTCCTATCGCAAAACAGGCGCGGACGGTGTAGCGCGGCTAGAGAGAATCAACTTCTATACAGACATAAGAGGAATGCGCGAGGCAGAAGAAAAGGGCGAGAGATTCCTTGCTTGGGAATACCAAGCCGCAAAAGCGCTTCGAGGTGGAGGAGACGATTTTGTCTTTAAAACCAAAAGTCCTTTTGCAAGCGAATATAGCTTAAATGATAGCTATCAAGATTTACGCAAAAAGGTGGGCGATTTGATAGAAAGTGTCGAAAAGACAAAAATGGACGATGGTTCGTATAAATCAAATTCGGTTGCAAGCGCATTTTATCAAATTACAGGACTCCATTATTCAGAATCTAACTTTGAAAAAATCAAGGAAGGATTCCAAAACGGCGGCACAGAGTTTTTAGACCAAATGAGCGATACAACTCATGCTATTATAGCTTGGGATACGTCTAAATATCTTATGGGCATGCAGCTAAATGAAGATAATGGTACAATTACAATGCTCTTTCAAACAGGCAAAGAAGTTACCATTGCCATCGAGGATTTGTATTCAGGAAATGGCGAGCTTACGGTCGATGAAAATGGTAACCGCGCGTCTGTGATGAACGAAGCAAGAGAGATGAGCGAAGAGGAGTTGAATGACTTAGATTTCTCGCAAGTCGGAGCGGTTTTGGACGAACGTGGAACGGTCGTTTCGCTCAAAGAATTGGGCATTACGGCGATTCAAAAGGCAACGTATGGCGATGGACGCTTTTTGAGTTTTATCCTCACCAATGCCGATGGTGTGAAATTCACAACTCAAGATTTGTTCAATATGTCGTTTATCAGTAGCGGTGGATTGGATAGTCGCCATCAATCCGATTCCAATGCAGAATCTAAGTCCGCATTTGCAAATGTCGAGGATAAGAATTCGAGCTCAACCACAAGCCGCATGCGCAAGCCGCACCCGATTGTGTTCCCCACAAGCCCTGTGGATTTGCACATCTAGTTTTTGCAAAACTCTTTGAGTTTTGCTGTCGTGTGGCGAAGTAATGCGCCACACTCCCTAAAGTTACGCGATAACGCCGCGCAAGTGCGACTAAAGTCACACCTCCAAATCATCATTGCAAGCACGCAAGGTTGTAATGTTTGATGTTAGGGCTTAATGGATTCAAATTAAGCCCTCTGTGTTGGCTCTAAAGCGCCGCACTACAAGAATCGACAAGATAGACGATGTGCTGCCAGCTAAAGCCGCTCTTGTGGCTTAGCCCAATCTCACATGTGCTCGAGCTGCTAAAACCTTTGCTTATACCGATAAAGAGATTCTGCCCATTGTCTTGCCCAAAATTCTCAAGTGCACTTGCGTTGAGTTCGGGCACAAAAAAACCCTTGTTGCCCGCAAAGCCGCAACATTTGAGGTTGGAATCCATCACAATTTCTGCGCCGCAACGTTTTGCCAAATTCAAAAGCGCTTGTTCCCAATGTGTCGATTCTTTATTGAGCGCATAATGACGTGTGGAGCAGGGCGCATAGAGGGCGATTTGTTGGTGATTTGGCGTAAAAGAGAGATGAGGTGTTAGGACAGAATCGATAAATGCGGGCATGTCGATAATCTGCAATTTTGGTTGCGCATTTTGCAGCGCATAATCATGTAGCAACTTAAAGAGTTCGAGCGAACATGCGCTATGGTCGCAAACGATTGGAATCGTGCCATCTTTTGAAGCGGCGCGCAAAGAATCGTAGGATTCTTTAACGAGTTTCGCGACAATTTCTGGGTGATTTTTATATGCCTTAGAGCAACAAAGGTTTTCAAGATTGTCAGGATAGATAATAACAAAATCTGCTTTCTTGCAAAGATTCTCAAATACTTCAGCAATGCTTCGCTTATCTTCACTTTTTGTGCTTGGTGTAAAGGCACGATTGAGACATGAGCTAAAATAGACAACTTGTCCATTGTTCTTTTCCCAAGAGCTTTTAGCATGAGAACCTAGTAAATATGTATTTTTGCTCGGAAAATAATCCAACACCACAGGTGTTTTGCACCATTTATGAAATTTTTGGGAGAGTCCTTGAATTGTTTCTGTGCGAAAAACACGGCTGATGTCGTTTGTGAATCCCACACCAAAGCGCAAGAGATTTGTGGTTGTATTGATACGATTTCCAAAAAATCCGATAGCCATTTTATTCATTTTGCCAAGCTTTTGTGAGGCTTTGAGCGCGATTTTTGCTGTGTCAATTGTGAGTGGGCAGAGTGTTGCACACATCGAGCATGTTGCGCATGTTTGGACGATAAAATAGGCAGCTCCTTTTTGCAATTCTTGCAGCTCGTATTCTTGCTCTTCGCTTCGCTCGTCTTTTGGAATGCTTTCTAGCCGTTTGATTTCGCGATAGACGGCGATTCTTTGACGTGGCGTGAGAGTGAGATTCTTGCTTGGGCAGACTTTTTCGCAAAAGCCACATTCCATACATGCGTCTAAATCATCTTCAATCAAATTTTTTCCAGAAGGCTTGAGATTTTCAAGATGAATCTTTGGATTGTCGCTAATGATGACATCGGGATTGATGAGGTTTTGACTATCAAAAATTTCCTTGATTTTTCGATGAATGGAATAGGCTTTTGCCCCCCATTCTTTTTGCACAAAAGGCGCAACCATTCTGCCTGTGCCATGTTCGGCTTTGATGCTTCCATTATAACTCACCACAATCTCTGCAAGAGATTCCATCAATGCACCAAAACGTTTGGATTCTTCAGAATCCCCCAAAATGGGCGTGATAATGAAATGCACATTACCACTTAGCGCATGTCCAAAGATGATTCCATCAAAATTGTATTGTTTGAAGAGTTGAGAAATGTCTTCGATTCCGCTTGCAAAATCTTTGATTTCAAAGCAAATATCTTCGACAATCACAGTTGAACCACTAGGGCGCATTGCAGCTGCAATGGGCAGCAATCCTTTGCGGATATTCCACCATGATTCTTGAACAGCGGAATCAAAGCTAAATTGCACGCCAAAACATGTCTGAATACTGCTAAGTTGGTTGGTAATGGTGGCGATATTGTTTTCTAGTGTTTGTTTGTTGTCTTCTTCGAGCTGAATGAGAATAGCACAATTTCCCTCGCAAATCTTTTTGATTTCTGGTGGCATTCCGTCCATGTTTTGCACGCTCACAAGCGAGGCATAGTCCATCATTTCGGCTGCACTCACAATTGAATCATTTTTTGCGAGAATCTGAATCGCATGCGATGCATCGGTAAGATTGTGATAAAACAAAAGCGCACATGCTTTGTGCTCAAAATTTTTGACGCATTCATATTCCACGCGTGAAATGAATCCTAATGTTCCTTCTGCACCGATAAAGATATGATTTAGAATATCTGTCATTGATTCAAAGTCAATGAGTGCATTAATACTATATCCTGTTGTGTTTTTAATGGCAAATTTGCGTTTGATAAAATTTGTTAATTCTTCATCGGCAAGAATCTCGGTGCGCAATGCAAAAAGTTGTTCGACAATTTGAGGATATTTTTGGTAAAATGCTTTGACATTTTGTGGGTCTGATGTGTCAAGGATTGTGCCATCAAAAAGAATCGCTCGGATAGATTGCACAGTTTGATAGCTATTTTGCTTAACACCACAGCACATTCCACTAGAATTGTTTGAAAAAATGCCCCCAATAAGCGCATTATTAATGGTCGCTGGGTCTGGTCCTATTTTTTTGCCATAAGGCTTTAATGCCGCGTTTGCGTCTGCACCGATGACGCCGCAATCGCACCAAATCGATGTCGCCTCCTCGCCATTGTGGCAAACTGAAATCCCCTTCCAATGCGCGTTGCACACAACGAGCACACTATCACAGCTGGCTTGCCCGCTTAGCGAGGTCCCTGCTGCGCGAAAGGTGAGCGCTACATTATATTGATGGCTTAGGGCAAGGATTTTGCAAATCTCCTCTTCACTAACCGCCCAAATCACGATCTTGGGGATATAACGATAGCATGAGGCATCGAGTCCATAGGCAAAACATCGGAAATAGTCTTTGAAGATTCTGTCATGTAGAAATTTGCTTGCTTCGTCATAGAATTGCAAATATTTTTTGTCAAGTTTTCGTTCTTTGCCATATGAAAGATGGAGTGAAAAATGGAATTGTGCTAAACGTCCTTTCATCTCAATCATTGTATTGTCTCGCATATTGCCTCCTTGCAATTTGTGGTATGATAATAGCCCAAATTATCTTAAAGTAAACCACGAGATTTAAAAAAGAATCATGGTATCATTGCAGGAGCTTTTGCAACAAGGAATGTCTATGCAGATGAAAACAGTGCTGATAACGGGTGCTTCGAGCGGATTTGGTTGGGCGATTGCAAAGAGACTTGCTACCCAAAACTATCGGATTATTGCGCTTGCAAGGCGCAAAGAGCGGCTTTTAGAATTGCAACATAGCCTAGGTGAGTCGCATTGCGCGCTCATCGCCTGCGATGTGCAAGAGAGCAAAATGATTGAGCAGAATCTGCAACAAATCGCAAGCGAGCGTGGTTGGAATGTTGATGTGCTTATCAACAATGCGGGATTTGCTTTGGGATTGCAGAGCGCAGATTGCGCTGATTTGGACGATTGGGAACGTATGATTTCTGTCAATTGCACAGCGCTTGTGCGGCTCACGCGGCTTGTTCTGCCCCAAATGGTCGCAAAACAATCAGGGACAATCATCAATATTGGCTCGATTGCAGGGAGCTATCCCTATCCCGGGGGTAATGTCTATGGCGCGACAAAGGCATTTGTCAAGCAGTTTAGCCTCAATCTCCGTGCCGATTTGTTCGACAAAAATATCCGCGTAACCAATATCGAGCCCGGTCTTGCACAGAGCGAATTTTCGTTTGTGCGGTTCAAGGGCGACAAAGAGCAGGCGGATTCTGTCTATGCAGGCACGCAGCCACTGTTCCCAGAGGACATCGCCGAGGCGGTTGCTTGGGTTTTGAGCCTACCAGAACATGTGAATATCAACCGAATCGAGCTTATGCCAACGACACAGGCTGCCGCTGCCTTGAACGTCTGCCGCAACAAAGGCACTTGAGGGTTTTTAAGCTTCGTTTGCTACAATCCATTTTTCACTTCATAGAAAATCACAGGAGATTTATGCAAAATATTAGGAATATTGCCGTGATTGCCCATGTCGACCATGGAAAAACAACCCTCGTAGATGGACTTTTGACACAATCAGGCACTTTTAGCGAACGCGAACAAATCGATGAGCGCGTGATGGATAGCAATGATTTGGAGCGCGAACGTGGCATTACGATTCTCTCGAAAAACACCGCGATTCATTATCGGGGCACGAAGATTAATATCATCGATACACCCGGGCATGCCGACTTTGGCGGCGAGGTGGAACGTGTGCTCAAAATGGTCGATGGCGTGCTGCTGCTTGTCGATGCGCAAGAAGGCGTGATGCCCCAGACAAAGTTTGTCGTCAAGAAGGCGCTTAGTTTTGGAATCCGCCCGATTGTTGTTGTTAATAAAATTGATAAGCCCGCGAGCGAGCCTGATAGAGTCGTTGATGAGGTATTTGATTTGTTTGTAGCAATGGAAGCAAGCGAGTTTCAGCTTGATTTTCCTGTGATTTATGCTGCTGCACGTGATGGGTATGCTATTAAAAATCTAGGTGATGAGAAAAAAAACCTTGAACCTCTGTTTGAGGCGATTTTGGAATATGTCCCAGCGCCGAGCGGCAGCCGCGACAATGCCTTGCAAATGCAGATTTTTACGCTTGATTATGATAACTATGTGGGCAAGATTGGTATTGCCCGTGTATTTAACGGCGTTGTCAAAAAGGGCGCGAATGTCATGCTTGCCAAAGGCGATGGCGAAAAGGAAACAGGCAGAATCACCAAGCTCATTGGCTTTTTGGGGCTTGCGCGCACAGAGATTGATGAGGCGCAAGCCGGCGATATTGTCGCTATTGCAGGATTCAATGCAGTTGATGTTGGCGATTCGATTGTGGACCCCAATAACCCGATGCCGCTTGACCCAATGCACCTCGAAGAGCCGACAATGAGTGTCGTTTTTGCCGTCAATGATAGTCCGCTAGCGGGCACAGAGGGCAAGCATGTAACAGCAAACAAGCTCAAAGACCGCTTGCTCAAAGAAATGCAGACCAATATCGCAATGAAATGTGAAGAAATGGGCGAAGGAAAGTTTCGTGTGAGCGGGCGAGGGGAGCTACAAATCACGATTCTAGCCGAGAATTTGCGCCGCGAGGGATTTGAGTTTAGCATTTCGCGCCCCGAGGTGATTATCAAAGATGAGAATGGCACAAAAAGCGAGCCTTTTGAGCATCTCGTTATCGATACGCCGCAGGATTTTAGCGGCACAATCATCGAGCGCTTGGGGCGGCGCAGGGCAGAGATGAAGGCGATGAATCCAATGGGCGAGGGATTCACTCGGCTTGAGTTTGAAATCCCTGCAAGAGGGCTCATCGGATATCGCAGCGAGTTTTTGACAGATACAAAAGGCGAAGGCGTGATGAATCATAGCTTTTTGGAGTTTCGCCCATTTAGTGGCAGTGTGGAATCCCGCAAAAATGGGGCTTTGGTTAGTATGGAAAATGGCGAAGCAACAGGATTTTCTTTATTTAATATCCAAGAAAGGGGCGTACTCTTTATCGCCCCACAAACAAAAGTTTATGTGGGAATGGTCATCGGTGAGCATAGTCGCGATAATGATTTAGACGTGAATCCTATTAAGTCTAAACATCTTACAAATATGCGTGCAAGTGGAAGCGATGACGCCATTAAGCTGATTCCCCCTAGAGATTTAACTTTGGAGCGTGCATTGGAATGGATAGAAGATGATGAAATTTTGGAGGTAACACCCAAAAACATTCGGATTCGTAAAAAAATCCTTGAACCAAATGAACGCAAAAGGCAGAAGAAATAAAATCGCAATTCTAGATTAAAAGATTGGGGACTACGAAAGGAATCGAATTATAATGTCAGGATTGAAAGTTATCAAACGCAATGGTTGTACAGAGCTTTTGGATATTTCTAAGATTCAGAAATTTACAAAAGAAGCTGTCGAAGGCTTGAATGATGTGAATCAAAGCGAACTTGAAGTCGATGCACGCATTCAATTTCGCGATAAAATCACAACAGAAGAAATCCAACAAACTTTGATTAAAACAGCTGCGGATAAAATTGATATTGATAGACCCGATTGGACTTTTGTTGCTGCACGGCTTTTTTTGTATGATTTATACCATAAAGTCATGCATAATGTGGGTAAGGGCGATGCAGCAAAATATTTTGCCACTGATAAAGCAGACTATGGACATCTGCGCGATTATTTTGCACATGGTGAGGCATGTGGTCGAATCATTGTTGGGCTTGCTGCGAAATTTGATTTGGATTTGCTTCAATCTCATATTGTTCCCGAACGCGATTTGCAATTTACATATCTTGGAATTAAAACTCTGTATGACAGGTATTTACTCAAAGATAAAAGCAATTCCCCGATTGAATTGCCACAACAAATGTTTATGGCAATTGCCATGTTTTTAGCTCACAATGAAAAAGACCCAAATTATTGGGCAATTGCCTTTTATGATATGCTGTCTAAATTTGAAGTGATGGCAGCCACACCCACACTTAGCAATGCGCGCACACCAAGACATCAGCTAAGTTCTTGTTATGTTGGTAGTACGCCCGACAATATCGAAGGAATCTTTGATGCGTACAAAGAAATGGCGCTTTTGAGTAAATATGGTGGTGGAATTGGTTGGGATTATTCTAAAGTTCGTGGGCTTGGAAGCGCAATTGATGGACATAAAAATGCCGCTGGTGGTGTTGTGCCATTTTTGAAAATCACAAATGATATTGCTGTGGCTGTTGACCAGCTTGGAACGCGCAAAGGCGCGATTAGTGTCTATCTTGAAGTTTGGCATCGTGATATTTTTGATTTTGTCGATCTCAAGAAAAATAGTGGTGAAGAAAGACGGCGCACGCATGACCTTTTCCCTGCATTATGGATTTGTGATTTGTTTATGGAACGAATCGAGGCAAATGCGCATTGGACATTGTTGGATTCTAATGAGTGTGGAGATTTAACCGAGCTCTATGGAGAAGCTTTTACCAAACGTTATTTAGAATATGAAGCAAGAGATGATATTTTTAAAGAAGTTGTGAGTGCAAAGGATTTATGGAAGAAGATTTTAGGTAATTATTTTGAAACAGGAGCACCTTTTTTATGTTTCAAAGATAATGCAAATCGTAGCAACCCTAATGCGCATAATGGAATCATTCGCTCAAGTAATCTTTGTACGGAAATTTTTCAAAATACAGAGCCAAATTATTATCGTATTTGTGTTGAGTTTGATGATGGAACCATAACATATTTTGATGAGAATGAGCGGGTAATTACCGATAGTGGAATCGTCAAAAAGGCAAATAAACTTACGAGCATTGATTCTTTAGAGGGCAAGAATATTTTTATTGCGCGCCGTGAAGGGCAAGAAGGAAAAAGTGCAGTTTGTAATCTTGCAAGCATTAATCTTTCTAAAGTCAACACACCTGAAGATATACAGCGCGTTGTTCCTATTGCTGTGCGTATGCTTGATAATGTGATTAATCTCAATTTTTATCCTACGCGAAAAGTCAAAGTAACAAATATGCAAACACGTGCAATTGGATTAGGCGTTATGGGTGAAGCACAAATGCTTGCCAAAAATCATATTCAATGGGGAAGCAAAGAACATTTTGAAAAAATTGATTTACTCATGGAATCGATTAGCTATCATACAATTTTAGCAAGTTCAAAACTTGCAGCTGAAAAAGGGAGCTATCCTCTTTTTGAAGGTTCGCATTGGAGCAAAGGAATCTTTCCTATTGATGTAGCAAATGCTGCTGCGAAACAGCTTGTTGTGCGAGATTTATTTACACAATCTTATGATTGGCAGGGATTGCGAGAAATTGTTAAAAAACAAGGTATTCGTAATGGATATTTAATGGCGATTGCACCCACAAGCTCCATTAGTATTTTAGTAGGGACAACACAAACTGTTGAGCCAATTTATAAGAAGAAATGGTTTGAAGAAAATTTAAGTGGTATGATTCCTGTTGTTGTTCCAAATCTGACAATCGATAATTGGAGTTTTTATCCGTCCGCTTATGAGCTTGACCAAAACTTGTTGATTAAGGCAGCAGCGATTCGACAAAAATGGATTGACCAAGGACAGAGTACAAATATTTTTGTTACGTTAGATAAAGCAAGTGGGAAATATCTCAATGATATTTATTTCAATGCTTGGAGGTTGGGGCTGAAATCAACCTACTATCTTCGTAGTCAGAGTCCCGAGGCGCTCGAAAATGTGGAATCAAGTATAGATCGTTCGTTTGAATGCGAGGGTTGTCAATAGGTGGTCGTTGTATGAAAAAGCGCTATCTCATTGATACATCAATTATCCTTGATAGCGTAGAGAATCTCTCCATTCTCTATGGAGGAGAAAATATTCTTTTTATCAGTGATATTGTTCTTTTGGAGCTTAGTAAGAAAAAGGAAACTTTGGGACAAAGTGGTTATTTTAGTCGCGAATTTTTTCGGCTCATCAATCATAATCTGGGCAAAGAAATTGAGCCTGAAACCATTGGCTTAAGCCCACTAAAAAATGGTGATTTTTTATGGCAAACATATCTTAAAGATGGTGAAAATCTCATTCCTTTTTATGTTCTTTCACGTTCTTTTTATGAAACACCTATGTCAGACTGGGGGCAAAATGACCTCAAAATTGCTGAAATTGCTCTTGATTATAACCTTACGCTGATTACTAATGATACAGCGTTAAAGATTCATTCTCTTTCACGCGGAATTCAAGCAGAATCATTATTGCGAGATAGTGTGAATAATGTAGATTCAATTGATTTTTTTTACCAACATACCTGCCATATTGATACATTACATTCTTTGAAAGAACAAACATGGTTTCAAAATCTAAGCGATTGGAGTTTAATAGAAATTATTGAAGAAGAAAACACGGGTAATGCACATTATCTCAATGGAAAAAAGCAATTTGGTTTTAAAATTAAAGGCGCATTTGTTCCACAAAATCTTGATGAAATTATTAAAACACATTCTCCTTATATTACTCCGCTTAATCTTGAACAAAAACTTTATTATGCCTTGTTGCTCCATTCTAACAATCGCATCACTGTTGCGAGCGGGGCGACAGGAAGCGGAAAGACGCTCATCGCTTTGCAAGCAGGGATTACACTTTTTAAATTAGGTATTGTTGATGGAATCGTCTATTTGCGCAATACAATCACGGCAAATGATAAAGAAGCCGAGCTAGGATTCCGCAAAGGCGGCGAGTTTGAAAAACTCGATTATTTTATGTATCCCCTTTATAGTGCAATTAACTTTACAATTACCAAAATGCAAAAAGAATCTCTTGCAAAGCGGATTGAATATCGAGGAGAGAGCAAGGGCGAACAACGTGCAGAAGCCACAGAATATTTTATGAAAAAACATAATATTTCAATTATTGACATTGCCCATGCGCGCGGAATCACAATCTCGCGTAAGTTTGTAATTTTTGACGAAGTGCAAAATGCGTCCAATGCCACAGTAAAACTCATCGGTACACGTATGGGCGAAGAAAGCCGCATTGTCTTTTTGGGCGACCTCAAACAAATCGATCACCCCTATCTAAGTCGTAATCGCAATGGACTCGCAACATTGCTTAAAATCGCGAGTATTGATGACTATATCGCCGCAATCAAGCTCAAACAAACGATTCGTAGCGAAATTGCCGGGTGGTTTGAAGATAGATTCAATGTATTATAATGAAAAGCATCATCCTTTAAATTCTTGCTGCTATGCTCGTGTTTTTCTTCATTGATGCTATTATTCTCTCTCTTCTCATACTCATAGTGATTGTTTTGAAAGACTTTACCACCGCTTTCTTTATCTCCATAATTAGAGGTTCTTAATGGAGCAGACTCATAAGGAGCAAAGCCAAAGAAGCCTTCAATATTTTGTATATTACTTTTTTCGCTTTGAATAAACTTTATCAAACTTCTTTTGTAAGCCTGATAATGAAAGAATATAGCATTTTTAAAATATTCTTTAGCTTGAATTGTTATATCTTTATAACCTTGTCTAAAAAAGAGATAATCTTTGTCAAAATCAGTAGTTTGTTTTTTCCATTTCTTTTTATTTGTATCATTATTTTTATATTTTTGCGTAAAATTATCTATGAGTTGCATTTGTGTAGTTTTACTATGTTTTTCTAGTTTAGATTCTAAGATATAGTTTTTCTTTAGCTCATCACTTAATGTGCCTTGAAAACTTTCATCAATAAGTTGATATTCTTTTTTTAATCCTAAAAATACATGAGGGATTACTCCCTCTCCCCAGCCCCAAGTATCTACATATACCCCTAGAGTGTAGTATTTTTGATAGAGTTTATCTGGCATTATTATATTCTTCCTTTGCTGATTCAAGACCACCATCTACTCCAAACCTTACATCGCTTTTTGCACCGATATTGTGTTGTTCTTTAAAAGCCATAGTTAAGAATGAGACCTGTTCGGGTATCTTTATCCCGCATTTTAAAAACTTCTCACTTATCGGGCTCCCTTTAGTAAAAAGTATAAATTCTGTCCAATATCTGTCATAAGCATAACTAAGAATCATTTGATAAACAATGCTAGAAGCCTCATGCTCGGGATAGGGTTGGAAGTCCTTATGAAGACTCATGCGATATTCATAAATGCTTTTTGATATAAGAACATATTTAGAAGAAAAATAATACTCTACTTTAGCATTATGCAAAGCTTTCATTTTTTCAAACTCTTCTTGTGTTATAGGTCTTGCATACACTACCTTGCCTATCTCTTCTTTACAAAGTCTCTCATATTCCTTATATTCAGAATCTAAAGCCTTAGGGATAAAGGCACGATAACTTGTAGGATAATAAATTGAACCCCCACACATCACATATAAAATAAAAATTCCGATGATTGCTAAGAATATATATATATATATATATATCATTTTATGTCTTTTATGCTGCATTCTTTCTCCAATGATAATTAGTAATAGATTGATTATACTTAAAATTCTTTAAAGCTTCTTTAGTGATATTCTTAGTATGAGTAGGATTAGGGGCATTGATTTTATAACTATTAGGTTTAGGAATACAAATAAGTGGAACTCCCTTATCAGAGAATACTCCAGAACTTACTAGAGATTGCATTATAGGATAATCTTCATTATGCTTTTTTAATCCACGAGAACTAGGAAGTATGAGCGCTACTTGTGTGCAAGGTCCTCCACTTATAGGAGGATTAGGACAACCTGCAATAGAGCTATAGAGTAAATCAGTTTCTAATATAAAAGGGATATTCTTATCTGTAATACTTTTACCTAGATTGGATTTTAATTGCACTACTCCTCCGTGAGAGCATTTCATCTCATTATCTTCTAGTAGAGGGTGAAGCATAGCAGTGCTTAGAGGTTTTAATTGTTCTTTGTGTTGTTTTTGTTCTCTTTGTATGATAGCTTTATCTTGTTTTTCTTGAGATTCTTTGTTTGTGAGTTCTAGTTTAATATTTAAACTAGAATCTAAGAGAGAATAATTTAAAAGAGTAAGAGTAGAAGCATTTAAAAAGATAGTAAGTGTGCCTAGATTATTTTCTTCATCTTTAGGGGAGAAGTAATAACTTGGTGTGTCTTGTTTAATGGTATTGTCTTTATCTAATTCGCCAAAGAGAAAGGGATTAGATTCTATTTCAGATGAGCCTAGCAGGAGAGTGGAGTAGAAAAAGATTTGAGTAGAGGGAGAGTTAAGAATATCTAAACTCATAGGCGAACCTTGTTTTGTATTATTGCTCTCTGTATTTGTATTCACATATTCTTGCAGTAGAGATTCTAATTCTTGTATATCTATGTAAGTTTTATCTTTAGTAAATATGTCTATTTTATTGTTATGGATATGGATAAGGTGAGAAAGGGAATTGGAAGTATCTAAGAATATGATAATGTTATTTTTGTCTTGGGATTCTAAAATGAGGTTATTGGAACTTATCCTATTTCCTTTGTGAGTATTTATGCTGTGAGAATCTATGTCGCTGATTTGATATTCTAACTCTTGTGCCTGTTCTTGCTTGATAGTTTGCATTGATTTATAGAGGTCTTTTCTAGCTTCTAAGTATTCATTGCTTATGGAATCTTTGTTGGAGAGGAAGGAGAGATAAAAAGATGATTTATAATTATAAAATTCCCTTGTATTATTTTCATACAACAAATTATCATCATCAAAATATATACTACTTTCACACTGATATAAAGCTTTTAAATAAATTGTTTCAGAATCTTTATTGAGATTATCTATATCTTGTGCAGTCAATAAATTACATTTAATCATTTTATTTCCTCCGAGATTTTTATTGTATCATTTAATTCCTTTAATTGTTTAGTGGTTAGATTTCTCCAAGTATTACTAAAACCTTTAGGTATGAATGCTTTATCTGGTAATATATGGGGATTAGGGTAAAGTTTATCAGTCATATCAACACCATTAATAAATGTTTCCTTGTGATTATAATTTCCTGAAAATCTTTGCATTATTCTTTGTGTAGTTTTATGACAATGAGCTACACTAAGCTGCTGCATTTCTTGTTCTGTAAAATAAAAATCAGCTTCCCTAATATAATCAATCATAAAACCTCCAACATAATTTACAAGTTTTTCAACTTGTTTTCTTATCCACAAAGAAATAGCTACTCCTCCTATAAAAATAGCTAGCCCAACTACCACTGCACCGACAATACTTACACTTGCAATGGCTGTGGCTATAAATGCAGTAATCGCTATTCCTGCGGAAGCTACAACACCAATTTGAAAGATTTTGTCTGCTATGATTGTTGCTCCTATCTTAAGAGTTACTTTTAATCCATCACCTGTTTTTTTGTATTCAATGAGAGCATCAACAAATGTGAGGTGATTACTAGCACGACTGAAAATGATTCTAAAGGGTTTTACTATGTGTTCTATATTTTTTATCGTTTCTCCAGCAGTAAGTGTGTTATTTATTGCTCCCGCTACACTATTTACATTTTGTATTTGTTTTTGAATATCTTGTTCTTTCTTTTCTTGACTTTTCTCTTGCAATGCTTTTATCTTTGCTTCATCTTGTTCTTTTTCCATTTCTTTAAGCATTATTACTGCATTGTCAGCTATATCTGCTTGTGTAAGGACATCTTTTAGTGTTTCTACCTCTTGTTTATTGATTTCATTTTCAGATTTTAGTGTTACTTGTATGTTCTCACTCATTGACATTCCTTGAGGTTGGATTGGATAGTGGCGATAACTTTTTCATCTTTTTGCAAATTCCCTTGTATTGTTTCAACTTCGTTTTTATAGACTTTTGCTTTTTCTTGCTTTTCAGATTGAAGCATTTGTTTATCTAATAGCTTAGAGATTGTATCAAAATTCATTTTGATTAATTCATATCTTTGAATTACTCGTTGTATTTCTTGTTGGCTTACATCGCAAGTATTTTTTTCAATATCGCTTAAAATAAGATAATTTGGAATCTCAAGAAGTGCTGTTATTGCAAAGTAATAAATGCCAATCTTATCCAGCGAAGCTTTTTCTAATTTTTTAGAGTTTGAAAAGTCATTGTTAATACGAGATTCTAAAAAATCCAAAAAGTTTTGGTAATCTTGGGTGCGTTCTTTGTCGTGTAAGATGAAATAAGTTTGATTAGGATTGAAATCTCGTTCTTTGCCAAACAAATCTGAAACGATATAAGTTTTGGATACTACAGCCCTCATACCTTTTATAATGGTATTTAACGCTCCATTTTCATCATCATAAGGCAGAATAAAATTTGACAGAATCTCAATATTTGTAATTGCCTTTTGAATGTCTTGCAAGTTTTGATGAATGATAGAATTTATATTGAGCGCATTTAGACTCTCTTGAGTGAGATTTTGGATAGATTCTAACTCCCTAGCCGAATCTTTTTCATACCATTGTATCAATGGGGCAAGTTCAGCTTTGGCATTATTTACAATATTATCCACTTCTTTATTTATATCTATTATCCACATTACAAGTGCGATAATTAAATAAGCAACAAAGGCTATTATTCCTACATAATAGCTTATCCTTTTGATGTAGTTGCCATTGAATTTGGTTTGCATTATGCCACTTTCCCTCTTTTATCTAAAAATATGATTGTTATAGATTTGTCTTGGGATTCTAAGATAAGATTGGAATGTTTGTTTAACATCTTCTTGCAAATTGAGTGTCTCAAGATAAATATTAGCACTATGGGCTATATGTTTTGGGGAAATAAATTTGGATTGAGATTCAATTATATCTTTAAGTTTCATTTGCGCTTCCTTTGGTGTTATGCCCATCTGTTATTTTTTCAAGACGGCTAAAAAACATCTGAAAGACAAATCCTACAATAATTCCAACAAATATCATTCCGATCATAAAGTAAATTTCAATCCCTAAGGTGAATTTTAAAACAACTGCCACAACAAACCATACAAATATAGCAATATTTAAGATTTTTCTAGGCATCATTTTTACTTCATATTTTGTGCCACATTTTGGACATTGCGTGAGATTCTTACCTATATCATACAAAGCGTTATCTATAATCTCTTCCTTAGAATTTGCAAATTCTCCGGTGAGCTTATTTATCCTCTCCCCACACTCACATTGATAATAAAATGTCATTACTCCCTCCTTTTACAATCTCTCATTACACAAAGTGCTTATTTATTCTGTTGAGATTATAAGCTCCCCTTGTTCGTTATACTTTTTATAGATAAAGAGCTTACCATTTTTGTATAGACGTTCTTCTTTAAGCTGCCCAGATTCATAATAATCTTTACTAACATCTTTTTTCTTATCATATTCGTATGGAGTTTCTTCTTTAAGTTTCCCAGATTTATAATACTTTTTCTCAACACCATTTATCTCACCATTTTCGTATGGAATTTCATATTTAAGTTGCCCAGATAAATAATAGAATCTTTCAATACAACCATTAAGCTTTTCTTCTTTACTCTTACACTGATTTGCATACCCTATTGACAAACATACTGATAACACCATAGCAACATTTACTAGATTCTTTAACATCACTTCTCTTTGTTGATTGAATATTGAGAGGTTGTCCCTCACCATACAAAGCCAAATCTTTAACGTCCTCATCGGGATTCCAAGCTTCGCATTTTAGGTGGTACTATGCCTCTTCGTCATTGTTGATTATCGAATGATAGCGCAGATTCTCTTATTTCGGACTCACAAGCTCCCAATTCAAAGGCTGCCCGCGCGCAATGTCTTTTGCAGCAGTTTTGCTGAGAATCTCGGGGAGATGTTTGGGTGCGATTCCGTATCCGGGGCGAATTGAGCGCACATTCCGCGCATTGAATGCCTCGCCCTTGCGCATATCCTCGCACACAAAGAGGCTGCGCTTGAACACTTTCGATGGTGCAACGGCGGCACTGCCATAATCAGCAGCGCCGAGCGAATCGCATGCGTCATAGACGCGCTGTTTGAGCTCTGCAAATTCATCTGGCTGCATACTAAAGCTGCTGTCTGCGCCGCCAAGCGCCCTATCAAGAATGAAATGCTTCTCGATGAGCGTTGCGCCAAGAACGCTCGCAACAACGGCGGCGCAATCGCCCATTGTGTGGTCACTTAGTCCAATCTTAAGCTCAAAGCGCGCCTTCAAATCGGTGATGCGCACGAGATTCGCCTGCGTAAGCGGTGTCGGGTAGGCGCTGGTGCAGGCGAGCAGGGTGATGTCGCGGTTGTTTTCGGCAAAGCACGCATCCACAGCCTCGCGAATCTCTTCAAGGCTCGCGATTCCTGTTGAGAGAATCATCGGCTTGCCCTTGCGCGCCGCGTAGCGAATGAGCGGAATGTCATTGATTTCAAACGAGGCAATTTTGTAAATGGGATTGTCCAAGGATTCTAAAAAATCCACGGCGGAATCATCAAACGGTGTCGAGAAGCACAAAAGCCCAAGTGATTTTGCATAGGCAAAAAGTTCGGCATGCCATTCCCATGGTGTGTAGGCACTTTGGTAGAGTTTATATAAGGTTTGTCCGTCCCACAGCCCGCCATTTTGAATCTGAAAATATTCATTGTCACAATCGAGCGTGAGCGTGTCGGCGGTGTAGGTTTGGAGCTTCACGCCGTCTGCGCCTGCATCTTTTGCCGCCTTGATTGTTTGGAGCGCAAGCTCTTTTTGCTGGTTGTGGTTTGCCGAAAGCTCGGCGATGAGTAGTGGATAGTTAGGCATGGATTTTCCCCATTATTAAGATATTATGAAACGCGTTATTGACCCATGCATAGTCATGCAAGCAGCCCTCATGTATGAAACCATTGCGCTCATAAAAGGCGATTGCGCGTTTGTTGTGCTCAAAAACCTCGAGACGCAAGCTATGGAGTTTGAGTTTTTCAAAGCTAACAAATTCAAGTAATTCCAAGATTTTTGTGCCGCTGCCTGTACCGAAGCATTCTGGATTGAGATAGAGACCCAAAAATGCGAATGCATGCACAAAGTTGATGCGCACAAGGGACATTATCCCAATTCCGCACTTGTCGTCAAAGACTGCCCAATAACTCCGCGTTGTGCTATGTTGCAAGCCCTTGATGAAGTTTTGATGTGCTTGAATCGGTATGGGCTCTTGGCTATACATATATTTTGAAATTTCGGGGTGGTTGCGCCAACACCGCACATCTTCGCTTTGTTTGGGTGTTAGCGAGCAGAAATGCACAGCCTTGCAGTGAGCAAGCGTAAAGTTTGAGCGCAAAGCTGCAAGGCGAGAATCCAAAATCATTCGCTAACTCTGCTGTTTGCGCATTGCATCAATAATTGCGTCATTGTAGCGAGAAAAACGCAACCAAAAAGGCTGATTGCTCGCAAGCGATTCTTCAAGCAGATTGTCAAGTTGAGTCTTGCACAATTTTTTTGATTGTAAGGCTGGCTGCGAGACGCACCCTGTCGCGTTGATGACATTATGGCTTCGAATCTCCATTGATTCGATTGAATCAATATCCTTAAGTACTTGTTTCATATCTACCTCCATAGTGAGATATAAGCAAGGATTGTTCCAATTATGGGATTTTTATTCTTGGAGTTGGTTGGTTGAAATTATGATGTTTTTGCAGGCATCTTCATAGTTGGGCTTGACTTCAAGCGCCTTTTGGAAATAGGCTTGAGCGATATTCCATTCGCCTTTTTGGGCATAGATAACGCCGATGTTGTTGAGTGCCTGTGAATGTGAGGGATTCTTCGCAATGATGATTTCATAGCAATGCAGCGCTTTTTCATGGAGGCGCAAAATCTGATAGAGCAGGGCGACCTCGAAGAGAATCTCAAGGCGCGGCAGGAGCTCATATGAACATAGAAAATGTTCAATCGCCTTTTTATAATTCTCTCTGTGTTTGTAGTGGTGAGCAAGATTTGCATGGAAAATGGGCGAGTTGGGCGCGAGCTGCAAGGCTTTGTGCATCATCTCAAAGCCTTCTTCCCGCCCCTCGTCAAGCTCGATGAGCCCGAGCAAATGCCACACATCGGCATTGTTGTAATCATCGATGAGAATCTCCATATACAAATCGCGCGCTTCTTTGCGTCGCCCTGCTTTGTGGTGTTCAAGTGCCACCTTCATCATCTCTATTGTTTTCACCGAATTGTTCTGCCTAAAAGGTTGATTTTGCGCTCAATTTCATAGATTCTGTCTGTATTGAGTGTGCCTGTTACATCGAGCAGGTTGAGCTGATTGACAATCAGATTATAAACCGCATCAATCAAATCACGGCGCACTTGATAGAGGCGCGAGCGCGCCTCAAGGACATCAAAGAGACTGCGCAAGCCGCGTTCATAGCCCTGCTCGATTGTCGAGAGATAGAGTTGTGCCGAATATTCGCTATCTTTAAAAACTTTCACGCTTTCAATAGCAAGCTTTTGCTCCGAAAGTGTGCGCTCGAGCTTAAGGATTGCTTGCTTTTTGTAATGGTTGAGCTCTTCAATTGCAGCATTTTGCATCTTGAGCCCTTCACGAATTGCTGATTGTGTGCGCCCGCCTTCAAAAATGGGGAGGCTCACGACAATAAGCGCGCGCAAGTCGTTCTCACGCAATGATGGGTCGCGGCTCTCTGTGTGCTTTTGTGAAATCTGGAAGTCCGCTGTGGGAAAATGCTGCCAACGGCGAATCGTCAAATCGCGCTGCGCGAGATCGAGCTGCTTTTGGGCAATCTGCACATCGGGGTTGTTGACAAGCCCCCTTTGCCAGTCATACGAAGCGATGATGAGCGCATCAGGATTGATTTGCTCAAGCGAGATGTCAATGATTCTATCATTTGTAATCTTTTCGCCAATCATATATTCCAATGTCATCTTTGCGACATTGTAACGTTGCTCTTCAGCAAGCAGCTCGGCGCGTGAGCGGTCAAAAGCCACGCGCGCTTCGAGCATACCCATTTTTGTGTTGAGCCCTGCTTGTAGCATACCGCTTGTTTGACGAAACTTGATTTCGTTAGCGTCCACCATTGCGCGCGCAAGCGCGAGATTTTTTTGCGTGCGCATCACATCAAAATATGCCTTAGCAACCTCGAGCCCAAGCTGATTTGCATGCCTTTGGAGCTCGTATTCAGCGCCCTTTGCCCTATCTTTTGCTTGGTCAAGCTCCAAATAGAGCCCGGGGCGAAACATGGGCACATAGGCGGTGATTCCATAGTCTTTGTAGGGCTCACTAACCTCGGGCGCTGTGTAGTTGTATTTATTGTGTCCCGCAGATGCATCGAGCGTGATTCGAGGCAAAAGCGCACCAAGAGCTTGATTGATGCCTTCGGCTGTAGCTTCTGTGCGGTAGCGTTGGGCAAGAATCTGTGATTCTTTTTGCAAGGCTTTTTCATAGGCACGCGAGAGTGTGAGAATCTGGTCTTCACGAGCAAATATTACGCCAAACAATGCGAGAAGGAGAAGCCATTTATTGTTCACGGAGACCCTTAATGAATAGATTTTCAAAAGGTTGAATCAAATATTCAAGCAAGGTGCGACTCCCTGTTACAATCATTGCATCAGCAGGCATACCCGGCTTAATCTCGAGTTTGTTACGTGCTAATTCTTCTTGTCCTTTGTCTGTCAGGCGAATCTTGACGCCATAATAGGGCATCTGTGTTGCTGCATCGACAAGTGCATCAGCGGAGACCTCATAAACCTCGCCTTGCACAGCCTTGAGCGATCGCACATGGGCAAAACCTGCAAACTGAATGTCGGCGTTCATTCCTGTGTTGACATAATTAATTTCATGCGTGGCAACCTTGCCGTCAATGATGAGCTTTTCGTTTGCGGGGACGATGTCAAGAATCGGCGAGCCGGGTGCAATCACAGCACCGAGTGTATGGACATTGAGATTGAGCACGATTCCATCAACAGGCGAGCGGATTTCAGCGCGCGCCAAAGAATCTTTAAGTGTGTTTGTGCGTGCGCGTAGCTCGGCGATGCTACGCTGTGTGTCGCTAAGCTCGGCAAGTACGGTGCGCAAAAACTCTTGACGGCTCACAATCATTTGCGATTCAATCTCGGAAATTTGCACCTCAATTCGTGCAACTTCGGCGCCATAGTTTGCAATCTCACCCTCGATTCGGACTTTTTCGCGTGTGATATCGCGCAAACGTATTTTGTCGACAAGCTGTTGTTCAAAGAGATTTTCCCACTCGCTAATCTCTTCGACATAGGAGAGCAGCAAGTCTTGTCGGCTTTGCGTAACGGCGTCTATCCCTTCGACTTGGTTGCGCAGCTGCTCAATTCGTTGCGCCGAGACGATTTCGCTATCATCGAGTAATTTTTTGCGCGCGATAAATTCACTTTGTTGTGCATGCATCATGCTTTGCGAAATCGCATCGCTGTTTGTGAGCAGTTCTTGTGGAAAGGCGATGTCTGGTGCATCATCGCGCTCGGCAATCAGCCGTGCTTCTTTAGCAAGACTTTCGAGCAACTGGGCGCTTGCAATCTCAAGCTCGGATTGGAATTGGATTTTTTCGAGCGAAACGAGCAGCTGCCCTTGTTTGACATGGTCGCCATCTTTGACAAGAATCTGCTCAACAATGCCACCTTCAAGGTGTTGAATCATTTTGCGATTGCCCGAAACGCTAACTTGTCCAATCGCAGCAACGGCGCTTGATAGTGGTGCGAGCGCGCCCCAAATGCCAAAAATAAGCACGAACAAGCCAAGCACAATGAGCGCCAAGAGACGATAGGGTCGGTCATTGAGTGTGCCGAATTCTTCGGAATCATATTCGAGGGGTTGGACGATGAGTTCGTATTTTTTTTCCATTATTTCCGCCTCTATTTCGTGATTGCGCTTTGTCGGTTTTGCGCAGCCAAAGCCTTCAGTACATCATCGCGAGGACCATAAGATTGCAAGCTTCCTTCTTTAAATAGCGCAATCTTATCGGCAGCGTTGAGCACAGCCATTCTGTGGGTAATGAGCACAACCGTTGTGCCTTTTGCTTTGAGGGCAAGCACAGCTTGCAAGAGCGCGCGTTCACCTGTGTCGTCAAGGTTTGAGTTAGGCTCGTCAAGTAAGACAAAATTGGGGTTGCCATAGATAGCGCGCGCGAGTGCAATGCGCTGTCTTTGCCCTCCTGAAAGTGCCACGCCACCGGGTCCAATAGGAGTATCATAGCCATTTGGGAATTGCAAAATCATATTGTGCACGCCAGTGAGCTTTGCTGCTTCGAGCACTTGTGTGGAATCCACTTCGCCATAGCGTGCGATATTTTCGGCAATGCTGCCCTCAAAAAGTTCGATGTCTTGGGGTAAATAGCCGATGTATCGCCCAAGCTCGATTCGGTCGTATTGTTCAATATCGGCGCCATCATAGCGCACTTTGCCCGAATAGGCTTTCCAAACGCCAAGCATGGCGCGTGCTAGTGAGCTTTTGCCCGCCGCACTTGGTCCGATGATTCCCACGACTTCGCCTGCATTGATAGAAAGGCTCACATTTTTAACAACTATTTGCCGCGAGTTGGGCGGGACAATGGTGAGCGCCTCGACAGCGACATTGCCCTGTGGCATGGGCAGCGCCATAGGTCTAGGGTCGACTGGAATCTCGGAGAGCAGCGCAACAATGCGATGATAAGCTTGCCGCGTACTGACAAATTGTTTCCATGTGTTTGTGAGCATATCCATGGGTGCAAGCGCACGTCCCATGACGATTGACCCCGCAATCATCATACCCGGCGTGAGCTCCGATTCGATAACCAAATATGCTCCAAGCCCAAGTATCAAGGATTGAAAGAACAGACGTAAGCTTTTGGAAAGATTCGCCCAAATCCCTGCTTCATCGCTTGCCACTGTTTGTTCGTTTGAGAAGTCGACATAACGTTCCATCCAGCGCACTTTGACATTTTCGCGCATGCCCATTGCCTGAATCACCTCGCTATTGCGCAAAGCGCCATTGAGAAAGCTTGTTGCATTTTGGTATTTTTTGTTGGATTCTTCGAGCTTGGTTTTAGTACGCCATTCGTTAATCATTGTGAGTGAGAACACAACAGCACCTGCAAAGATGGCGAAGATTCCAAAATAGGGGTGAAACAGAAAGAGAATAAAGACATAGATAGGCACCCAAGGGAGGTCAAAAAAGGCAAAGATGGGCATTCCTGTCATGAATTGGCGGATTTGTGTGATGTCATTGAGCGCTTGTGAGCTCGCGCGCCCGGGGTGGAGGTTTGCATAACTAAACATTAGGTTAAAAATGCGCGTGCGGAGGCGGTTGTTGATTTGATTCCCTGCACGCACCAAAAGCCTTGAGCGGACAAATTCCAAGCAGCCCATAACAGCAAAAAAAATGGCGATGACAAGTGTGAGCATAAGGAGTGTTTCATGGCTGCGGCTTGCCAAAACGCGGTCATAAATCTGGAGCATATACAAAGATGGCGAGAGCATGAGGAGATTGATAAAACAACTCGCTAATGCCGCGTAATAGAACGCTCCCTTTGATGCTTTAATGACATCAACGAGCTCATTTTGTGGGATATTTAGAGAGCTTGGTTTTAACATATTAGGCAGCCTTATAAATCCTATTGAGAATCAAAAAAGCGATTCTAGCAAACGACAATAAACAATCAACAAGAATGCACCAATATTTATCTGCATTCAAGCGATACGTTCGCGCTTGCACTAAATTCTCTGCCTTCTTGTATGATGGGCAAAGTCGCTTTCATGTTTGGTGTTGGAGCTGCCCCACCCGCTTCTGCAATAGTCATATCGCTCGCCATTGCGCGCATCATTGGCGCGCGCGCACTTTGCCCAAAGTCGATTCGCTTGGGCGTACATTGTTTGCCCAAAATCGCGCTATAATCTTTTGCAAGAGCATTGGCTTGATTGATAATATTTTGATATAAATGGCGCTGATGTGCTTTGAAATTCTCGCTTTCATGCTCATAGTTGGGCTCAAGTGCAGGGATATTTAGAATTGCATAGCCGCTTTGATTTGCGATTGTGTCCATATCAGAAAGCATAGCGCTATACGCGTCTAGCTGCTCTTTTTGAATCTTGCATGCAAAATGGGAATGCAATGAAAATCCCGCAATGCTACGTTGCCCATCATTAAAACGATAAGATGGCGCAACCTCATAGCTGCCGCCGCTGCAAAAGCTTTCTTTTTCAACACGGGCGAGAATCTGCACAAAAAGGCGCGAGATTGCGGCTTTGTCCTCGGAGCTAATTTCAGTTTTGGTGCTCAAAGACGAGCTGGCACTCAAGGTGGGGTTCGAGACAAAATATGTAGGCATAATTTTGATGCTTGCTTGGAGATTCTGGCTAAGTTGTAATCCTTGTTGCGATTCTTGCGCACTCTGTATGGGCGCTTGGCTTGATGATTGAATAAAAAAAGTAAACAACGCTCCAAGAATAAAAACAATCAGAATCCCAACGATTCCTGCAAAGGTTTTGAGTGTTTGCACTAGCGACATGATAGCTCCTTTTTTGAGATATTATACCCAAAATAGACAAAAGCGGGTAGAATCCGCTTTATTTTTCAAGGAAGTGTTATGGAACAATCCTTTTTCCCTCGTATCAATGAGCTTATAGGGCGCTTTGGCACACCTTTATATCTCTATGATTTTTCACACATCACACAGCAATACCATGCGCTCAAAGACGAGTTTGCAGCGCGTAAATCGCTGATTGCTTATGCGCTGAAGGCAAACTCAAATTTGAGTCTTGTGGCGCATCTTGCACGTTTGGGTTCAGGCGCTGATTGTGTGTCGCTAGGCGAAGTCAAGCGAGCTCTGCTTGCGGGCATTGCGCCTTACAAAATCATCTTGAGCGGTGTAGGCAAGCAAGAGTACGAGATTCGTGAGGTGCTCAAAATCGGGATTCTATTCCTCAATGTCGAGAGTGAAGCCGAGCTATTATGTGTCGAAAAAGTTGCATGTGAGATTGGAATCTGCGCGCGCATTTCGTTGCGCGTCAATCCCGACATTGACCCAAAGACTCACCCCTATATTTCCACAGGTTTGAGCGAAAATAAGTTTGGTGTGAGCATTGACGAGGCGAAGCGACTCTATCTCTATGCCCATAAATCCGAACATCTCGAGCCTGTGGCGATTCATTTTCATATAGGTAGTCAGATTCTAAGCTTAGAACCTCTCGCGCAATCTGTGCAAAAGATTGCTGCGCTTTTGCGCTCCTTGCTCGCTATCGGGCTGCCTTTGCGGTTTTTTGATGTGGGCGGTGGAATCGGAATCCCCTACAAAAACGAGCAGACGTTCGCACTCTATGACTATGCGCAAATGATTCTCGCAAATCTAAGTGGGCTTGATGTAACGATTATCTGTGAGCCTGGGCGCTTTATTGTGGGCAATAGCGGGTTTTTGGTTTGTTCGGTATTGTATGAAAAAATCACGCAAAGCAAACGTTTTGTGATTGTCGATGGAGCGATGAATGATCTCCTGCGTCCAACACTCTATCAGGCGCATCATGATGTCATGGTGTGGCGCAATGGTTGGCTTGCAACAGACGATGGAACTGCGTGCGATGTTGTGGGACCCATTTGCGAAAGCGGCGATTGGCTTGCTAAAAATGTTGTCTTGCCACCATTACAAAGCGGCGATTTGATTGTATTCAAGAGTGCAGGGGCGTATGGAATGGCAATGGCAAGCAATTACAATTCGCGCGAGCGTGCCGCAGAAGTCGCATTTGACCACACAGGGAAAATTTGGCAGATTCGTGAGCGCGAGAGTTTGCAGAATCTTTGGGCGCTCGAACTGCCCTTTTTGCAAGCACAAAACTAGCGCGATTATGGCGCGAAAAAGAGAATTGGGAGAACACCAAACGCTTGCAATGTCTGCCACAGCAGCAGGAAAAACACGAAAAAAAACCACACAAGACTGCGTTTGATTTCTTTGTGCAAAAATTTGGGGCGCACGAGAATCTGCTCGGGCGTTTCAAAATGCCAGCGCGGGAAGAATCGCGGCACGGATTTTAGATATTGTCGATACGAATCGCCAAATTTGTCGACAAGAAAGCTCTCCTCGCGCTTGATTGTGCGTTGATAAATCCAATAGAATCCGAGCGCACCAACAACCAAAAGTATTATCTGTGCTTGCAATGCCAAAAGTCCCATAAAGGCGATAAATGAGAAAAAATACAATGGATTGCGTGTGTTGGCGTATGGTCCATAGTCGATGAATGTTTTGCCATCGATTCCTTCATTTTTCATACCCCCGATGAATAGTGTGCTATACAGCCGCCCGCCAACGCCCACACCCACAGCGATGACGCCAAGAACCTTACAGGCAATATCGATGGGGGGAGGGTAGGGCGATTTTGAAAAGAGTACCCAAAATGCACCCAAAATACCAAACGCAAAGGTATAAGGGAATCGATTGAAATGCTTTGCCATGCATTTTCCTTAGAAAACCCAATTGCGAGCTGCATTGGGCATAGGATTGATTTGTGTGGTCGTGATGTATGAGGGGATTTTATCATAATAAAACATAGACACCACGCCCCAAGAGCTATTGACCCATAACATGCACATATGGAACGCTGCGAATGAGCCCCGATTTGAACACCATTTCGGCATTTTGCGCGACAAAACTTGTATCAATCTTTTTTTGTTTCTCGGGAATTTGATAATTTGCTGCATAGATTTTTTTGAGAATCTCAATCTTGCGCGCCGTTGTGTCTGCCTTTTGGAGTTCATTCACAAGAATCTGCGCGCGTACATACGATTCTTGCCCATTCAATGGAACGATAATCATTTTGACATTGCTTGTCAAAAGCCGCTTGTCAAGATTGGCAAGCTCTTCGCGGCAATAGGGGCAATCAGGGCTTGAGACAATGATTGTCGTTTGTGTTGCACCACTCTTTTGAGCTGGAATCTCCACGAAGCGCTCCGCCGGGAAACTTTCAAATAGCGCATTGAGCTGTGCATTTTTCTTGCTTTGGTTGAATGTGTCAATCTCGCTTAGCATCGATTCGATAATCGGGTCATTTTGCTCCTTATTTGCGCTAAAAAAGAGTGCATTGAAAATCACAGCGCCTTTGCCATTGGCTGTGGCAAGAAATGGCGTGCGCTGTGCGCCTGTGGCATTGCTAAACTCGACATTGACGATGCGCATGTCGTTCATGCCCACAAGTGTTTTAGATGCAATAATTTTGACTTTGTGCCCTGTTTGCGAGAGTACTTTGGTGAGATTTTCTTCAAAGCTTGCTGCAAAAAGTTGTGTGCTACAAGCAAGAGCGAGCAAACAACAAGATAAGATTTTGTGGCTCATTTTATGATTCCTTTTGGGTAGATTTAAGCATTCTTTGCTTCTTTTTAGGATAGAATCTTCGCCTAACTTTGCAAACAATTCTTAAACATGAAAGGCTTCATAAATGGCAAGACGATGTATGTATTCAGGCAAATCTCCCATGGTTGGGAATAATGTGAGCCATGCGAACAATAAAACCAAGCGGCGGCTATTGCCCAATTTGCGCACAATGCGAATCCAGCTTGAAGATGGCACACGCGTAAAGATTCGTGTCGCAGCTTCAGCACTAAGGACGCTCAAGAAAAATCGTTCCTAAATCATCATGGGCTTTTTGCAAAAGCTACAAGAACTGCTACATTGGGAGCGCAACGATCGCCCAGAAGTCGACCTTTCAGGCGAGCTCTATGAGCAGCTCAAGCCTTTTCGTCTGCCCTTCATTTTGGTGCAGCTCGGGCTTTTTTTAGGCACGCTTGGCTATTTGCTCGTTACAGATTATACCCTTCTGCAGGCTTTTTTTCAAAGTAGCTATACCTTTACGACTACAGGATTTGGTGCGCTTGGTGAGGACAAATTCGAGGGTCCAGCGATTTTCTATACTGCATTTTTGATGATTGCAGGTTCAGCAGTTCTTAGCTTTGCGACCATTAGCATCATCGATGTTCTCAATCGTGGCAAGCTTGTGAGTATTATCAAGGAGAGGAGAATGCTCTATCGTATCGCGCGTCTCAAAAAGCATTTTGTAATTTGTTATCATAACGAGTATACAATCCAGCTTTCACGGCAATTTCGCGAGGCACAGATTCCGTTTGTGGTGGTTGACCCTACGCCCAATTTTGAAGAAGAGGCACTCAAGTATCGCTATCCTTATTTTGTCAATGCCGACCCACATACCGAGATTGCTATGCTCAAAAGTCATCTCTCAAGTGCGCGCGGAATGATTACCGTCTCGAAAAATGCTGCAGACAATATCGCCCAAATCGCCTCTGTGCGTCTCTTTGAAAAAGAGCTCAAACGCAAGCCCTATTATATCATTAGCAGTGCCGATTCTGACGAAGATGTTTCGCGTCTCAAAAAGCTTGGCAGTGATGTTGTTGTCTCGCCCACGCGCCTGCTTGCTCAACGCATGAGTACAATGGCAACACGACCTGATATGGAAAATCTGCTCGAGCAATTTATGTTCAAAACAGACACACCGCTTGACCTCGAAGAGATAGTCGTTCCGCGTGTGAGCTGGATGGCGCTCAAAAGGCTCAAGGAAACACACCTAAGCGAGATTGCTCCTGTGCATATTGTCGGAATTACTGAAAGGGGCGGCAAATTCATTTCAATGCCTGATGGCAACACAGTGGTAACAAGCGAATCGAAATTGCTCATCATCGGCACATCGCAAGGGATTCGCGCTGCCAAAAAGATGATTCTCAAACACGAAAAACCCGAGGAGTTGAAATATGTTTAATCTGTTTTCTCTCGATTCTGGAATCTGCGCCCCGAGTGGTTTTTTTGCTGATGGACTTTCGGCAGGACTAAAGCCGCCAAGCGCAAATGGAAAGAAATCGCTTGATGTCGCTTTTGTGCATGCGCACACGCTTTGTGATGTATTTGCGCTCTTCACAACAAATGCCTTTGATGCCGCGCCAATTAAGCACGCAAAGGCGCTCATCGCCGCAAATGGCGGCGCGCTCAAAAGCAATTTTGTGCTTGTCAATACGAAGAATGCAAATGCGATGACAGGCAAAGAAGGCGTTGCTGATGTGCAGAATCTGCTGCATGCGTTGCAAGAAAAACACCCACAGATTCATAATCCGCTCATGAGCTCTACAGGCGTGATTGGCGTGCGTCTGCCAATGGAGAAAATTTCGAGTGTCTTTAGCGAGATAGATTTGAACGCACGCAACCCACACAACGCCGCGAATGCGATTCTCACAACCGACCGATTCACCAAAGAAATCGCGTTTGAAGTCAAAACCGACAGCGGCACATTCACAATCGGCGCGATGTGTAAAGGCGCGGGAATGATTCACCCTAGCCTTGCAACAATGCTCTGCTTCATCACCACAGATGCATGTGTCCCGCGCGAGGAAGGGCAGGAGCTTTTGCGGCTTGCAAGCGAAGAAAGCTTCAACGCTGTGAGTGTCGATGGCGATATGTCGACAAACGACACGGTGCTCTTGCTCGCAAACGGGCAAAGTGGCGTGTTTGAGCGCGAGGCGTTCTTATATGCACTCAAAACAGCACTGCACAAGCTCGCGACAGACATGGCGCGCGATGGCGAAGGTGCAAATAAGCTTGTTGCCTTTGAAGTATGCGGCGCAAAGAATCGCGAACAAGCAAAGCGAGCGGCACGTGCGCTGTCATGTTCGTTGCTTGTCAAGACTGCGATTTTTGGTTGCGACCCAAATTGGGGCAGAATCGCCTCAACAATTGGCGCAAGCGGTGTGGATTGCGATGAATTGATGCTCACGATTTCTTTTGGTGATGTCTGCGTGTATCGCCATGGCGAGATTCTATTCGATGCGGCGACAGAAGCGCGCGCCGCCGAGATGATGCGCGCCGAATCATTACGCATTGTGTGTGATTTGGGGCAAGGCGATGGCGTGTTTGTTGCATATGGTTGCGATTTGGGCTATAATTATATAAAAATAAACGCGGATTACCGCTCGTAGTTGGAAAACAATGCAGCAAATTGGTTCTCGAGAGCTTGCACAATATCTCCATGGCAAGTTTGACTGGCTCAAAACTTATATCAAAAGCCACCCTTTGCCTGATATCTTTAGTGCGCCACATATTGACCCAAAAATGCGCGCAACAGAGGCTGCAAAGCTCGTTTTGCCTGTGCTCAAAAACCCAAAGGGGCTCATTCTCATGCGCCAATCAATCTATCGCAACACCAAAACAATCCCAATTCCACCCGAGGCACATGCCTATTCGCTTGCCGATTCAGCGCACCCCATGCTGTTTATCAACGCGCAGCAGAATCTCGAGGAGCAAACACAGCTTTTTTTAATCGGAATCATTCGGCTCATGATGGATATGGACGGATTTTATGCATCTATTTTTGATAGCTCGATTAAAGAAAGCTATGCTGAAAAAGTGTATTATGAGGTGCGTGAGCTTGTTGGTAGCGAAGAATTTCTGAAGCCCGTGCGCGAGAATGATGTTTTGCGTGAGCGCGAAGATTCTCTTGGTGCGCTGTTTTTGCAGGCTGTGAGCAACGCTGTGTATGAGGGCAAATTGAGCAACCGCGAAGCTGCCGACCTCATCGATGTGAGCGAACGCACGCTTGTTTCGCTGTTTCCATAAGGATTGCATGTGCAGATTCGAGATGACTCTCTCTTGCGTGCGCGCAATCTCATGCTCTATGGCACGATTTGTAGTTATTGCGATATATTTGAATACGTCTTCTTCCAGTTTATCGCATTTATCGCGTCTATCGTTTGTTTAGTCGGTGTCTATCGTTTTGCAAAACTCACGCATGCACCGCTGTTTGCGCTGCATATTCTGATGATTGCCGTTGGTGTTTTTCATGTTATGCTGCTCATTTTCTTTCCGAGTAGCTTCGCGCTCTTTTTTCAAATCTTCTTCTCCGTTGTCGAGTTTTTGATTTTTTATAAAATCTATCTGCTCTTTTTTGCGCTCACTGATGTTTGGCTCTTTCGCTCCACCATCATGCTTGGCGGCATTTTGCTTGTGCAAGAAATCGCGGCAATGCTCTATTTTGGGCATATCTTCTCGAATCGCTTGCTGCTTACCGCGTTGGCAGACTCATGGCAATTGTTAGCAAATGCCATGAGTTTTTCGCATGTTTGCTTGCTGTTTTTCTTGGTTGTCATGGGGTTTTTGATATGCACATATGTTGTGGTGCAAATCGCGGCGTTTTATCAGATTCAATCTGCACGTCTGCATAGCGCACCCTAAAGGAGCGAGCTTTTGTCCAAAAACAGCGCATGCGCTTTGTTGGTGGCGATTCGCCCTTTTGCCGTGCGCTCGATATAGCCATTGGCAAAGAGATAGGGCTCGATGACATCTTCAATTGTTCCCTCATCTTCGCTAATGGCTGCAGCAAGCGCGCTTAGTCCCATTGGGCGATTATTGGTACAAAGTGTGCGCAGATATTTATGGTCAAGCGAGTCGAATCCGCTCTCGCTCACGCCGAGTTCCCCAAGTGCATATTGCGTTTGTGCAAGAGAAATATGCTTTTCATTGGCAACTTCGGCAAAATCGCGGATTCGGCGCAAAAGCCGCAATGCAACACGTGGTGTGCCGCGCGAACGTTTAGCAATTGCTCGCGCTGCTTCATGCTCGCAGCGCATTTGCAGCCGTTCTGCTGTCTTGATGACGATGAGCATGAGCTCGGATTCTGTGTAGAAGTCAAGCCGAAATGTGATTCCAAAGCGCTCGCGCAGGGGCTTGCTAATCATTCCTGCCTTGGTGGTTGCACCAATGAGTGTGAAATGCGCAAGGTCAATTTTGATGGTTTGCGCGGCAGGTCCAGAACCGATGATGATGTCGAGCCGAAAGTCTTCCATTGCGGGGTAGAGAATCTCTTCAATTGTTGGGCTAAGGCGGTGAATCTCGTCAATAAATAAAATATCGCCTTGCGAGAGATTGCTCAAGATTGCGGCTAAATCGCCCGCCTTTTCAATCGTGGGCGCGGCACTCACCTTGATGTTCGCAGCCATTTCTTCGGAGATGATGTGTGCAAGCGTGGTTTTACCAAGACCCGGGGGACCAAAAAAAAGCATGTGATCAAGCGGCTCGCCGCGTTTTTTTGCCGCAGCGATAAAAACTTGGAGATTCTTTTTGGTTTGCTCCTGCCCAACATAATCGCTCCAGCGATTGGGACGCAAGAGATTGGAATCTTCGACATCAAAACTGCATTTTTCGATTTCGACAAATCGCTCCAAGCGCTGACCTAATAACTCTCATTTTCGTTCGGAAACGCGCCGCTTTTGACATCGTTCACATAACGCTGCAATGCCTCTTTGAGCAGGTTTGCGCCATCGAGATAGCGACGTACAAATTTGGGTTGAAAATCTGTAAAAAACCCAAACGCATCGCTCCAAACGAGCACTTGTCCATCGACATCGGCGCCGCTGCCAATGCCAATGACAGGCACAGAGCTCGCGCGTGCGATGACAGCGGCAGTTTCTGCCACAACGCCTTCGAGCAAGATTGCAAATGCGCCTGCCTCGCTGAATTCTTGCACTTCATGAATGAGCTGTGTTTTTTCAACCTCTGTTTTGCCCTTGATTTTATACCCACCTTCGCTACGCACAAATTGTGGCTTCAGCCCAATATGCGCCATCACGGCAATTCCATTGTCGGCAAGATGCCGCACATGTTCGTAACGTTCGAGCCCACCTTCGAGCTTGACAGCGTCTGTGCCTGCTTCTTTATAGAGCCGCGTGGCATTCTGCAGTGCTTGTTGCGGGGTGTCGTAGCTGCCAAAGGGCATATCAGCAATAAGTAGGGAATGATGCACAACACGGCGCACAGCTTTTGTGTGATAAATCATATCATCTATGGTGAGTGGCAGAGTGTCAGGCTGCCCACCAAAGCTCATTGCAAGAGAATCGCCAACAAGAATCGAATCGACTTCACCATCGAAAATGCGCGCCATTAGCGCATCATAGGCTGTTATCATTGTGATTTTTTGTTTGTTTTTGTATTTTTGAAGTGTTTGGATTGTGCATTTCATTCGCGTCTCCTTTTTTGGTATCATGACAAAAGAGTATTAAACGAAAGCTGAATCAGAAGGAGATATGGTATGGCAACCAAATTTCTTGCCATAACGACACGGCTAGTCGCACATGATGCTTATGACGAAACGCGCGAATGTCTCGCGAGCGATTGGGGCGCATTGTTTGCAAACGAGGATTTGTTTGCGCCGTTTTTGCCGCTTGTGGTGAGCTATGAGATTCCCTTTGAGCGCTATGTGCCTTTTGTGAGCGGTGTGATTCTAAGCGGTGGCAACGACTTAGCAGCATGCAACGACAATCCGTTGTCGCAAAAGCGCGATGCGTATGAGCATCGCATTATCGAAATGGCGATTGCACAAAAGCTGCCCGTGCTTGGAATCTGTCGCGGCGCACAACATCTAGGACAATATTTTGGCGCTTCGCTCATTCCTTGCGTGGGGCATATTGGCGAGCACAAGGTGAGCGTTGGAGCGCAAAATTATGTTGTCAATTCGTTCCATAACTATGCCCTAAGCACGCTTGCTTCGCCTCTTGTTCCGCTTGCAAGCGCGACTGATTGCACGATTGAAGCCTTTACACATTCTGGATTGCCGTTTTTTGGAATGATGTGGCATATCGAACGTGAAGAGAATATTTGCGATTTAAGCCGCGAGATTGTTGGCAGTTTTTTGCAAAAATGTCAGGATTTTGTGGGGCTTTCTTGAAGCGAACCTTTTGTCATTGCGAGGCAAAAGTCGGAGCAATCAACATGCAAAAATCCCAATTTTGTCATTCTGAACTCGCATAGGCGAGTGAAGAATCTCGGGTTATGGGAATCATGAGATGTTTCGCTCATGCTCAACATGACAAGCAGGGGATTTGACATCACAAAATAGAATCGGAGTGCGGTTTTGAGGCACAATAGAATTATTAGTGTGCGACTAAAGTCGCACCCTTCGCATGATGATTTTTTAAGTTTTATGATGATTAGGATTGCTGTATTTAATAAATAAGGAGTTAATCATGACAAAAGGAATCGGAAAATTCTTCATTAGAGCGGCAAGGAACGCTTTTTGCTTTGAAACTCTTAACAACAAATGATTAGGAGTTTCATGCTGATTAACACGCATTCCACAAACCAAAGCTTTATGTTTGGGCAGACACTCGCAAACAAAGAGGATTCACAAGATTTAATCTTTACTTTGCCTTTTGCCCAAAGTGCGAGCAAGGATTCTGTTTTTGCAGAAACATTGACATTGGATTCGATGCAAAGCCAACCGCAAAACACCATTGAACTTCGCGAGAATCTCGGGCTTTTAGATAGGATTCAAAAAGCCGAGCAAGCGCCAAAGATTCTAGGTTTTCCGCTCGATGATGAGGGATATTTGACCGCAACATTCAACAAAGCAGCAGGGATTCCAGAAAGTTTTAGGATTCATAGTGAGACGATTATAGACATCATGAAAGACCCACTTGTTATTGAGTATTTAGGTATAACAATAAAAGACCCAACAAATCGTAGAGCACAACTTTCAACATCAGAAGATTTGGTTAATTATTTTCAGGCAACCTACACACGACTGCAAGAGATTATGGGCGATAGCTTGCAAACAGAAACAGGATTTTTTACCCAAGAACAGCTTGATTCTATGCCACATG
>CAJTQL010000014.1 GCA_910578285.1 uncultured Helicobacteraceae bacterium
TCTTGTGGTGGTTGCATTATGCAAGAGAGTGAGCCTCGTGGCAAGCAATATATCAGGTAGTCAAGAATCGTTGATTGCCACACTCCTCCCAATGACAGAATGAGGAGATTTCAAATCAGATTGCAATCATGTTTGATTCAGATAAACTTAGCTAAATATTATAGTATTTTCGATACCACCGCACGAAATTTGCCACACCAACGCTCACGGGTGTGCTGGGGTGATAGCCCAAATCACGCTGCAAATCTGTAACCGAAGCATAGGTTGCTGGGACATCGCCCTCTTGGAGCGGCAAGAAATTTTTGATTGCCTCTTTGCCAATGTTTTTTTCAATTTCTGTGATGAAATCCATGAGTTTGACTGGATTGCTATTGCCGATATTGTAGACTTTATAGGGCGCAGACGAGGTGCTTGGGTCGGCGATGATTGCATCCCAATTGGGGTTTTTGCGTGGTGGGTGGTCGATGACGCGCACAACGCCCTCGACAATGTCGTCTATATATGTGAAATCCCGAATCATATCGCCATTATTGAAAATGTCGATGGGCTTGTCTTCGAGAATGGCTTTGGTGAATAGAAACAACGCCATATCTGGACGCCCCCAAGGACCATAGACGGTGAAAAACCGCAAACCCGTTGTGGGCAAGCCAAACAAATGGGAGTAGGTGTGCGCCATGAGCTCATTGCTCTTTTTGCTTGCCGCATAGAGGCTAATCGGATGATTTGTGCCAAAATGCGTACTAAAGGGCATTTCTTGGTTAAGTCCATAGACAGATGAGCTCGAAGCATAGACGAGGTGCGCGATTTCAAAATTGCGGCAGAGTTCAAGGAGATTCATAAACCCAATGATATTGCTCTGGATATAGGCGTCCGGGTTGGTCAGCGAATAGCGCACACCTGCTTGCGCAGCGAGATTGCAAACAGAATCAAAATGCTCGTTTGCAAAGAGGGAATGGAGAGATACTTTGTCTTCAAGCTTGAGCTGCACAAAACGGTAGCGTGAATCAAGTGTACTTGTGGTGAGTTTGTTGTATGCGACCAAATCGCGCGCAATTCCCGCCTTTTCTAATCGCGCAAATTTGAGTTGCATATCATAATAGTCGTTGATACTATCAAGCCCAACGACTTCATCACCTCGCTCAAGTAGCTGTTGTGCGACAAAAGAGCCGATAAAGCCTGCTGTTCCTGTAACGAGGATTTTCATGTGCTACTGCTTGGCTGGTTATTATGCCCTTGTTTGTTGATTTCGGCATAATAGGTTTGTAAAAAGGCGGTATTGGCGCTGCCATCAAATTTGCGCAATTTTAACTTTTCGAGCGCAAGCTCGATAGCGTTTACAACCCATGCGCATTCATGGACAGGGAGTAGCCCCATTTGGTTGATGCGGAAAATCTTGCCTTTGAGATGGTCTTGTCCACCTGCGAGATTCACAGCAAAATCACTTTTGAGTGTTTTGCGCAAAGTGTCTGCTTGTTCGTGTGCGATTGTTGTCATCGCTATTGCAGGCACTTTTGGATAGATTTGCAACTCGAGAACCTGCATGGCTTTTTGTATTCCCAGCGCGCGCGCTTTATTTGTGTGATAGACATGATAGAATCCATCGATAAGGACTTTTTGGAAATATTCTGCAAGCCCGATGATGAGCGTAGTTGCGGGCGTGTAGGCGGTTGTGTTTTTGCGCTGATTCTTGAGCTCGTTTGCGAGATTGAAATAATAACCCACATTGCATTGCTCGATTCGCCGCACAGCCATTTCAGATAAGCCAATGATACTAAGCCCTGGTGGCAGCATGAACGCCTTTTGGCTTCCGCCAATCACTGCATCGATATTGTGCGTATCGATAAACTCGACACCAAGCGCTGTGATACAATCAACAACGACAAAAATTTCGGGATTGTATTCTTTGATTTTGCTTGCAATTTCTTCAAAAGGATGGCGCAGTCCGCCCGCACTCTCGCATGCTTGCAAAAAGATGGCATCGATATTTGGGTTTTTGCCAAGAGCCTCTAGTATTTCATTAGCGTTTGCGGGTGTGTCCCATTCATGTTTGATTTCATGTACAGAGCGTCCAAGCGCCGTAGCAATCTTGGCAAAACGTTCACCAAACTTACCACTATTGATGACAAGTGCTGTGTTGTTGCAAAAGGTTGCCATGCATGCTTCCATAGCACCTGTGCCTGAACTTGCGAGCATGAGGACTTCTTGCATGCCAAGTAGCGCGAGCAGTGAGGCTTTGGTGCTTGCGAAGATGCTTTCAAATTCAGGTGTACGATGATGGATTGTTGGTGCTGCCATTGCCCAACGCAATTCTTCTGGTACAGGCGTTGGACCGGGTGTGAATAATAACATATTGTCTCCTAGTATGAGATTCCAAACCAGTTAATAATTAAAAAGATTGTGCCACTTAGGACTGCCGCAACGGGGACTGTGATAATCCAAGTGGCAATGATTTTATTGAACGCTGAACGTTTCACAAGCTCTTCTTTGTAGGCTTGTTTGAGTTTCTTTTGTTCTTTTTTGCTCAACAAGGGCAGGGTGTTATCTGTTGGTGTTTTTTCAACAATATTGATTTTGCCTTCCGCATCAATCGTCATGCCCGCAGCAGCAAGAGTTTCTTCAGCTTCGCGTCTTTGTTTAATGGCTTTAAGCAACAGCTGTTTTTTAGCCATAGGCGCTTTGCGGAAAGTCTCGAGAAATTGGTTAATGGCTGTGGTGTCTCTGCCGCTTTCCTTGTGTGCTTCGATGATGGTTTGTTCAATCTGAAAATAGTGGCGCTTGATTCCTTCACGTAAGAATCCAACTCCAAACACAGCACCCACAGCCACATGTGTGGAGCTAATGGGTAAGCCCAAAGCAGACGCAACAAGCACGGTAACCGCTGCGCTCATCGCCACGCAAAAGGCACGGATTTGGTCAAGCTCGGTAATCTCACTACCCACGGTGCGAATGAGCTTTGGTCCATAGAGTGCAAGCCCAAGCGAGATTCCAAACCCGCCGACAATCATAATCCACAATGGCACGCTCGCTACTTGCTTGAAATCATCGCCATGTATGACGAGGTCGTTGATGGCAGCGAGTGGTCCAATGGCGTTTGCGACATCGTTTGTGCCATGTGCAAAGCTCAAAAGTGCTGCTGCAAAAATGAGCGGAATCGTGAAAAACTTACCCACACTTTCTTTGTTGTTTTCAAGCTTTGCCGAAGCAGCGATGATGAGCGGGCGGCAGATGAAAAAGACTGCAATACCGATTGCAAACGAAATGCCGATAGAAACAGGCATAGGAAGGTTTATAACTTTTTTGAGCCCCTTGCCAATCATATACATGCAGAATGCGAAAGTCATGAGGAAAAGCAAAATAGGCACAACTGTTTGCGCTGCTTTGAGTTGGTCTTCTTTGTATGTAATTGTACGTTTGACGATGAATAAGAAGCTTGCTGCGATGAGCCCACCAAGCACAGGCGAGACGATCCAGCTACCCACAATTTCGCCCATTGTTGTCCAATTGACAATACCAAAACCGCCAGCCATGATTCCAGCGCCTAAGATTCCGCCAACAACAGAATGCGTTGTGGAGACGGGGGCGCCAAGAACGGTGGCAAGATGTAGCCATACGGCGCTCGAGATGAGGGCAGAGAGCATGAGATTGATAAAAGTGGTTTTGTTTTGTAAAACTTCACTGGTTGAGTCGATGATTCCCGAACGAATGGTATCCACGACATCACCCCCAGCAATGATTGCGCCGCTTGCTTCGCAGACTGCTGCAATGAGAATCGCACCACCCATTGTGAGCGCCTTTGAGCCAACAGCAGGACCGACATTGTTGGCAACATCGTTCGCACCGATGTTCATTGCCATATAGCCCCCAACCATTGTTGCGACAATCAAGACGGACAACCCAGAGATTCTTGAATCTTCAGAACCAAATGCAGAAGCTGAATAGAGCGCAACAGCAGCTGCAAGCAGTACAAACAAAATGGCGAGCCCAAGCTTAATGAAATCAGCGCGGTTGAAGCTTGTAGCTTGCTCCAGCTTGCGCATGTTTTTGATATTGTCCATTGAATACCCCCTAGTTTTATAGCGGTGGTATTATAGCACATGTTGCAAACATTTCCATTGTCGATGTTGCGCGATTGGGGCGAGCAGGGAATCAGGATTGCACACAATCGGGATTTTGACTTGTTCAAGCAGCGGCAAGTCATTAATCGAGTCACTATAAAAACAAGAATCTTGAATCAAGCTTTTATAATCTTTGTCTAAATATTCTTGCAAACGTTTGACCTTGCCATTATGGAATGACAAAATGCCTTTTGTGTGTCCTGTAAAAATGCCATTTTTACGTTCTGTTTGGCTTGCAATGGTTTCAGAAATGTCAAAAAACTGGGCGATGGGCTGCACAAGGAAATCAGCTGTTGCCGAGATGACGATTTTTCTGTCGTTTTTGTGGAGATGCAGAATCTCGCGCATTTGGGGATAAACGATAGGGATAATTTTTTGTGGGATAAAGTCAGCAACAAGCATGCTGACTTCTGATTCAGACAGATTGGCGACAATGCTAAGAAAAAATTCCATAAAGGCGAGCATGTCGATTGTCTTGTTTTTGTATTGCTGCGCATAGATGGCAAGCTGCTCCAAAAAGCTCAAATCGACAAGTTTGCGCTCGACACAAAACTCTATCCATTTCCCCGCGCTATCGCCTGCAATGAGTGTCTCATCGAGGTCAAAAAGCGCAAGCAATATCAGCCTTTACGTTTCTCAACAATTTCTTTAGCGATATTCCCGGGCACTTCGCCATAATGGCTCATCTCCATAACATATGTCCCGCGCCCTTGTGTGGCAGAACGCAAATCGGTTGAATATCCAAACATCTCGGCGAGAGGCACAAAGGCATTGATGATTTTGAGCCCTTGCCTGTCGTCCATTGAGTTAATCTGTCCACGTCGGCGGTTGAGGTCGCCAATCACATCGCCCATATATTCTTCGGGTACTTCAACTTCAACTTTCATGATGGGTTCGAGCAAAACTGGGCTTGCGTCTTTTGCAGCTTCTTTGAATGCCATAGAACCTGCAATTTTAAATGCCATTTCGCTTGAATCCACCTCGTGGTAGCTTCCGTCATAGAGTGTAACTTTGCAATCCACAACAGGGTAGCCCGCGAGCACACCGCTTTGCATTGCTTCAACGATTCCTTTGTTGACAGCGGGGATATATTCTTTAGGAATCACGCCGCCTTTAATCTCATCGACAAATTCATAGCCTTTGCCTGCTTCTTGGGGCTCGAGCTTGATAAAGACATGTCCATATTGCCCACGCCCACCGCTTTGTTTGGCATATTTATGTTCTTTGTTCACGCTGCTGCGAATCGTCTCACGGAAGGCGACTTGGGGTTGCCCCACTTCGGCTTCAACTTTAAACTCGCGCTTCATACGGTCAACAATGATTTCGAGGTGCAATTCGCCCATGCCTGAAATAATGGTTTGCCCGCTCTCTTCGTCTGTTTCGACACGGAAGCTTGGGTCTTCTTCGGCAAGCTTTGAGAGCGCGATGCTCATTTTTTCTTGGTCGGCTTTAGTCTTGGGTTCGACAGCGATAGAGATGACAGGCTCGGGGAATTCCATGCGTTCCAAAATCACAGGGTCTTTTTCTGAACAAAGCGTATCGCCCGTGAGCGTTTCTTTGAGTCCCACAAAGGCACAAATCTCGCCAGCAAAGATTTCTTTGATGTCTTCACGGCGATTGGCATGCATTTTGAGCAAGCGCCCAACACGTTCTTTTTTGCCTTTGGTTGAGTTGTAGACATAGCTGCCTGATTCGAGTTTGCCGCGATACACGCGCACGAATGTGAGCTGTCCCACAAAGGGGTCGGTCATGATTTTGAATGCCAAACCAGCAAACTCGCCATCATCAGCTGATTGCACAGAGATTTCTTTGCCCTCGTCTTTTGCGCTCACGCCGCGAATATCAGCGACTTCTGTGGGGGCAGGGAGATATTGCACAACGGCATCAAGCAGTGTTTGCACGCCTTTGTTTTTAAACGATGAGCCACAAAGCATAGGAATAATACTCATTGCATGACAGCCGAGCTTGAGCCCTTTTTTGATTTCTTCCTCGTTCAACTCTTCACCAGCGAGATATTTTTCCATGAGTTCTTCATCAGATTCTGCCGCAGCTTCGACCATCTTTTCGCGGTATTCTTTTGCTTTGTCGAGCAAATCAGCGGGAATATCTTCGATGTCATATTTTGCGCCCATTGTGTCGTCATTCCAGATGATAGCTTTCATACGGATAAGATCCACAACGCCCTTAAAGCTATCTTCTGCGCCAATTGGAATCACGACAGGCACAGGATTCGCCTTGAGTCTTTCTTTGATTTGCGATTCGACATTATAAAAATTCGCGCCGATTCTGTCCATTTTGTTTACAAAAACCATGCGCGGAACGCCATATTTGTTTGCTTGTCGCCAAACGGTCTCGCTTTGGGGTTGCACGCCGCCCACAGAACAAAAGACTGCCACAGCGCCATCGAGAACGCGCATTGAACGTTCAACTTCGATGGTAAAGTCAACGTGTCCGGGGGTGTCGATGATATTGATTTGGTGGTCATTCCAAAAGCATGTGGTTGCGGCAGAGGTGATAGTGATTCCGCGTTCTTTTTCTTGCTCCATCCAATCCATTGTCGCTGCGCCGTCATGTACTTCGCCAATCTTGTGGCTCACGCCTGTGTAGAACAAAATGCGTTCAGTTGTTGTTGTTTTGCCTGCATCAATATGCGCTGCGATGCCGATATTGCGGATTTTATTCAAGGGAATTTTTCGAGACATTGTTTTTCCTACCAGCGATAGTGTGCGAAGGCTTTGTTTGCTTCTGCCATTTTATGGACATCTTCTTTTTTCTTGAATGCTGCGCCGCGGTCATTGATGGCATCGACTAGCTCATTTGCGAGTCGTTCAATCATTGTGCGTTCGTTGCGTTTGCGCGCTGCTTCTAATATCCAGCGAATCGAAAGCGATTGTTGGCGCACGGGGCGCACCTCAACAGGGACTTGATATGTTGCTCCGCCCACTCTTCGACTGCGCACTTCCACAAGTGGGCGTACTTTTTCGAGTGCTTTTTCAAAGACTTCAATGCCTTTTTCTTGAGTTTTTTCTTCGATTTTGTCAAACGCTGCATAGATGATTTTTTCCGCAACGCTTTTTTTGCCGTCCAACATCATCTTGTTGATGAATTTGGTAACAACCTTGCTGCCATAAATGGGGTCCCCTAGAATCTCCCTTTGGGGAGCTTTTCGTCTTCTCATTACACTTTCCTTGCGTGATTATTTTGCAGCCGCTTTGGCTTTTTTCGCACCATATTTGCTGCGAGATACCGTTCGTTTTGCCACACCTGCTGTGTCAAGCGCGCCACGAATGATATGGTACTTCACACCGGGCAAATCCTTGACCCTTCCGCCGCGAATGAGCACAATCGAGTGTTCTTGCAGGTTGTGCCCCTCACCAGGGATATAGCTAATCACCTCAAATCCGCTTGTGAGCCGCACCTTTGCAACCTTGCGCAACGCCGAGTTTGGCTTTTTGGGTGTTGTGGTATAAACTCTTGTGCAAACGCCCCGTCTTTGGGGGCATTCAACCAATGCGGGCGATTTGGATTTCTTCATCGCTTTCTTTCTTTCTTTGCGAATCAACTGATTAATCGTTGGCACATTTTTTCCTTAGAAAATAAATTTTAGCGTCTATTCTAGCACAAATGGGCTTTTTAAATACTTAAGTCGTACCTATTTCAAGAAGAATCTCTTTGGTGCGAATCGTTTTATTTTTGTGGATTCCTGTTCCGACTGGTATCATGTGCCCGAGCACAACATTTTCTTTCAAATCCTCAAGATAATCGATTTTTGCCGCGATACTCGCCTCTGTGAGGACTTTTGTGGTTTCTTGGAATGAGGCAGCAGAGATGATACTATCGCTGCTAATCGCTGTGCGCGTGATTCCAAGCAGCACGGGTTCGGCGATTGCTGGTTCTTTGCCTGCTTGCAAAATGCGGTCGTTTTCTTCGCGGAAATGTCGTTTGCTGACCATATCACCTTCGATGAACTTCGTATCACCGCTATCGATGATTCGCACTTGACGTAACATCTGGCTTACGATGATTTCGATATGCTTATCAGCGATATTGACACCCTGTCTACGATAGACTTGCTGCACTTCGCTTACAATATATTTATGTAGCTCTTTTTCTCCCGAGATTCGGAGAATGTCGTGGCTTGAAACAAGCCCATCTGTAATTGCCTCGCCAGCATGGACAAATTCGCCTTCATGCACCAAAATGCGCTTGGTTTTGTCGACGATGTATTCAGCGTTGCGCCCATCGTCAGCTTCGACAATGATTTTTTCTTTGTTGCGAATCGGCTTGCCAAAGCGAATCTTGCCGTCAATCTCGGAGAGAATTGCTTGGTCTTTGGGTTGTTTGCGTGCCTCAAAGAGTTCGGTTACGCGCGGCAAACCACCTGTAATATCTTTAGATTTTGCAATGGCTTTGGGTGTTTTGGCGAGAATGTCGGTGATTCCAACATCTTCGCCTTCCCTGACATGAATCATACTCTGCGGGTCGAGTAGATAGCGCACAGTTGCGCCGTTGCTGCTTGTGATGATGATGGTTGGCTTCAGCCCGCTTGGAATGTGTTCGTTCACCATAAGCAGCGAGCGGCTCTCACCTGTGAGCTCGTCCATCACGACTTGTTCGGTTACAGTCGATGGCGAAATGTCGGCATAGCTGACTTTGCCCTCGATTTCGGCGATGATGGGGTTTGAGTAGGGGTCCCATTCAGCGATAATTTTTTGCTCGTTGTGTTTGGGCGAGGCAATCAATGTGTTTGATTCAACATTGCTGCTATCGTCAATCTCAATCATTGATTCGCGTGCGATATAGTGTCGAATCGCCTCGCGGTCATTCTCGTCTGCAATCACAGCAAACAAGCCTTTTTCGGTAACTTCCTCGCCCTTTTTAAGGCTGCGGAATCGTTCCAAGCTATCGCCCTTGAGGATATAATATTTCACAACACCTTTTTCTTTGGCAAAGATATTCTGCGGAATCGGCGCATTGTCGGCGACACGCAATTCGCTTGCATAGGGGATTCGGTTAGGGATATTCCAGCTATCCTTAATCACATCGACAATGCTGCCGTCTGTGCGCACAGATTCTCCGCTGCTGTAAGGGATATAGAGCTTGCCCTCGATTCTGCCTGTTACGCCCGCGAGGTCGTTGGGTTTGGCGATGTCGTTTTTGCGCAATTTGTAGCTCATGGTGTCGTTTGCCCCTTCAACACTCACAATGACTTCGTCATGCACAGTCTCAACTTTGAGGATTCCCTCAAACGGCGCTTTGATTTTGGGCTCGAGCAGTAAAATTGCGGCATTGCGGCGGTTTGTAACAACTCTTTTGCCGTCTTTGTTCAGCTCTGTGTTGATATTATAATAGCGGATAAAGCCCTCTTTTTCGGTAACAACCTCTTTTTCTTCTGTACTTCTGCTTGCTGTCCCACCAACGTGGAATGTGCGCAATGTGAGCTGCGTTCCTGGCTCGCCGATAGATTGCGCGGCAATCACCCCCACAGGTTCGCCCGGATTCGTGGGTCGCCCCTCACCGAGGTTGAGCCCATAGCACTTGCTGCAAACGCCCTTTTCGGCTTTGCAAGTAACGGCTGTGCGAATCGTTACCGACTTGACATTTGCTTCTGTGATGATTTTAGCGAGTTTTTCATCAATTAGTTTGCCCTCGCTCACGAGCACTTCGCCACTGACTGGGTCGATGACATCAGCAGCTGCAACACGTCCAAAGATTCTCTCTTCGAGTGGTTCGATGAGCTCGCGCCCGACAGAAATATCGGTAATCTCGACACCCTCATGCGTGCCACAATCTTGCATGACGACTTTAACGTTTTGACTCACATCAATGAGTTTGCGCGTGAGGTATCCCGCGTTTGCAGTTTTGAGCGCTGTGTCGGCAAGCCCCTTGCGCGCGCCATGTGTTGAGATGAAGTATTCAAGAACGTTCAAGCCTTCTTTGAAGTTCGAAGTAATCGGTGTTTCGATAATCGTGCCATCAGGCTTTGTCATAAGCCCGCGCATCGCCGAAAGCTGGCGAATCTGCGCCGCGCTACCGCGTGCACCTGAATCTGCCATCATATAGATTGAATTGAATCCGCCCTTGTCTTCTTCAACAAGTTTCATCATCTCCTTGCTCAAATTGTTGCTCGTGGTTGTCCATGTGTCGATGATTCGGTTGTAACGCTCTTGGTCAGTTGTGAGCCCGCCAATAAATTCTTGCTGGATTCGTTTGACTTCGTCTTTTGCTTTGCTGATGACTTTTTTCTTGTCTTTTGGAACAAGAATATCATCAGATGAAATTGAGATTCCCGCACGCGTTGCATAGTGGAATCCTAAGTCTTTGAGGCTGTCGAGGAATCGCGCGGTGATTTCAAGCCCGCCTTCTTTATAGACATAGTCAATCAATGTCGCGATGTCTTTCTTTTTGAGTACGCGATTCCAGAGCGAAATGGGCACATCAACAGGCAGAATTGAATGCAAAATCATGCGCCCAACGGTGGTTTCTATCATGCGGTTTTCAATCACCGTGCGGATTCGCGTATTGACTTCGATTGCGCCAAACTCGAGCGCAATCATGACTTCGGCGATGTTGTTGAATAGCTTGTTCGCGCCCTTAGAATCCCTGCGCTCGAGCGAGAGATAATAGAGCCCAAGCACCATGTCTTGGCTTGGTACGGTGACTGCCTTGCCGCTAGCAGGCAGCAAGATATTCATCGAGCTTAGCATGAGCAGTTTGCACTCGGTGATGGCTTCTTGAGACAGCGGCACATGCACAGCCATCTGGTCGCCATCAAAGTCGGCGTTGAATGCCGAACACACGAGTGGGTGGAGCTGAATCGCCTTGCCGTCAATAAGGCGCGGATGGAAAGCCTGAATCGATTGCTTATGGAGTGTGGGCGCGCGGTTGAGCAGAATGGGGTAGCCCTCCACAATCTCTTGGAGACAGCTCCAAACCTCGCTGCTGCGGCTCTCAATCATTTTTTTAGCATGTTTTAATGTTGTGGCATAACCTTTTTCTTCAAGCTTAGCGAGGATATGGGGCTTGAATAGTTCTAGCGCCATATTTTTGGGCAATCCACATTGGTCCATGCGGAGGTTTGGTCCCACGACAATCACGCTACGTCCAGAGAAATCCACGCGCTTGCCGAGCAGATTCTGTCGGAATCGTCCTTGTTTGCCCTTGATGATTTCTGAAAGTGATTTGAGTGGACGCTTATGCGCACCTTTAACAGCATTCACATTGCGTCCATTGTCAAATAGCGCATCGACAGATTCTTGGAGCATACGCTTTTCATTGCGCACGATAATATCGGGTGCATCGAGCTCCATGAGCCGTTTGAGGCGTTGGTTGCGATTGATGACGCGGCGATAGAGGTCGTTGACATCACTCACGGCAAATTTACCACCATCAAGCGCAACCAACGGGCGCAGTTCGGGCGGCAAAACAGGTAGCGCGGTGAGCATCATCCATTCGGGGCGATTGCCTGAATTGACGAATGCCTCGACAACTTTGAGCCGCTTGATGATGGCTTTTTTCTTAGCTTCAGATGTTACAACTTTGATTTCTTCGCGCAAGTTTTTGAGCAGTTCGTCTAAATCGAGCTGGCTTAGGAGCTCGCGCACAGCCTCGCCGCCCATTTGTGCGACAAAGCCTGTATGTTCGAAACGTTGGTTGATGCTTTGGAATTGCTCTTCGTTGAGTACATCATATTTGCACAGCGGTTTTGTGCTTTCGTTGTCATAGAACGCCTCGCCGGGCTCGAGCACGACATAGGCTTCGTAATACAAGACGCGCTCTAAGTCTTTCATCTTGATTCCAAGCAATGTTCCAATACGGCTTGGCAGTGAATTGACATACCAAATGTGCGCTACAGGTGTTACAAGCTCGATATGCCCCATGCGGCTTCGGCGCGATTTGGAGCTTGTTACTTCTACGCCGCATTTTTCGCAAATCACACCACGATAGCGCATTTTTTTATATTTACCACAAAGACATTCATAGTCGCGCACGGGTCCAAAGATTTTGGCGCAAAATAGCCCATCTCGTTCGGGCTTGAGCGTGCGGTAGTTAATCGTTTCTGGTTTTTTGACTTCGCCATGACTCCATGTGCGGATTGTTTCGGGGCTTGCGAGCTTGAGCTGGAATGCGTTGAAGTCGCTCGGACGCTTCTCTTCGCCAATTGTGAGCTGTTGTAGCTGCCCCTCTTTGCGCTCATAGACAAGCACATCGAGCGCGAGGCTTTGAAGCTCTTTGGTGAGGACATAGAATGTTTCTGGAATCTCTGTTTCTTTAACAGGTTCACCTCGTGTAATCGCCTTGTAGGCTTTAACACGACCCTCTGTGTCGTCTGATTTAATTGTGAGCATTTCGCGCAAGGTGTGTGCCGCGCCATGCGCTTCGAGTGCCCAAACTTCCATTTCACCAAAACGTTGCCCACCAAAGAGTGCCTTGCCGCCCACAGGTTGTTGTGTAACAAGGCTATAAGGACCTGTGCTTCTTGCATGCACTTTTTCATCAACAAGGTGGTGAAGCTTGAGCATGTACATATAGCCGACATTCACACGTTCTTGCATTTTTTCGCCCGTGCGCCCGTCATAAAGCTCGGTTTTGCCATCTGAATCGATTTTGGCAAGCGCAAAGAGCTTTTCGAATTCGTCTTGATTTACTCCCTCAAACACAGGAGTGGCAAATTTCACGCCTTTTGACCAATCGCGCGCGTATTCGATGAGCTCGGAATCCTCGAGCTGGTTAATGAAATCAGCAGCTTTTTGCATCTTCGATGTCGAGGCGATTTCAGTCATTTTTGTGCGCAATGCAGCGACCCATTCACCCTGTTTTTGTGCGAAAATGTCTTCGAGCTGCTCGCCGAGCTTTTTGCCCACAAGTCCAAGATGCACCTCGAGAATCTGCCCGATATTCATGCGGCTAGGGACACCGAGTGGGTTGAGGACAATCTCTATCGATTCGCCATCTTTGGTGTAGGGCATATCAACTTCGGGGACGATATTGGAGACAATGCCCTTGTTTCCGTGTCTCCCCGCCATTTTGTCGCCCACTTTGAGCTTACGTTTGGTTGCGACATAGATTTTGACAAGTTTTACGACACCGCTTGGTAGAATGTCGTCTTTTTCGAGAATTGATAGTTTTTCCTCATGCTCCTCGCTCAAGTTTTTCTTCTGTTCCAAGAAATTGTTTTTGATTTGTTCGTATGTCTCTTGGAGCTGTTTGGAATAGCATTTCGCAAGGTTTGTCATCACGAATCGATTCACCGAGCGCAAATCGTCTTTTGGAATCAGCTCGCCTTTTTTGAATTTCTTGCCATTAACTTCTGTGTCTGTTTTGAGCGGCTCTTTGGAGAGCATGAGCGTGAGTCGCAACATCTCCTCGCGGTCGAGCATCATCAGCTTATCGTGGTGTTCGAGGTCGAGGCGCGCCTTTTCTTCCTCATATGCTGCAATGGCACGTTGGTCCTTATCATAACCCTTTTTGGTGAAAATTTTGACATCAACAACCGTGCCTTCGAGGCTTGGCGGGCAATAGAGAGATTTATTCACGACATGCCCTGCCTTTTCGCCAAAGATTGCGCGCAAGAGACGTTCTTCAGGAGTAGGCTTCACTTCGCCTTTGGGCGAGACTTTGCCAACGAGAATCATGCCCGCTTTGACATACGTGCCGATTTTGACGATTCCGCTTTCATCAAGATATGCGGTTTCTTCTTCACGTACATTGGGAATGTCGCGCGTGATTTCTTCGATACCATATTTGAGCTCGCGCGCCTCAATCTCTTTTTCGTAAATATGAACCGATGTGAAAACATCGCTGCGAATGAGTTTTTCGCTCACAACAATCGCGTCTTCAAAGTTGTAGCCATTCCATGGCATAAATGCTACGCGAATGTTCTTGCCAAGCGCGAGCTCGCCTTTGTTCATATTGGGTCCATCGGCGATGACTTGCCCTTGTTCAATCATGTCTCCTGCTTTGATGATTGGGAGTTGTGAGAAACATGTATTTTGGTTTGTGCGCAGGTTTTTTTGCAACGAATAGTGGTCGATGTATGCGCCGCCTTCGTCTTCACCCAAAATGTAGATATTTTTGCCATCAACGCGTTCAACTGTGCCACCACGTGTTGCTTTGATTGCTTCCCATGAATCGCGTGCGATGATTTTTTCCATGCCTGTCCCGACAATCGGGGCATCGGGCGCGAGAATCGGCACAGCTTGCCGTTGCATGTTTGAGCCCATCAATGCGCGGTTTGCGTCATCATGTTCGAGAAAGGGAATGAGCGCAGCAGCAACGCCCACAACCATGCTTGGGCTTAAGTCAATCAAATCAACTTTGGATTTTTCTTCGAGTAGAATCTCACCATTAATACGTGTTTCAAGCAAATCTTCCTTAATCTCGCCATTCTCATTGACTTCTGTGCTAGCAGGCGCGATGACTTGCCCTTCCTCTTGTGTGGCGGTGAGATATACGACTTCATCCATAACTTTGCCATCGACAACTTTGCGATAAGGAGCTTCGATAAAGCCTAAATCGTTGACTTTAGAATAGATAGAGAGTGTGTTGATAAGCCCGATGTTTTGCCCTTCTGGTGTTTCGATGGGGCAGATTCTGCCATAGTGTGTTGGGTGGACATCGCGTACTTCAAATCCCGCACGTTCTTTGACAAGCCCGCCCTCACCGAGCGCAGAGAGGCGACGTTTGTGCGTTACTTCAGAAAGTGGGTTGGTTTGGTCCATAAATTGTGAGAGCTGCCCGCCTGTGAAAAACTCGAGAATTGTGCTTGTAATCATCTTGGAATTGATGAGGTCATGCGGCATCATCTCTTCGAGATTGCTTGGCGGCGTTGTGAATTTGTCGCGAATGGCTTTTTGCATTTTAACAAGCCCCGCATGTAATTCATTAGCAAGCAGCTCACCGATGGCGCGAATGCGGCGATTGCCCAAATGGTCGCGGTCATCGATGCGCCCTAGCCCATTTTTCACACGGGTGAGATATGAGACTGTAGCGATGATGTCTTGGTAGGTCAGCACCGTAACATAGCTTGGAACATCGAGTCCAAGCTTGTGGTTCATTTTCATGCGCCCAACGCGCGTAAAGTCATAACGTTCGGGGTCAAAAAAGAGTTGCTGCACAAATTGTTTTGCCGCATCACGCGTTACAGGCTCGCCGGGGCGCATGACTCTATAGATTCGAATCGCGGCAAGCTCATTTTCATTGTCGATTTTTTCGGTTTGTCGCAAAAGACGTAAAGATTCTGCATCAGCATCAAATGCATTGATGATTGAGGCGTCATGTCCTTTGGCGATGTCATCAGCGATGACAAATTCGCTCACGCCTGCCTCGAACATTTTTTTGATTTTGCCTTCGTCAATTTTGGTGAGTACGTCAAAGAGAATCTCACCATCTGTGTTGTAGATGGGTTCGGCAAGGCGGCGGTCAAAGAGAACTTCGAGAGGGTAACGCATACGGATTTCTTTGGATTCAAGCTCCTTGCGTTTTTTGATTCCGATGCGTTTATCTTTTGCAACAATTAAATCGCCATTTTCATCAACGACATCATATGTTGCACGTTCTTCAAAGTCTTTGAGATTGAAGGGTGTAACGAAATTATCAACATCTTTCATTACAATTTTTTTGAGCGGATAGAAAATTTTGAGAATCTCTTGCTTGCTGTATCCTAATGCGCGGAACAGAATTGTAACGGGGACTTTGCGCCGTTTGTTGATTCGGACATAGAGGGTGTCTTTGGCATCATATTCAAAATAAAGCCATGAGCCTTTGTCAGGAATGATTTGCCCTGTGTAGACGCGTTTGTTCGACACACCTGTTGCTGGTTCTTCGTCTTTAAAAATAACGCCTGGGCTTCTATGGAGCTGATTCACAACCACGCGTTCGACACCATTGATGATAAAAGATGTGCGGTCTGTCATAAGCGGAATCTCGCGGATAAAGACACTTTGTTCCTTGATGTCTTTCACACCAAGTTTTTCGCCTGTTTTTTCGTCTCTGTCCCATAGAACGAGGCGCACTTTGAGCTTGAGAGGAATTGAATAGGTCAACCCTCGTTCCATTGCTTCGCGAATAGTGTAACGAGGTTTGCCATATTCGCAACCGACATATTCAAGAGTTACGCGATTTTGAGTATCATGGATAGGAAAAACAGAATGGAATACTTTTTCGATTCCGCTTTTGCTTCCTTCTGTGCCATAGAGAAAGACATCATAGCTGCTGCGTTGGAGTTGAAGCAAATTGGGTATAGTGATATTTTGAGGAATTTTTGTAAAATTAACTCGTAATCGATTGCCAGATTTTAAAGTGATGGGCATGGTAAATAACCTCGTGATAAGATTTCTAGGAGACAAAAGGGCAGGGCAGCATGATGACCCTGCAACTAACTGAATACTATTTCACCTCGACTTTCGCGCCCGCTTCTTCAAGTTTTGCTTTGATTGCTGCGGCATCATCTTTGCTCGCACCTTCTTTGATAGTATGCGGGGTTTTTTCAACAGCGTCTTTTGCTTCTTTGAGTCCAAGACCTGTGATTTCGCGTACGACTTTAATGACATTGATTTTCTTGTCGCCTGATTCGAGGAGAATCACATCAAATTCTGTTTTTTCCTCTGCTGCTGCGGCAGCACCGCCACCGCCAGCACCCGCAACAACGGTTGGTGCAGCAGAAACACCAAATTTTTCTTCAAATTCTTTGACAAGCTCGGAGAGCTCAAGAACTGATAGATTACTGATATATTCAAGCACATCTTGTTTTGTGATAGCCATAACAATCTCCTTGTTGTTTAATTTTCTTCTTTTTGCTTGCGCAAATTGTCAAGTCCTGTAACAAAATATCGAGCAGGTCCCATCCAAACAGAGAGCAACATGCCCAATAGCTCATCACGTGAAGGCATTTTGGATACAATGTCAATATGTTTGGCATCAACAACTTCGCCTTCAAAGAAGCCGTTTTTGATTGCAAACATGCCATTTGTATCTGTAGCAAACTTGCTCAAAATTTTTGCAAGAGCTACTTGGTCCTCGCCCCAAGCGAATAAATTGGTGTCTCGAAATTCCAAGCCTTCTATCCCTGCATTTTTGAGTGCGATTGCAGCGAGAGTGTTTTTGACGATTTGAATCTTGACACCTGCTGAACGCGCATTCAATCGGAGCGATTCGAGCTGTTTGACGCTTAAGCCTTTATAATCGCACACGGCAATTGCATTTGATGCTTTGAAACCCGTAGCCAAGTCCTCTATGATGCGAGTTTTTTCGTTTCTTGTCATTGGTACTCCTTTCCGACAAACAACCTATTACAGGGAAGTTTAAGCCATAGCCCCTGTAGTCATCAGTCTAAGATTAAGCCATTTACGCTAACGCAAATCCATGAGTTCTTGTGCATCGAGCTGCAACGAAGGGCTCATTGTGAGCGAGAGAGTTGCATGGCGAATGTATTTGCCTTTGGCAACAGAAGGCTTAAGACGATTAATCATTTTAACAAGCTCTTCGAGATTGCCTTTGATTTTGTCTTCGCTAAAGCTCACTTTGCCAATTGGAGCGTGAATATTGCCTTTTTTATCCACACGGAAATTCACTTGTCCACTTTTGACATTATTTACAGCTTTGCTAACGTCCATTGTTACGGTACCTGTTTTGGGGTTTGGCATGAGCCCTTTTGGTCCCAAAATGCGCCCAACCTTTCCAACTAAAGCCATCATGTCTGGTGTTGCGATGACAATATCAAAATTGATATTGCCTGCTTTGATGTCTTCAGCTAAATCGTCTGTTCCCACAATGTCTGCGCCTGCATTTTTTGCTTCATCTGCCTTGACACCTTTTGCGAACACGGCTACACGCACTGTTTTTCCTGTCCCATGTGGCAACACCACAGCACCGCGAATCATCTGGTCTGCATGACGAGGGTCAACGCCTAAACGCAATGCAATTTCTATCGTTTCATCAAACTTTGCGGAGCGCAATTCTTTGATTGTAGCAGATGCTGTTGTGATGTCGTATATTTTGGTCGTATCCACCTTTTCAAGCAAAACTCTCATTCTTTTTGTTTGTTTTTTTGCCATATTATACCCCAACTTTTCTGCTTATTCAACAATCTCAACGCCCATACTGCGGGCGCTACCTTCAACAATCTTGATGGCACCATCTATGTCTTTTGCGTTCAAATCTTCCGATTTGGTTTTTGCAATCTCTAACACTTGCGCCTTTGTGAGTTTTGCAACTTTGTTTTTCAAAGGATTGTCTGAACCCTTCTGAATCCCTGCCGCTTTTTTGATTAAATCTGTTACAGGGGGTTTTTTGGTAATAAAAGTAAAGCTCTTATCTTGATAAACGGTAATAATCACGGGAATATTGAAACTGCCCATGTCTTTTGTTTTTTCATTGAAAGCCTTACAAAACTCCATGATATTGACCCCTCTTTGTCCCAAAGCCGGTCCCACAGGAGGCGATGGATTTGCCTTACCTGCCGGAATCTGAAGCTTAAGCTCCCCAACGATTTTTTTTGCCATTTGGTTTCCTTAATGTTTTAGATTAGACGATTTTTTCCACTTGAGAATAAAGAATCTCAATAGGAGTGCTTCTCCCAAAAATAGAAACATTGAGTTTCAATTTGCGATGTTCCATGTCATATTCTTCCACAGTGCCTGTGAAATTCACAAAAGGTCCTTCCGTGATTCGAACGACTTCACCATTTTCAAAAAAGATCTTTGGACGTGGGGCAGCACGATTGGTGATTTTTTCAAGAATCGTGTTAATGTCTGATTCGCTCAATGGTGTGGGTTTTTTAGCCTCTCCAATGAAACGTCCTACACGTGGCAGGGATTGAATCAAGTGCCATGTTTTTGTGTCCAAATCGACTTTAATGAAGACATAACCGGGATATACGCTACGTTCCGAGATTCTTTTTTTGTTGTTTTTGATTTCGATAATGTCCTCTGTAGGGACAACAATCTGTTCTACACGATCTTGTATCTTATACTCGCGCACAAGATTCTCGATGGCGTCCTTGACAGAACGTTCGCTCCCATAATAGGTTTGAATCGCATACCACGCAAAAGACATTCCCACTCCCTTACGCAATGATGGACATAACAAACCACGACAATATCAAATCAACCAATGCCAAAAAGAGCGTTACGATTGTAACAACAATCACCACAGAAATAGCGGCTGCACGCACAGAACCCACGCCAGAATCATCGCCCGACCATGTTGGGAACAGAACCTTGTTTAACTCTTTTTTAGAATCTTGGTAATAGCTTATTAGTTTTTTCATCGTCATTCACTTTACTATCTCTTTGGCAGGCCAGGAGGGACTCGAACCCCCAACCATCGGTTTTGGAGACCGGCGCTCTACCATTAGAGCTACTGACCTACATCTGTACTCTAAGATTTCTCCTAGAGTACATTGGCTTTTGCTCTGTCTAACTTTTGAGCTTGACTTCTTTATGAAGTGTATGCTTTTTGAGACGCGGGCAAAACTTCTTGAGCTCCAATTTTTCTGTTTGCGTTTTTGCGTTCTTTGTTGTCGTGTAGTTAATATCACCACTCTCTGAACATTTGAGTCCAATCTTGACTTTCATATCGATTCCTCGTTATTTGAGAATGTTGGTTACAACACCTGCGCCCACGGTTTTGCCACCTTCGCGAATCGCGAATCGTGTTTCTTTTTCAAGCGCAATAGGGTTGATTAATTCCACAGTGATTTTGACATTATCGCCGGGCATCACCATTTCTGTGCCTTCAGGAAGTGTGATTGCTCCTGTAACGTCTGTTGTGCGCACATAGAATTGTGGGCGATAGCCATTCAAGAAAGGTGTGTGGCGTCCACCTTCGTCTTTAGAGAGGATATAAACTTCCGCTTCAAATTTAGTGTGGGGTGTGATAGAACCAACCTTACAAAGAACCATACCACGTTCAACATCTTCTTTCTTTGTTCCGCGCAACAAAACACCGACATTATCGCCTGCTTGCCCTTGGTCCATTTCTTTACGGAACATTTCAACGCCTGTAACGGTGGTTTTTTGGGTATTGCGAATCCCGACAATCTCGACTTCATCGCCAACCTTAACAACACCTCTTTCGATTCTTCCTGTAACCACAGTTCCGCGCCCTGCGATTGAGAATACATCTTCCACAGGCATCAAGAAAGGTTTGTCGGTATCGCGCTCTGGTGTTGGGATATAATCATCGACTGCTTTCATGAGCTCAAGAATCTTTTCGCTCCATTCGCCCAAATTGCCTGTTTTAGCTTCTTCGAGTGCTTTAAGCGCTGAACCTGCTACGATGGGTGTATCGTCTCCGGGAAAGTCATAGTTTGAAAGCAATTCGCGTACTTCCATTTCAACCAGTTCCAAAAGCTCAGCATCATCGACCATATCTTGTTTATTGAGAAATACGACAATATAGGGAACGCCAACTTGTCGCGACAAAAGGATATGCTCGCGCGTTTGTGGCATAGGACCATCAGCAGCAGAAACGACAAGAATCGCTCCGTCCATTTGTGCTGCACCTGTAATCATATTTTTGACATAGTCAGCATGCCCGGGACAATCCACATGAGCGTAATGTCGGTTTTCTGTCTCATATTCGATATGAGAGGTTGCAATGGTAATCCCACGTTCTTTTTCTTCGGGTGCATTGTCGATGTTGTCATAATCTTTCAGCTCTGCCAAACCCTTTGTAGAAAGAACAGCAGAAATTGCTGCACTCAAAGTTGTTTTACCATGGTCGACATGCCCAATGGTGCCAATATTTACGTGAGGCTTCGTCCTCTCGAACTTTTCCTTAGCCATAATCAGTCTCCTAAACTCAAATTTATCGTGAAGTCGTTGTGGTGTCGGCGAAACGCGCACCAAAAAACGCTAACAAACAAGCCTCGAATCGAGGCAAAACTGGAGCCCATAGGCGGGATTGAACCGCCGACCTCTTCCTTACCAAGGAAGTGCTCTGCCACTGAGCTATATGGGCAACTCTACAAATGTAAAATGTAGACAATAAATTGGGAGGGCGAAACTGACGCATTGCAGAAATCAGCTCCCAGAGATGGAGCGGGAAACGGGGCTCGAACCCGCGACCCTCAGCTTGGAAGGCTGATGCTCTAGCCAACTGAGCTACTCCCGCACATTGATGAATCTATAAGCCCTATGGTGGTGGGACGTGGATTCGAACCACGGAAGACATAGTCAGCAGATTTACAGTCTGCCCTCGTTGGCCACTTGAGTATCCCACCTCTGCTTATAGCTTATTACTGGTCAAACACTGAAACAAAAAATGGAGCTGGTCAAGGGACTCGAACCCCCGGCCTGCTGCTTACAAGGCAGCTGCTCTACCAACTGAGCTACACCAGCGAAAGAAATAGAATTATACAACAAATGCAGAGCAAAAGTCAAGACTTTTTGCTCATTTGTCTGAAATTTATAGACTTTTTTTGTTGTCGTCTTCTTTGGGAGAATGTGAATGCGTTGCCCCATGCTCGCGAAAGTCGCCCCACGAAAGTCGCCCGCCGCCGAGAATGTGAAAATGCAAATGCAGCACTTCTTGCCCCCCGTCTTGTCCAATGTTGCTGATGATTCGATAGCCATTTTGGTCGAGCCCAACCTTATGCGCAACTTCTTGGATAAAGCTTGTGAGCCCCGCCATCACCGAAGGTGGCACATCTTGAAAGCTTGTATAGCATTTTTTGGGGATTGCGAGAATGTGAATCGGTGCCTTGGGGCTGATGTCATGGAATGCGAGATAGGATTCATTTTCATGTACCTTATTGCATGGAATCTCGCCTGCAACGATTTTTTCAAAGATATTCATGATTGTCCTTTATGTTATTCTTCGTGTTCTGCCAGCAATGCGTCAATATCAGCCATTGATGTGCTAGGGTCGCCGCCTCCAGCTGTGTTGAATCCGCTCTCGGCATCGCGAATGAGCACGGTGTAGGTGTAGGGCAGGGAGAGATAGCCTTTTGGGTCGCCTTTGTCGATGTCAGCGAGGCAGTCCATAAGCCCATGCGATTCGCAAATTTTCGAGATTTCCTCATCAAGCCCGAATCGGTCGAGATAGACGCCCACAGATTTTTTCCAATTCACATCAGAATAGGCAGCCTTGTTTTGTGCGGCATTATCAAGCTCATAGAGATAGGAAATTTTGATAATCGAGGCGATTTTATCTTTCCAGTATTCGATTTCAAAGTAGGGATTGAGCAAATCAATCACTTTGTTGCTTTGTCCTTCACCCGCGAGGTTCATGGCTTCTTTTGCTAAATTTTTAAAGGTATTGTTGAGATCTGTATATTCAGGCATCGCTTGCAGTCGTGGTTCTTGCAGCGCTAGGTCATAGGCTTTTTTGATGTCTTGCCCATCGATTGCGCCCAAAAAACTTTGTTGGTGTTCAATCAGACGGAGGTTTTCTGCCCCAACATCTTTGAATGGAACGAGTGTCGAAAGAAATGTTGAAAGCTCGACAGCCTTTTCATATTTTTTGTTGCTAATGAGATGGTTGACTCGGTCGATAACTTGCGGAATCATATACATTGCTTTGTCGTAGCTATTGGTTTGTTTGAGCATAGGAAATTTCTCGGCAAGTTTGAAAAAATCGGCAAATTTGCGCTCTTTGAGCAACATATCCGCTTGATAAAAACGTTTGGATTCTTTGAGTAGCGAATAGGCGACATCTTTTTTGCTCTTGACATTCAAAAAGGGTTTGAGCAGCGCCTGTGCTTTGGGTAAGTTTGCGTTCATATCGATGATGAGCAGTTTTTTTGCCGCATTGAAAACTTGCAAGAAATATTCCTCAAGCATATCATAGAAAGGCAGTTTTTTAACTTCAGGCGTTTGCTCGGCGATTTTATATGCTGTAACGACGTCTTTGGATTCCCAAGCATCGCAGAATTTTGAGACGGCTTCGACTTGTTGCGCATATTGGCTAAACTCTGCTTTTTTGCGCTTGTCGTCCATAAAGGGATGCACCAAACTCACGGCTTCTTGGAATTTATTTGTTGCGAGCAGGTCAATTGCCTCTTTGAGTGTGATTTTCCATTGTTTTTCGATTGCTTTGGTATAAATAGGCAAGAGGCTTAGGAATATATTCTCATCTTTTGTGAGCTTGATAGCATCAAAGAGCTTGCCTTCGTCAATGAGTTCTTGAAAGGTATCGAGCGATTTTTTGAGATTGTAAAATTCAACATAGCCATCAATAAAGGCAACAATGAGTCGATCTATTCCAATTTCGAGTGCAGAAACGCCATTGTGTTCGAGCGGAAGCATGTGGAGAATCTCAAAATCTTCAAGCCGAACGATATAGAGCAGATTCGATTTTGTGCCCAAAATAATAAATTGGTCATCAGGTGTTGTTCGGACACGTGTAAACCATTCTTTAGCGAGCTCTTTGATGATGATTTGTTTTGTTTCGAGATTATAGATTCCAGCTTTTCCATCACGACAAGCAAAAAAGAATTGATTGGCACCATTGATAAAAATACCATCTTCAACAACCGATTTGACTTCGACAGTGTCTGTAATATGCCCCACTTCAAGGTCAAAAAATGTAATCACACCATCAAAGCTTGCCGATGCAATTTTTTCGTCTGTTTTGTCAAACACAACAGCCGAGATATAATCTGGACATGGGGGTAGAGAGCTAGCAAGCTTGAGGCTTGGGAGCTGGAATATAAAAGTTTTGCCATCTTCGCCACCTGTGGCGATATATTGTCCATTTGGGGAAAATTGTGATGAACTAATGGTCGCTTTATGCCATTTAAGACTTGCAATTTTGATGACAGTTTTATTGTCGCGTAGAACGACTCCTGTGGAGCTTTTGCTTGGAGAAATAAATAGATAACCTTGTGCTGAAGTCGAGAGTGAACGTGTGAATTTGTGTCGCCCTTTTATGTCTTTCAAGAGCTGTACGCTTTTGGTAAAAGATAAATCTTCAGTATCTAGCTCATAGAAATGGAAGAGATTATCCATCATAAAGATTTTATCTGTATCAGAAGCAATCGTGCAACTGACAATACTCCCCGTAACTCTCGTTCGATGCAAAAGTGGAATCATACGACAACTCCTAGATATTGTTTGAATAGTATCGCCCGTCTTGCTAATATTTTTAACTGCTTGTCCAGAATCTCCATATTGATGGGCTTGAATAAGAATCTATCCACACCAATCTCGAGTGCTTTAAGCAGGCAGTCTGATTGGTCAAAGGCTGTAATCATCATGATTGGCATATCTTCATTTCTCTCGCGTATGCGCATGCAAAGCTCTAGCCCATTGAGCAAAGGAATGTTCATGTCAATAATCGCGATATCCACATTCCCTTCCAAAAACACATCGAGTGCCTCTTGTCCGTCCTTTGCGCTCACGATGTCAGAAAAGCGCCGCTTTAAGATTCTCTGCATGACCAATTGCGCTTGCTCATCGTCTTCAACATACAACAATCGTAAATCAAAGAGATTTTTCAATTGTGTAGCCTTTTGCATGACCTAGTCCCTTCGTGCATTTTTGTGCTTTCAACAAAACATTATGAAACTTTCAATATATTACGCATTATAAACTAACTTAGACAATAAGAGGCTTAAAGAGAGGGGGACATGCAGAGATACCAAACCAAACAAATCCATGTTGGTTCTGTCGCCATTGGCGGAGATGCACCGATTTCTGTGCAATCAATGACTTTTACCAAAACAGCAAATATCGCCGCAACCAAAGCACAAATCGATAGGCTTACGCTTGCAGGTTGTGATATTGTGCGCGTTGCCGTGAGCGATGAGGCGGACGCAAAAGCGCTGCAACAGCTTCGCGCACAAATCACGATTCCGCTTGTCGCTGATATTCACTTTCGCTACAAGCTCGCACTTGCTGCCGCGCCTTTTGTTGATTGCATTCGTATCAATCCGGGCAATATTGGCTCTAAAGATAAAATTAAAGCCGTTGTGGAGGCTTGCAAGGAGCATCAGATTCCAATCCGAATTGGAGTCAATGCCGGCAGTCTCGAAGCCCAATTTGAAAAAAAATATGGACCCACGCCTGAAGGAATGGTGCAATCGGCGCTTTATAATGTCAAGCTGCTCGAGGATTTTGGTTTCACAACACTCAAAGTCTCACTCAAGGCGAGCGATGTACCACGAACAATCGCTGCATATCGGGCATTGCGCCCGCTTGTGCCCTATCCATTTCATCTGGGCGTTACGGAGGCTGGGACATTGTTTGATTCGTCCATCAAGAGTTCTATGGCGCTTGGATTGCTGCTCATGGAAGGAATCGGCGATACAATGCGCGTTTCTATCACGGGTTCGCTTGAAGAAGAAGTGCAGGTGGCCAAGTCGATTCTCAAATTTTCAGGGCGGCAACAAGAAGGCATTTATTATGTTTCTTGCCCCACATGTGGGCGAATCGAGGCAGACCTCATCGGTTCGCTTGAAAAGATTAAGCAGAATCTCACGCATATCAAAGCGCCATTGCATGTCTCGGTGATGGGTTGTGCCGTGAATGCGCTAGGTGAGGCAAAGAGCGCCGATATTGCGATTGCGTTTGGCAAAGGTAGCGGGCTGATTATCAAAAAAGGCGAAGTATTGTGTCGTTTGCGCGGCGAGGAGCTGATTGCCCGCTTTGTGCAAGAAGTTGAGCTTGCCGACAAAGAATATTTTGAAAATCTTGCAGCAGGAAAATAAGATGTCTCTCTATAACCAAATCTGTGCACTCAAGGATTCCACAACCATTTTGCGTGCCACGAGCGCGACAAAGCGCTGCGAGCTATTACATTGCTTTGCGCAAAAATTGCTTGATTCGCGCGAATCGATTCTACAGGCAAATGCGCAAGACTGCATGCAGGCGGCTCATCTAAGCGCCGCAATGCAAGAACGTTTGGCGCTCGATGATAAAAAATTGCAAGCGCTTGCCCAAAGTGTCGCTAATATTGCCAATTTGCCCGACCCAATTGGCAGGGTGATTGAGGGTTATAAGGTTGCAAGTGGAATCCAGATTGAAAAAGTCTCTGTCCCGCTTGGCGTGGTGGCAATCATCTATGAATCGCGCCCGAATGTAACGAGCGACACGGCGGCACTTTGCCTCAAAAGCGCGAATGGAATCGTGCTCAAAGGCGGCAAAGAATCCGAGCAGAGCAACAAGGCAATCATCGAATCATTGCGCGCTGCGCTACATGCCTTTGATATGCCCCAAGAGTTGGTATTTTTCACAAGTAGCCGCAAGGCAACGCATGAAATCTTGCAGATGAATGATTGCATCGATGTCGTGATTCCACGTGGGGGCGAATCTCTCGTGTCATTTGTTACACAAAATAGCAAGATTCCAGTGATTAAACACGACAAAGGAATCTGCCATGCGTATGTGCATCGCGATGCCGATTTTACAAAAGCGACAAATATTGTCATCAATGCCAAGACCCAGCGCCCAAGCACATGCAATGCGATTGAGACATTGCTTGTCGATGTGGACATTTCGAGTGATTTTTTGAATGTTTTGCGCCCAAAACTCAACTCAAAAGAGACACAGATTGTCGCATGCCCACGTTCGATAGAGCATTTCGAGCACGCAACACCCATAGATTCGCAAAGCTATTGCACAGAATATGGCAGCAATTGCCTAAATATTCGGATTATTGCCAATCTCAATGAAGCCATCGAGCACATCAATCATTTTGGTTCACACCATTCTGATGTCATCATCACAGAAAATTACAGCGCGGCGGAACGATTCCTTGCTGAAGTCGATTCGGCATGCGTGTATGTGAACGCCTCAACGCGATTCTCCGATGGCGGCGAGTTTGGGCTTGGTGCTGAAATGGGGATTGCCACAAGCAAGTTGCATGCGCGCGGACCTATGGGATTGGGCGAGCTCACAACCTACAAATATCTCATTCGCGGCAATGGCGAGGTGCGGCTCTAGCGCCGCTCTTGTCCGATTCGATACAGCGCAAAATCATACTTGATTGGGTCATGCGGATTGAGCCTTGCAAGTGCGTCTGTCGCGCAAAAAACAGCTTGCAGGTGGTTTGCCTTGTGCTCCAAGATTCCGAGCTCAACGCATAATGTGCTCGTGTGTGTGTCGAGCGGCAAAAACAGCTGTGATGGAGAAATTGTGCCTTCCCAAAAGCCTAAATCAAGGCAATCTTTGCGAATTGCCCAACGCAAAAAGAGATTCCAACGTTTGAATGCGCCCTGTGAATATGGCGATTTGTCGGGATTGTAGGGTAAGCCAATGAGAAATGTAAATCCGCGACTCCTGTATGTTGTTGCACTAAGAATTGCGCGTTGGAGTGCCGCGATTCCATAAAGAGCGGCGAGATGTCGCGGCGCTGAATCTGCTGCTGCGCAAAAGACGTCGCGCAATGGAATCTGCGCAAGAGCCATGCATAGTGCCTTGATGTCGTCAGCGGTTTGGAATCGATAGAGTGGAAATGTGGCATGCGCAAGCTGATGTGGGCTTGCAAAGAGTTCAAGCGGAATCGCACCAAGCGTGCGCACGATTTGGCGCGCGTTGCCATACGCAAGTAGCGCGCAGACAATGGCGATTTTGTCAATCGATTCGCTATGTTTGTAGCGGTGCACAACCAACAATGGGTCGGGCTTTTGCTCACAGAGTTCATTTGGATTGTTACGCAATGTGTATGCGGATTCAAGCTGGGCTTTGAGAGTCATTTGTTGTGTGTTCATGTTGGGAAAACCAAGCGAAAAGTGGTAGTAGTTTCATCGCTTTGAACAGAAATTGTGATGTGATATTCTGTGCAAATTTGTTGCACAATCGCAAGTCCAATGCCAAAGCCTCCTTGGTCTTTGTTTGCACGGGTGTAGCGCTCAAAAATGTGTACTTTGGTGTCGATAGTGCCGTTGTTGCAAATACTAAATGTGCGGTCGCAAAGTTGCAGAGACAAGATTCCATGAGGTTGGTTGTATTTGATGGCATTGCTCAAGACATTATCAAGTAGTTTTGCGATTTTGTGTAGATTTGCGCGCCAACGCATGGGTTGCAATTGGGTCATAAGCTGCAGCTGTTTTTGGGCGATATGCGGAGCAAAATAGTCCACACGTTCGCGAATGAGCTGCGCGAGGTCAAATTCTGTTGCATTATCGGGAATCGCGCTAGGAAAATTCAAGTAGATGAGGTCGTCATAGAGATGTGTCATCGTGCGTGAGGCAATCAGGATATTATGCAACAATTTTTTATTTTTTGGCGAAAGCTCTTCTTGATTGAAGCGCTCGATACTCATCATAATCACACTAAGGGGCGTGTTGATTTCATGGGTTGAATCTTTGAGAAAATCATTGAGCGCTTGGATTTGATTTTGGAGTGGGCGCAATGCAAGGCGAACGAGAAAAAAGGCAACAATTCCAATGCCAGCTAATGCGAGCGCAGAAAAGAGGAGATAGCGCATTTTGAGCCAAAAAAACTCCTCGCTCAAATCGCTACCCTCAAGAATCACAAAGGTAGAATCTATTCTTTTGGGCTTTTTACGCCACGAATCAAACAAATAGGCGCGCCCGTCTATCAGGGTGATTTTGTCTTTGGGTTGAGTGGTTGGGAGGGTATCAAGATGAGCGATATTGGAAAACAGGAGCGCTCCATTTGCAAAAAGTGCAAACGAAAGATTGAAAGTTTGACTAATCGATTCGAGGTTTTCATGCAGTGCCACATCGCTCTCTTTGTTTCCTTTTGTGTGCGCATGCAGGGCAAAAAAGATTGCTCCACGCGCGTTATACAAACGTTCACGTTCTTCTTCAAACAGCGCTTGCGTTTGGAACGAATAGATAATGGGTAGCGCGATTGCCAAAAGCAGCGCGGTTGAGAGGAGATAGAGGAACAAAATTTTCAAAGTGGCGCTTTGCCTAAGGTTCATAGCAATAGCCTCTGCCTCTATGATTTGTGATTTTTTCTTTGCCAAGCAGTGCGCGCAGATGTTTGACATAAGCGCGTAGGCTCATTTCGCTTGGTGTTTCAATACCCCAAAGATGTGCAAAAATTTCCTCGTAGCTCATGAATCGATGCTTGTTTTGCAAAAACAGCGCAAGCAAATCGAGCTCTTTGCCTGTGAGCGGAATCTTTTGTTCGTTGCGAAATAGCGCCTTTTTTGCATAAAAAAATTGCAGCCCATTGCCCAAATCTTCGGACAAAGAATGTGCTGCGCTAAACGAAGCTTGCAAGATTTTTTGAATGCGCAATAGCAATTCTTTGAGCTCGAAGGGTTTGCGCAAATAATCATCACAGCCGCTTTCAAAACCCTTTTGCAAGTCATAGATGCTGCCAAGCGATGTGGTGTAAATCGCAGGCGTGGCAATGCCTTTTTTGCGCAATGTTTGCAGTAGGCTAAAGCCATCGCCATTTGGGAGCTTGATGTCCAAAATCCACACATCAAAGCTCTCTTCAAGCGCAAGCTGCAAGGCGGTTTTTGCATTGCCACAAACGCAGACAGCATATCCCTCTTCGCTAAGAAAGTCTTCGACCATTTCGGCTAAAAGAGGGTCGTCTTCGACAAGCAGAATCTTTATTGCCATCTTAGAGTGGTTCTTTGCGAGGTGGTTTTTTGAGTTGCTCTTTTCCAAGCAGGACACATTCACCTCGCCCAAGATGTTGTTTTTTGAACACACCAATCTCACGTGCTTTTTTGACCGTCATCGAATCGATTTGCTTTCGATTTGCCTCACATACGGCAATCTTATATTGACGCCATTCTTCGTGCGTCATTTTGTCTTGTGCGTTTCTGGTGTTTTCGCGCATGCCTTGCATAAATGCGCGCGCATCTCTAACGGTCATTTGGTCGATTCGTTTGTGTATCTCGATTTTATAATCAAGTGCATCTTCTGGCTTGACTTTGCCTGCAAGATTTTGCAACTCCGTGAGGCTATGTTTTGAAAAATCTGCTGCAAACAAAGAAGCGCTGGCAAGTGCGAGCGCAAGAACGGATTTGGGAAAAGAAAGCATGGAAAACTCCTTGTGATAAGATTTGTCTTTTGACAAACGAATCTTAGCCTTTATATGTGAAAGCTTTGTGATTTATGATTATTTTATTATTTTCCCAAATTTTCGCTATCTGCCTGCACAATCGAAAAGCTCAAATGCAAAATCTCGCTGTGGTTCTTGATGTAATCGTTGATAGAATCGAGCGTAAGAGATTCGATGTTGTGCAATTCTTTTGTAGCAAAATCAAGCGGTAATCCCCAATAATACGCGTTGTATGCTCGACTTAGACGTTGGCTTAATGTTTCATGTCGCAGAGGCTCACTACCAAGCAAGAATTTTTTTGCTGCATCAAGCTCGTCTTGCGTGATTCCATTTTGCACAAATTCGGCAATGACGTTTTTCACCGCCTCAATTGCTTGGTCTTTATTTTCATTTTTTGTTTGCAGATAGCCTGTGGCGTTTGTTGTGCTTTTGGCAATGCTTGTGTACCAATAGGCAGAATAGGCAAGCCCACGTTTAACGCGTATTTCTTCCATTATGCGGCTTCCAAAACCGCCTGTGCCAAGCACAAACGCCGCGACTTTTGCCTTGTAGCCTTCAGTGCTATAATCATCAATTTTTAGAGGCGAACCAAAATAGATATAGGCTTGTTCGGTCGGCTTGGTTGTAGAAATCAAGCCAGATTCCGTGTTTGCTAGGCATGTTTGAATCGAGGCTGCATTGCCTTTTTTTAAACGTTTGAGCACGGGGGAAATATGCTTGGCAAAGTCATCAAAACGCAAATCACCCCCGGCGATAATCACGAGGTTATTCAAAACAAGGTTGTTTTTGTAGAATTGTGCAATCTCTTTGAGTTTGATATTTTGGACATCGCCCACTTCGGGAATGAGCGCACACGGCGTGCCTTTGAAAAGAACGCGCAAGAGATTATCGCTTGCGATGGCATCAAAGTCTGATTCTTTTTGGAGAATATCAGAAATGAAATCTTGTTGTACTTTTGTTAAAGCCTTATTGCTAAGGTTGGGTGAATGCAACAAAGAATCGAGAAAGCCAAGCGCATTGGGTACGTCTTCAATCAGCGAATCGAGCGTGATAGTGAGATTCTCGCGCCCAGCGTTACTCGAAATGCTAATAGCTTGTTGTTCGAGCTCTTCGGCAAACTTGACACTCCCGAGCTCTTTTGTGCCCTCTTCGAGTAATGCGCTTGCAAGACTTGCAACAAGCCCATTGTGCTTGCCTGTTTTTGCGATTCCAAGTGTGCCGCTAGCGCGAAAAACAAGTGTCATATTAAACGTTGGAATGAGAGAAGAATCTTCGTAAATCACGGGGATTTGAACGTTGTTGATTTCTAGTTGTTGCAGTGTAGCTGCCATTGTAACTCCTGTGGAAAAAAGAATTGCGCTAAGAGCGCGAAATAATGCCGTCATGCAAAACGCTCCAGAATCGTATAGGCTGTATCACGTTTCGCAGGGATTTCACCAATGTCTTTGATGAGACGAATCATTTCATCTTGATTCATGCGGTTGCTTGTGCCTGTGGCAGCAACGACATTTTCTTCGAGCATTGTACTCCCTAAATCATTTGCTCCAAATAAAAGCGAGAGTTGCCCAATGTGGCTGCCTTGTGTTACCCAGCTGCTTTGGATATTTGGGAAATTGTCGAGATAGATTCGACTGCTTGCAAGCAAACGCAAATAGCGGTTTGATGATGCCTTTTCAATCTCGGGATATTCCGCTTTAAGCGGCGTGTTTTTGGGCTGAAACGACCACATGATGAACGCACGGAATCCGCCTGTTTCGTCTTGTAGCTCACGGATTCTGCGCCAATGCTCGATGATGTCCACGTCATCTTCGAGCGTGCCAAACATCATCGTTGCTGTGCTTTTGATTCCAAGCTTGTGCGCTGTTTTGTGCACTTCAATCCACCGTGAGGCATTCAATTTTTTGGGAGCAATTTTGTCGCGCACCCTGTCGCTTAAGATTTCTGCGCCTGCACCAGGTATTGATGATAATCCCGCTTGTTTGAGGCGCTCAAGGGTTTGTTCCAAAGAGATTTTGGAAATGCGGGCGATATAGTCTATTTCAATGGCAGAGAAGCCATGGATTGTAATCATGGGATATTTGCTTGCAATATGGCGCACCAAATCCTCATACCATTCAATCTTAAGTTTTGGGTGAACGCCTCCTTGAAACAGAATCTGCGTTCCGCCAATGGCGAGGAGATCATCAATCTTTTGGTCAATCTGTTCAAAGCTCAAGATGTAGCTCTCATCTGCGTCTTTGAGCGTGCGTTTGAATGCGCAAAATTTGCAATCGACCCAGCAGATGTTGGTGTAGTTGATATTGCGGTCGACGACAAACGAGGTGATTTTGTCCGGGTGCAACGCGCGCTTGATTGCAAACGCTTGAATGCCTAGCTCTTTGAGCGGCGTATCGCGCATGATTGTCGCGATTTGCGAATCAGTGATTCGTGTCATAATTTTCTCCTTAGAATCGTGTTCCCATATTGAATTCAAAACGTGAGGTTTTGTCGCCGGGTTTGTAGTTGAGTGCATAGGGGAATATGAAGTTGATAGGTCCAAGTGGTGAAACCCATTCGATTCCAAGCCCTGTGCTGTATCGGTTGATTTCGCCAAAGCCGTCTTGCCCGATTGTTCCAAAATCGAGAAATCCCGTGAGACGCATTTGCACGGTTTCAAACAAGCCAAAACTTGCTTCTAGGCTGCCTGATGCAGTGTATTTACCCCCAATGCGCACGCCATTTGGGTCAAAGGGCGTGATGGAGCTCGAGCGATAGCCGCGCAAGGTACTCATTCCACCTAGATAGAATTTTTCGTTAATGGGCAGATAGCCTGTTTCGGAGATGACTCCCGCGCGCCCCTTGAGGCGAAAAATCACGTCCCAATCATCGAGGAAATCAAGGTTGGTGTATGCCGCGCCACGTGTGTAGTATTTGACGAATTGTTCATCGCCACCAACACCTGCAAACTCGACAAAAGCAGAGAGCGACATTCCATTGCGTGGGAAATAATAATCATCAGTGCTATCATAGCTAAGCCCCGGAATTATCGAACTTTTGCTATATAGCCCATCGCGGAAATAGGGACGATAGATTTCGGCAAGATTGCCCACGAAGTTGGTGAGCTCGGTTTGGACATAGCTATATCCCAATGTGGCATGCACAAAATCAAAGAATCGTCTCCCAACCGTAATGGCTGCGCCCGTGCTGTTTTCAGTGTAGTCATAGGTTGTGTATTCGCGGCGATAGACTTCTGTTGCAAGGCTGTATCGCGAATCAAAAACGCGTGGATTATAGAGGTCGACGCGATAGCTCAACTCGCGGCGGCTTTTGTCGAGGTAGATTCCGCCTGTCATGCCGCTTCCAAACACATTGCGTTCACGCAACGAGATGTTGCCCAAAATGCCATCATAGCTGCCATAGCCGATTCCAAACAGCACTTCGCCCGTGTGTGTCTCGGAAACGCTCACGAGCAAATCGACCGTTTCTTCATCAACGCGTCGCTCATCAATTTCGACTTTGTCGAAGAATCCAAGCTGACGCAAACTATTGCGCGAGATTTTAATCCGCGAAGTTTGATACAAATCGCCCGGAGAAAGGGCGATTTCGCGGCGAATCACTCTATCGAGCGTGCGCGTGTTGCCCGAGATGATGACGTCACCAATTTTTGCTTGATTGCCTGTTGTGATTTTGTAACGGATAGAGACCGTGGCATCGTCTTTGTCGCTATCAAACTGCGGGTCGATTCGTGCAAAAGCATAGCCCAAATCCCCGATTTTTTCTTTCATGCGTTCAATATCTTTGCGCACAGTTTCGATATTGAATCGTTTGCCGGGCACGAGAGAGAGCAGATCATGTAGCTCTTCTTCATCAATCACTGCCGTGTCCATTTCGATGGAAACATCGCGCACTGAATAGATATTGCCTTCGGAAATATCAAGCGACATTTCGGCTGTGTAGCTATCAAAGTTTGCAGAGAGCAAGGGGGGCGAGACTTGCGCATCGAGATAGCCCTTGCGCATATAATAATCGCGCACACGACGTGAATCGTTCTCGAGCTCGTTTGCATGCAGCTTGCCATCGTTGAAGCCCCACATCCAGCCTAGCCAATCCTCCTCGCGGTTGAGCATCACCGATTCGATTTTGCTTGCGCTCAAGTTCTCTGCGCCGCGATAATGCACCTTTGTGATGATGATTTCTTCGCCCTGATTGACAAGAATCGTGAGCTTGATTGCGCGTTCATTAATCTCCTCTGTCTCTGTCTCGATAACGGTGTCATAATAGCCTTTTGCCTCAAGAATCGAGGTGATTTTTTTCTTGACATTTTCAAGCTTGTATGTGTCAAACACATCGCCTTTTTTGATTCCAATCTCTTTCGCAATCGCATCTTTGTCTGTGCCGATTCCATAGCCCTCAATCTCGATTGCGGCAATGCTTGGTTTTTCTTTGAAATGGAAGGTGAGAATCCCATTTTCTTCGCTCACCCAAATGTCTTGGAAATAGCCTTGTCTGTGGAAATCGATAATCGAATGATTCACTTGTTCTACATCAAGTGGCTCGCCAATTTTGATATTCGCAATCTCGTTTGCTACAGCAGGCGAGATATAGACCAAACCTTCATAATCGATGCCTCGAATGATAGGCAGAGTAAGGGGCTGTGCGAGTGCACACCCAGCTAGTGCACAAAGAGGCAGCAATGAGGATGGTTTGTGCATAGACGAAATTCACCTACTTTCATGGATTTTGGGTATTAAACAGACAATTCTATAATAATAGGATTAATGACATTTTAACAAAAGTGTTGATAATATACATTCCTATTTTATAAAGGCAAGAGAATGCAGGTTGGAATCGTTGGGCTTGGGCTGATGGGCGGCTCTTTAGGGCTTGCGCTCCGTGAGACAAAGATGTTCAAGAGTATTATTGGGCTCGACATGAATTCTTTGCATGAGCAACAAGCACTCTCACTTGGATTGATTGATGAGATTGCAGATTTTGAGACAATTAGAGAATGTGATGTCATTGTTCTTGCTGTCCCTGTGAGCGCGATTGTGCAGATTCTGCAAAGCTTGCCGCCGCTGCGTACGCACACAACGCTCATCGATTTTGGCAGCACGAAAGAGCAGATTGTCCGCGTGCTGCCTCAAGTGATTGCGCGCAACTATGTTCCTGCGCACCCGATGTGTGGCACAGAACACAGCGGACCAAAAGCGGCGTTTAAGGAGCTCTACCACAACAAGCTCATGATTATGTTTGATGGGCTTGATAGCGGTGAGCTGCAAAGGACGCTCGCCAAAGAAATGTTCATCGCACTTGGAATGCAAATTGTCCACATGCCGCTTGCCGAACATGACCACCACGCTGCCTATATCAGCCATTTGCCTCATATCATTAGCTTTGCTCTTGCTAACGCCATTTTGCAACAAGAAGATTTCAAAAACATTCTCGCGCTTGCTGGAGGCGGATTTCGCGGAATGGTGCGCCTTGCAAATAGCTCTGCGCGTATGTGGACGGATATTGCCGAGCAAAATCAACAAAATCTGCTACAAAGTATGCAAAATTTTGAGCAAGAAATGCGCAAGGCAGAAAAAATGATTCAAGAAAGTCGATGGGACGAATTTTTTGAATGGATTGAGCAAGCAAATAGAATCCATAGAATTTTTTAGATTTTATTTGCTATCATTTTATCTTTTTTATAATTCTATTTCCTCCAATTCCTCCAAAATAACTTTCAATTCTTGTCCGCGATGTCAGCTTTGTTTTCAAATGATTACAAAATGTAACAAGCTCTGCGATTTGGAAATATTTAAGCATTATTTAAGCGGGGGGGGGGATTTGTGGTAGTATGTTTGTTGAAGAAAATAAGTCATGGGTAGCTGCAATTTTTTTATAATTGATAAATCTCAAGGAGGTGGCGATGTTTAGTCGTTTTAGACTTGGTACCAAAATCACAATCGTTGTGAGCTTGATTGTCTTCTTTGTGATGTTGACTTTAACGTTTGTTGTCAGTTATCAGGTTAGCACGATTCTTGAACGTGAGTCGTATAAACTCCTTACCGCCGCCAATTTGCGTTCAATAAACAAGCTCGAAACGGCAACATCTGAAGCTTTTATGGCGGTAGAAACCGCAGCGAGCATTACAAATACACTCGTTAAAAATAATGGCACAATTGAATATGGAGTTTTTGAAGAAATCGCTGAAAGTATGCTCGATGCGAGTCGCTATGGAATGTTTTCTTATCTCTATATCCCGGGGGATTCTTCCCATGCAAGAGAAGCAAAGCTTGCAAACCAAATGGAATTTATTTTGCCCAATGGTGAATTTATGATACTTGCCAACGATTCCGACTTGGAAAATAAAGGAGGGATTCGGGTTGTGCAAGCCGATATAGACATCATCAAATTACCCTCATTGCAACATGCCTTGCAAACAAAAACACTCTCTTTTGGACACCCCATCTTTTTTGAAATAGGTGGGATAAGGATTTTTGGTGCAAATATTGTTGCGCCGATTATGGATAGGAATAATCAAATTTTAGGCGTTTTGGGTATGATTATCGACTTAAAAAATGTCTCTGAAAGCATCCTTAGTCCAGAGCAATCCATCTTTAAAGATGATAGACGATTCTTAGTTGCTGAAGATGGCATCATTCTTATGCACAAGGATCCGAGCTTCGTTGGAGTGGGCTTGATGGAGAAGAATTCACAAGATTCAGCAAAAGACATACTCGATATCATTCAAGCAGGAGAGACAAAAGTTATTCAATATGTTGCGCCAGATGGTATTGATTATTATGCAGGAATCACGCATTATACATTATGGAATACTATCCAATCGCGTTGGTCTCTTGTTACTGTTGTGCCAACAGATGTTGTTTTTGCTCCATTGTTTGGCATCAAGCTTATCATCATTGTCTCGGCGTTCCTTTCCCTCATTTTTATCAGTTTTGCCGTGTGGTTCTATGCGAAACGTTACATTACAAGACGACTTAAAGTTCTTTCTGGTTTGTTAGTCAACTTCTTTAGATATGTCAAACATGAAGTCGAAAAAGCACCGCAGCCTGCTATCATTGTTGCTGAAGATGAGATTGGAAGTATGGGTATGCTCATCAATGAAAATATCATCGAAACACAAAAAAGCTTGGAACAAGATGATAATATGATTCATCAAATTGTTGAGATTGTAAAAGAGCTTGAAGCGGGAAATCTAACGATTCATATTACATGCGACCCTTATAGCCCACAGCTTCTTGAGCTCAAAAATATTTTCAATCATATGATGGGAACATTGCAAGAGAAAATTGGTTCTGACCTGAATATTATTAGCAAATGCCTCAATGATTATGAAGATTTTGATTTTACATCAAAGATTGAGAATGCAAAAGGAAATATTGAGATTGCTATCAATAAGCTCGGCAAGGAAATTTGCAAAATGTTGCTCACGTCATCTTCGTTTGCCCAAAGTCTCAATAGCTCAAGTCAATCGCTCGAAGAATTTGCTGATAAATTGATGCAAGCAAGCTATATCCAAGCTGACAAACTCGAAGAGAGTTCGGCAATTACATATCGCGTAAACGAATCGATGCAATCCATTAGTGATAGGACGATGGAGATTACCAAACAGACAGAGGATATAAAAAATGTCGTGGGTATCATCAAAGATATTGCCGACCAAACCAATCTCCTTGCACTCAATGCTGCCATAGAAGCTGCAAGAGCTGGGGAACATGGTAGAGGTTTTGCTGTTGTGGCTGATGAGGTGCGCAAGCTTGCAGAACGCACAAGTAAATCATTGAATGAGATTGATGCAAATGTCAATATTTTGGTTCAAGGCATCAATCAGATTAGCGAAGCAATGCAGGAACAAACATCGGGTGTGCACGGAATCAACGATTCGATTGGGCAGCTCAAAGTCATCACTGATGAAAATACGATGGTTGCAGACAAGACCAACACGCTCGCCAAAGAGGTCAATTCGATTGCCGAAGAAATCGCAGAGGACAGCAATAAAAAGAAATTTACCTAATGCGTGTGATTAATAATAATTTAATGGTATTTATATTACATTATTTATTTGAAATCTATTGAAGGAGATAAGATATGGCAAAGCAAATTGTCATTCGTCCCGAAGAGGCGAACCCTGAAGACGCGTTTAAGAAAGATGGACGCTTGAAGAGAGATTTTTACGAAGAAGAGATTCGTAAGCTGCAAATTGAACTTGTGAAGCTACAAAATTGGGTCAAGGCAAACAAGAAAAATGTCATCATCATCATGGAAGGACGTGATGGCGCGGGCAAAGGTGGGACAATCCGTTCGGTTACAGAACATCTTAATCCTCGCGGTTGTCGTGTTGTTGCGTTGCCTGCACCAAGCGATGTTGAGCGCACACAATGGTATTTCCAACGCTACATTAGCAGCCTTCCTAATGGCGGCGAGATTGTGTTCTATGACCGCAGTTGGTATAACCGCGCAGGTGTCGAACGCGTGCTTGGTTTTTGTACAGCCGAGCAATATAAAGAATTTTTGTATCAAGTGCCAAACCTTGAGCAAATGTTGCTAGGAAGTGGATTCTTATTGTTCAAGTATTTTCTTGATGTCGGACAAGATGAGCAGCTTTTCCGCATTGAACGGCGCAAAACCGACCCATTGCGCATGTGGAAGCTTAGCCCTGTCGATGAAAAATCACTCGGGCTTTGGGACGAATACACAGAAGCATTCCAAAAAATGTTTTCACGCACGCACACTCCCTATGCGCCATGGGTGATTGTTGATTCTAACGACAAAAAACGCGCGCGTATCAATCTTGCACGCGATTTGCTCTCGCGCATTGATTATACCGACAAAGACCAATCGAATGTTTGCTTGCTTGCTGACCCAAGCATTGTAACGCGTTATTCGCAAGGATATAGCAGCAAAGCAAGCAGCAAGAAGAAAGACAAAAAGAAATAAGTTACTCTAGCCCATCGCAATCGCCATTGCAGCGGAGCTGATAGTTCTCTGCAATGCGTTCAAATGCGAAGCTTCCTTTTTTGTCCCCCGCCTGAAATTGCAGTGTTTTGTTTTCATACCATAGCTTGCAGTTTGTTTGGCGAAAAGATATATTATGTGCGAGTGTTGCCATATTTGGGGGATTTTGTGCTTTGTGTAGCAAGAAATCTTGAGTTTGGGTTTTGGCAAAATTCGAGCTTAGAATCTGCACAGAATGTTTGATTTTTTGCAAGCAGAGCGATTGTTGTCCAAACGAGATGCGTGGCAGCGCGAGTGTTGCGAGGATAGAGAGCACAACAATGATGAGCAGAATCTCAAGAGTGCTAAACGCACCTAGTTTAGAACACGATGCCATAGCCTGATAGATTGAGCGTTTGCGAATAGATTCCGCCTTGTTGCGAAAACATACGATGGAGCGTGCTGCATGAATCGCCATTTTGAATCGTGAGTTCCAAGATTCTATCGCCTACCTTGATGGCGTTTGCTACGTTGTCAGCAGGCGCGGTGGTGTAGGTAATCTGTGCACATGGCGTGTTTGCATTGTTTTTAAGTGTGCTTGCAATACTTGCGCCATTATCAACCCAACGTGCACTATCAAGCTGCGCAGCTTGGCGAATGTCTGTGAAGTTTTCGCCAAGGCTTAGATAGAGTGCGGGCACGGCTTGTAGAATCGTGCCAATGTCGCTTTTAATTGCAACAGCAATAGCGTCTTCGCGGCTTGTCGCAAGACGTGGAATCGCAATAGACGCTAAAACCCCGAGAATAACGATGATGAATACGAGCTCAATCATCGTAAAGGATTCAAGATGTTTGTTGTCGCTAGCGTTCATCGACAATGTCGCGTTCTTGTGGGCTAAGAGGTGCAAAAGTATCCACACGAACGAGTGTTGCTCGGATTTCGCCGCGCGCTAGTGAGAGTGTGTCGCCTTCAAGTTTTGCGATTGTTCCGCCGCCATCGGCAAAGAGTTTGATAAAGGAATCCTCGACTGCCATGCTTTCTGGTCCGCACATCTTGCGTGTCATTCCCACACCACCAAATTGAATATCATTGGTTTCTGATGAGATATAGTTGCCAAAAAATGCGTTGCAACCCGCGTTACCTGTGAAGCTGCCATCGTTGTTGAATATAACAAAGGCACCCTCATCTTTTGTGTAGCTGCGCATTGGAATGTTCGCGCTGCCATTATGCAGTTGGGTGAGTTTCCATTTTTGCGCGAGCCATATTGGAAAGCTCGCAGAATTGTCGCCACAAGCAGAGAGTGAAAAAGCTATAGCCACTAAAATTCCTATTGTTGATTTGTGCATTGTTGCTCCTTATTCAATGATGAGCCATTCATAATCATTGTTGATAAATGTGCGCTCGAGTGTGAGCGCACCGCTTTCTTCGACATAGTCTTTATAGAAAACAAGCGTATAACTGACACGCATTGTGTCAGGGTCGATTGGTTCAATGTTGGTGATTCGAATGTCCTTGAGTCCGCCCTTTTTGAGTGTGGCAAACCGAGCAGGCAAGAGAATCGTATGGATTTTCTCTTGGTCTGTGATAGAGAGTTCGGGCTTTTGGGCGAATTGCTTGACATAATAGATGACATTTTCATCGCCCTCGCTGATTGCCATAAGATAGTCTTTGGCAACCGTTTCAGGCGGTCTTGGCGAATCAGCGCAACCACCGAGCAATAAAATGAATGCAAGAGTCAATGTGGCAAAATGGCGCCTTTTCATTATCGATTCCTTTATCGCAAACTATCCTAGAGATTGTACCCAAAAAGCTTTAATTTTTACCCTAACGTAGCACATACCAACCCGAATCCTTTTGAAGCCAGAGTGAATCCTTGATTGTTTTGCCATTCTTGAATTGCACAGAGTAGAGAACCTTTGCACGATTCCCAGTTTCTTGCACCGAATCGATTTGTACATTTGCCACACCTCCATTGTGTGTAGAAAGGCGCAAAAATTTGCGCATAAATGTTGGCACAATGACCTCTTTAATAAAAACAATCTCCTCAATATTGTTTCTATCGGCAATATGCAAATATTCCATCGCTTTGTCGCTATCACCGCTCGACATAGCGAGCACAAAATTTTGCGTAACACTCTGTGGTGTCGAACATGCGCTGCATATAAGGGCGAAGAACACGGGAATGGCAAGCTTCCATTTCATTGTTGACCCTTTTGTGAAAATTCTACATTATACCATAAAAATAATGATTAGGTTGTTATACTTGGAAAAAGCTGAAAATTTTGCGCTATATTGGAATTCTGAATAATCTTTAAGACGCTTAAGATTATAATTTTGCCACTTTAACACCAAAGGATACCCGATGAGACACGATATAGATTCCAAAGCAGTTGCCGAGTTTTTTGCCTTTTGCAAGGAAAACGATGTAAAATTTATTGACTTTCGTTTTACCGACATCAAAGGTGTTTGGCATCACCTTGCATTTAGTGCAAACTCTGTCGATGAGGAGAGTTTTAAAGGCATTCCATTTGATGGGAGTTCGATTCCTGCGTGGCAACCCGTGAATAAAAGTGATATGATTCTTATTCCAGACCCTGTGCGCTATTTTCTTGACCCATTCACCGCCGATACAACCGTTGTTGTTTTTTGTGATATTTGGGATATTTACAAAAATGAGCCTTATGAGAAATGCCCACGTAGCATTGTCAAAAGGGCGCAGAAATATTTACGAGAGCAAGGAATCGGTGATGTTGCCTATTTTGGACCAGAAAATGAATTTTTTGTCTTTGATTCAATCAAAATCAAAGACAATGTGAATTGTCAATATTATGAAATTGACACAGAAGAAGGTGAATGGAATCGTTCCACATCGTATGAAATTGATGGTTTTGGCAGAGGCGCAAACACAGGACATCGCCCGGGCACAAAGGGTGGCTATTTTCCTGTACCACCTGTCGATTCGATGATGGATTTGCGCGCCGAAATGGTGCAAGTTCTCAATCAAGTGGGGCTCGAAACCTTTGTGGTACACCATGAGGTGGCGCAAGGGCAGGGCGAAATCGGCGTTAAGTTTGGTGATATACTCGAAGCCGCCGATAATGTGCAAAAGCTCAAATATGTTGTCAAAATGGTTGCGCAGCTGAATGGCAAAACGGCGACTTTCATGCCAAAACCTCTTTATGGCGACAATGGCAATGGCATGCATGTGCATACAAGCATTTGGAAAGGCGGCAAGAATCTCTTCGCAGGCAATAGCTATGAAGGATTGAGCGAGTTTGCGTTGCATTATCTTGGAGGTGTACTCAAGCATGCGCGCTCTCTTGCAGCATTCACCAATGCGAGCACCAACTCTTACAAACGGCTAATCCCCGGCTTTGAAGCGCCAAGCATTTTGACTTATTCAGCGCAAAACAGAAGTGCAAGCATTAGAATCCCCTACAACAGCGGCGAAAAGGCAAAGCGCATGGAATTTCGATTTCCTGATAGCTCGGGCAATCCTTACCTCGCTTTTGCATCTATGCTCATGGCAGGAATCGATGGAATCCAAAACAAAATCGACCCCGGCACACCAATGGATATCAATCTCTTTAAGCTCACGCTTGATGAAATTCGCGAAAAGGGCATTAAGCAACTCCCCCATACTTTGCGCAGTGCGATTGAAGAAATGCTCGCTGATAGAGATTTTTTGAAAAAAGGCGATGTGTTTAGTGAGGAGTTTATTCAGACCTATAAAACCTACAAATTTGAAACAGAAATCTGGCCTTGGGAAGCGCGCCCGCACCCCTTTGAGTTTATCACCACATACAGCTGCTAGAATCTGCTCGCGCCTAAGGGCGCGCAGCCAAAACACGAGGAAAATAATGAATACCAAACTAGACCCACTACAACTCGCGGATTATCTTGGACTCTATCACCCCAAAAATGAACATGATTCTTGTGGTATTGGAGCAATCGCTCATATCAGAGGGATTCGAAGCTATAAAATCATCACCAATGCCTTGCAGATTCTCATGCAGCTTGAGCACAGAGGCGGTGCTGGCGCAGAGGAAAATACAGGCGATGGCGCAGGGATTTTGATTCAGATTCCGCATAAATTTTTTAGCAGCCAAGATTTGGGGTTTGCGCTTGGAGAGGAGGGGGATTATGCTGTGGCACAAATGTTCCTCTCGCGCAATCTCGAGGCAAAGGAAGAGGCAAAACGTATTTTTTTGGACGTTTTGCACGAGCAAAATATCGAGTTTCTAGGTTTTCGTGCGGTGCCATTTAATGATAGCGACATCGGTCCTACAGCACGCAACGCGATGCCTTATTTTTTGCAAGCTTTTGTGCGCCGTCCCAAACGCACCGAAGCTGGAATCCAATTTGAGCGCATACTCTATCTCGCACGTAGAATCATCGAAAAACGTGCCGCACATGTGCCGAAGTTTTATATCTGCAGTTTCTCTTCACGCACGATTGTTTATAAAGGAATGCTCCTTTCAACACAGCTTAGTGATTTTTATTTGGATTTTAAAGATGTCAATATGGAATCTGCCATTGCGCTTGTGCATTCGCGATTCTCGACCAACACTTTTCCAAGCTGGGAGAGGGCGCATCCTAATCGCTATATGGTGCACAATGGTGAAATCAACACAATCAAGGGCAATGTGGATTCGATTACTGCACGTGAGGGGTTATGTAAGAGTGATTATTTTGAGGATTTGAGCCAAATTTTTCCGATTATTGCAAAACCAAGCAGCGATTCGGCGATGTTTGACAATACGCTTGAGTTCTTAAGCCTCAATGGACGCAATCTTGATGAAGCGTTTATGCTCATGGTGCCCGAGCCTTGGAGTAAAAATAAAAATATGGATCCAAAAAAACGTGCATTCTATGAATACAATTCCACATTGATGGAGCCATGGGATGGACCAGCGTCTATCATTTTTACCGATGGAATCATTATGGGTGCAAGCCTTGATAGGAATGGTTTTCGTCCTTCTCGTTATTATCTCACCAAAGATGATTGTTTGATTCTTGCGAGCGAAACAGGGACACTCAAGATTGATGAAAGTCAAATCAAGGCAAAAAAGCGGCTCGAGCCGGGCAGGCTTTTGCTTGTTGACACCGCACGCGGACGTTTGATTGATGATAGCGAAATCAAAGAACATTATGCCACAGCACGTCCTTATGAAAGTTGGCTTGAGAATCTGATTAAACTCGAATCTGTCCCATTTGTGCAATATAAGCATCGTTTTTTGGAAGATTCTAAAGTTTTGCTGCTGCAAAAGGTTTTTGGCTGGAGTTATGAGAATGTGAATCAAAGCATTCTCGCAATGGCACGTGATGGCAAAGAGCCACTTGCTGCAATGGGGATTGACACCCCACTTGCTGTGCTTGATGATAAGCCTCAACCATTGTTTAACTATTTCAAGCAGCTTTTTGCGCAAGTTACCAACCCGCCTCTTGATGCCATTCGTGAAAAGATTGTAACTTCGCAAAGAATCTATCTAGGCAGCGAAGGGAATCTCCTCAAGCCAAGCGAGCAGAATTGTCGCCGTGTCAAACTGACACAACCCATTATTAGCAATGAAGAATTGCATAAAATCAAACATCTGAAAGGCATTGTTGTCTCTGAATTGAGTCTTTTGTTTGATTGGCAAAATCAAGAGTTAGAAGCTGCTCTTGATGCTCTGTTTGCACAAGCAGAAGTTGCAATCAAAAACGGCGCCTCGATTCTTGTTCTAAGCGATTGCGGCGTAAGCGAGAAACTCTGCGCCCTGCCGTCTTTGCTCGCTGTGGCTGGACTGCATAACCACCTTGTGCGCAAGAATCTACGCACCCATGCGAGCCTCGTTTTGCAAAGCGCCGAGCCGCGCGAGATTCACCATTTAGCAACCTTATTGGGCTATGGCGCAACAGCAATCAATCCTTATCTTGTCTATGAAAGCATTGCGCAGCTCATCAGACATAAAAGTCTTGAACTTGACTATGCAAAAGCAGTAGAAAATTATATCCAAGCTGCATCAAATGGCATTGTCAAAATCGCTTCAAAAATGGGAATCTCGACAATGCAAAGCTACAATGGTGCGCAAATTTTTGAAGCAATTGGAATCTGTTCGAGTGTGATTGAGCGGTATTTCACATCAACTCCTAGCCCTGTCGAGGGCATTGGGCTTGAAGATATTGCAAATGATGTGCTCATCACACATCAAAATGCGTTTGCTTCCACAACAGATGCGCTCGATTCTGTGGGCTCGCATAGTTACCGCAGCGGCAAAGAAGAACATCTGCTAGACCCCATTGCGATTTTCAAGCTCCAAGAATCATGCCGCCGCAAGGATTATGCGCTTTTTAAAGAATATAGCGCGCATGTCGATTCAAAATTTATCACACTTCGTTCTTTGATGGAGTTTGACGAAAGTGCAGCAATTAGTATTGATGAAGTGCAGAGCGCTGATTCGATTATCAAGCGATTTAAAACCGGTGCGATGAGCTATGGTTCTATCTCAAAAGAAGCCCATGAAGCCCTTGCGATGGCGATGAATACAATCGGCGCAAAAAGCAATAGCGGCGAAGGTGGGGAAGATTCGACACGTTATGTGCAGCAAAACAAAACAAGCGCGATTAAACAGGTTGCAAGTGGGCGATTTGGCGTGGATATTGATTATCTTATCCATGCAGATGAGATTCAAATCAAGATTGCACAAGGTGCAAAACCGGGCGAGGGCGGGCAGCTGCCGGGATTCAAGGTTTATCCATGGATTGCTAAAGCGCGCCATTCCACGCCGGGAGTCGCGCTCATTTCGCCCCCGCCTCACCATGACATCTATTCCATCGAAGACCTCGCACAGCTCATCTATGATTGCAAAAATGCGAACAAAGAAGCGAGAATCTCTGTGAAACTCGTGAGCTCTTCGGGTGTTGGCACTGTCGCTGCTGGTGTGGCAAAAGCGGGTGCAAATACGATTCTGATTAGTGGCTATGACGGAGGCACGGGTGCAAGCCCGCAAACAAGCATTGCAAATGCAGGAATGCCATGGGAGCTTGGGCTTGCCGAAGCGCACCAAACGCTCATCTTAAACGGGCTGCGCGATAGAATCCGCCTCGAAACAGACGGCAAGTTGCTCACTGGGCGCGACCTCGCCATTGCTGCGTTGCTTGGTGCAGAAGAATTTGGCTTTGCCACAGCGCCGCTTATCGTACTTGGCTGCACAATGATGCGCGTTTGCCATAAAAACACATGCCCATTTGGAATCGCGACCCAAGATGAGACATTGCGCCGCCGTTTTAAGGGCAATGCGCAAGATGTTGTGCAGTTTATGTATTTTATTGCTGAAGAATTGCGCGAATATATGGCAAAACTTGGGTTTAGAACGATTGATGCAATGATTGGGCGCGTTGATAAACTCCGACAAAAGCGTCTAAGCGGACGACGTGCAACAATCAATCTTGATAAAATATTGACCGACCTAAGCACCTATAATAAAACGGCTGTGTGCTTCAAAGAACAAGCGGCAAATAAGTTGGAGCGCACCATCGACCATCGAATCTTGCTCCCGCTGTGCACAGACGCGCTCAAACGTGGCAAAAAACATATCAAGCTAAGTCTTGAAATCACAAACTTAAGCCGCACTTTTGCCACAATGCTTTCAAGCCGCATCACCAAAGATTATGGCGCAAAAGGGTTGCCAGCAGACACGATTCATATCCAAGCCATTGGCAGTGCGGGCAATAGTTTTGGGGCATTTAGCAATTATGGAATCACACTTGAAATCATTGGCGATGCGAATGATTATTTAGGCAAGGGTTTGAGCGGAGGCAAGATTATTGCGCGACCTTCGCCAAATGCGACTTTTAGCAGCGAGGAAAATATTATTGTGGGCAATGCGACACTTTATGGCGCAACAGCAGGTGAAGTCTATCTTGATGGAATCGCAGGCGAGCGCTTTTGTGTGCGCAATAGCGGTGCAACGGCAGTTGTGCTAGGCGTTGGCGTGCATGGTTGCGAATATATGACCGGCGGGCGCGTGCTCGTGCTTGGCAGCGTGGGGGAAAATTTTGCTGCAGGAATGAGCGGAGGTTATGCGTTTGTGCTAGGGCAGCACAATATTCCCAAAATCAATCCCGAACTTGTCGCAATTAAAGCCATTAGTGCTGATGATGAAATAGAACTCAAAGCGCTCATCTTGACACATATTCGGCATACAGATTCTAAAAAAGCAAAAGAAGTCTTGAATCGTTTTGACCGAAAAGAGTTTTTTAAAATTATCCCACATGATTATCAAAAAGCGCTTGATGCCCTGAAAAGTTTTGAGAACGAAGAGGATTCAGAGCTCAAAGCATTTTTGAAAATCACGCAAGAACATTAAGGAGAAAAAATGGGACACCCACGAGGATTTTTGGATATACCCAAAGAGAATCCAAAGGCATTACCACCAAAAGAGCGCATGAAAAACTACCGCGAATTTTATCTCCCACTTGATAAGGTAGCGCAACAACGACAAGGAGCACGCTGTATGGATTGTGGCGTGGCATTTTGCCATACTGGAATCTATGCGCCTTCACAGCAAAATTCCCTATCGCCCATAAGCGGTGGAGAAATCGGTTGCCCGCTGCACAATCTCATTCCCGAATGGAATGACCTCATCTATCGCGGGCTTTGGGAGCAAGCGTATGAGCGTCTTGCGCTCACCAATCCATTTCCCGAATGGACAGGGCGAATCTGCCCAGCACCTTGCCAAGATTCATGTGTGTGTGCGATTCATGGCGATTGCGTAACGATTAAGTCCAATGAGCTTGCAATCATTGAAAATGCCTTTGCAAGCAATCTTGTGCGCCCATTTGTGCCGCAAAAAAAGAGCAAACACAAAATCGCGATTGTGGGCAGCGGACCCGCTGGGCTTGCGTGCGCGTGGGAGCTCAACCGCTATGGGCATCATGTCTGCGTTATGGAACGTAGCGATAGAATTGGTGGATTGTTGATGTATGGTATTCCCGACATGAAACTCGACAAGAGCTTTGTTGATAGACGTATCAATATCATGCGCCAAAGCGGAATTGAATTAATGCCTAATACAGAGATTCGCGATAGCGCTGCGGCAGAGAAGCTGTTGGCGCATTTTGATGCGGTTGTGCTCGCTGTTGGGGCGAGCAAGCCCATCGATTTGGACATCGAGGGCAGGGGGCTTTCTGGAATCATGTTTGCTGTGGATTATCTCACACGCAATACAAAGGCATTGCTCGATTCTGGCAAACCCGACACGCTTGCAAAAGACAAGCGCGTGCTTGTGATTGGCAGCGGCGATACAAGCGTGGATTGCATTGCTGTGGCGATTCGACAAGGCGCAAAGAGCATCACGCGCTTTGAACGCAGCCCCAAAAGAGCGGCAGAACGGCAGAACGACAATCCATGGCCTTTGAAAAAAGATGTGTTTGTTACAGATTATGGCTTGCAAGAAGCCATTGCTGTGTATGGCAAAGACCCGCGCGCATATCAAAAGCTCACAAAGGCATTTCATGGCAAAAATGGCAAAGTGAACGCTGTGTCTGCTGTGGATATAGAATGGAGTGAAGAAAATGGCAAAAAGGTGCGCAAAGAAGTGCCACAGAGCCAAAAAGAATATGAGGCAAATTTAGTGTTGCTTGCTATGGGGTTTAGCGGCATTGACGAAAGCATGCGGCATGCGTTTGGAATCCACACTGATTCGCGCAATCGCATTCTCACAAACCAATTTTGCACCAATATGAAGCATGTCTATGCATGCGGAGACGCAAGGATTGGGCAGAGCCTTGTCGTTTGGGCAATCAAAGATGGCATAGACTGCGCAAAGGCAGTGCATGAGCATTTGGCAATCAAGAATTGATTGCTTCACTTATGCTTGCAATGACGCATAGCGAAATTCTTAAGAATCATTGTTTGCCACATGTCTCGCTTTGTTTGCTCTTTTTTTCTATGATTTTGCAGCAAAATTCTTTGAAAATCGACAATAACTTCTAGCTTACTTTGTCGCAGCATTGAATTTTAAGGTGCTCTACCCTAACATTTGCGCATTCAAAGGACGGGAATGGTCGAGAACAATACACTCAAAGCAATTGAGCTTGCACAAAGCACACAAGAACTCGAAGAGATTCGAGTCAAAGCCTTTGGTAAAAAGGGCAGTATTACCGAGCTCTTTGGCATGCTTAAGCAATTTGATGGTGAGACAAAAAAACACAAAGCAAAAGAACTCAATATTCTCAAAACCCAGATTGAGCAAGCGCTTGCTGCCAAAAGAGAATTTTTGCATTCACAAGAATTGGCACAAAAGCTTGTTCAAGAAAAACTTGATTTATCATTATTCAGCGCCCCCTTGCGAGGCGCAAGCCACCCTGTCATGCTTACAATGGAACGTGTCGTTGCATATTTTACAGCGCTCAATTTTACCTTTTGCAGCGGTCCTCTCATCGAGGACGATTTCCACAATTTCCAAGCGCTGAATATTTCCGAGCACCATCCCGCACGCGACATGCATGACACATTTTATTTTCGTGATGGCGCATTGCTGCGCACGCATACATCGCCTGTGCAGATTCGCACAATGGAATCTGCCACACCGCCTATTCGTATTATTGCCCCGGGTGCTGTTTTTCGCTGTGATTATGATATTACCCACACTCCAATGTTTCATCAGGTAGAGGGCTTGGTTGTCGATTCTAAAGATAAAGTTTCATTTGCACATTTAAAATATATTTTACAAGATTTTTTGCAATTTATGTTTAAAGATGTGCGCGTGCGATTTCGTTCGAGCTTTTTTCCTTTCACTGAACCAAGCGCAGAAGTGGACATTAGCTGTATTTTTTGCAAAGGCGATGGCTGTCGCATTTGTTCGTATACAGGCTGGCTTGAGGTGCTTGGTTGCGGGATTGTGGATGAGAATATCTTCAAGGCTGTGTGCTATGAGAATGTGAGTGGATATGCTTTTGGTTTGGGGATTGAACGATTTGCTATGTTGCTTTATGGCGTGAACGATTTGCGCGCATTTTTTGAAAACGATTTGCGCGTTTTGGAGCAGTTTGCATGATTTTTACCCGCTATTCTTTGCGACCTTTTGTCGGGATTGATTCGATTGCCTCTTGTGAGCTCATCGAGCGTCTTGGCGCCATTGGACTTGAGGTTGAGAGTTTTGCCCAAAACATCGCTCCACGCAATGTCGTTGTGGGGCGCGTGCTCGAGGTGCGGCAGCACCCAAACGCCGACAAGCTCCGCATTTGTCAAGTTGATGTAGGTGAGAAAGTGTTGCAGATTGTCTGCGGCGCACGCAATGTTGGTGTGGGGCAGGTTGTGCCTGTTGCACTTGTTGGTGCTGTGGTGCATGGCAAGACGATAGCCAAAACGGCGCTTCGGGGCATTGAGAGTGAGGGCATGATTTGCTCATCAACCGAGCTTGGGTTTCCAAAAGTCAATGATGGAATCCTCGTTCTCGACCTCTCTGTGGGCGAGCTCCATCTTGGCACGGAGCTTTGTTCCTATCCGCTTTTTAACGATGAGGTGTTTGAAATCAGTATCACCCCCAATCGTGGCGATTGTTTGTGTTTGTTTGGAATCGCACGTGAAATTGCTGTTGCGTTTTCGCTTGACCTCAAAGAGACTTTGCGCGAAATGTCTCAAAGCGACCATCTCATTGGCATTGGGCGGCTTTTGCAGCTACGAACAGAGCGCAATCTTAGCTCTTCGTTGCTCTACACAATGATTCAATGCGAATATGTGCAGCTGCCCTTGCCCTTTGCATTTATCCTTGCGCATAACGAAATGCTACATGACAATGCGCTGATTAGTCTCACACGTTATGCGACACTCGTTACGGGCACGATTTTTTCGCTCTATTCTGCTTCTGTTTGCGGCGATGACCGCAAAGTCGAACTGCATGTCCGCACAGACAATCTCGGGCTTGATAGCGTGTTTGCCCAAAACAAGCTGCTTTCGCGCATTGGAATTTACCAAATGCCTGATACATTGCCTTCGCAAGACAATGGGCTTTGGATTCTTGAGGCAAGCTATATCCCTCCTACTAGCGTGATTACCCAATATGTCGAGGCAAGCAAGAAGATGAGCAAAGAACTCTTCGAAAAAGAATGCCCCAAAGATGCGCAGCTCTACTATCGCAGCAGTCGCGGCAGCAACCCACAATTGCTCGAAAACATACAATTCTTTATCCACCTCTTGCAGCAAGTCGGCGTTACGGTGTATTCAGGCAGCCATGAGTTTATTCAGACGACTAATGCGCCAACTATTAGCATCAATATCAACCAAACTAACCAAATCATTGGCGCAGATGTCTCTGTTGTGCAGATTGTGAATGTATTGCGCAAGCTCGGATTCAGCGTTGAAGTCGCGAGCGATGAGCAGTTTTTAGCGCTCAAAGCACCTATTTTTCGACATGATATTGCCAACAAGCAAGACATTGCTGAAGAAATTTTGCGCATATATGGAATTGATAGGATTGCTGCCGTTCCCTTGCAGCTCCATGAGCAACGTTCACTAGGCGAACATTATTTCAAATACCATTTCGCACGTACACTCGCTGCACGTGCGCGCAGTGTCGGCTTTAGTGAGACAGTCCATTTCATATTCAACCAATCCTCACGTTTGCGTGAGCTCGGCTTTGCCACACTTTCGCCTATGCAAGATTTGCAAAATCCCATTACCGAAGAACTCAATACTTTGCGTCCAACTCTTTTGCTATCTTTGCTTGACACCATGCTGTTTAATCTTCGCAATGGCAAAAAGGCAGTCAATCTATTCGAGATTGGTTCTGTTTTTGATGCACAGCGCAATGAACGCGTTTGTATGGCGTTTGTGAGCAATGCTATCATGCGTGAGGCTCGCTATCCAGCGAGCAAGGACAATGTTTATACTATTTATAGCTTTGCCGAGGCGCTTAGTCAAGTGATTGGTGCATTTAGCCTTGAGATGCTCAATGACACATCTGTGCAGCTTTTCCACCCTGCACAAAGTGCGCATATCATTCAAAATGGCGTAATCATCGGCACGCTCGCCACATTGCACCCCGCACTTAATGCACGATTCGAGACTGATATTGCTTTCGTTGCCGAGATTGAGCTATCACTCTTGCAGCAGCCATCACCACATTTTGTGCCCTTTTCAAAAATGCAAAAAAGCCAGCGCGATTTGAGTGTGCTCATTGACAATAGCATTCCATTTGTCGCGATTCGCAATGCAATTAAGGCATTGGCAATCACCGAGATTCGCGAGCTCTATCCGCTCGATATTTATCATGATAACAAAATGCCACAAAATCAACAAAGCCTCACAATTCGCCTAATTCTCCAAAGTGAGGATAAGAATCTTGATGAGCTTGGAATCAACGACATCATACAAAAGGTTTTGCAGGTTTTGCAGCAACAATTCGGAGCAGTATTGCGATGAGTGTGGTCCGTCTTTTGCCGCGTCAGCCTGTGCAAGGCGAGATTGTTGATATTGCCACTGACAAATCGATGTCTCATCGCGCAGCGATTCTCTCGCTTTTATGCTCCAAACCCTCGCGTGTGCGTGGATTCTTGCGTGCTGAAGACACGCTCCATACGTTGCAAATCGCCAAGAATCTCGGACTTGGTGTGCAAGAAAAAGATGACGAACTGATTTTGACTCCACCCAAAGGCATTGTTGAGCCTTCTTGTATTCTTGATTGTGGCAATGCAGGAACGGCGATGCGCCTTTTTTGCGGGCTTTTGGCAGGAGCGCAGGGCAGCTTTTTTGTGCTCGATGGCGATTGCTATTTGCGGGCTCGCCCAATGCAGCGCGTGATTACGCCACTTAGTCAAATGGGCGCGCAGATTTGGGGACGCAAGGGAGATTCTTGTGCTCCTCTTGCCGTGCGAGGCGGCGCTTTGCGAGCAACAAACTATCGCTCTCCTGTCGCGTCTGCACAAGTTAAAAGTGCCTTTGTGCTAGCAGCATTGCGCGCAAATGGCGAATGTGAGTTTGTCGAGCCAGAGCCAAGCCGCGATCATACCGAAAGAATGTTGCAAGCAATGGGCGCAACACTTTCATGTGATAGGGGCATGTTGCGCATTGTTCCGCTAGAATCTCCTCTTGAGCCGCTTGATATTGCGATTCCAAGCGACCCATCAAGCGCATTTTTCTTTGCGGTTGCTGCGGCGATTGTTCCAGATTCGGAGATTGTTTTGCGCAATGTGTTGCTAAACCCCACAAGAATCGAGGCATATCAGATATTGCGCAAAATGGGCGCGCAGATTTCTTTCCATGCGATTCCAAACGCGTATGACGATGTGGGCGATATTCATATACGTTATGGCGGGCAGCTTGCTGCTGTAGACGTGAGTGAAAGAATCGCATGGCTCATTGATGAGATTCCTGCTCTTGCTGTGGCGATGGCGTGCGCAAAAGGCAAGAGTAGGCTCACGGGCGCGAAAGAATTGCGCGTCAAAGAAACCGACAGAATTGCCGCTGTGGCGACAAATCTGCGCGCATGCGGAATCTCTGTGCATGAGCTTCCCGATGGATTTGAGATTGATGGCGGTCGTGTGCAAGCCGCCACATGCGATAGCTTTGGCGACCACAGAATCGCGATGAGTTTTGCGATTCTTGGCTTGCTTGTGCCGATGACCATCACAGATAGTGGTGCAATGGCGGTAAGTTTTCCGACATTTTTGAATCTTTTAAGCCGCTTTAGCATGATTGAGGAATCGTAAATGGAAGTGCGGCAGGCAAAGAGTTTGGGCTTTTGTTTTGGTGTGAAACGTGCGATTCGGCTTGCACAAAAAAAGCCGGGTGGAATCACGTTGGGCTCGCTCATTCATAATCCCAAAGAGATTGGACGCTTGCGCAATGATTATGGCGTGAGTGTGTGCGAGAGTGTTGAGGAGATTCCGCGTGATTCTGAAGTGATTATCCGTACACATGGAATCCCTAAAGAAGATTTGAAGAATTTGCGTTTCAAGACAAAAGCCATCACAGATGCGACTTGTCCTTTTGTAACCAAGCCCCAACAAATCTGCGAGCAGATGAGCAAAGAGGGGTATCAAGTCATTATTTTTGGCGATGCGGAACACCCAGAAGTCAAGGGAGTTGTGAGCTATTCGCTCACACCTGCGCTTGTGGTGCAAGGAATCGATGCGTTGTCGCGGCATGACATCAAAGACCGCGTGGCGCTTGTTTCACAGACGACAAAAAAAATCAGCGGATTTTTAGAGATTGCAGATTATCTCGTGCGCCGCTGTGTCGAGGTGCGAGTCTTCAACACAATCTGCAATGCGACTTCAGACAATCAAGAAGCAGCGCGTGAGTTGAGTTGTGAAGTCGATATTATGATTATCGTAGGTGGCAAAAATTCATCGAATACAAAACAGCTCCTCTCGATTTGTAAGGAACATTGTCACGATAGCTATCTCATTGAAGACGAAAGTGAGCTTGAAATGCAATGGTTTAGGAATAAACAAATCTGTGGTGTGAGTGCAGGTGCGTCGACACCAGATTGGATTATTAATAATGTCGTAAATCAAATTAAAGCAATCGATACGTAAGTGATTTTTGCTATAATCGCTATCGATATGCCGTGTGGATTTGGTTTTAACTTTATGGAGAAAGGTTTTTAAGAATGGTTGAGAGTGGGCAAAATAATTCTCATACTGAAGAAGATAATGAGTTCGTGTCTTGGTTTGAAGGTGATGCAAAACAAAGTGAAGGTGGTCGACTCACAAAGGGGAAGATTATCAGCATCAATGAAAATGAAGGCTTTGTGTTTGTTGATGTGAATGAGAAAAATGAAGGCAGAATCCGCATTGAGGAAATCACCGATGCGGAAGGCAAGCTTTTGTTTAAAAAGGGCGATGAGCTTGATGTGGTTGTCATCAATGAGAATGGCGAACGTCCGATTGTCTCACACAAAAAAGCGCTGAAACGGCAAAAGATTCAGAAAAAAATCGAGGAGCTAGGAGGCGATTATAAAGACGTGATTGTCGAGGCAAAAATCGCTCATAGCAACAAAGGGGGATACACACTCGAAGATGCAGATGGAGTGGAATATTTCATGCCCCGTAAGGTTGCTGCTCTAAAAGAGGGCGGTTCGCACACCAACAAGCGAATCAAAGCTTGCATTATCAATATCAAACCAGAAGAGCATACGATTATCGTTTCACGTAAGCGGTTTTTTGATATTGATATTAAAAACAAACAAGAAAAAGCACAGCGGCTGCTTGATGCAACCGAACCATTGCGCGGGATTATCAAAAATGTTACGGCATTTGGTATGTTTGTCGATGTCGATGGAATCGAAGGGCTCATTCACTACACCGAGATTAGCTACAAAGGGCATATTAACCCCGCTAAGAATTTCAAAGAAGGACAAGAAGTTTTTGTCAAAGCGATTGGCTACGATAAAGACAAAAAGCGCATTTCTTTTTCAATTAAAGCCACAACCGAAGATCCTTGGGTTGAAATCGAAAATGAGCTCGAAGTGGGCGATGCGATTAGTGTTGTGGTGAGCAATGTCGAATCGTATGGTGCGTTTGTCGATTTGGGCAATGATATTGAAGGATTTTTGCATGTCTCCGAGATTTCGTGGGATAAGAATATCAAGCACCCCAATCAATATCTCAAAACAGGGCAGGAAATCGTTGTTGAAGTGATTGAGATTGATACTAAAGGGCGCAAATTGCGTGTTTCGCAAAAGAATCTCATCGAGAAGCCCTTTACTCATTTTTGCAAAACCCACAAAGAGGGCGATGTTTTAAAAGGCAAAGTTGCAACACTCACAGATTTTGGTGCGTTTGTGAAGCTCGGCGAAATCGATGGTTTGCTGCATAACGAAGATGCGTTTTGGGACAAAAACCTCACATGCAAAAACAGCTTTAAGGAAGGCGATGAGATTGAAGTCAAGATTATCCGCATCGACTTTCAAAAAGAGCGCGTTTCACTAAGTCGCAAAAGCCTCACCAACTCTCCTGTGGGTGATTTTAGCAAAACACATGGAATTGATGATATTATTACGGGGACGATTCGAGACATCAAAGATTTTGGTGTGTTTATCAATATCCAAGAAGGTATTGACGCGCTCATTCGCACTGCCGACCTTGCCCCGCTCAACAAAGACGAGCTGCAAATCGGCGACAAGATTGAGGGCGCAATTTCGATGATTGACAAGGCGAATAACAAAATTCGCGTTTCTGTGCGCAGGCTCGAGAAAATCAAAGAACGTGAGAGCCTCAAGGAGTTTGGCTCAAACGAAAAAATCACATTAGGTGATGTGATTCGCGATAAAACCTAAAGGAGTGTTGCATGCGTTTTGTCATTGCTGCTGTGGGGCTGATTGCCGTTGTGATTGTGGGTGTCGTTACTTTCAGCTATCTCAAACTCTCGGCATTTGAAGACAAAGCCGCTGTGGCGCATAGCGGGGTTGCCATTTTCAATGACCGCGGCAGCGGAATCCGCAATGACAATCAATCCATTCTTGATGAAACAGGCTGGGCAAAGGACTTTGTTGCGAGCACACAAAGTAGCTATGCCTATCCTGCATTGGAGCTTGACATCAACTTTGACCTGCAAGCCCCCGAGAAAACATACAAACAATTTCGCGTGATTGTTGAGCCGCTTGATTCATACAAATTCTTTTGCTTGCATCAAGTGTTGAGCAGCAATGGCATGAATTATGCCTATTACAAAAGTGGCAATCAATTGCAACTTATGGTGAGTGCCAAAAGTGAGGAATTTTTGAATCAGGTGCTTTCGCAGCTCAATCGTTACGAAATTAAATATCAAATCGACAAAAGCTAAAGGATTATTATGCCATACAAAATCGTTGTTTGCGATCATATCCACGAGAGCGGGCTAGAGATTCTCCGCAAAAATAAAGAAATCGAGCTGCTGAATGCCGCCAAGCACCCTAAGGACAAGCTTGGCGAGGTTTTGCATGATGCAGATGTTGCGATTACTCGGAGCTCGACTGATGTCGATGCTGCTTTTTTAGACGTTGCACCCAAATTGAGCGCGATTGTGCGCGCTGGCGTGGGGGTTGATAATGTTGATATTGACGCATGTAGCAAAAAGGGCATTGTGGTGATGAATGTCCCGACTGCAAACACCATTGCTGCTGTGGAGCTTACAATGGCACACATGCTCAATGCTGTGCGGCAGTTTCCGGGCGCAAACCATCAGCTCAAGGAGCAGCGGATATGGAAGCGCGAAGATTGGTATGGCACAGAGCTCAAAGACAAGACACTCGGAATCATCGGCTTTGGCAATATCGGCAGCCGCGTAGGTGTGCGTGCAAAAGCGTTTGAACTCAATGTCATCACATACGACCCCTACATCAAGCCAACAAAGGCAACAGATTTAGGAATTGCTTATACGACAAACTTTGATGATATTCTTGCATGCGACATTATCACGATTCATACGCCCAAAAATCGCGAGACTATCAATATGATCAATAAAGAGCATTTTTCCAAAATGAAAGATGGCGTGATTCTGATTAATTGTGCGCGTGGTGGGCTATATAACGAAGAAGCGCTGATTGAGGGGCTAAAAAGCAAAAAAATCCGTTTTGTTTCGATTGATGTTTTTAGCAAAGAGCCTGCAACGAGCAATCCGCTGCTTGATTTGCCCAATGTCTATGTAACGCCGCATATTGGGGCAAATACGCTCGAATCGCAAGAAAAAATCGCTACCCAAGCAGCAGAGGCAGCGATTCAGGCTGCGCGCCGCTGTAGCTATCCCAATGCACTTAATCTCCCCATCAAAGAAAGTGAGCTACCCCCGTTTCTCAAACCCTATTTGGAGCTCATTCAGAAAATGGGATTTTTGGCAACGCAAATCAACAAATGCCCGTTGCGCACGATTGATTTGACGCTTGAAGGCGAGGTTGCGCGCTATGGCGATTCGCTTATGGCTTCACTGCTCGTTGGTGCTTTGAGTGAATCGCTTGGCGAAAAGATCAATTATGTCAATGCACCACATATTGCGCTTGAACGTGGGATTAAGCACAATATCTACACGAGAGATAGAAGCACATATACGAATAAAATCACGCTCAAAGTGAGCGGCGAAAGTAGCAATATCACACTTGCAGGCACGGTGTTTGACGAAAATGTCTTGCGCATTGTCTCTGTGAATGGATTTGGTTTGGACATTACCCCAGCAGGGCGCATGATTTTCTTCAAAAACACCGATGTTCCGGGCGTGATTCGCGATATTGGGACAATTTTGGCAAACCATGCGATTAATATCGCCGATTTTCGGCTTGGGCGCAACAACCACAACGAGGCGCTTGCCGTGATTTTGGTCGATGATGATGTCGACAGCGACACACTCGCCGAGCTTCGAGCGATTCCTGCTTGCCTTTCGGTTGGTTATGCTGTGATTTAACGTTCTTTGCGTTCCTCGCCCACGGGGAGCTGACTTGCATAATCCTCAACCATATAAATCGGCGTGAGAAGCAGATTCTCTGAATGCACAGGTGTGAGTGCTGTGCTTGCCACAAATGTTGTCGCGTCTATCATGCCAAGCAGTAAACGTTTGCTATAATCTTTGTCATGCCGAGTTTGTCGCTGCACAAAGCGTCTTTGTTCTTTTTTTGTTTCTTTATATTCTATAAAAGCTTGCGGGTCATTGCTTGTGTTTCCTTCTTTGTAGGCTTCCCATAGAGAATTGAAAAATTCAGGATTGCCCGAATTGGTTGCGCTACACCCTCCAACCAAAATAGCGGCAACACACAAACACCATTTTGTATATTTCATGTTCAATTCCTAGATTCGCGATTCATGAATCCGTGGCTTTTGCTCGGAATTTTCTTTTTGTTTTTGCGGGCTAGGGCGCTTAAATTCCTGCCATTCTTCCTTGATTTGGTCGCATTCATCTTGGTCTGCACATGAATCAATGGCTTTGCGATAGAACGATTCAGATTGTGATTTGCCACGTTTTTCGTTTGTGAGCTCTTTGGCAAGTTGCAAGCATTCTTTGCTATCTCCGAGCTTGCAGAGTCGCTCGCGCGTTTGACGTGCAACGTTTGGTGCGATGTTGTAGATGTCTGCAAGCATCGCTTTGCAAGATTCTAGTTTGCCCAGTGCACATGCGCGTTCAAAATGGGCGAAGGCAGAGTCGAGTTCGTTTTTTTCGCTCAAGGCGAGTCCAAGGATATGGCATGAAGTTTTGTCTTTTTCTTTGCATGCTTTGTCCAAAAAGGGAATCGCGCGTTCGCGTTCGTCTTGGTGGAAATAGAATGCGCCTGCAAACGCATAAAACTTCGCTCCATCGCAGTGCGCGTTTGCATTCTTGCATGCAAAACGTAGATAGCTTGTTGCCTTGCGCCCGCTATTTTGCAGCGCAAGCTCTTCACATGCGCTTATTTGCCCCATTCTGCATGCTTTGTCGGTGTATTCCTCGTAGAGTTTTTGTGCTTGCTGTTTGCTAAGTTGTGGCGAATCGTATTGTGCCACAAGCAGACATGTCCGCGCGTCATTCTCACAGCCTTCGATAAGGAGCTCCAACGCCCTCTCATGGTCAATTTTGATTCCCATTCCTTCTTGGTAAAGCCGCGCTGCTTGCTCGCAACTTTTGGCAAAACCTGCATAACATGAACGTTCAAAATAATTGACAGCGACATCATAGGCTTCATAGCTCAAGGCGCGAATGCCCTTTTCAAATAATGTGATTTTATCCTCTTTGTCCGAACATGCAACAAGTACAAATACAGCAAACAAGCACAAAAATGCGCGCATACTCCCCCCTTTAAGACTTTGAGAGATATGGTAGCTGAAAAAATATAATACAGAGTTAATTGTTTGATTGAATAGTGAAAGGAGAATCCGCGCCACGAGCCTCGTGGCACAGCAAATGAGCTAGAACATTCTTTTGAACGCTTCAGCGTCAAATTCTTCAAAATTGTATTCTTGCCCATTAATCGGCACATTAGGAGTGGCTTCAGGAGAGGTGATTGCCTCGCTGACCTTACCAAGTGTGCTGCTAATCTCATCGCGCGTTTTAGCGATGTATTCTCCTCTCTGCTCTGCTGGCAGCGAAGCGGGGTTTTGGAGTGTGAGCGAGAAATCATTTTTGCCAATCGAAACGATGAGGTTTTTGTCAAATAATGTATTTCCAAGGAATTTGCTATTTGCAGCGAGCTCACGCACTTGCTCTTCGCTCGCACCTTCAGAAATGGCTTTGTCGATTTTTTTGAGAGTTGAGCTCGCGGTTTGGAGCGCGCCGATGTACTCGTTTGCGCCTTTTGCCGTTTTTGCGAATGCGAGAATCTCAAAATTGGGGTGAGCAGGCTCGACAGTGTCTTGTTTTGCGCTGATAACACCATTGCTTTGTTGCGCATTGGGTGTGGGTGAGACAGGGGTAGATGAAACCTGCGAGAAGCCCTCGAGACGACTTTTGAGGGATGCGAGTGTGAGATTTGAATTGTTAACTTCTGAAACCATAGAAGAATCCTCCGTGAAATTTTGAATATCACAAAATAACAAGCAAATAGTGTTCCATATTAGGGATTACAAAGCTCACTAAAAGAGCAATCATGCTAGCCGCACTTTGCCGATCTCCATCGCCATTCTCTATTGCAAGGATTCCATTTGTGGCTTGAATCATCTTGCTTTCGCCAAGAATCTTATGGGCAGTGTCCTTTGCTGCAACAGCCTCGCTCATTTTGTCTGCTAGCAAAAGCCCAGAACACAACAATGCAGATTTTGGGGTGTTTAGAATCTCAAGTAGCTGTGTTTGCCATTGCGAGAAACTGCAGCATTGGCGAATCTCTACACAATCGCTTCACTATCAAGTGCTAGGTTTCCATTTTGTTCAACACATAGTGAGAAATGCAGAGGCTCATCTCTCCCTCGCAAATGTTGGCTCGAGATGGTTCTCATAACGCATTAAAAAAATACTTGCAATGTCCCTTGGATAATCAAAGCATTAATTAAATCAATAAAAAAAGCTCCAACCAAAGGCACAACAATAAAGGCAACATGACTAGGACCATAATGAGAAGTGACTGTTTGCATATTGACCATAGCAGTGGGTGTTGCGCCCAATCCAAATCCACAATGCCCAGCAGCAAGCACCGCAGCATCATAATCTCTTCCACAAAATCTAAAAGTAATAAAAATCGCATAAAACATCATCGTCACGGCTTGTGCTATTAGGATAATCACCATTGGCAAAGCCAAGCTGACTAGCTGCCATAAGTTTAATGTCATCATAGCAAAAGCGAGAAACAAAGAAAGGCTCACATTCCCAATCACAGAAACTTCCCTATCAAAGACCTTATGAATATTAAGCGCAGAAAGAACATTACGAAAAATAACACCAACAAAGAGACAATAAACAAAAGTAGGGAGTTTAAAAGAGGGAAAAGTCATTTTCATATAGTCATTAATAAGATTGCCACAAAGTAATGCTATGGCAATCAATGCTAAAGATTCTACAAAGCTTATAGGGGTAATTAATCTTTCCTTTTGTGGTGTTTCAAAACCATGCGGATTATTATTATTATGTTCCTTGCCCGGAATGTTTAAATTGTATTTTTTGATGAGATAACGTGCAACAGGACCACCAATCAAGCCCCCCATAACTAACCCAAAAGTAGCACAAGCAATAGCAACTTCTGTTGCGGCACTAAAACCATAAGGCTCTCCTTTAAAAACATCAGCCCAAGCCGCCCCTGTTCCGTGCCCCCCACTCATAGTAATAGAGCCACCAAGCATGCCAATTAATGGATTGATTCCCATTAGATAGGATACTCCTACACCAATCAGATTTTGCAATACCAAAAGTCCGCAAACAATAAACAAAAAAACCACCAGCATTTTCCCGCCTTTTTTGAGTGAGGCGAAATCTGCACTCAATCCAATGGAAGCAAAAAAAGCAAGCATTAAAGGGTCTTTAAGAGAATTTTCAAACTTAAATTCAATGAAGAAAAATTGATAGATCATTAAAATACCAATCGCAACAATCCCTCCACCCACAACAGGTTCGGGTATATTATAATCGCGCAAAAATGCTACACGTGCAATTATAAACCGCCCCAAAATCAAACACCCTACCATAAAAACTAAAGTGGAATAAAAATCAAAATGTAACACCTGCATATTGACTCCTTGCATAACACTTTATGATATACTATCTTTAGTTTTATATAATGGTTTGATATTGAATCATCATAGGATTTATGTCCGTATTATAAATTTGATGATAATAAAGCAAATGCGATTGCGCGCCCAAGTGTCAGCTTTAATGCGATAATAGAACAAATCGCAAAAGGCTAGAGGAACAAACTCCCCCTTCAGAGAAACGGCTAAAAGCATTGTGTAGTTTTTGCCTGTTCTTTTGAAAGAATTTTCGTTTTTTAATGTAAGTTATGATACAATCTGAATCGCTTATAGTCTTCTTCATAATTTTTAAAGAGCTCTTCACAAAAAGGTTTAGGGGATTTTGCATCTTTTTTATATTCCTTAGAATATTCCTTGACTATATTTATGCAACTATCCATATCTTCCTTAACCCAAGATATTTCTAGCAAATGTTGATATTCTTCCACACTCTTTTTAGGCTCTTTGCAACCTTGCAAGATAAAAATTAACATCACAACATTGCTTATTTGTTTAAACATTATGAGGCTTTATCCAAAACAATTCAATATATCAGACAGCTTTACACGGCGGATTGTCGCGCTTCGCTCCTAGAAGACTGATTGTCATGCTAAACAATGATTGTCATACCGAGCGAAACGAAACATCTCGAATCCAAAACATCTTATCATGTTTGCAATCCGAGATTCTTCAGCCGCAAAAGCGGCTTCAGAATGACAATTTCACGTCATTGCAAGTCAGAATCAATGACTAGAATTTGTAGAGAGCTTGGAATCGGTAGCGATTTCTTTTCTCTGTGATTTTTTGACCAGTGTATGTGTTTGTTGTTGGAGCATTCACTGAAGTAATATTACCTTCTTGTGTAATGTCAGTCGAGAGCATCGCATAGAATGTTTGGAAGCTCAATTTTTCGCTGAACTGATAGTTGAGCAATGGAGTGATTTCTTGGAATTCACGTTTGCTGTTCAAAAGACCATTGTAAGGATGTGCTGTACCCTTTTTGTACTCCGAGCTGCCAGTTACATAGGTAAGGTGAATGCCCAAACCAGTATTGAGAATGTTTTTTGCCCCAATGCTTGCGGTAATCACGCTCAAGCTATCCTCTGCACCTTCGATGACAGGCATTGCGAATCCGCCACCAGCACCAAGCGCACCGCCTGTTCCGCTGATGATTCTTCTTCCAACACCAAGGCTTGTGCGCGTTGATGCATCTTGCCACCAGATTTGCCCCATTGTAACAGGGTCAATCATCGCACCCATATCATCGAACATTACGCTATAACCGGGCTTGGTGTTCATCATATATGCAACATCAAGCACAGCAGGTCCAACGGTTACGCCCGCGTTGATTTTGAGCAAGTCGTTGTCTGTTTCTTGGTTGCTAAAGAGTCCAACGCTTCCATAGGGCAAGCCAGCACCTGCCAACAAGGTATTATACGCGCCAACTTGTGTCAATGCGGTTTTGTCGCCATCATTGAGTTTTGTCAAACCATAGGTAACACCCACACGTGCACCAAATGCACCGCCGAAGTTTTGGTCATAGGCAATGTTTGCATAGAGTGTGGTGTCTGAAATGTCTTGTGCATTGAACCACCAAAGCTGTGCTGTGATGAGGTTTGGAATGCCGTAAATCGCAGCGAGTGCGAACAAGCCTTTGTTGACAGAATCAAAACCTGTTCCGAGGATTGAGCCGCCATAGCCTGCCATGTTGCTCAAAGACCAGCTGCCAAATGCACCACCAGCGAGTGTAAGCCCTTTGATGTCTTGGTTAAGAACCAAAGCACCAACGGCTCGGTCGTAGTCGCTTGCGTCTGTAACAGGTGTGCCGAGAAGTTGCTTTCCAAGAATTACGGTGGTGTTGGTTACATTGTGGGGTGCATAGGTGAGTGTAAAGGTGTTGACGCCAAAATCGCCATCTTCACCAGCACCAAGACCGCCGCCAAGTGTTCCTGTACCTGTCGTTGCGCCTTCGTTGATATACAGAATGCCCACACCTGCTGACACATTTTTAATCGGTGCTGTCGAGATGTTTGCAAGCGCACGGTATTGGTTGGTTGTGTTGGTATTGTCAATACCAGCTTTCCCACCCATATCTTGGTAGTTGTCTGATTGGAAGCGATAGCGCAACATTCCATCAACCGTTACGCCCTTGATTGCTTCTTCGAGGATTTCTGCCTGTGCGAAATTGCTCCCAATTCCGAGTGCAACGGCACATGCCAAGCTAAGTTTTGCGATTTTCATCATATCTCCTTTTATGATAGCGTTGTGCTATGTTTGGAATGGTAGCAGATTTTTGTTGTGTTTTTGCTTTACTCACACTTTTTGTTACAGGATTGTGCAAAATCACTACATGTTGGGGGTTGCAAACGCATTGCATTTGCTGTCGTGTGCGGAAGTCATTCCGCGCACTCCCTGCACTCCCTAAAGTCTCGGCTGTTTGCGTCAGGGCGAGCGCGGCAACCGACAAGCAAAGAATCCCAAAGTTGTCATTCTGAAGCCGCATTTGCGGTTGAAGAATCTCAAAATGCAAGAATCAATGAGATGTTTCGGCTTCGCTCAACATGACATATTTTATAACCCGCCCCATGCATATGTGCCACAACAAATGACACAAACAGAATCGTAAAGTGGCAAAAGCCACACCACTAGCTCACCCTCGCGACAATTCCCCCTTCGTTTGCGTCAAACACGACATAGCTACCCTCTTTAATCTTGCCTTCCAAAATGAGCTCGGCGAGATTGTCCTCAACCTCTTCATAGAGTGCGCGTCTAAGCGGGCGAGCGCCATATACAGGGTCGAATCCAACCTTTGCAATCGCCTCTTTTGCCTTGTCTGTGAGCGTGAGCTCGATTCCACGTTCGCGCACTTTTTGTTGAATCTGCACAAACAAAATCCCCACAATCGCGCGAATCTGCTCGATTCCAAGCGGGTTGAAGATGATTTTGTCATCGAGGCGGTTCAGAAATTCGGGCTTGAACACATGCCGCAACTCCGCATCGACAGCCTCTTGCAGCTGCTCTTTGTCGCTGATTTCCATAATCTTGTCGCTCGCAATATTGCTTGTCAAAATAATAATGGTGTTACGAAAATCTACAACCACGCCCTTGTTGTCGGTTAGCCGTCCGTCATCGAGCACCTGCAACAACATATTGAATACATCAGGGTGCGCTTTTTCGATTTCATCAAACAACACAACACTATAGGGCTTGCGCCGCACAGCTTCGGTGAGCTGCCCGCCCTCTTCGTAGCCGACATACCCAGGAGGTGCGCCAACAAGGCGGCTTGCGGCATGCTTTTCCATATATTCGCTCATATCAATCCGAATGAGATTCTTCTCGCTATCAAACAAGAATCGCGCAAGGCTCTTTGCGCTCTCGGTCTTGCCCACGCCCGTTGGTCCCAAAAACAAAAAGCTTCCAATCGGTCGATTGGGCTCACTCAACCCCGCCTTGTTGCGCTTAATCGCCTTTGCAATCGCACCTAGCGCCTCGTCTTGCCCCACAACACTTTGGCGCAATTCGTTTTCGATTCCAAGAATCCGCTCGCGCTCGCTTTGGAGCATTTTGCGCACCGGAATCTGTGTCCAACGCGACAGCACAGCGGCAATCGATTCGGAGCTCACAGCGTTTTTGAGCAATGTCCCGCTTTCTTGCATTTTCTCCCATTGCGCATTGAGCGCCTCTTCTTGTTTTTCGAGCTCGGGAATCTTGCCATAATCAATCTCGGCGGCTTTGTTGAAATCGCTATTGCGCTTGGCAAGCTCGGATTCTTTGCGCAATGTGTCAATATCGCCCTTGATTTTGGCGATCTGATTGAACACATTTTTTTCACCCTCAAACTGGGATTCTAGCTTGCGCTTCGCCTCATTTTTGTCCGCAATCTCTTTTTCAATCTCATTCAGTCTCTCGGTGTTTTTATCACTTTTTTCCATATTCAGCGCTTCTTTTTCCACCTGCAACGTCGCAATCTCGCGCTTGACTTTGGCAAGCTCACTTGGCTCGGATTCAATTTGCATTTTGAGCTCCGCGGCGGCTTCGTCAATCAGGTCAATCGCCTTGTCGGGCAGGAATCGGTCGGTGATATAGCGGTGCGATAGCTTCGCGGCGGCGACAAGCGCGGAATCGGTAATCGTTACATTATGATGCGCCTCGAGCCGCTCTTTGAGTCCGCGCAGAATCTGCAAGGCTTCGTTTACGCTCGGCTCGTTCAGTGCCACAGGCTGGAATCGGCGCTGCAAAGCAGCATCTTTTTCAAAATATTTGCGGTATTCCTTGAGTGTTGTTGCACCGATTGTGTGTAGCTCGCCGCGCGCAAGAGCGGGTTTTAGGATATTTGCCGCATCCATGCTGCCCTCGCTTGCGCCTGCGCCAACGATTGTGTGGATTTCATCGATAAACAGAATCACATTGCCCGCTTGCTTGACTTCGTCAATGACTTTTTTCAGTCTATCTTCAAATTCACCGCGATATTTCGCGCCCGCAATCAGCGCGCTCATATCGAGCGAAATCACCTTTTTGTGTTGTAGCGAAAGTGGGACTTCTTTGTTCACAATGCGCTGTGCGAGCCCCTCGACAGCAGCCGTTTTGCCCACGCCGGGTTCGCCCAGCAAAATCGGGTTGTTCTTTGTCTTGCGAATGAGAATCTGCATCATGTGTGCAATCTCCTCATCGCGTCCAATCACCGGGTCGAGCGCATTTTCAAGCGCCTTTTGCGTAAGGTCAATGCCATATTTGGCGAGCGCATCAAGATTCGCATCGCCTGTGGGCGTCTCGATTTTTGCACCCCCGCGCAAGCTTTGGAGCGTTTTGCGCAATTCCATCAAATCGATGGCATTGCCAAAAATCTCGACAAGCACGGGATTCTTGGATTCAATCAGCGAGAGCAAGAGCATATCGATGGCGATAAACTTGTCGCCATTTTGCACCGAGAGCGCGTCCGCAGCGAAAAATACCTCGTTGAGCTCCTTGCCGATGTGCAGATTGTCCTTGCTTGTGTTGCTGACTTTTGGAATGCGCCCGACAAACGATTTTGCCGCAAGTTCAAGCGGGGCTTTGTCGACATTGCAGCGACTTAACGCGACATTCAGAATCGACTGGGAATCGGTGAGCAACGCCCACAAAACATGGGCGATTCCGATTTCGGGGTTTTGCGCATGCAGCGCAAGCGCAGCGGCTTGGTCGAGTGTTTCGCGAAGATGATGTGTGAGTTTTTCGTTTAAATTCATAGCTTCTCCTTAAAGTTTATAGATAATGCATTATATAATATGAGCCTATAAATGTCAAGTTTTTTTAGTGATGTTTGTGGAAAAATGGCAAAAATGGCAATCTATGGCAATCAACAAGTAAAGAATTCTAATTGCCATTCAATCGTATCTCTGTTGTCATGTTGAGGCAAAGCCGAAACATCTCAATGATTCTTGTAGTTTGAGATTCTTTAGCCGCAAATGCGGCTTCAGAATGACACTTGGAATCTCCTGTTCAACACGGAACAAAAATTGCTTAGTTTGTGGTATGCTAAAACAAAGGAGAATGCGATGAGAAAAAGATTCATGGTTGCATTGTTCTTGTGCATTGGG
>CAJTQL010000015.1 GCA_910578285.1 uncultured Helicobacteraceae bacterium
AGCTCGCTTGGTTGTGGACTTGTTGCCCCAAATACAAGCCCAATGCACAAGAACAGTGTAACCAAGAATCCTCTTCTCATCGTGTTCTCCTTTGTTTTAGCATACCACAAACCAAGCAATTTTTGTTCCGTATTGTGGGGTGGGAGATTCGAAGTGTCATTGTGAGCGTAAGCGTTGCAATCCACCGTGTTGGGATTTTTTGCCTGTTGATTGCCACGCTCGTTACACTCGCTCGCAATAACACATGGAATCTTGTCATGTTGAGCGAAGCGAAACATCTCTTTAGATTCTTAACATTTGAGATTCTTCAGCCTAAAGGCTTCAGAATGACAAATGGGATTCTGTGCTTGTTGGATTGCCGCTCTCACACTCGCAATGACAGATAGCTAGATTCTTTTGTGATTCTAATCATTTGAGATGCTTCGGCTTCGCCTCAACATGACAATATTTGACACCCCACCCCCTGCCCCCAGAGCACAGGGGGGGGAATGTTTGCCACAACATCGGAAGTGCGGTTTTAACCGCACATAAACAAGAAACGCGCACAAAAGTGCGACTAAAGTCGCACCTCCGCTATTGTGTCATTGCGAGCGAGTGTAACGAGCATGGAATCAACCATGCTTGGTAACCCGACACGGTTGATTGCTTCGGCAACGTCATCACAATGACAATATTAGATTCTCTTTTGCGATTCCATAATAAAAAACCGCAGCACTGCCATGCGAATCGCCACGCCACAAGCCACCTGCTCAAGCACCTTGCAGCGCGGGTCTTTGAGCATTGCGTCATCAATGTCGATATTGCGATGCACAGGTCCTGGGTGGAGCAAGATGATGTTGCGCTCCCCAAAGAGTTTTTTGGTGATACAAAAATCTGCCGCATAATCTTTGAGGCTGCTGTAAATCTGAAAATCATGCCGCTCGACTTGCGTGCGCAAGCTCATGACTGCATCGACACTATCGATGACTTCGGCAAGATTGTGCGAGACTTGCAGCTTGGTCTTTGGGATAAAGTGTGGCGGGGCGACTAGAATCACCTCCATACCAAAACGTTGCAACAGGCTGATGTTGCTATTTGCCACGCGCGAATTACGAATATCGCCCACAATGGCAATTTTCTTGCCCGCGATTTCTCCCAAATTGCGCCGCAAAGTGAGCAAATCAAGCAGGGCTTGCGTAGGGTGAGCATTTGCGCCATCGCCTCCATTGATGATACAGCAGCTTGTGTGCTTGGAGAGAAGCTTTGGCAAACCCGCATGTCTGTGGCGCACAGCAATGGCGCTGGGTAGCATTGCATTGAGATTTGCGGCGGTATCGTAGATTGTCTCACCCTTTTGTGTGGAGCTTTTTGTAACATCAAGCCGCACAACCTGTGCGCCAAGACGTTTTGCGGCAATCTCGAAGCTGCTAAGCGTACGTGTGGAATTTTCAAAAAAAATCGTAATGACAATGTGATTTTTGAGAATCTCATAATGACTGCCATCGAGATAGCCATCTGCCTCACTCAAAAGCAATTCAATTTCGGGCTTACTAAGGTCTTTAGTCTCGATGAGATGGCGTATCATAAGTGCTAAAAGCTAGGCAAGATAGCACCTTGATAGTGCTCTGCAATAAACGCCCGCATGGTTTCACTCTGCAATGCATCAACAAACTTTATGATGTCTGGGTCGTTTTCATTGCCACTTTTGACAACAACGACATTCGCATAGGGCGAATCAGTCGATTCGAGCGCAATGGCATCATTGAGCGGATTAAGATTGGCAAGCATAGCAAAATTGGTATTGATAATCGCCGCATCGACTTCCGCAAGCACGCGCGGAAGCTGTGGAGCATCAAGCTCTTTAAAATGCAATTTATGCGGATTTTTGGTAATGTCTGCAACACTGATAATCTCACCACTTTTGAGTGCAATTAGCCCTTCTTTTTCAAGGATTCGCAACGCACGTGCACCATTTGAAGGGTCGTTTGGAATCGCAATAGTCGCGCCATTCTTGAGCTCTTTGAGGCTCTTGATTTTCTCTGAATACACACCCATTGGCTCGAGATGAATCGCCGCAATTGCAACAAGTTTTGTGCCCTTTTCGCGATTAAAACTCTCGAGATAGGGTTTGTGCTGAAAAAAGTTCACATCAATCGAGCCATCATCAAGCGCCATATTTGGAATCACATAGTCATTAAACTCTCGAATCTCAAGCGCAATCCCCTGCTTTTTGAGCGGAGCAACAATCTGTTCGAGCATGACAGCATGTGGCTCGGGCGTTGCGCCCACAATTACTTTGCCATTTTTGGCATGCAATGGCACAAATGCTAGCAACGTGGCAAACAAAATCATGCGAAATGTCATAGCAAACTCCTTAATTCACTTGTTTGATGAATGCTTCTTTTTCAAGATAATAGCGCACAGTGCTCAAAACCTTTTGCGCATCGGCTTTCGAACCATAGGGTCCAATCAACACACGATAGACGGTTTTGTTGTTCACATTTTCTTCTTGTACACGATAAGGCAACTTATGGCTTTTGATTTTTTTGGCAAAATTGCTATCTTCTGAAAAACGACTCACTGACGCTGCTTGGATAAAGAAAGAGCCATTTGGGTCGCTCGCAATATCGACAACCTTGGGTGGAGCAGCGGGCTTGGGCGCTTCATTTGTTGCTGTGGTCTGCTTTGGTGCAGCAGGCGGTGGTGTGGGTGCCGGAGCTGGTGTTTGTGCAGCAGGAGGCGTGGGCGTTGGAGCAGGCGCGGGAGCTGGGGCTGGATTTTGAGGCTTAAAGAGACTCTGCAAATCATCATTATTGCCTACTCCCGGAGGTGGGGCTATGGTTGTAGGCTGCTGGGAACTTGGCTTTGCTGGAATCTCGGGCTTGGGCTGCTCGTTTTTAATGCGTGCAATAATATCTTCAAACTTGTCCTTGCTAGGTACTGCTGATGCAGAAGGTTGTAGAGAATCGCTCGGCAAACCTGTGTTCTGTATTGGTGCGGGTGCGAGAGGACTCTGGGGCTGCTTGGGTGTTTCCTCACGTGTAAGCGCATAAATAGCAAACACGACAACAAGCAAGAGAATTACCGCCATCGCAACAATCAAAAAGATTTTTTTAGAGCGTCCCTTGGTCTCCTTTTCTTCCTCGTCATCATCAATCAAAATATCGCTAAGTTCGTCTTCATCTCTATTGCGCATTTTAAATCTCCTTAGGTTCTCTGGCTTTACATGTGCTTTGCCCATGAAGCGCCACGTTCTTTGTTATAGACGTCATAGGGAAGTGCAAGAATATTAAATTCGCGCGGAACGTCGGGGTTGGGGAACATCTTCCATTCCACAGGCATCTTTTGAGCGAGTTTTGTCGAGAGCATTTTGCCAAGCTGATAACCTTCTTGCAATGCTGTATGCCCCTTATGAACATAAAGATGTAAATGCCCTCGCGTTTTGGTTGTATAGGCTGTGAAATTGATAAAACCCTCATCGCGCAACAAAAGCTGTGCACGATGCCAAAAACGTTCAGCATTATAGCCATTGTAGTCGAATACAATATTTTCAACAATGTCGCGCTCATTGATTAGAGAATGAGCAATCGTAATCTTCCTTGCTTGGTGGTCTTGAATCAGCCCTTGCGTCAATGGAGCGCTGACTTTCGTAAATTTATCATAGAATATGCGTCCATTGAATCGAATCTTCTCTCCCAAGCCCGTCTGCTTCTGCCAATAATGATTTGTAATCATTTTTATCAACGACAAATCCATATTGCTAACAGCCATACCTGCCCCCTTTTTAATGACATTACCCGAAAATTGCCCTATCGTATATGGGGAATTTTTTGGACAATTGCATAATCTCTGCCTTTATTTTTTGATAAACCTCATCATTTCCGATATGATCCAAAACATCGGCAATTTTTTCAGCGATAAATGTAAATTCAGCCTCACCCATATTGCGCGATGTCAAAGCTGCGCTGCCAATGCGCACTCCGCTTGTAACAAATGGGCTACGTTTTTCGCCCGGAACAGTATTTTTGTTCACAGTGATTCCACTTGCCCCAAGCGCTTTATCTGCATCTTTTCCGCTAAAATCTCTATCCAAAAAGGATAGCAATACAAGATGATTATCCGTACCTCCGCTAACGATATTATACCCTCTTTGTGCTAAAACTTTCGCAAGAATCCGAGCATTCGCCTTGACTTTTTTTGCATATTCCTTCCATTCTGGTTTGAGATTTTCGGCAAATCCAATGGCTTTAGCAGCGATGACATGCATAAGCGGACCACCTTGAATACCCGGGAAAATGGCTTTGTTAATCTTGGTTGCAATGTCTGAATCGTTGGTAAGAATGAGCCCACCGCGCGGACCACGCAAGGTTTTGTGCGTGGTGCTCGTAACAATGTGGCAATGCGGAAAAGGATTGGGATATTCGCCTGCAACGACAAGCCCTGCGACATGCGCAATGTCGGCAAGTAGAATCGCACCAACACTATCTGCAATCTCACGAAACCTTGCAAAATCAAGCTCGCGCGCATAGGCGCTAAAGCCACACACAATCATTTTGGGTTGCACAATTTTAGCGATTTGGGCAACTTTGTCATAATTGATATATCCATCAAGCTCCACACCATAGAAAAAGCTTTGATACAATTGCCCGCTACTGCTTACCTTTGCGCCATGCGTGAGATGCCCACCATGGCTTAGGTCCATGCCTAAAATCTTATCATAGGGCTTCAGCAATGCCGCATACACACCCGCATTTGCCTGCGAACCCGAATGGGGCTGGACATTTGCAAATGCGCAACCAAACAGCCGTTTAGCGCGCTCAATGGCGATTTCCTCAATTTGGTCGACAAATTCACAACCTCCATAATAGCGCTTATAGGGGTAGCCCTCGGCATATTTATTCGTCAGCACACTTCCCATTGCTTTCATGACGCTAGGGAACGTAAAATTTTCGCTGGCTATCATCTCGAGATATGTATTCTGCCGCTCAAGCTCTTTTTGAATGAGGTCAAATATTTCTTTATCATCAAACACTCTTTGTTTCTCCTTTATTCTTTAGACGGACGCAAAGCTGGAAAGAGAATCACGTCTTTAATCGAATGATTCCCCGTCAAAAGCATTACAAGCCTATCCACACCAATACCTTCGCCCGCAACAGGCGGCATTCCATATCCAAGCGCATTGATATAGTCCTCGTCCATGCTTTGGGCTTCTTCATCACCTGCGGCTTTTGCCCGCATCTGCGCCTCGAATCGTTCGAGCTGGTCAAGCGGGTCATTGAGCTCGCTAAAACCATTTGCAATCTCTTTGCCATCGATAAAGAGCTCAAATCTATCAGCAAGCGTAGCATCGTTGTCGTTCCTGCGGGCAAGCGGACTGATTGCAATTGGAAAATCTGTTACAAAAGTGGGCGCAATGAGCTTATCTTCGACAAACACATCAAATGCTGCACCTTGCAACTTGCCAAGATTTCTATCAGTACATTCTACACCATTTTGAGTAAGATACACATAAAGCGCATTTGCATCATTCACAATCTCACTCGGAATCCCGCCAATCTCATGCAATGCATCGACATAGCGCACACGTGAAAAATGGGTCAGGTTGATTGCGCCCTTATCGCCTTGCACAATCTCGCCAATCCCCAAAGTCGCGCGCAAAAATGCAAAGAGTTCTTCGGTCAGTGCGATTAAATCATCATAGGTTTTATACGCCCAATAAAATTCTATCATTGTAAATTCTGGATTGTGTGAATAATCCATTCCTTCATTGCGAAAATTGCGATTGATTTCAAACACAGCCTCAAATCCCCCAACAATCAGCCGTTTGAGATAAAGCTCGGGAGCAATGCGCAAAAATCGGTCGACGCCAAGCGCATTATGGTGTGTGATAAAAGGTTTCGCGTTCGCACCACCGGCAATGGGGTGCATCATCGGTGTTTCGACTTCTAAAAAATCTTTGTTTTCAAAAAAGCGGCGCAATGCGCTGATGATTTGCGTGCGCTTTTTGAATGTTTCTTTGACATCTGAATTCATAATGCAATCAAGATAACGTTGGCGATAGCGCAGCTCAATATCGACTAGTCCATGGTATTTTTCGGGCAGAGGAATGAGCGCTTTGGTAAGAATCTTTAGCTGTGTTGCATGCAACGAGAGCTCACCCATTTTGGTAACAAACGGGAATCCGCTCGCGGCGATAATATCGCCCACTTCGATATGTTTTTTGAACACGGCAAAACTCTCGCCCAAATCATCAGTGCAGAGATAAAGCTGCAAAATACCGCTGTCATCTTGAATTTTGACAAACGCTGCCTTGCCCATAAGTCGCAAGAATCGAATGCGGCCAACAACAGATTCGCATGCATATTCTTTGCTTTGTTCTTTTTGCAAATGCGCAAATTTTGCTACAAAAGCGGCGTTTGAGATTGTGCGCTCACATGCATTATTGTAGGGATTATGCCCCAAATCTCGAAGCTGCTGCGCCTTTTGGATTCGCTGTTTTACATATTGATTATCAAGAAAGCCTAACATGCGCATGCTTACCACGAGAAAAGAGAGCCCGATTCGTTGTTTTCAGTCGGCTCGAGTGTGAGATTTTGCGTGGCTTGATCGATGCCCTGCCCCGCATCGCGTGTGAGCTGCTGCACAGATTCGATGCGCACAATCGTTGCGCCCGCGCGCAACATCACAGGATAAAGCGCGCTGCCCTCGGCATATTCTTGAATGGGTTTGCGGATAAATTCAATATTTGAGAGCGCATAGATGATGATAGAGAGAATCAAAAAGACTTTTGCCATAGCAAACAACACGCCCAAGAATCGATTGACAGAGCCAAGCGCGCTCGCGCCCACAAGCCGTGAGACAACATCAGAAAGCACAAGCGCTGCAATCCACACCACAGCAAGCACAACCACAAAGCCAACAATGAATATGAGCGAGCTGTTCGCAAGGTCATAGATGTTGTTACTAAACCATTGTCCAATTTTCTCGCCCCACAAAGACGCTGCCCAGACACCCCCAATGATACCCACAATACCAAAAAATTCTTTGACGAGTCCATTGATGATTCCCTTAATGCCAAGCAAGATAATAAGAATCGCTAATGCAATATCTAGGTAATTGAACCCACTCATGCCAAGTTCTCCCTTTTGAGCAACAATTGCAGAGATTGTAACGCAAAGAAACTTATATTCTGATTTACAAATCCGACTTTGTCAAACTCGGTGCGCCACAACATGCCCATTTTTTCCGCCACACAAAAAGCACAAGCGCAATCATTGCCATGAGCAACGAAAGAATCTGCCCCATTGAGAGTGAAAAAGCCACAAAACCAATCTGCGAATCAGGCTCGCGATAAAATTCAGCAACAAAACGCATAAGCGCATATGCAAACAAAAACAAAGCCCCGATTTGCCCACAAAATCGTTCGCGTTCGCGGTAGATTTTGTAGTAGGCATAGACAATCACAAACACGATAATGCCTTCGAGAAAAGCTTCATACAGCTGCGATGGATGGCGCAAGATTCCATGCACAGAGATTGCCCACGGCACATCAGTCTCTCTGCCCACAAGCTCTTGATTAAGAAAATTACCGATTCGCCCAAAAACATAGCCCAGCGGCACGCTCAAGCCCACGAGGTCCATAACGCGCCAAAAATCCACCCCATCTTTTTTGTGCCGATAAGCAAACCATAAAGAAGCGAGCAGCGCACCCACTAAGGCCCCATGGAAACTCATGCCCCGAATCCCAACAAAAACACCATTGTAATAAGGATTAAACATCTGCCAAGGCTGTGTGAGATAAAAAACAAAAGCACCCGATTCATACGGAATCACATAGATGAGAATATAGCCAATGCGTGCGCCTAACAGCACGCCAACCTCAACCCAAAAGAAATAATCGAATAATAATTTTTCATCGAGCGAAAAAAAGGGCTTTGCCTTATGATTTTTGCGCTCTTCAAGGCGCACAAACACACGAGCAAGATACAATGCACACAACAATGCTGTGATATATGCAAGCGCATACCAATGGATTTTGAATCCCAAAAATGTGAAAGCAACAGGGTCAAAATGGCTATAAATTTCGTGCCACATTATTGATTATCCTGCGGATTCAAGAGTGTTACACTGAATGCTTGCAATAAATGCACATCGCGCAAATAATAAGCAAGCTTAAGTTCCATAATGTCAAGGATAATATGAATATGCTGCTGATTGTGAAGTTTGAGCAAAAGCCCACAAATCGATGGATGGACATCTGCTGCCTCGAGGATAATGAGGCGCAATGTGTCATTCTCTTTGAGCCCAAGGTCGCGAATGGTTTTTTTAAAAAAGCGATAGTCCTCTTCGCCGCTCATATCTCCTTTGATACGCAATGCGCCATCAGCTAGACGTTTGATTCTCATCAGGATTCCTTCACGTTGATTTGCTAATCCATAAAAATTTTTGGCAATGGAGAATGAAAATGATAGCCCAAAAGTTCTAATTTTAAGGCATGGAGCATGATTCGCTCGTTCCCGCGCCCACCATAGTGCACATCGCCTAGAATCGGAAAGCCAATATGTGCAAGATGCACACGAATTTGGTGTGTGCGCCCTGTGTGGGTGATAATTTTGAGCAATGTTTTATTGTTGCGATATTCAAGCGGCTCGATATGTGTGATAGCGCTTTGCCCCTTATCGCTCACAATCGAATATGCCTTTGTGCCTTTGCGCGTCAGAATCGGCGCGTCTATTGTCTGTTCGTCTTTGAGCAGTCCACAAACTACAGCGCGGTATTCTTTATAAGCCTGCTTCTTTTGATAGGCGGCAACCGCTCTTTGCTTGAATTCATGTGTTCCTAACAAAATGACACCGCTTGTCTCTTTGTCGAGCCGATTGATAAGCTCCAAAGAAATTCCGCGCAACAAATCTTCGGACACCACAAATGGCGGCTTGTCAAGCGCAAGACAATCCTTGTCTTCAAACAACACCATAGGAGCAACTTCTTTGCGCACCTCAAAGGTTGTATGTTTGGGCAAAAGGGCGCGCGCAACATGCAAGCGCTTGCCACAGGCTAGCACGAGTCCTTTGTCAATCAATGTCTTCGCCTGCGTATGCGAGATATTTTGTGCTTTTGCGAGGAGTTTATAGGCCTTTTCCATTGTGATTCTCATTTCAAAAGAGCAAAAAACTGCTCCTTATCAGGGATTTTTCGCAAACATGTTTTGGGTAAAGCAGCGAGATTTGCGAGCTTATCAGGTAATTCTTGCGCGTCTATGAGCTGATAATTTTCGACCAAGTCAAACAGCGAAATCTGATTGAAAATGGCATGTCCACTTAGAAGCGGCACGCCAAAAGCCGCAACCTCGATAGGATTGTGCCCACCCACAGGCACAAATGAGCCACACAAGACAACAACTGACGCAATCGCATAAAACTCGACAAGCTCGCCCAAGCTATCGGCAAGGACAATGTCAGATTCTAAAAACATGCCATCTGCGCTGCGCCGAGCCATTGTGTAACCAGCGAAATATGTTTGTATGAGCTCCCAAACCAAATCAAATCGTTCGGGGTGGCGGGGCGCAACAAGTAATGTAAAAGGTGGCTTTTTAGAATCGATATACAATGGGCGCAATGCCTCAAAAAGCAAGGATTCTTCGTCTTTGTGCGTGCTCGCCAACACAACGAGCGGACGCATGGGCGGCGCGAAAAGATGTTGTGTTGTGGGGAGGTTTAGAATCTTGAGATTGCCCGCAACAGAGACATTTTGCGCGCCAAGGGATTGCAGACAATCTTTGTCGGAATCGCTTTGGGCGAGGACTCTGTCGATATGTGCGAAGATATGCGCATAGAACCATGCAAAGCGAAGATATTTAGGATAGGAACGAGTCGAGATTCGCGCATTGAGCAGCACCGCTTGTGCGCCACGTCTTTTTGCGACAACAAAGAGTGCGAGCCACAGCTCTGCTTCGAGCACCAAAAGCTTGCGCACATCGCCAACCCACAATGGCAAGAGTGCTTCAAATGGCAGATAACGCACAAAGATATGCAAGCGCTCGTTCCCGCACATCTGCTGCAACGACACAGCCTTGTCGTATCCCGTTTTGGTGATTGTCGTGAGCAAAATGTTTGTCTCGCAATGCGAATCTTTCAGGACAGAAAGCAACGGCAGAATCGAGCTCACCTCACCAAATGAACACGCATGAAACCAAAAATCGATTCGCTTTTGCGGAAAGGCATTGCGCCATAATACAAAACGTGCAGGCAAAGAATGCTTGTATTTTGCTTTGAGCACAAGCAGCGGCAATGCAAGCAACACAAAAAGCTGCACGAACCAAACAAACACAAAATAAAATACGAAAAACATCAGCAATCCAAATCGCTACTCCGCAGCCTCGAGTCCGGAAGGTTCTTGCATTTTGGGTTCTTTTTTTGCCTTCGTTTTGGGCGCTTTTTCTTGCTCGGGCGCGTTCTCATCGACATAGAGAATCCGTCCACAATGCGGGCATGTAATGATGTCTTCACTCTTGCGAATGTCGATATAAAGTTTATCATTTAGGCGAATAAAGCAACCACCACATGCGCGTTTATAGATAGGAACAACACTCGTATTGCGCGCCCATTTGCGAATCTTTTCGTAAAAATGGGTAATCTTTGGGTCCATATTCCGTGTAAGCTCGTTTTTGGTATGCAAAACTTCCTCACGTTGTTTATAAATCTCATCGAGCACGCCCTGCACAGAAACTCGAAGCTCTTGTTCGCGTGTATTTAATGCTGCAACCTCTGCCTGTCGGCTTGAAATTTCTTCCTCTTTTGCAGTCTTGTTTTTGCTAAGGCGCTCGATTTCTTCGTTGGCAAATGTAACTTGTTCTTTGAGAATCTCCTCTTCAAGAGTTAGAGATTTATTTTCTTTTTCAGTCTTAATCATTTTCCATTTATGCGCAATATCTTCAATTTTCTTGTTGAGCTCTTCGAGATGGATTTCATTCTTGCTAATTTTCAGACAAATATCTGTGTAATCGTCTTGCAAAAGCGCAATCTCGTTTGTCAAATTGTCCTTGTGTTTAATCACTTGATTGACTTCAAGTTTTGCTTCAGTGATTCGTGGTTCAAACGAATCGATTTTCTTGTCAATTTCGGCAACTTCAATGAGCTGCTGTAGATAATGATTCATCTCTGCTCCTTTTAGAAAATAATGAATGGTTGTTGGACATCATAGCCTTGTGCTTCGATTCCAAGCGTTTGCAAAATCTCGAGCATAAATGCGACAAAAAATCTCTCGCTCTCGAAATGCCGTATATCAAAGATTGTGCGCCCCATGCTCCGCGCAATCATTGCGTCATGGTAGCGCAAATCGCCGCTCAAAAGGCAATCGACATCAACCAAATCTGCCATGCTTGCGCCCGCTCCGCTAATCAGTGCAGCGGTGCGATAGGCGGGCTTGGGATTCGCGCACACAATCTGTGTGAGTCCAAATTTGTCCTTGAGATTTGCAACACATTCTGCATGCGTCCAATGCGGCTCGAAAGTGGCGACAAAACCATCGCTTTGTGCAGCAAAGCCCAAAACGCGCTCGACAAGCAAACGCGAGAAATGGCTTTTGTCAAAATTCGTGTGCAGCGCGAGAAGTGCGATGTTTTTGCGCAACAAAATCTGGACGATATGTGCAGGGTAGCGCGCGGTATCAAGGCATTTAAGAGGCTTAAACAACAAAGGGTGATGCACAATCAAAAGCGAATCACAGGCGAGCGCCTCGGCAATCTCAAACGTTGCCTCGAGGCTCACAGCAACGCTTGCGACTTGCTGTGTCGCGCTACCAATGTTAAGCCCGCAATTGTCCCACGATTCTTGGAGCGCAAAGGGCGAAAGCAAATCAAGCGCGCTCATGATGTCGCAGATTCTATGCACGTCGTTTGTCCCGTTCGCTCTCTTGCGCTTTGTAGAGCACAGCAGATTCTTTTGCGAGTTCGCGAATCTTGAGAATATAGTTTTGGCGCTCGGTCGCCGAAATCGCCTTGCGTGCATCAAGCACATTGAAACAATGGCTAGCCATCATCACGCAATCGTAGGCAGCAAGCGGCAACTTTGCAGCAAGTGCTGTGCGCGATTCGCTTTGGAAGCTTTCAAACAACGCAAAAAGACGTTCTATTGTGGCAATCTCGAAATGATATTTAGAGAATTGATACTCACTTTCCAAATGCACATCGGCATAGCGAAAGCCCTTGCTGTATTCAAGCTCGAAGACATTTTCGATGCCCTGCAAATACATACAAAGCCGCTCTGCACCATAGGTCAGCTCGACAGCCACAGGCTCGCAAGCGATTCCGCCCACCTGCTGGAAATAGGTGAATTGCGTAACCTCCATGCCATCAAGCCACACCTCCCAGCCAAGCCCCCACGCACCGAGCGTTGGTGATTCCCAATTGTCCTCGACAAAACGAATGTCATGTTGTTCGGTCTTGAGCCCGAGTGCTTGCAGGCTCTTGAGATAGAGTTCTTGGATATTTTCGGGGCTTGGTTTGATGAGCACCTGAAATTGATAATAGCTACCCAAACGATTGGGATTCTGTCCATATCGCCCGTCTGTTGGGCGGCGCGAAGGAGCAACATACGCAACGCTCCAAGGCGCACTATCGAGCGAACGCAGCAAGGTCGCGGGATGGAATGTCCCTGCACCTGCTGGAATATCGTAGGGCTGGACGATGAGGCAGCCCTGCTCTTTCCAAAACAGCTGCAAGCGCAACAACAAATCAGAAAATGTCATGCTATTTAGCTCCTAAAAAACCGCATTCTAGCATAAAAAGCTAAAGGTTTGATGAAATGCTTGGGAGCATGTCATGATGCCAAAATTGAATCAATCGCCTCGCAAATGGCTTCCTCGCTTCTACCGATATTGAACACGCATTCCTCGCGAAAGGCGGCAATCTCTTGGCTCTTATCCTCATTTTTCTCTAGAATCTGCTTGAGTTCTTTAAAGTTTCTTGCAGCATATCCAATGTGATGGATATGCTTCACCATCTCTATATCATCACTTGGTAGTGGGGCAAAAAAGATAGAAGGGCGTAAAGTGCTCAAAGAGAAGGTATAAGCTGTGGTGGAACAATCAGTAATTAACTTTTGTGTTTGGGTATAGAATCTATCCCCTGATGATTCGTCAAAAATTAGGCGAGATTCGGACATAAAGCGACTCTTTAGCATTCCATACATTTCTGTAATTTTTTTGTTATATGCACTAGGGTGCGGACGATAGGCAATCTTTTCATCTATGTTGGTCAATAACCATTCGAGAATATTCGCATCATAACCCGCACATATACTAGAAGCAAACAAACTATCAACAATCCGCAATGTTGGTGCATAGGTGATTCTATCGATGGCTCGTGTGAGACTCTGATTAAGAGAAATATCAAATTTTGGATAGCCACCATAAATGAGCTGATTAGTATGATTGGGATGAATTCGTTTGTAGCATTCCACAAATATCTTTGAGGGGGCAATAACATAATCATGTGGAGAAACTTTTGGTGCTTGTAGCATAGAATGTGGCATAAAGATTCGCTTTGCTGTTTTGCTTAAAAAACCATCTTCAATACCAATAAGATGCGATGAATCCATTTCGATTATTATATCAATTTCTTTCAAATCAATATGAATTGGCATTTCACCATCTGTCGTTCTAACCAACCACCCAACAGAAATATTTGATGAAAATTGAGATTCAAAATCAACAGGCATTGGTGTCATTTTTGCCAAAACCACATTATGTTTTTGTGAGAGCTTTTTTGGAAGATTTCCAAGTTGTTTATAGTATGTTCCAAGTGGAAGAAATATGACAATATTCTTTTTTGTTGTCGAAAGGAGTTTTTTGATATTCTTTGTTAAGTCTATTTCAATTTTGTGCACTTGTTGCTTAAGGTTCATATGAGACTCTTTCCAAGAAATTCTGCAATTTCTTCACTTTTAGACGAATCGCGCATGCAAAATAATACCTGTTCTTTAAGAGAGTTGAGGCTATGCGCAAATAAGGCAATGATTTGTAATATAATAAATTGTGGCGCATCAATATTGATGCTATTAAATGAAGGCATAAAAAATATTGCGGGCTTTTGGTAATAAAATGTATAGGCATAAGCGATATGAGAGGTTGTTGTAACCAAACAACATGTATCCTGCAAATTCTGCAAGGAATCGATGAGGACGATTCGATGCCTATCCTCTAGCGCATTGATAGTGGCTTGTGTGAGATTTTGAGGATGTTTGGATAGATAGAAAATATCTGCCTCCCCTACACTCAATGTGTCTGAAACATCGCATAGTGTCTCGAGAACCTGAACATCAAAACCATGCCCAATATTTTTTAAATAATAATTGTCCTCTGCATAAAACCCTCCAACAGGTGCATACACAATCTGCATTGCCTATCCTTAGCTATTTCTTTCTTTATAATATTCATATCCAAACTCGCGCAAGAGTTTGAAACTGCCATCGCTGCGCAACATACCAATCGAGGGCAGCGGGATTCCATTGAACATATTGTTTTTCACAATTGTATAGTGAATCATGTCCTCAAAAATCACCTCATCTCCAATCTCAATCGCTGTTTCAAAGCTATAATCCCCAATCACATCGCCCGCAAGGCAAGTTGGAGCTCCCAAGCGATAGGTGTAGGGCAACACGCCGGGCTCACCACTCCCACGAATCATCGGGCGATAGGGCATTTCGAGGCAATCGGGCATGTGTGCGCTCGCGCTCACATCGAGAATGGCAATCGGCATTGTGTTATAGGTAATGTCGAGCACAGAACCCTTGAGAAAGCCACATTGCCAACCCACAGCCTCGCCGGGCTCGAGATAGACATCGATTCCGCCATGCCGCGCACGGAAGTCTTTGATGATGTCTATCAATAGATTCACATCATAATCCTTGCGCGTGATATGATGTCCACCACCAAAATTGACCCATTTCATTTCGTCAATCAAATGCCCAAAATGCAGCTCGAAATGCTCAAGCGTGCGCTGCAACGCATCGCTATTCTGTTCGCAATGCGTATGGAAATGTAGCCCACTCACACCATCAAGCTCGCATTTATGCAGCTCTTCGGGGACAATTCCAAGCCTGCTACCCTCAATGCATGAGTTATAAATAGGTGGCGAAACTTCGGAATATAGCGGGTTCAGGCGGATTCCGCAATCAATCTTGCGCCCTGCGCCCAAAACCTTGCGCTTGAATCGGTGCAGCTGTGTAGGCGAGTTGAAGATGATATGGTCGGCAATGGGCAAAAGCGCGTCTATCTCGCTCTCTTTGAATGCGGGCGAATAGACACAAATCTCGCCATTTTTGAATTCCTCTGCGCCAAGCCGCGCCTCATAGATTCCGCTTGCCGTGATTCCATGTAGATATTGCGAGACAAGCGGGAAACTGCGCCATAGCGCATAACCTTTGAGTGCAAGCAGAATCTTTGCGCCGCTTTGCTCGCTCACATGGTGCAAAATCTTGAGATTTGCACGCAATAAATCTTCAACAAGAACATAGCATGGTGAGGGAATCTCGGGGTAACGTATTTTCACAATCTCTCCTTCATCGCAAGATTATAATGTCTATGGGCAAATCGTTTCAAAACACGCGCTCTGTGCGCGCCACTGCACCTAGTGCGAGCGGATGAAACTCATGCAACAAATACGACTGCACGCCAAGCCGCCCAATCATCGCGGCATTGTCGCTACAAAAAGCAAGTGGGGCAAGCAAGAGCTCCTTGCCGTTTTTGTCAAGCAATATTTGCAGCGATTCGCGCAACAAGCGATTTGCGCTCGCGCCCCCAACAAGCCCAAAGCGCGCATAGCGGCTTTGGCGCAAAAAACACGTAACTTGTTGCAGCAGATGCGCTACGGCAACGCGCTGAAAACTCGCGCAGATGTCGGCTTTGTCTTGCTCGCTAAGCGGCTGTGGCAGACTAGCAATGGCAAGGCGTACGCTGTTTTTGAGCCCCGAGAAGCTAAAGGCAATGGTGGGATAATGCGCGAGCGGAATCGTGAATGCAAATCGCAAATCATCGCCCTTTTGAGCGAGCGACTCGATGATGGGACCACCCGGATATCCCAGCCCCAACATCTTTGCGACCTTATCAAAACTTTCACCAAAGCTATCATCAAGGCTCGTAGCGACAATCTCACAATTCTCATGGCAATGGGCATGCAACAAAAGCGTATGCCCACCAGAAACAAGCAAAACATCAAGCGGAAACAGCGCGGGCTTTTCCAAAAAGAGCGAATAGATGTGCCCTTTGAGATGGTGCGCAGCAATGAGCGGGACATGCAAACAAAGACAGAGTGCATGTGCCATTGCGATTCCTTCAAGCAATGTGATGGCAAAACCAGGCGTGTGTGTTACTGCAACAGCACGAATACGTGGCAAAAATGAGGAACAAGCAGCTAGCACGCGCGGCAAAGCAACAGCATGCAGTCGGCTTGCGATTTCGGGAACAACCCCGCCATGCGGGGAATGCTCGGAATCTTGGGAGATTTTCTGATGAAATGCAATGTGTAAGCTTGCAATCTCTGTGATGGCAATCGAGCTGTCATCACAGCTGCTTTCAATGCTTAGAATCACAGCAAATTAAGCTTCTACATTCAATGCAGATTGGGCTTTTTGCAATTCTTCAATGCGTTTGTCGACTTTTTCGAGTGCAAGCTTGACGGTTTCTTGGCTAATATCGGGCAAATCGCCACCCCAAATTTTGGTCGCCTCTTTGAGCCCGCGCTCGATTCCCTCGCGCCCTTTTTGGAGCTTGTTCAAATTATCGCCTGCGCCCATAATGACAAAATCAGCGATACGTTCTGCTGTTTTGTCTTTGCTAAAATAGCCATCGCCAGAGACGAGCGCCTTTGCTTCTTCAGCTGTGAGGCTGCCCAAAGGCTTGCCTTTGTAGCCAATTGATTCGGCGTCAATGCTGTTGAGCAACGCGCGAACGGCGTTTGTATCGCCTTTGCTAAGAGCAGATTGTGCACCAAGGTTGTTTTGCGAATTTGATGTAGCACCCATGAGAAACTGCATTGCATACTCTTGAGAAAGCAATTTTGCATCAATTTTTGATGCGCGTTTCATAACGGCTTCCTTGCCTTCTTTTGTTTCGACATCAACGCCGCTTAGCAGTGAATTGCCTTTTTGAATCTGTGATTCTTCTTGCCCCTTAATCGAGTTTTTCGAATCGGTTGCTGTCTTTGGCTTTTCACCACCCACGAGGTTTGCACCTACGAGATTGTTCATGACATTTTTTGATGCTGATGTAACATCCATGTTTGTATCCTCCATGTATTTAAGATATAGTATTATATCGACAATTTTGATAAATCGCTAAAGGGGAAAAACAAAAAATGCAAAAAATTCTTGCTGAATGTGAGCCAAATGCTCTTGATTGTGTGCTTTTGGTAATGCCCCATGCCGATTCGGATTGGGCGGCATATCTCAAAGAATCTCAAGATTGCGTGCGCAACATCGCAAAAGCCATTGCGCTCGATACAGATTGTGTCATTGTGCTGCCACCACATGCACAAGGCGATGTGAGCGCGCAACAAAACATGCTAGGCGAGCTTGCCATGCACCCGCGCGTGCATGCGCTCTTTGCGCCCACCAACGACACATGGGCGCGGGACTTTGCGCCGCTTTGCGCGCAAAGTGGCGATTCTGTCATGCTGCTTAAATACCGATTCAATGCGTGGGGCGAGAAATTTGAATCCGCGCTCGACAACAAGCTCGCACTCTCGCTTGACGCGCAAGGGTTCTGGCGCTGTCCACTCACACAAAGCGAGCTTGTGTTAGAAGGCGGGAGCATCGAATCTAACGGCGCAGGGACATTGCTCACCACCACAAGCTGCCTGCTGCACAAACAGCGCAACCCATGTTTGGACAAAACACAGATAGAATCATGGCTATACGCCGAACTCGGAGTGCAGCAAATCCTGTGGCTCGAACATGGATATTTGAAAGGAGACGATACGGATTGCCATATCGACAATCTCGCGCGATTTATCGATTCGCGAACAATTGTTTATATTGCTTGCGAAGATGTAAACGATGAACATTATGAATCATTGCAAAAAATGCAAGACGAGCTGCGCAGCTTTCGCGATTGTGCAGGCAATCCTTTTGTGCTCGTTGCGTTGCCCTTTTGTGAACCGCTCTACTATGACGGCGAGCGCCTGCCTGCAAGCTATGCGAACTTTCTCATGTTGCAAAATCGAATTCTGCTGCCCACATTTGGTAGTGAGCGCGACAAAGAGGCGCAAAGAATCTTGCAACAGCACAGCGGGCGCGAGGTTGTGCCTGTGGATTGCCGCGTTTTGTTGCGCCAACATGGTGGGCTGCATTGCATGAGTATGCAATTTGTACGCGGCACAATCGCGTTTGAAAACCTAAAGAGATTCTAATAGGGCGTTTGAATCGTTCGGCGCGGTACATCAAGTGGCGGAGTCAAATCCTGCTCCGCTTGGGGCGAATCGGGACGTTCGAGATATTGAAACTCTGTTGCAGGTGGGAGAATCACGGGGTCATCGCGGATAATGTCGAGCGACATCACCGTTGCACGAATAGAGTCAGCAGGAATATAGCCCACAAGCGCCTTTGCGCCCGATGTTTCATTTGGAGGAAAAAAGATGACTTTCACCCAGCCATTAGCCGCCTCGCTACTTTTGTGCGCTGCGCTAATACCAAAGTCAATTGGATAACCATTATGCCCCCAATGATTGGAATAGTCGCCATCGAGGCGATACAAAAAGCCATAATTTTGCGCTTGGGGCAGAATTGTTGCGAGCACATCACCCTTGGGCGTCTTATAAAGCAAAAGCTTGTTTTGCTCGGGCTTGAGCAAAATGCGTTCATAAGCAAAATGCGTGTCGCCATAGAGTTGGCTATAATCATGCTTGTCGCTCAAACTCTCGTTAATTTTGTCGTGCAGCTCGATATTGCGCGCCTTGATTTCATAAATCCAGCCCCCATTGCACGCACTGCCTGCGGGCACAAAGCCATAGAAATTACCCTTGACAAAGAATTGCACCTCACCAAGCAATCCTTCTTTATACCATTGAGGGAGCTTTTCCTCTAATGCCTGATAGAGTGCATCATCGCCGCGAATATTGACTTTGATGGGGTCGCCACCATAAAACAATACGCCACTTAACAACCTCTTGCTCTCGGCATCAGGCTCAAAAAATAAAACACTACTAAGCCCCTTGCAGTCAATTTTGTTGGGCGCACGATTCTTAAAAATGAGCTGCCCCGAGAGAAAAAATTCCTGCGTGCAATCCTTGCTACCGCTCCAGCAGTCGCGAGCAACAAAAGGCAAAGCGGGTACATTTGCAGCACAGCAAACAGAGGCAAATAAAAAGGTGCAATAAAAAATGGGGGCGATTCTGCGCAACATCAAAGTTCTCCTTAATTATGATAGAATGCTATTATAGCATTGTCTGCATTTTTTTGGTAGAATAAAGAAATATCTAAAGAGGAGCGGTATTGAGAAAAGGGCGTTTGATTCAAATTGCACAGCCAATGGACGGCTACGCATACACGAGCGATTCATTGTTTTTATATCATTTTGCCCTCGACTTTATTCCACAAGGCGCACGCGTGCTTGACATCGGTGCAGGTAGCGGGGTTTTGGGGCTTTTGTGTGCACGCGATATACAAGTTTCACTCACAATGGTTGAAAAAACGTCCAAGATGGCTTTTTTTGCACGGCGCAATACAGAAGCTGCAAACATTGAAGCAGAGGTTATCGAAGCCGATTTTTTAGAGCTCAAGCCCGAGATTCCGCAATCGTTTGATGTTGCCATTTCTAATCCACCCTTTTATAGCAGCGGACATCTCAAAAGCCCTAATCCAACGATTTCGGCGGCAAAATCAGAGGAGAATCTACCCTTTGAAAGCTTGCTTTCTCATCTTAAACAATTCTTAAAACCACGTGGAGATTTTATCTTTTGTTTCGCCTCGCGCGAATGCGACCGCATTTTTAGAAGTCTGCTAGAATCCTCTTTTAAGGTTGAAGTGGTACGTTTTGTGCACCCCAAAAGCAACAAAGACGCAACGCTCCTACTCTGCAAGGCAAAGCTGGGCTCAAAAACGCCAACACATGTGCTGCCACCGCTATTTGTGTATGAGAATGATGATTTCTCAAAAGAAGTGCGCGCCATTTTCAAGGCAGCCTGTGCGCATAGTATCAAAGCGCAAATGGAGTGTTGATTGAAATTTTGTTTTGCCTTTGAGCCCCATGCATGTGAGCATTGCAACGGATTTTGCTGTCGTGGAGAAAGCGGCTATGTATTTGTGAGCTATGCCGAAATCACCGCACTTGCACAGCTTTTGGGGCAAGAAGTCGACATTTTTGTGCGCCACTATGTGCGCAAAGTGGGCTATCGCTTTTCACTGCTCGAAAAGCCACTTGTTTCCGAATCTGGGCATGAATATGCATGCATCTTTTTTAACCCAAGCACACAACGATGCACCGTGTATGAGGCGCGACCCAACCAATGCAAAACATTCCCATTTTGGGAGAAATTTGCGACAAGCCTATTTGAGGAGATACAAAAAGAATGTCCCTTTATCAAACCATTATCATCATCACTCTAGCATTGCTCATCGGCTGTTCAGAAAAACAGAATGAAAACATAGGCAAACAGACAGAGATTCCGCAAGATTTACGCGAAATTGTATTCGAGCAAGATGAGGTTATCATCTCAAAAACCCCTGCTAGCACAGAGCTTGATATAGAGGACGCGCAGATTATCAAAGCACTCGTGGCGCTTGATGAAAATGAGCTCAAGCAGAGCGCACAAATCTTTCATGAACTTTGGAAAACTACACAAAAACCCGAATACCTCAAGCAATCACTTGGAATCGCGCTCGAACTTAGCCGATTTGAATTCCTCTCGCAAAATGAAATCAATGCGTTGCTTGCCGATATGGAACACTATCTCAAAGCCGACCCAACAAGTCAAGATGTGCGCCGCACGCTCATCGCTTTGCTCACGGCAAATAAGGACATTGAGCGCGCACGATATGAAGCAGAGGAGCTTGTGAAACTCGAAGAAAACGAAGAAAACTATGAACTTTTGGGCTCAATTCTCTTTGTGAACGGCGATGTGCAAGGCGCACAAACAGCATTTCGCAAATCTTACCATTTTGGCGAATCCGCCCTGATACTCGAACGACTCATCTCTATTGTGCCCATCAAACAAGCGATTCCTCTGCTCGAAACACATATCCGATTCAAGGGTTGCGAAGAACGCTTATGCCTCATACTCGGTGATATTTATAAAAAAGAAAAACAATTTGACCGCGCCGAAGAAGTCTATGCCAAACTCTACAAACAAGACGCAAATCAAGACAATTTGCAACTCTATCTAAATATTTTGCTCATCAACAAACACTACACCAAAGCAATTGAGCTGCTCGAAGAGAATCCCAATCAAGACAAGATGTTGTTACTCGACCTCTACCGCGAACAAAAACAACAACAAAAGGCAATGGAGCTCGCTCGAATCTTGTTTGAAGAGACGAAAGAAATGCGCTTTATTACCATTGAAGCATTGCTCGAATATGAGAATCTCAAACAACCCATTACGCAAAAAGAGCTTCTCAATCCCATTGTTGATAAACTCAAAAAAGTCGCCGACAGCGGCGAGGCTGATGATTTAATTTATAATTTCTTGGGCTATCTGCTGATTGACCATCAGGTGAATATCGAAGCAGGAATCGACTATGTGCAAAAAGCGCTCGAGCAGCAACCCGACACGCCCGCCTATCTTGATTCTCTTGGTTGGGGTTATTATTACCTCAACGACTGCCAAAAGGCGCGCGAGATTTTCGAGAAAATCCCCGAGCAGGAGCGCGAAAAAGAGCCCGAGATTAAGGAGCATTATGAACGTGTTAAAAACTGCAAGCCACAACAAAACGAGCAGAAGGTGCAGCAATGATACTCGATTCGATTCTTGAACGCAAAAGACAGAGCATTGAGCGCGCTAAAAAAGACTTTCCGCTCGAAGATCTCGGACGTAGCCTCGCCTACAATCCCTACACGCCACGCCCTTTTGCAGACATGCTCGCAAAAAGCGGGCTCAACATCATCGCCGAAGTCAAAAAAGCAAGCCCGAGCAAGGGTGTGATTCGCGAGGATTTCGAGCCGCTCGCAATCGCGCAAGAATACGAACAACACGGCGCAAGCGCGATTTCTGTGCTCACAGAGGAACATTTCTTCTTAGGCAATATCGAATATCTAAGTATGATTCGCCGCTTTGTGCGCCTGCCGCTTTTACGCAAGGATTTTATCATCGATTCTTATCAAATCGTTGAATCTGCCGCGTATGGCGCTGATTCGTTGCTTCTCATTGCCGCGATTTTGAGCAAAAAGGAGCTGCAAAACCTCATCGCAAAAAGCCGCCATTTTGGCATCGAGCCGCTCGTTGAGATACACAGCAAAACTGAACTCCTCACAGCCATTGCCGCAGGTGCAGACATCATCGGCATTAACCATCGCAATCTCGAAGATTTCAATATGGACATGGAACTTGCCAAGAGGCTCATTCCGCTGATTCCAAATGGCAAACTTATCGTTGCCGAAAGTGGGCTGCACGAGCGCGAGCAACTCGAAGATTTGCGCGCATGCGGAGCGCATGCATTCCTTATGGGCGAATTTTTCATGCGTCAAGATTCCATTGGCGCAGCACTCGATTCGCTTCTTTGCCCACAATAATTCACATGATTTATAATAGTATAAGAAACTTTAGGATACAAATGCCTATCTTGATAGGGAGTGAGACATGGCTTTGATGATTACCGAGGAATGTATTGCTTGTGATGAATGCCGCGAAGAATGCCCAAATGGCGCGATTGATGTCGATGACCCGCATTACATCATTGACCCAGACCGCTGCACAGAATGTATCGGCTATGATGACGAGCCATCATGTGTTCCTGTTTGTCCTGTCGATGCGTTGATACCAGATCCTGATAATATCGAAAGCATAGATGAACTCAAATACAAATACGAAAGATTACAAAAAGAGGAATAATGGCAAAAGTAACTGCAATCATAGACATTGGCTCTAACTCCGCAAGAATCGCTATTTTTCGGCGCACCAGTCGCTATGGATTTTACCTCATCGAAGAGCATAAAAGTCGTATGCGAATCTCTGAAAATAGCTATCACAATGGTGGCGTTTTGCAACAAGCTGCAATTGAGCGCGCCCTTGGTACATTGCGCGGTTTTTTGAAAATCGCCCAAGAACTTGGCGCGCGCAAGATTCTTTGTGTCGCCACAAGCGCCGTGCGCGATGCACCCAATAAAAGCGAGTTTGTCTCGCTTGTGCGCTCATGTTTGGGGCTTAGTGTCAAGGTCATTAGCGGTGAAAAGGAGGCATTTTATGGCGCTGTCGCAGTGTCAAACCTTTTGCCCTACCCCGATGGAATCACCATCGACATCGGCGGCGGCTCGTGCGAATGCGCGCACATTGTTGGGGGCAAAATCGAAACACTCACATCGCTTAATATCGGCACAATCCGCCTCAAGGAGCTCTTTTTTGACAAAAATGCTCCCATTAGCAAAGCAATTACATTTATTAAAGACGCGCTCAAAAATCTACCCGATTCGATGCAAAGCGTGCGTGTGTTTGGAATCGGAGGCACAATTCGCGCCATTTCTAAAGCTATTATGGGGTTGCAAGACTACCCACTCACTACCTTGCATGCATTTGAATACAATCCACAGCAATACAAACAATTCTATGAAAAAATCTATTCTGCCACGACAACACAGCAGCTCGCAAATCTTGGAATCTCGGAGGAGAGATTCGACAATATTCGCGGCGGTGCGCTCATCTTTAGCCTGCTGCTCGAGCATTTCCAAAGCCAGCAGGTTGTTACGAGCGGTGTTGGCGTGCGCGAGGGTGTGTTTTTGAGCGATTTGTTGCGCAGTTGCAATTTCACTTTCCCACACGGATTTAACCCAAGCTTGCGCAGCTTGATTGATAGATTTTCTGTTCAAGATTCGCGTTCCAAGCTCACAGCTTCATATGCATTGTGGCTTTTTGATTTGTTGCAACCCTTGCATCATCTCGATGCGCAATTCAAGCCCCACCTCAAGACAAGTGCTCGACTCATCTATATCGGCGCAGCACTGAATTTTTATCAAAGCCACAAACATAGTAGCTATTTTCTCGCTAATGGTTTGAACTATGGCTACACACATCGCAGCAGAATCCTTATCGCCTTTTTGGTTGAATTTTATGGTGGCAAAAAACCACCCAATCGCGACCGATATGAATCTCTTGTGTCTTTGCTGCCTGATTATCATTGCGTAGAATGGCTTTGCGTGCTGCTTGGAATCGCCGATGCAGTCGCCGTGAATGTGCATAGCGCGACATTCGAGCTCAAAAACAACACAATTCAAATCATCACCAATCAAGACACTTATCTTTTGCGCGAAGCACTCGCCCCATTGTATCTGCCTAATGGACTCGCAATCAATATCCAATGGCTTGAGGGATAGGTGATAGGTGTTGGTATTTGGAATTGCAAACGTCTTTGTCGTTTGCTGTCGTGTTGGCATGTATCTTGTCAACACTCCCCAAAGCGGTGCGTCAATGCAGTCTCTTAAGCCTCAATGACAAAAGAAACCAAACGATAGAAATAGTGTCATAATGCAAGAAGCACTCATCAAACTCTCCTCACTTGGTGATATTATCCACCTCGCGCTTTTGCTGCCGATGTTTGAAAATCGCGAACGTATGTGGTTTGTTGATTCTGATTTCGCTCCCTTACTCGAAAATTCGCCATGCATTAGCACCATCTATCCCCTGCCATTGCGCCGCCTGCTGCGCGCTCGCGCGGGAGCAAAGCTCGTTCAAATTCTTTGGCAATTGCGCAATCTTGATACATTTGATTATGCCATTGACGCACAAGGGCTACTCAAAAGCGCGCTTGTCAGCGCATTGCTGCGCACAAAATATCGCTATGGATTCTCGCGCAAATCGGCACGTGAAGGAATCGCTGCGCTTTTCTACAACCGCCACTACCACATCGCATACAGCGAACATATCCTCAAACGCAATGCGCAATTGCTTGCATTCGCCTATGGGCAAAATTGCGATGAAAGGCGGCTTGCCGACTTCCTCGCTACACGCACAAACTATCCCTTGCCGCTTGGAGCAAGCGCGCAAGGCTCGCAAAAAATTGCCGCGCTCTTGCAAAGCTTTGGCACAAAGCCCAGAATTCTCTTTGCACTCGAATCCTCGCGCGCCTCAAAAGTCTATCCACCGCAACACTTTCTTGCGCTCTCAAAACTTCTGCCAGAATGCCACATCTTTTTGCTTTCGCATTCTGCCCCAGAAGTTGCGACAAGCCTTGTCGAGCACAACAACGCGCTCTGTGCGCTGCCTCCGCTCAACCTTGATGAGCTCAAGGCACTTGTTTTGCAAATGGATCTTGTCATCGGCGGCGACACAGGCGTTGTGCATCTCGCCTTTGCTCTCTGCCGCGCCTCGCTTATGCTGTTTTCAGACACAACGATTGAACGTTTTGGCTTGCTCTCGCCCAAAAACCGCGCACTACACTCGCCAAGCGGGCTGCAAAATCTCGCGCCAGAAAGTGTCGCACAATGTGCGCATGCAATATTGGAAACACAATGAAACAAAAAATTATGTCATTTTTATTCTTTTCTCTCGCTCGTTTTGTGGCTGCATTGCCCCATTGGGCATTTTTGGGCTTTCTCAAAACGCTTGCACGGCTTTTTGCGCTGCTCGATAGACGCAGAAAACGCGATGCACGCGCAAATCTCGACTTTGTCTATGGCGATAGATTGAGCAACAGCGAAAAAGAGCGCATTATCACTCGTTGCTACCAAAACTTTGCGTTCAATATCCTCGAATCTTTGCGCATTGCTGTGGATTCCAAAGAGGCGATTTTGCGCCGCGTGAATTTCGTTGGGCAAGAAAGTGCTGAAAATGCGATTCCAAAGGGCAAGCCGTTTGTGATTATCACCGCGCACTATGGGTGCTGGGAGCTTGCTGCCGTGAGTGCGGGCATTATGTATGGACGCGTGGGCAATGTCGGGCGCATGTTCAAAAACAAAACACTCGACATGTTCTTACGCAACGTGCGCGAGCGTTTTGGCATTGTGCTCATCGACAAGCAAAATGGGCTAAAGGCAATGCTCAAGATGATGAGCAAAGGCACGGCACTTGGTATGATTGTCGATCAAAATACTTCTGAATCTGAAGGGCGATTGGTGCAATTTTTTGGTAAATATGTGCGGCACACACCCGCGCCGGCGATTCTCGCACGGCGCTTCGAAACGGCAATTTTGCCTGTATTTGTACAATGCAATGCAGATTTTTCACATTGCACAGCCTATTTTTGCACACCCATTTTGCCCATGCAAAATGAAGATGTACAAGAAGATGTGTTGCAAATGACCCAACAAATCGCCAACATCACGCAAGAAATGATTGAGCAAAAGCCTGATGAATGGTTTTGGTTTCATAAACGATTCAAAAACCAATATGAGGAAATTTATGGCTAATGCGATTTCGGCTGTGATTCTCACGCGGGATTCCGAGCGGCTTTTGCCGCAGGTTTTGGGCGCACTCGCACGGCTCGATGAAGTCGTCTTGCTCGACAATGGATCGCAAGACAAAACGTTCGCAATCGCTAAAGAGTTTGCAAACGTTGTTGTGCATGAGCACCCATTTATCGGATTTGGCAAGATGAAACAACTGGGCACAAAACTCGCAAAAAATGATTGGATTCTCTCGATTGATAGCGATGAAATCGCTTCAGAATTGTTGATTGATGAGCTATTGAATCTGCCGCTAGACCCGCAGATTCTCTATGAATACGATGTGCATAATTTCTATCGTGGCAAGCGCATTCGATGTTGTGGCTGGGGACATGACCGCTTTGCTGGCGTCTATCATCGTCAATATGCCGATTTCGATTCGAGCGCAGTACATGAAAAAGTCATCATGCGCAATGGTTCTCGCCCACAAATCCATGCGCTAAAAGGTCATATTTCTCATTATCCTTTTGAAAATGCAGAATCATTTCTGATTAAAATCAAAAAATATAGCACCCTCTATGCTAAACAAAATAAGGACAGAAAATATTCAAGCCCATGTAAGGCACTTTTGCGCTCGATGTGGGCATTTGTGCGTAGCTATTTCTTACAGCAAGGGTTTTTGTGTGGATACGAAGGATTTGTCATCTCTGCCTACAACGCACAATCAGTTTTTTGGAAATATATTCTACTCTATGAGCAACAATCCACAATGTTGCAGCCATAAAATGTAAAATGTGTATTTTACATTTGGGAGCATAGAATCGTTGATTGCCACGTTCGTTGCAACGCGCTCTCAATGACGTTGATATTTGGAGGTGCGACTTTAGTCGCACTTATGTTTTAATGTGTGCGATTGAAATCGCACCTCCGATTCTATCTAGTTATCGTCTTAACTTGCGATTCTCTCCATGGTTCGCAATTAAGCCCCCTTATCCCCCTTAGAAAATGAAACCATGCAAAGAATCCAAAGAGACGTTTCGGCTTTGCCTCAACATGACAAAGATTTGTCATTGCGAGCCTGTAAGAAGGCGAAGCAATCAACGATTCTGCTTACTCAACGTCGTTGGTTTGCTTCGCGCCCTACGAATGCTCGCAATGACATCAACATATTCACGCAAACCTCACAATAACACCATAGCCCACGACTCAAAGATGCCAAAAAATTACAGAAAAAATGCAAAATTTTCATATTTTACAATTCATTAACTATTAAATACAAAATTAATGAAAAAATCTGCTATACTCTCCATGTTGAATCTCGGAAACGAGTCGAAACAAATTCAAAAGCTTTGAAAGGACAATCCATGCAGAAATTCAAATTTCTTATCCTTTTTCTGCTGCCAATTCTGGCATTTGCACAAGAGAAGAGCAGTGGATTTTACGGAACATTCGATACGGGGGTAGAATACCTCAACCTCCAAACGAGCGACAAGAAATCGAAGGTGAACAAGGGCAACATCGGGACGTTGCGGCTTAGAGGAGGCTATGAATGGGACACAGGCTGGCGCTTTGGCGTGCTTTTTGAGCGCTCTGGCGATGGCGCGACATCGTCCGACTTCACGGGTGCGCCCTTTGTGCGCGGTGCAGAACATCTGCCATACAGCCGTTCCGATGGCGTCTTTGCCAATTCGCTGCTTTTGGGGCTTCAGGGCGGCTATCATTTCGTGCGCTCGCATGAAAGGGATTTGTATGTGAATTTCTATCTCAATTCTGTTAGCAATACCCAAACTCTCATCTTTCCCATTGCTAACTACGATGGATCTACCGAATTCAAGCTCGAGCTTGAGGGCAGGCAGCTTGTGCTGCCCAAATGGAGCTTGGGCTACACAATCGGCGCATCGATAGCGAAAGGCGCGCAAGGGATTGGAACTTTCGATGATGAGAAGTTTTTGCGCTTTGGCGTAGCGGGAGATGATGAAATCAAAGCCTACTTGGACGGCAAGATTTGGGGGCTCTATGGCGATTTGAAATGGATTTATCATGCGAATAGTACAATAGATTTTGTTGTCAAATGGGACGTCAAGGCGCATTTCTACCCACAGAGCAAGGCGGTGCGCACGAGCGCGTTTGATATTCTAAACAACCGCTCGCTGGGCGATGTAACGTTGCATACCCCAAAATACCGCACATTTCGTAGCGGAATCTCGCTTGGATTCGCGTTTTAGGAGGCTAACATGAAAAAACTATGCTATATTATCGCATTATTTGGGCTTTGCTTTGCCGAGAATGGCATGTTTAGCGAGATTGGCGCGGGCGTTGGGTATTATCGCTATGACGAACCACGTTTGATGAACACCGATGAGCTGCTGCTCAACATCAATGCCAAGCTCGGCTATCGGCATGAGTTTGTCAAGGCGGAGGCTGTGGGCGATGTTTTCACCACCTTTGGGCTCTATACGGGCGGATATTTGGAATTTGATGAAGTTGTCAAGGATATTAAGGAAAAGACAGCCTACGGAACAGCATCGAGTCAAATTTTCAATGGGCAAGTAAAACTTGGAATCGATTTGCTCGCCTTTAGCGACACAATGGATTTGTTTGTGCAGAGCGGAATCGGCTATTGGTTTTTGCAAGACCGTGATTATCTCGAAAAGCGTCAGCAAGTTTATGTCTATGTTCCCATCGAGCTTGAGGGCGAGATTCGCAGTGCGCCCTCGTTTGCGTGGACCTATCTGCTTGGCTACAATCATCTGCTGGATGCGCGGCATAAAACATTAGCGACGCCGACTAAAATCTCTAATGCAGATTTGTTTGCAAAGCAAGACAAGGGCTTTGGGCTCAAAGGCAGCTTTGGTTGGAAAAAGAAGAACAAAGATTCGCTAAACTTCACGCGGATTGTTGTGGATTATTGGAAGATTGGCGATTCAGCTCCAGGCAATATAGGAACAACCTATTTGAACAAACCCGCTGCGTTCTATGAGCCGCGCAATTTCACCTTGAGCATCTATTTGCAATATGGTTGGAGATTCTAAGAAGCGCATTGCCGTTGCGAGCGCCCATCTGTCATTGCGAGAGGCGCTAGCCTCGTGGCAATCGAACGTGTTGAGTGTTCATGTGCTGTTGATTGCCACGCTCGCGCTGCTCGCTCGCAATGACACTTGGAATCTTTTGTGATTCTGCATGTTTTTTTGGAGGTGCGACTTTAGTCGCACTCATTAATATGTGCGGTTAAAACCGCACCTCCATTATTGTCATTGCGAGGGCATCGCCCGAAGCAATCAACAGGCAAAGAATCCTCAATAAAAAGCGCGCGCAAGCTAGCATAGCTCGCGCAGCCGCGCTTTGGATTTTACAATCTCTCGATTCACTATTGCTCATGATTCTAATCTCCCAGCCACAGCGCGCAACGTCTATGTTCGAGCCAAAAGGCATAACATAGACGTTGCGCGCTGTGTATATTACGAGCGAGCGGCGCGAGCGTGGCAATCAACGAGCAGCGAATCTCAATAATGCGGAGTAACCAAACGCGGTTGATTGCTTCGGCTTTGCCTCGCAATGACAGTTGGAAACTCTTTACGTTTGCCATTGCTCACCGAAAAATGCAAAGAAAAAATGAGAGAATAGAAAAACACAGAGACAAAAAGCACCTCCATTGTTTTTAACCTTGAAACAAAAAATAAAAAGAAAGAGTGGAAAAAGAGAAAAAAGAAAGAAAATCAGAAAAAGAAAACAAACAACGCCCCCCAAGGGGGGCGATGGCGTTTGGATTGCCAAAAGCAGTTGGTTCGCTACTACTGGAGTAGTCGCATGATATTCTGCTGCACCGCATTTGCTTGGCTAAGTGCATAGTTACCGCTTTGAGAGAGAAGGTTGAGCTTGGTATAGCTTGAGCTTTCCTCTGCGAAGTCAGTATCACGAATATTGCTTTCCGCTGATTTCACATTCACCTGTGTGATGGTGATGTTGTTGAGCGTACTTGTCATTTGTTGTTGCATTGAACCAAGGTCTGAACGGATACTATCGAGTTGCTTAATCGCAGATTCTGCGATATTCATCACAACCATTGCACCGCGCAATGTGGTAACCCCTGCACTCATACCAG
>CAJTQL010000016.1 GCA_910578285.1 uncultured Helicobacteraceae bacterium
GGAGGAATCAACAAACACAGAATCCCAATAATGCAACTACCGACACAGATTGCTCACCAATCTTTCCAATGGCGCAATGAACGACAAAGGCGAAGAAATCACAGAGCTTAGCAAAGAGCAAAAGGCGGTGGTTGGGGATATTATGTCATAGACATCAATACAGAGGATATTGTAATGCTTACGCGCTACAATTACGGCTCTAGGAATACAATATCATCATAAAGTTAAAATAGCATCGATTTTGCGCGGCAGTCAAATTTATTAGGATTCTTTACTCATCGATTGCCACAGCTGCAATGACGAACATGGAGTAGAGTTTGGCGAGATTTCGCTCCTCATTGCGAGCGAGCAGAGCAAACGTGGCAATCAAACGGGCATAAACGATTGATTGCCGTGCATTCTAACGAACGCTCGCAATGACGCAAAATTATGATTTCGCGTCTTCAACGATGTTGATGATGGTGTTTGCCACGCGGCGCGCAGTTTTATCCAAAAACTCGGCAGGAGAAGTGAAACCAACGCATGAGCAATTGATTTCGCCCAAGACATATTTGTCTTTGCCATTTGCATCTGTGTCGAGGATAAAGTCAGCAGTCCAAATCAAAGGTAGGTCATAATTGCCGAGCTTAGTTTTGATTTCAGGCAAGTTGTTGAGGAAATAGCCTACAAGCTCGCTCCATTGTTCGGGTTTGTCATAGCGATATTTCGCGCCACTAAAGAGTGTGGCAGAAAATGCGTCTGCACCTTCTGCTGGTTTTTTATGCACGACATAAATAGGGTCTTTGTAAAGCATGAGGATTCGGATTTCGCCTTCTTTAATGCGCGGCAAGAATGTCATATCGACAAGCATTCCATTGTCGCCCTTGAGGTATTTTTCACAAAAATCCATAAACTCACCGAGTTTGCGCACTTCAACGTGATTATCAACTGCTTCTGTGCAGCGAATCTCGGCATCAAGAGGCAATTCACTCACGCCTTTGTATTTGTCTGGGTCTTTGATTTGCACGCGCCAAATACCCTCACCTGTTGAACCACGATTTTGTTTCAAAACGCGTTCACCTTTTGCGAGTGTTTTTGGGAAATTTTTCTTGAAATCATGTTCGCCTCCTGCAACCCAATTCACGCCAATTCTTTGTGCTTCACTTGGGTCATAATACGCCAATGTGTCAGTTGGGACAAGCTCTGTGTTGCGCAATTTTGTGAGCGCATCTTTTGCACCATAGCCAATCATCGCATCAGGGTGTGGCATACCGATGACGCCATCAGAACAAAGTGTCCTCAAGAGGCTAAAATAGAGTTTCTCCTCTTTAAGGTTGCCCGGATTCACGCGTGAAACATACGCATCAGCGCTGTTTTTGACATATTCATGGATTGCTTTTGTTTTCTCAAAATCCCTCAAAATATCATCTGAAAGCATCACGACTTCTGCTGTCCAACCAAGAAACTTCAGGTAGTCCATCATTGGTACAGTGTCTTTTCTGTGCCCATCTCTACCCTTATCACTTCCACCAAATGCCTCGAAAAACACAACATGTTTTTTCATTTATACCTCCGAAAATTTAGAATAGTACATTCTATCTCAACTTCTCTTAACTTTGTCTTTTGTCTGCTTCACGAATTGTGCGAATGATATGATTTGCAAGTGCGTCTGTAATATCGAGCCGTGCGAGAAAATCAACTGCTGTGCCATTCAGCCCATTGAGCACATAACCCTTGTCGGTGGGGATAAAATCAGCGCTCCAAAGTGGCGGGATTCCATTATTGCTTAGTTTCATCGCCATTTCGGGCAGCTTTGAACCAAACCAGCCGAGCAACGCGCTGTATTTGTCGAGACTTTCATAGCGATAGGTTGCGCCCAAAAAGAGGGACGTTCCAAACGCAAAAGGCGGCTCTTTGGGTGGGATTTTGCGCAAAATCTCATACGGTGTGTCATGGAGCATAAAAATGCGAATCTCGCCTTCTTTGATAAAGGGCAAAAAGGGCATATCGAGAATCACGCGCTCCTCGTCAATATAGGCGGCATAGCCCTCGAGAAAGTCGCCTAGCCGCACTTCACGCACTTGATGGTTGCTTGCTGCAACAATGCGGATTTTTTCTTCAGGCTTGATGCGTTCGCGCCCATTTGCTTCGCCTGCACTCACGCGCCAAACGCCGCCTTTGCCTGTTGTGGGTTTGAGAACGCGTTCGCCGCGCGCGAGTGAATAGGCAAAGGAATCCTTGAATCGTTCTTTGTCGCCATAGCCAAATGAATCTTCGGCAACAAGCCCGCTAGAAATGAGGCGCAAGAGTGAATCCTTTGCCTCAAAAGACATGATGGCATCTGCTGTGGGAAATCCGAGAATGCCTCCTTTTTCGAGCTCACGCAATAGCTCAAGATAGCTTTCTTTTGAGAGACGGCTTAGTTTTTGGAGCTTGACACGTGAAATGTAAGCAACACAATCGCGCAACACACTCTCAAAGATTTCTTCTTTTTGTGAGACTGCAAAGATAATCACTTCGGCTTCCCAGCCTTTGGAATGCAGGCATTCAATCAAAAACGGCATTTCGCGAGAGCGCTGCAAACTCTCGTTTTCAAACTCAAAAATAGCAATTTTCCGAGAACTCATCATTTCCCTTTCTGTACTTGTTCTAAAAGCGTTGTGAGTCGGATTGGCGCATAGTTTGTTACATCAATACATGCATTAATGCAACGCAAATCGCTTGCATTATGGCTGTGGATATGCCCATGAATCACAACATCACAATGGCATTGCTCAAACAGCCATTCGAGCAAGGCAAAGAGCGCAAAGAATCGTTCATCGCTTGGGTGGCGTTCGAACAACGGATAGTGGCAAAACATCACACGCAATCCCAAGACATCACAGACAAGTACACTCAAACATTCTTGCTCATAGCCGCTCAATGTATTGTGTCGTTTTGTTGCTTCAATCGCTATCTCTTCACCGCTTGGAATCTGCAATGCGATTCCGTGCAAAATCGCAAAATCGCTGCTATATAGCAATTCTTTATTATGCGGTTTGATGTCATGGTTTCCTAGTATCAGCGATTTTTTGCCTTTGAGCTTGTGGATATAGCGCGAACCAGAAACGCCAAACATATCGCCAAGACAAAGTATATTGTCTTTCTTGCCCACAAGGGCATTCCAATTTTTGCAAAGTTTTTTGAATGCTTGTTTGGGCTTCTCTTCGCCAAGTAGGCGCTTGGGTTCTTTGATAAAAATTTTATTATGTCCAAAATGTGGGTCGGAAATGATAAAAGTTTCAGGTGTTGGCGCATGACAAAAGCCATTCATTCTTCGACTCCTTGCAAAATCAACTCAAAACATGCACCACGTGAGCCATTGCGCACAGAGAGGCTGCCACAAAAACTCTGCTCGATAATCATACGCGCTATCGTCAGTCCGATTCCCGTGCCGTGTTCGCCTTTGGTTGTGAAATAGGGCTCAAAGATGTGTGGCAGTGCATTTGGAGGGATTCCTCCACCATTGTCTTCTACACTAATATGCCATTTGGAATCGCATCGTTTGATATGAATGATAATCTCACCCGCAAAATGCTCGCCCTTTTGCATGATCGCATCGCGAGCGTTTTGAATGAGCACAAGAAAGACTTGTTTGAGCTCGTTGGCATAGCCAAAGAGAGAATTTTGTTGGTCATTTTGTTCTTCTGTGATTCGCACTTGGATATTGCTGCGCAACACAAAAAAGGGCTCGACAAGCTTACAAACGCTTTCTATGAGAGCGCGCAAATTGAAAGATTCCTTTTTTTTTGAAAGCGAAAAGAATTTTTGAAAATCGCTAATGGTTTGGTTCATAAATTCGAGCTGTTTTTGAAAGCTGACGATGTATTGCTCAAACTCATCTTCATGCAAGCAATTTTCGCGGTAGAGTTCGCGCAAATTGCTCGCTTCGAGCATGAGCACATTCAGCGGTTGTCGCCATTGATGTGCAATCATCGCGACCATTTCGCCCATACTTGCCATTTTGCTTTGTTGTTGTAGTAGCGCGCGGCTATAATCGCGCTCTTTTTGCAATGTAACTTGCATGCTAATATCGCGAATGGAGAGATAGATGTTGCGTTCTTCGCTAAACTTGAAGAGATGTGCCGAAATTTCGACAGGAATCAATGGCTGTTTTTGTGAGCGAATCGAACATGAGAATGTGAAGTTTTGGACATCTTGCAAACACAGCGCATGCAAGTGTGCGCGGAAAGTTTCTTGGTCCTCTTTTTGCAAAAATTGGAGAAAATCGAGCTGATTCATAGTGTCGATTCCAAGCAGCGCATGCGCGCTTAAATTGGCGCGTAGAATCGTAAATTTTTTTGCTGAAAGCAAAAAAATTGCGTCATTTGCACTATGAAAAAGTTGCTGATAATGGCGCTCGCTGATGAGACGATTTTTGACTTCGTCTTGTAGAATTGTTTCGAGCTCATGAATTAAGGGTGCAAATGCGCTACGTTCTTTGCCCAAGAACAAATCCATTGACTCTTGTTCCATTGATTTCCTTTTTGTGATTATATCCTAAAACTTTTGAAAGCTCAAAATGGAATAAGCGCAGGATTACAGCGGAGTTTGTGCGCCCAATCGATTTCTTTGAGATAAAATGGAGCAGCCGATTGCAAGGCTATTTTGCTGCAAATGCTAAAATCGCGCCCATGTGTGTTGGTGCAGCGATATGTCAAGAATCCGCCGCAATGTGCCGTATAGAGCGCGCGTGAAGATTGAGAATAGGTTGTGAGGATTCCATTTGGTGCAAGCAGCGCAAAGAGTCCATGAAAATGCGCAAGATTCCATAGTTCTGGGTTTTTTGGCGGGCTAAAGGGGTCTTGATAAATCACATCAAAATAGAGATTGCGCGTGATGAGATTGTGCAGATAGTCGCGTGCATCGCCGATGTGGAGCTCGATTGTGAGAGTGTGCGATTTGTAGAATTTGTTGCGACAAAGCGAGCGCAAAAGTGGCAAAAATGGGGACAGAGCCTCTGGATAGCGCAATATTTCGTATTGTTGCAGCAACGTAATGTCATTTTCAGGGCTATAAATCTCGAGCCGCCCTGCGAAGTTTTGATATGCCCACAACGAACAAAGCGTATTGTATCCAAGTCCGAAGCAGAGGTCAAGAATCCGCACAACAGGACGTTCTAAAAGATTGCACAAGGCGATCGAAGGATACACATGTTTGCAAAGTGATTCTGTTAGTGCCCCTTCATTTGTTGCATGGTAGCTTTCTTCATATTGTGCGTTGTAGAGTGTCGTGCTTGAATCGGCGCTTGTAATCAGGCGGTAGTTCGTGTTCAATATTCGATTCCTGCTTTGCGCAAACATTCACGGAGATAGCGCATTTGGATATTTTTGTCCAGACACCATTTGGGCGCGAGCAAGTCGCCGCTATGAACGCCTGCCGAGATTCTGTGCAGCACAACATCATTGGGAATGCGCAGCAAGCTTTGCACAATCAAATCGCCATAACGTTCGAGCGTGATAGGTTCATATTCGCCCGCGCGATACATCGCGGCAAGCGCGGTGTGTTCCATGACATAGAGCGGATGAATCTTGAGACCATCAAGCCCGATTCGTAGCACTTCTTCAAGGCTTTGAATCATCATTGTGTCGGTTTCTTTAGGCAAGCCATAGATGAGATGAATGCAAATCGCAATCCCCCTCGCGCGCGCTTCTTGTACCCAATATTGCAGCTGGCTATTGTCATGCCCGCGATTGATGAGATTGAGTGTTTGTGTGTGAATCGATTGCACGCCGTATTCCACCCAGATAATTTTGCCTTTTTTGACCCATTGTGCGAGATAATCAAGAATCTCGAGCGTAATGCTATCAAAACGCGTTCCAATCGAGATTCCAATGACATCTTTGCGTTGCAAAATTTCGTCATAGAGAGCCTTGAGCGTAGGAAGCGGGGCATAGGTATTAGTGAAAGATTGGAAATAGCCCAAAAATTTGCGCATATGGAATTTGTCATAATGGAATTGTTTTTGAGATTCAAATTGTTTTTTGAGCGCCTCGAGTTGGAGTGGCAGAATCGGGTTATGCGCTGTTTTGGGGTTGAGCTTGAAACTTTGTTTGGGCGTTGCGTTGTTTTGGAGTGCGGGCGAGAAACTCTCATTTTTGCAAAAAATGCAGCCTCCATGCGCGAGTGTGCCGTCAATATTTGGGCAAGTGAAGCCGGGGATACTCAATGGAATCTTGCGCACCTTCTCACCCACAGCCTGTTTGAAATAACGTCCAAACGTTAAAACTTTTTTCATGAATGTTGTCCTATTTTTGGAATCGCAAATGCGTCCTGTGTCTGCTATCGCTTGGCGGAAGCGATTCCGCACCTTAAGTTACGCACGACATCAGCTAATGCTGTCTTGTCGCGTCCTACGCCGCAAAGCGCAAGGCTTAGGTTTGGAGGTGCGGCTTTAGTCGCCTTGTAATTTTATGTGTGCGATTGAAATCGCACCTCCAATTGGAATCGCAAACAACAAGGCTTTATACTTTTGGAATCATAACAGATTCTAACTATCATCATTGCGAGCCCGCAAAGCAGGCGTGGCAATCAGCCATAACATGGCAACACAAAGTCTATGCCATACCCTTGCGAATCGCATCGAGCATGCTCTACGAAAACTGCCGATAGCAAGCAATCATCATTCTATATTTAGTCAACATTGCCACATTGATAATATTGCTATCACATAAGCTCTATATAAATTTTGACGTTGGACAACCAAGAATCGTTGGTTGCCGCGCTCGCAATGGTGGCGGGAATCTCTTGTTATTCTACAATCGCTTGCTGCGCATACAAGCCCGCGATTCTACCTGAATGTGTGTAAATATTAAACTTTTTGCCTCGCGCAAAGCCAATGAGTGTGATTCCGACTTCTTGCGCTGCGCGGATTGCCTGAAAAGTTGCGGCAGCCTTGCTGACCACGACACAGATTCTGTGCATGAGCGCCTTTGTAACCATTTCGAGCGAGAGCCGCCCGCTCACAAATAGCACAGAATCGGTTGTGTTGTAGCCCAACAAATAGGCGCGCCCCATGACTTTGTCGATTGCATTGTGTCGCCCGATGTCTTCACAAAGCAATGTGCCTTGATTACAGACGAGCATGGCTTTGTGCACACAGCCCGTTTTTTCAAACAAGGGTGTGGGAGATTCAAAGAGTGCGAGCTGTTGCGCGAGAAAGTCGAGCGGAACGATAAGCGGCGTGTCGAGGAAACGTTTGAGCACGGCGGCATTGTTGTCCATATTGCCACTCACGCCCACACAGCAGCCTGACGTGAGCGTTTTGTCGGCAAAAAGTCTTTGCAGCGCATCTTGATCGATATGCGCATCTGCAAAAACTTGCAGCCCATCGGCAGAAACGCACAGATTGTGCACCTCTTTGGGGCTTGTTACAACGCCTTCGGACACCAAGAAGCCCAGCAAATGTGCGTCTTGGTGCTGTGGCAGGCTCATCACCGAGAGCAGCAATGAGCGATTGAGAAAAAAGGCAATCTTTTGCTCCACAATCACGCAATCATTTGTGATTGTGGAATGCCCATCTTGTACTTGCTCAATGGGCAATGTGTGCAAAAATTCTTTCAAGCAATGCCTTGTTTCTTGAGCTCTGCATAATAATAACTATGCAAAATAGCGATTTCTTCTTCACCCATTTTGCCGTTTAGAATCGATTGCAAAGCTCCTTCGATTGCAAAGACTGCCATATAGATGTGGGTAATCAAAAGCGCAATGATGAGGATTCCCACAAAGCTATGTGCGAGCGCCATGAAGCGCAATGTATCGATTGCTGCAGATTGGAAGAACATCACCGCGCCCGTGATGACCATGACCGCGCCACCGATTGTCGCAACCCAAAACCACATCTTCTGCCCTGCATTGAACTTGCCGGCAGGAATCGGGCGGTTCTCTTGACTCAAATAGCCGCCCATGATCATAAACCATTTGATGTCATAGCTTCTAGGCAAGGAATCTTTGAACCACATCAAAAACATGAGCACGCCAAAGGGCGCAAAGACGCATGTCGCGATTCCGTGTAAATCGCGGGCAAACCGCACGAATCCTCCCCCACCAAGCTTGTCGCCAAACATCATGACAAGCCCCGTGCAGCAGAGTATCACAAATGGCACAGCGGCACACCAATGCACAAAGATGTTGTAGCCGCTAAAGACTTGAATGCTTTTGCCATGTTTAAATTTGCGCTGCCCGATGAGCATAAAATGCCCCAAGAAAGCGAGCGGAACGCCGATGAGAACCACCGCAAAAAGAATCGCAAAATAATGCCCTTGCACGAGCGTGAAGATTTCACCAAGCCCCTTCGAGTTGGGCGAGCCAATGCCCCATGTCTTAATTGCTGCGACTTCAGGTCCGCCATAAAGCAGCGGATTTGCCCTATCGCTTGGGGCAATGAGCGCATTATTACCACTTATGACTTCGGCATATTGCTTACCTCCCTCTTGTGGCACACTTGGATTCGCACCAAAGGCAAGGGCAGAGCTAAAGAACAAAAGGGCAAAGATTCTAAAACATATTGATTTCATAGAATCCTCCTAGTCGTTGTATGCCGTCTTCCACACATTTGGCACAGCATTAGGGATATTATCCCCCCTTGTTTGCGCACGATGCGTGATGATATTTGAAACTTCCTCGCTGCTTCCTGCTAAGAGTGCTTTTGTAGAACACATACTCGCACACATTGGCACTTTACCTTCTGCGATTCTATTTTGTCCATAGAGATGATATTCTTCCTCGCTATTTGTTTCCTCGGGACCACCCGCGCAGAAAGTGCATTTATCCATTGCGCCCCTTGAACCAAATACGCCATTTTTGGGGAATTGTGGTGCGCCAAAAGGACAAGCATAGAGGCAGTAGCCACAGCCTATGCAGGTTTTTTTATCGTGCAAAACAATGCCATCAGCACGAATATAGAAGCAATCCACAGGGCACACTTGCGCACAAGGCGCATCGGCGCAGTGCATACACGCAATAGACACGGCAGTTTCTTTGCCAACAACGCCTTCGTTTAGCATAATCACTCTTCGGCGGTTGACACCCACAGGCAAATGATGTGCTTCTTTACAAGCGACATCACAACCGTGGCATTCAATACAGCGATTTGTATCGCAATAAAACTTGATTCTTGAAAAATTTTCAAGATTAGTAGGAATTGCATTACTCATTTTTTGCCTCCCTACGCTTTCTCAATGCGGCACAAACCACATTTAGTTTCCGGACAAGCAGAGTTGTAGTCAAAACCATAACTTGCAATCATACAAGCCGATTCACCAATCGCATAGGGCTTTGTGCCTTCTGGGTATTTATCAAGCCTTGATACACCTTGATCCATTCCCGAGAAGTTTTGTGGCAACCAAATACTATTATAATCCACACGCAAAGAAATCTTTGCTGGGACGAGAATCCTCGTATCCATTGTGCCATACACCCACACCATATCGCCATTTCTAATATTAAGCTCTGCGGCTTTATCAGGGTGAATCTCCATAAACATCTCGCCTTCAACTTCGGCAAGATATTTCGCACTTCGTGTCTCTGCACCTGTCCCCATATGCGCCACAAGTCGTCCTGTGAGCATATTAACAGGAAATTCATCAACCCAGTTTTTGGAATCGCCCAGCTCTTTTTGTCGGCTGCGGTATTTGATGTTTGCACGGAAATGATTTGGCTTGTCAGGAAAATTGGGATAAATATCTACCAAATCGCCTCGCACGGAGTGCAATGGCTCTCTATGCAATGGAATCTTGTCATACCAATTCCACACATTTGCCCTTGCCTTGCCATTTCCATAAGGGCAAAGTCCCGCTTCTAGAGCTTTTTCCACCAAGATATTATTTCCAATGCCAAGCGCAAAAGTGCTGCCCTCAATCGCTGCCTTTTCAGATTCTGTAAGATTAATGCCTAAAGATTCTGCATTTGCTGCAGTTACAGGTGCATGTCCGCCACTATATTTTGCATTTGGCAAGCTTCTATTTGTGAGCATACTTTGTCCATCTGGATTTGTAACACCCCAATTCACGCGGAATCCCATACCGCCACGCATAACAGGAATGCTATCATTATACATTACAGGAGTGCCCGGGTGCTTGTCGCTCCAGCAGGGCCAAGGCAACCCATAATAATCGCCCTTAAACTCCCCTGTGCCTTCTAGCGTTACCTTATCAAATTTATGCCAATTTTCTTGGTGTGCCTTTAGTCGCTCTGGACTCATTCCCTGCAAGCCAATGCTGCGGATACTTTGGGTAAGCTCGGTAGTCGCATCTTCTGGCCACATAAATTGCTCTCTGCCCTTTTCTTTTGCGATGTCAAATAAACGTCTTTGGAATTCTTCTAAGAATCCTAGTCTTTTTGCCAAGCCAAAGAGAAATTCCTCATCAGGTCGGCATTCAAAAAGTGGCTCCATTACCTTAGAACGCCATTGATAGCTACGATTTGTCGCTGCCACAGAACCGCTTGTCTCCATTTGAGACGCCGCTGGAAGCATAAAAAGATTATCGCTTCTATCGCTATAAATAGCCAAGTCATTGACATAAGGATCGACAAACACAACCAAATCAAGCTTATCCATTGCTTTTTTCTGCAAATCAAGCAAGGAAACGGTTGTCATACCCGAGCCAATCACCACAAGTGCGCGAAGTTTGGTGCCACCATTGTTTGCGGCATTTTCTTCATCTAAAACACCAAACTTCCAAGTTGAATGCGCAAAACCTGTCTTGCCCATCATCTCTTGGTCTTTGAATCTGCCCACCATCCAATCAAAATCAACATTCCAATGCTTGCAGAAATGTCGCCATGCGGGTTCGCCAAGCCCATAATAGCCCGGGAGAGAATCCGCGAGGTTATTCATATCACTCGCACCTTGCACATTATCGTGTCCGCGCAAAATATTGACACCTCCGCCATTTTTTCCAATATTGCCTAAGAACATTTGCAAAATGGGCATAATGCGTGTGTTGCTCGTGCCAACTGTGTGTTGGGTAAGCCCTTGATTCCAAATAAGACTTGCAGGTTTTGCTGCCGCCATTTCTTCAGCAATATGCCGAATTGCATCAGCTGGGATTCCGCACACATTAGCAGCCACTTCAGGTGGGAACTTTTTAGCTTCTTCCATAATCTTCTCATAGCCATCGACTCTTTCCTTGAGATATTGCTCATCATAGAGTTTTTTAGCAATGATGTGATTCAAAAGCCCATACGCAAAGGCAATGTCTGTCCCACTGCGGATTCTATGAAATTCATCACATTTTGCTGCAGTTTTTGTGAATCGTGGGTCAATACATACAAGCTTCGCCCCTTGCTCTTTTGCACGCAAAATATGCACCATAGACACAGGGTGATTCACCGCTGGATTTGCACCAATCACAAGGATATATTTTGAGAACATCATATCGCCCAAATGGTTCGTCATTCCACCATATCCAAATGTATTTGCCACACCGGCAACTGTTGGAGAGTGTCAAACGCGCGCGCAATGGTCTATATTATTTGTCCCAAAAAACGCTGCAAACTTGCGGATATAGTAACTTTGCTCGTTAGAGCATTTCGCACTTCCTAAAAACATTACTGCATCAGGTCCGCTTTCTTCGCGAATCTGCTGAATCTGTGCAGCGATTTTGTCCATCGCCTCGTCATATTTGAGCCGTGCCCATTTGCCTCCCTTTTTCTCAAGAGGGTAGCGCAATCTTGTTTCACTTCTTGCCCTATCAATTAAATCTGCTCCTTTGCAGCAATGCCCACCTTGAGAAATCGGGTGGTCTTGCGCCACTTCTTGTCGCACCCAAACACCATCGACAACTTCGGCTACGATTCCGCAACCCACAGAGCAATGCGTACAAATCGTTTTGATTTTTTTGCTTTGTGGATACCTTTCTTTGAGCTCTTGATTGGTTGCTGGGCGCATTGTTTTGTCGGTATCGCCAAAAGCAACGCTTGCGCCTGCCAATCCACCAAGAGCGGTCATTTTCAAAAACGCACGTCGGTTGTTGCGTCTTCTAATGTTCTCGTTCATTATGTGTCCTTTCCTTATTACTTAGCAACAGAATAGTACAAATCCCATTGCGGTGTTTTTTGATAGAGAATCTCTTTTTTGGGCGATTTGCCACGTATGAGATTTTCGCTGCTACCTTTTTTGCCACAGCCTGCAAGCACAATGCCCGCGCCCGCAACTGCAATGGAAGTTTTTGTGACGTTTTTGAGGAATTTACGTCTGTCTTTTTCCATATCGACTCCTTGTTTTGAGATTTGGGGTAATCCCACAAAGATTCTTGATGTCGAGAATCTTTGTGGGATTACGCAATGATTTATGCTATTGCTGAATCATATTCCCCTTCAAATTGGATAAATGATTGTAGAATCTGTGCAATTGCGACATACAATTTTGCGTCCTCGCGCGCTTCTATTTCCGCGATGAAACCTAGAAATGCATCTTTGCTCAAAGCAAAGACATCTTTTGCAAGCTGTGCGTTGCCTATTTCGAGCAGATGGCGCATAAAGCCGCATATAAATCCTAAATGTTCCTCTGTTTCTTTAAAACTTTCGCTTTGCACACGTATATCGCTTTGTTTGACGAGTTGGCGCATTTGGAGCAGCGATTCTCCACCAATGCAATGATGATAGAAATGTGAGAGATGGATTCCAACTTGTTTTGCACCAAATGGTAGAGCAAAAAGGCGCGAAAATTCATCTTTGAAGTTTGCCATGCCATGCGTTTTGAGCTCATCGTACAAGAGCAACATAGCATTTTTTGCTGTGTCATTTAAAGGCTCATATAAGAGAATCTCTATTTGTTTTTTAGCAAGCTCGGCTCGTTCATCGAGCATTTCAAAAACCAATAATCCATTGAAAAAGTCATAATAGAGCATGCGTGCATGGATGAGGTTGGTTTGTTCAGATTCGCTCAACATGTCCTTCTCCAGTCGTTGCGTTCAACATGACTTTGACCTTGCAATCGGGGCAGCACTCGAGCGAGCGGAGCTTGCGCGAATCGCCCGCAAAGTTTGCGGCGAGCATGTCGCGCACCTTTTGCACTGAACGCGTTGTGGCAAATGGCTTGCCACATTCCACGCAACAAAATGGTGAATCTTTGGCAAGCACATGGGGCACAAACCATTGTCCATTGAGCGCGATTCCGCTTTCTTCGATGTTTATGACATCTTCAGGGCATGATAATGCACAATATCCACAGGTTGTGCAAAGCGAAGGATTGAATGAAAGCGTGAAGTATTGCTCATTGGCAATCAACGCACCGACATTACATGCCCCAACACAGCTTAGGCACAATGTACAGCCGTCTTTGAGCTTGACTTGCCCATAGCGCAACGTTGGTTCGAACGGCAAAACGCCCAAATCGCGGTCTTTGACGACAAAACGCAGACGTTCGGCAAAACTTTTGCGCACATGCTCATTTGCACGTGGAGTATAAAGGTATTTTGCGTCATGTATTGTCGCAATTGAAGTGAGCTGTTCCCAATCTGCGAGATTTTGCATGAGCAAAATGCCCATTGAATCGTGATAGCCTCGCGCGACAATGGCGTTCGTGATTCGAATAGCACTTTGCAAAGCGGGGCTTGCATTTGGCTTATAGAGTGCCACACTCGCGCCATTTTCTTGGATACAACTAAGCAGCAAAAGCGGATTGAGCGCATTGAGTTCGGGCAGAACAAGTGGCAGCACAGAGGGCGGGAGAGCAGGGGGCTGTGGTGGCAAGCTTGCAAGAGTTGGTGCGTCAATCAGTAGAATCTGATAATCAGCAAACAAGCGCACACGGCGCAAAAAAAGTTCGGTTGGAGATTCTTTAAATGTGATTGCTCCTGTAGGACAAAGCGCCACACATGCGCCACATTTGATGCAATCGATTGCAGAAAAATGGAGCTGTTTACTCGAATCATCAGCATAGATTCCAAAGGTTGGGCATGCATCTGCACATGCGGCGCAACATTTTTCGCGGCGATTTTCATATTGGCAATAGGTTGAATCAAAATGCAAAATCTCATGGTAGACATATTCGCCAAGCCGCGCATGCAGCGCCGAAAGCAACGCATGCGCATCGTCAAAATCGCCTGCACTTTCAATCCCGCAATAGAGTTGTAATGCGGGAATGTCGACAAACAGCACGCCTTGCGCATAGTTGCGTACAGAATCGTTGGCAAAATGCACAATAAACGCGCCTAAATGCCCACCGATAGATGCGACATCACTTGGCGCAAGCAAAACGGCTTCAAAGCCATTTTGGTTTGCCAAAAGGCAAAAATCTTCAGCGCTTTTGCCCGAACCCAAGATAAATAGGCTGTTTGCGACATGGCATGTTTTTTCTGCTTGCAAGTTTTCGGCTTGTAGCAAGCGTGATTGGTAGAGAATCTCAATTTCTTTGGCGCATTGCGCATGGTTTTCGCGGCTTGCAAGAAGCCAATTGATTTCGGGCGCAACGAGATACGCATGCTCTGTGGGGACATTGGACACAATAAAGGGTTCGTCATCGCATGAGCGCATTTCGAGCTCTTCTGGCGTGAGAATCGTTGTGTTTTGCAGAGATGCAAAAGGAGATTTGGCAGAGACAAAAAGCAAATCGTTGTCGTCCATCATTGGTGTACTTTCTAAGAAATTTTATACTTGCGTTCATTCTAGCATAAATTTTGATATTCTCATCGCATGCGCCCCAAAATATGGGGCGACATGTCATGTCGTGTTTCTAAGGGAAACGCATCATAATCACAGTGCAGAACAGAATCGAAAACATGCACAAGGAAAAGGCGGCACCAAGCCCTTGTAGCCAGTCTTTGACTTCTCTGCTATCTTTTGTTTTGATGCGGCGATACTCCGACCTAAAAACATACTGATTCGATGATTCTGGCATAGCCATCATGACCTCCTAGTCCATATAGCGGGGTTCCTTCCCCGCTGTATAATCGGCATTTGATACGGAATTATAACATGGAAAGAATCGAATCAAGGCTTGGAATTATGTACTCATTCTCCCACAGCGAGCCTTGCGCGCTACCAAGCAAGAACTTGCGCCCAACACCTGCCGCGCGCCCCGCGAGAATATCGGTATAGCTGTCGCCAATGAGGATGGAATCATGCAAGCAGAGTTGTGGGAAATCGACACAAGCACGTTCTATCATGCCCGCTTTGGGCTTGCGGCATTCACAGCCAAACTCTGGCGTGTGGGGGCAGAAATAGATTTTGTCGAAACAAAATCCTAGCTTCTCTTGCAATGTTTGTTGCATGAATAAACAGAGTTTGCAAAATGTGTGAAAATCATAGAATCCACGTCCGATTCCTGATTGATTGGTGATGAGCAAAAGCATAAAATCTTGCCGATGTAAATCGTGCAGCAAGGCGAAGATTCCGTTATTCCATTCAAAATCTCGCGGCAGATGTACATATCCTTTATCACGATTGATGATTCCGTCTCGGTCTAAAAATGCGGCTTTCATGGTTTATTCCTTATGCTAAAAATGCTATAATGATTCATCGAATCTATCTCAAGGAGGAGATAATGAAACGAATCTCTTTTTCTTGCTTTGCGCTTTTGTGTTTAGCCTTTGCAAACCCGCCAAGCCTCTATCACCCGCCGCGCTATTATATGCAGCAGACGCCGACTTTGGGCTATTTTCAGGCGCACCCAACGATTCTAACACACCATGAATCCTTGACATACCGCCAACCCGTTACAGCACCCTATTCACCGCCTCCGCCACCACCGCAACAAGAGCAGATTGCCCAAGTGCAGCAGCAAGCGGTACAAAATGCACAGAGTACCCAAAATATGAGTTCTCAAAACATGAGCACCCAAAGTGGGCAGAAAGAGGGCGCGCTTCCGCCCAATCCTTCGGCAACCAACACAACGATTTACACATCAGAATGCATCACCGTTTGTCCCGTTGCACCGCCTACACGGAAATAGTCGATTCTAAAAGCGAACGCGTATAGCTTTGTTTGGGGTTTTTGAAAACCTCTGTGCATACGCCCTCTTCAATCACTTTGCCATTGTGCAACACAAGCACGTTTTCGCAGAGTGATTGGATGATGTCCAGCTCATGGCTAATGCAAAGATACGTCATGTCGCATTCTTTTGCGATGTCATGCAGTAGCTGCATAATCGATGTGCGCAGGGAATGGTCGAGTGCGCTTGTTGGTTCATCAAGAATCAGCACGCGCGGTTGCAATACGAGGGCGCGCGCGAGCGCAACGCGCTGCCTCTCGCCGCCGCTTAGCTCGTTGGGATAACGCGTTGCATAATGTGTGGGTAGCGCCACTTGTTCCATTGCACGTTTGGTTTTTTGCACAACTTCGCCAAGTTGATGAATCCGCAAGGGTTCGGCGATGATGTCAAATACATTAAGGCGCGGATTGAGTGCGCCAAAAGGGTCTTGAAACAACATTTGAATGAACGCGCGATAGGCGAGGGTGTGCATGTTTGCCGCACGAAACTGCCCGTTTTCTTGCATACAAATGTCGCCTTCTTTGTCGATGAGCCCCATGAGCGCAAAGCCTAGCGAGCTTTTGCCGCTGCCACTTTCGCCGATGATTCCAAGATTGTGCTTGTGGTAGAGTGTGAACGACAAGGGGGCGAGCGCAACGCGAATCTCGCGCGCCTTGCCCCAAAAATTGCGCGCAAGTGGATAGCGCACGCTAAGGTCGCGCGTTTGCAGAATCGGTTTGGCATTTTGCGGTGCGGGCGGCTTTTTGGGCAGTCTTGCTGAAAGCAGCTCGGTGCTGTATGTGCTTTTTGGAAAATCCTTTGCAAAGAGTGTTTGTGTGGTTGCATAATCGCGCAGCTGCCCCTTTTGCAGCACAAGCACATTGTCGCAATGCTTGCGCACAAGCGGCAGATTGTGGCTAATCAACACAAATGCGCTGCCGCATTCAGAGACAAGCGTGCCAAGCAAGCAGAGAATCTGCTGTTGCAGGCTCGCATCAAGTGCTGTCGTGGGCTCATCAGCAATCAGCAATGTGGGGTTGTTTGCAATCGCAATCGCAATCAACACGCGCTGCCTCTCGCCGCCGCTTAGCTCGTAGGGATAAACTTTTTCGCGGTTTTTGAGCGATTGCAGCCCGACTTTTTCGAGCAGCTCGTTATAGCGCGATTCCTGTTCTTTGCGCGTTTGAAAGTGTGTATGGAGACGTAGAGATTCGAGAATCTGTGTTTTGATTGAATGCAAGGGGTTAAGCGCTGTGAGCGGCTCTTGGGGGATATAGCCAATCGCGCTGCCGCGTAGGCTGCACCATTGTTTTTGATTGAGCGTTGTGAGGCTATAGGTTGTTTTGTTGTGCCAAAACTCGGCGCTGCCTTGCACACGCGCGCGCGAAAGCCCAAGCAAGCTCAAGGCGAGCAACGACTTACCGCTTCCGCTTTCGCCCACGATCGCGAGCCGCTCTTTGTGCGCAAGCGCAAAGCTCAAGGGCTCGAGGCAAAACGTGCCATATTGCAGCCCAAAATCGCGCAGGCAAAGCAGCACACTCACAAAAAACGCCCCTTAGCAAAAAGCAGGCTGCCGATTCGCACCATATTGCTCCCGCATGCGATAGCAAGCTCGAAATCATCGCTCATACCCATGCTCAAAATGCTTGCATCAGGCAGGCTGTCATAGATGTTTTTTGTGATTTCAAAGCTTTGTTGAATCTTGCGCTGCTCGTCTGTGTGCGCACCGATTGTCATGAGTCCACAAAGCGTGATGTTGGGGCAAGTTTCGCGGATTGCGTGGTAGGTCTCGCTCGCGCTTTCGGGCGCAACGCCATGCTTGGAATCCTCGCGTGCAGCGTTGAGTTGCAACAATGCCTTGAGATTCTGCCCTTGCTCGGCGAGTCGCTTTTGCAAGGCATGCGCAAGCTCGAGGCTATGCAGACTATGCAAAAGATTTGGGCGAATCGCTAGCAATGCGTTAATTTTATTGGTTTGGAGTGTACCAATGAAGTGCCACTCGATTGGGAGTGAAGCAAGTGCTGTGTCTTTGTCGCGCAAATCTTGCACCCTATTTTCACCAAATGCTCGCTGCCCAGCTTCATAGAGCGTGCGAATCGCATCGGTATTTTGCGTTTTGCTCACAGCAACAATGCGCACGATTTGGTGGCGCGAATAGGCGATGCGCGCCTTTTCAATCCGCGCGATGATGTCTTGGAGATTTTGGGCAAGCATGGTACTCCTAATTTTGTTGCATTGTAGCATATTTCAGAGATTTATGGAAGAATTGTTGCGCTTGGTTTGCTGCAGCATCTCAAAAACATGCAGCAACAAATGGGCGTGGAGCTTGAAGATGAGGATTTTAGCAAATGCTAGCTTTGATTTCTCACAACGATACATGGAAT
>CAJTQL010000017.1 GCA_910578285.1 uncultured Helicobacteraceae bacterium
CATCACAAATTAGTATTATATCGGCAGTATGATAAAAAACTTTAGAAGTTTTTTTCAAATTTTCTCTATCGTCATTGTGAAAGACGTTAGCTTCGTGGCAATCAAACGTGTTAGGTAACACAGAATCGTGGATTGCCATGCGCCCTAGCGGATGCTCGCAATGACGAGACAGAATCTAAGACGATATGGAATCTAAAGAGATGTTTCGCTTACGCTCAACATGACAATGGAGGTGCGATTTCAATCGCACACATTCAATCATAAGTGCGACTCAAGTCGCACCTCCAAATAGGAATGTCTTGGTTGCCTAACTCGTGGATTGCCATGCGTCCTAGAGGACGCTCGCAATGACGAAATGACAGATTCTAAATAAGATTCCATATTGTCATGTTGAGGCAAAGCCGAAACATCTCATGATTCTTACAACATAAGATTCTTCAGCCTAAAGGCTTCAGAATGACAAATAGCAAAATTTCTAGCAAGATTCCAATCCCCCAACCAAAGCGCACACAATCCAATCATGAGTGCGACTCAAGTCGCACCTCCAAATAGGAATGTCATTGCAAGCGTGTGCCCAAAGCAATCCATGACGTTGAGCAATTATAGAATCATTGATTGCTTCGCGTAAGCTCGCAATGATGAATCTTTGTCATGTTGAGGCAAAGCCGAAACATCTCATGATTGACAACATGAGATTCTTCAGCCTAAAGGCTTCAGAATGACAAATCATGAGATTTGTTTTGAGATTCTCAATGTGGTTATTTTCTAAGGGGCACAAGGGGGGCTATTTGCCAAAGCAAACAACAACGTGGTTGCGTTTCTTATGATAATTATCCCCTTATCCCTTAATCCCCCAAACCCCTGCACGCCTCTTCAATGTGCGCTACGCTTGCATATGTCAATAGTCCACAGCGCTTCGTCTATATTATGCTTTTCGGCTCGAACATAGACGTTGCGCGCTGTGGCTGGGAGATTGGAATCGGTGAGCAATGGCAAAGAGATGTTTCGGCTTCGCCTCAACATGACAAAAAATCCCATTGTCATTGCGAGCAAGCAGCACGAGCGTGGCAATCAACGAGCAATGAATCCTAGAATCAATAAGAGATTCCATGCCGTTAAATTGCTTCGCGTAAGCTCGCGATTCCAAAAATCAGAATCGAAAATTGAGCCCAATGCCACCACTTATGGTAAAGGTTTTGTCGAGATTGAGCGTTACAGGCAAGGGCATGCCAAGTTCGATGCTGCCGCTGTCTTCGCCAAGAATCATGTGCTTGCCTTTCACAAAGAGCTCGATTTCAGCGCGGCGCGAAATGGGCAGCAGCGCGCCCACTTTTGCAAAATAGCTCGCCCCCTTGAACGACAAATCACCCGGATTCTGCCCGCTGATTGTTACATTCTCGCTCGCAAGCGTTGCAAACGAATAGCCCGCGCCCGCGCCAAGAATTGCACGCAAATGGCGATTAATCGCTGGCGTAAAATTATATTCAGCAAACGCGCCATAATATTTGAGCCCGCGCCTTTGGTGCGCAAGCTCAAGTCCGAGATAGAATCGGTTTTCTGGGTTTGCCGACAGCCCCGCACGTATCTCGCCACCCCAAATAGGGCTTTCTTCAAGCCGCTCTTTTTCATCGAGTAAATCAGCAATCTTGAGACGACTCCATGAATAGGCTTTTTGCACATCGCCAATGAGGCTCAAAACAAGAGGTTCAGCGCTCGCAAAACAAAGGCATAGCAATACAACAAGGGCACGCACGATATTTCCTAGACAATGCCTTGGTCAATCATCGCATTTGCCACCTTGCGGAATCCTGCAATATTCGAACCCAAAACAAGGTCATTGGGATTGCCAAATTCTTTTGCCGTTTCTTTGGAGATTCGATAGATATGCTTCATGATATTATGCAGCTTGTTATCGACTTCTTCAAAACTCCATGACAACATAGACGCATTTTGGCTCATCTCAAGCCCGCTTGTCGCCACGCCGCCCGCGTTTGCAGCCTTGCCGGGTCCATAGCAAATCTTCGCCTCAAGGAACGCATTGGTTGCGTCAATGCTTGAGGGCATATTCGCACCCTCGCTCACACACTTGCAGCCGCCTTTGAGTAGATTCTTTGCATCATTCAGGTTAATCTCGTTTTGTGTCGCGCTCGGAAATGCCGCAAAACATGGAATCGCCCAAAGCGGATTGTGGTCTTTAGGGTAATCGCTCACGGGCGTGTATTTTGCACTCTTGCATTCTTTGGCATACGTTTCGAGACTCTCGCGGCGCACTTCTTTGATGTCTTTGAGCAAATCAGCCTTGATTCCGCTTTCGTCATAAATCATGCCCTTAGAATCACTCACAGTAACAGGCTTTGCGCCCACTTGCAAGAGTTTCTCGACAGTATAAATCGCGACATTTCCTGCGCCCGAGACTAAACAAACCTTGCCTTCGAGGTTTTGCCCGATTTCGTTCAACATTTCTTGTGCGAAATACACCGCGCCATATCCTGTCGCTTCGGGGCGCACGAGGCTACCACCCCAACCAAGCGCTTTGCCTGTGAGCACGCCATCAAAGCGATTGGTGAGCTTTTTATATTGCCCAAACAAATAGCCAATCTCGCGCCCTCCAACACCAATATCACCCGCTGGGACATCAGTTGTTGCGCCAATATGACGAAAAAGCTCATTCATAAAAGCTTGACAAAAGCGCATAATCTCGCCCTCGCTTTTGCCTTTAGGATCAAAATTGCTTCCGCCCTTGCCTCCGCCCATCGCAAGCCCTGTCAGTGAATTTTTAAAAACTTGCTCAAATCCTAAAAACTTAATAATGCCCTCGCTCACATTGGGGTGAAAGCGCAAACCACCTTTGTAGGGACCAATCGCCGAGTTGAACTCGACTCGATAGCCCTGATTGACTTGCACCTCGCCTTTGTCATCAACCCACGTAACACGAAAACTCACGTTGCGCTCGGGAATCACGATTCTTTCCAAAATATTGTACTTTTGGTAGCGGTGTTCGCGTTCAAAAAGCGCACTCAAACTTCCAAAAATCTCGGTAACGGCTTGCAAAAACTCGGGTTGATGAGAAAATTTGTGTTGCAATTTTCCCAAAACATCATTGACATACGACATAATCGCTCCTTTGTGTTAGGTTAAATCATAGAATCTCGCGCATTGCATCGATAAATTCTTCATCGGTGCAGGTGGAGTTCAAGAAATGTGTTATCCCACAGCTCTTTGCCTGCGCCATGAGATTGGGCGAAATCTCACGTGTGAGCAGACAAAAAATTGTGGGCGTATTCGCATTATCGAGTTCCTTGCGGAAACGTTCGATAAATGGAAAGAATTGCATGCCAAAAACTTCAAATTCAACAAGAATCAAATCAATTTTAGGCTTTTTGTCTTTTTTGGTTTTTGATGAACGAAAAAGCTCCTCGCCATCGCGTACAATCTTAATCTTGAGTTCTTTATCAAATCGTTCAAGCAATTCTTTATTGCTTGTCGCAATATCAAATGTGCGGCGAATCAAAACAACATTTTTTGTGCTGATTGATTCGATATATTCAAGCAGGCTAAAGAGTTTGAGGGTTTCCTCTTTTGCCTTTTCTTTGTCGATACTACGCAAATAATATTTGAGCAATGTTTTGGAGCTATATGTGCCATTAATCCCTGCTTTGATAAAAAAATTGCGCACAAGTCGGCTTTGTTTTGCTTGTGTCCATAATTTATTGTCAAACTCTGCGGCTTTGATATTGAGAATAAATAAGAGTTTATGATGAAAATCTTTGACGAGTGGTTCGTATTCGACACGAAATGTGGCAAAATAACGTTCGACAAAAATGACACGTATGCGCAAAAGCTTCTCGAGGTCGCCACGTTTTTTGCCGATAAAATAAACCAAATCGGCATAACGTTTGCGCATGGCTTTGAGGTTTTTTTCAAACAAGCGATATGCTTTGCTACCCGTGTCGGTGTATTTTGCAAGCTCTTTTTCGCGCGATTGAATCTGCAGCGCGAGCGGCTTTTCTTGCAATGCAGCACGTGTGATGAGATGTTGTGTGCGCGTAATCGTGTCGTTCAGTTGATTATATTTTGCCTGCTGCGTGAGAAAGATTTTTTCATACGCATAGCGCACTGTATAACCGCTTTGCTGCCGAAAGTCGGAATAATAGCGGGCGAGTTTGTCAAGTTCAGATTTAAGAGAGATTAAATCTTTATCAATAATGTGCATATCAATATCACGAATATCATTATAGGCTGTCGTTAAGAATCGGCGCATGCGCAAAAAATTCTCTTGGGGCATGTCCTCTGCCACATTGCGATAATTAGCAAGCAGATGTTCAAAAGGGCTAAAATAATCCGAAACACACGCGCGAACATCTTTGGTGATTTCAAGGAATTTGAGATATTCAGGACGTTCTTGCTTGCTATTGAGCGAGAATGAAGTGATGACATTTTCTTTATTTGCCTCAAAACCAAGCTCGAGCCCCTCGAATAAATTATTAATCTCTTCTTGCCGCAAAAGCTCATAATTCAACAAATAAATCTTCCCATTCGCCTTGACTTCGGCATTCTTCTGGGCTTCGTTCATTGTCTTAATCACGCCACGCATCACCGACTCTCTTTTTGTTGCAATTGCAAGGCACGTTGCAAATCTTCTTCGGTATCGATTCCAAACGAATCGCTTTGCACCTTGACCATTGCAATCTTTGCACCATAATAGAGCGCACGTAATTGCTCAAGCCGTTCGACTTTTTCAAGAGGTGCGGCTGCAAGCGTACAAAAATGGCGCAAAAATGAAACACGATAGGCATAGATTCCAAGATGTCCATAATATGTTTCTGCACCATAGGGAATAGGTGAGCGCGAAAAATATAATGCAAATCCGTCTTTATCCACAACAACCTTAACAAAATTGGCATCTTGCGCTTGTGTCGAATCGATGGTGCGGAATGCACTCGCAATGCTTGCTGAAGGCGTTTGTGCTAAAAGATTGCGCACAGCATGGATAATCTCGGGTTCGATAAACGGCTCATCACCTTGCACATTGACGACAATTTCATTATCACCAAGCCCCAAAATCTCTGTGGCTTCTGCAAGTCTATCTGTGCCGCTTAGGTGTGTCTTTTTGGTAAGAATCGCGCGAATGTTGTATCTTTTGCATGCTTGCACAATCTGTGCATCATCAGCTGCAACAACCACATCATCAACCTGCAACGCCCGCTGTGCAACCAACACAACCATAGGGATACCCATTATGGGGCAAAGAACCTTTTGGGCAAAACGTGTTGAAGACAAACGTGCAGGTATGATGACCATATAGCGCCCTTTCATCGATTTTGTCTATTATACCTAAAGAAACTTGTAAGAAGCTTGTGGCGCAAAATCATCGCGAGATTAACTCTTTGTTCAACCCCAAAGTGCATAATTTTAGTACCAAATGACTTCTAAGGATACACACATGAAATCAATCATTGCATTTTTCAGTCTCTGTTTTATCATGTTTAGTTTTGCTTTTGCAATCGAACTAAGCAACGCCCCCTCTGTGAGCGAAAGAATCACCCCAGCGCCCCAAACAAGCACCATTCAATCTTACCACAGCGCAATCAAAGAAGCGGCTAAGGGTGTTGTCAATATCTCGACTCAAAAACAAGTCAAAGGCGGCAGCCTGCCCAACCACCCGATTCTAAACGACCCATTCTTTCGTCAATTCTTTGGCGATATGCTGCGCGGTGTACCCAAAGACCGCATTGAACGTTCACTCGGCAGCGGCGTGATTATCAGCAGCGATGGCTACATCATCACAAACAACCATGTTATAGACGGTGCCGACAAAATCCTTGTTGCATTGCCCAACAACAGCCGCGAATATCAGGCAAAAGTCATCGGCAAAGACCCCAAAAGCGACATCGCCGTGATTAAGATTGATGCAAAAAATCTGCCCTTTTTGCATTTTGCAAACAGCAATGATGTCCTTGTTGGCGATGTTGTATTTGCCATTGGTAACCCTTTTGGGCTAGGTGAAACAGTCACGCAAGGAATCGTCTCGGCGCTCAACAAGAGCGGAATCGGAATCAACGATTATGAAAACTTTATCCAAACAGACGCCTCGATTAATCAAGGCAATTCCGGAGGCGCGCTAGTTGATAGCCGCGGTGCATTGGTTGGAATCAACACAGCGATTCTCTCGCGCAGTGGCGATAATACAGGCATTGGCTTTGCGATTCCATCAGATATGGCAAAACGTGTCGCGCTCGCGCTGATTGACAAGGGCGTCGTCGAACGTGGATTCCTCGGCGTTGCCATTGAAGATGTCAAAAGCGAAATCAGCAGCGCCTATAACGGAGCAAAAGGTGCTGTGGTGATTTCTGTCGAACCAGATAGCCCTGCTGCAAAAGCAGGACTCAAGGTTTGGGACCTCATCACCCAAGTCGACAACCAAGCAATTAAAGGCGCGAATGATTTGCGCAATACTATCGGTACATATCCACCCGATGAAGACATCAAGATTACCTATATGCGCGACAAAAAAACCATGACAACCACAATCCGCCTTGCAAATGCCAACACCGCAAGCAATGCCAATGGCAAACATGAAATCGATGGCGCGACTGCCAGCAATTTAGACGAAAAAACGCGCAATAGCTACCGCATTCCTGCAAACGTGAACGGCGTTATGATTCTAAGCGTCCGCGCAAACAGCAAAGCAGACGATGCGGGTTTGCAAGAAGGCGATGTGATTATCCAAATCGAAAATCATCTTTTACGCAATGTTTCAGATTTTAGCAAAACAATGGCACAGCTCAAAGGCAAGCCAAAACGGCTGATTGTCTATCGACAAGGGCAGATTGGTAGCCTTGTTATGCGATAGATTCAGCAAAGCTATGTATAATAGCAAGGATTAAACCAACACAAGGAGCAGCAATGCCTGCGTTTGAGACCATTATCGGGCTTGAAGTCCATGTTCAGCTCAATACAAAAACCAAGATTTTCTGCTCCTGCCCCACAAGTTTTGGTGATGCGCCCAACCACCATGTCTGCCCCACATGCCTCGGGCTTCCCGGCGCGCTGCCTGTGCTCAACCGCGAGGCGGTGCGCAAAGCTGTGAGTTTTGCGAAGGCAATCCATGCGCCCATCAATCAAGATTCAATTTTTGCGCGCAAAAACTATTTCTACCCCGACTTGCCCAAAGCCTATCAGATTAGCCAGTTTGAGATTCCGATTGTCGGCAAAGGCTGGCTAGAGATTGCCATTGGCGATTCCACGCGACAAATCGGAATCACGCGTGCGCATCTCGAAGAAGACGCGGGCAAGAATATCCACGATGGCAATGTATCCAAGATTGACCTCAACCGCGCCTGCACACCGCTACTTGAGATTGTCAGCGAACCCGATATGCGCAGCAGCGATGAAGCAATAGCCTATCTCAAAAAGTTGCATTCGATTGTGCGCTTTCTTGAGATTAGCGATGCAAATATGCAAGAAGGTAGCTTTCGTTGTGATGCAAATGTGTCGATTCGCCCAAAAGGCGATTCCAAACTCTACACGCGCGTTGAAATCAAGAATCTCAATAGCTTTCGATTTATCCAAAAGGCGATTGAATACGAAGTGGAACGGCAAATCGAAGCATGGGAAAATGGGCGCTATACTGATGAAGTCTATCAAGAAACGCGCCTCTTTGACACCCAAAAAGGCGAGACAAAGTCGATGCGCGGCAAAGAAGAATCGGCAGACTATCGCTATTTCCCAGACCCCGACTTGCTGCCTTTGCATATCCCTCAAGAATTGCTCGATGTGCGTATTCCCGAGCTACCAGACGAAAAACGCGAACGTTATATCCGCGACTATGGGCTCAAAGCCTATGATGCGAATGTTGTTACAAGTAGCCTTGAGCTTGTACATTATTTTGAAGACATGCTCACGCACAATGTCTCACCTCAAAATGCTGTGAAGTGGCTCACAAGCGAGCTTTTGGGCAAGCTCAAGGGCGAGATGACGATTGAAAGCTCGCCTGTTAGCAGCGCACAGCTTGCAAAGATTATCGAACGTATCGAAGATGGCACGATTAGCGGCAAAAGTGGCAAAGAAATCCTCGAGATTCTCTTTACCAAAGGCGGCGAAGTCGATGCGCTCATTCAATCTTTAGGGCTCAAACAAGTCAGCGATGAGAGCGCAATCCTCGCTGTTATCGATTCTGTGCTTGCCACAAATGCCGACAAAGTCGAGGAATATAAAAATGGCAAAGAGAAATTGTTTGGATTCTTTGTTGGGCAGGTAATGAAAAACGCAAAAGGTGTCAATCCCGCGTCTGTCAATGCGCTACTCAAACAGCGGCTTCAATGAAACTACCGCAATCTCCTTCTATCTATCTGCTTGGCGGGGGCGCGTGGGGCTGTGCGCTCTATGCCGCCTTGAGTGTCAAGGCACAAACCCACATTTACAGCCGCCGCACCTTGCCTACCCACAATCAAGTGAGCTGGAATCAAGTCATACAAGCGCCCAATGCACTCTTTGTGATTTCGATTACATCATCGCATTTGCGCGACTTTTTGTGCGCACACCCATTGCCACGAGATTCGAAAATCTTGCTCGCCACAAAGGGAATCGAAGAAAACAGCGGAGCACTCATGAGCGACATCATGGATTCGTTTTTTGCAAGCGATTGCGTGGGCTATTTAGGCGGTCCTTCATTTGCAAAAGAAGTCGCGGCAGGGCTGCCATGCGCTGTGGTCATTCATGCACACAACCCAAATCTTGCAGCCACTTTTGCCGCATTTTTTCCACCCTTTATGCGCGTTTATGTAAGTGATGATGTTGTTGGTGGTGAGATTGCGGGAGCATATAAAAACGTCATCGCCATTGCAAGCGGAATCTGCGAGGGGCTTGGGCTTGGGCAAAATGCACGCGCCTCATTGCTTGCGCGCGGACTTGTCGAAATGGAACGATTTGGGCATTTTTTTGGTGCAAAAATGGAAACGTTTTTGGGGCTCTCTGGCGCGGGAGATTTGTTTCTGACTTCAACCTCGACACTCTCACGCAATTTTCGCGTTGGGCTCGCCCTCGCACAAGGGCAAGCAATCGATTCCATTATCGCCAACCTTGGCGAAGTCGCCGAAGGAATCAAGACATCACGTGCAATCCTTGCACTGGGGCAAAAACACAACATCTACACGCCTATTGCGCTCGAGGTTGCGCGCGTGATTGATGGCAAAAACGCCAAAGACGCTCTATATACCCTGCTTCATTCAGGAAAAGATGCGGGAGAAAACGATGGTTAAGATAATTCTTTTTTTATTGATTCTCATCGGAATCGGTATTTCGATTAGCCTTTTTAGCACGACACAAACGAGCATCGTTACACAAAAAACAGCGGATTTTCTCCCGATTGAGATGCAAGTTGGCATTTTTGAAGACAGCCATTGCGGAGTCGTCATACACGACCTTACAGACGCAGCACAAGTCATCTTCCCCGACCAAGCCGTCTTTTTCTTCCATGACCATGGCGGAATGGCAGAATGGCTGCACAAACAACAAAACAAACACCAAGCGCTTATTTGGGTGCATACACGCGATACATTGCGACTCATCAAGGCGCAAGATGCTTTCTTTAGCACCGATGATTCGACAATTATGGGCTCTGGATATGGTGCTTATGAACACAACGCACCCGGGCGCATTCGCTTTGACGAGCTGCTCGAAAGGATTGCGACCAAGCCCACAGCACGGAAGATGTCACATCGTCATCACTCAAAGGAAACGCAATGACGATTGACTGGGTTGCATTTATTGTCTTTGCCTTTCTCGGGAGCTTTGGGCATTGTGTCGGCATGTGCGGCGGTATTGTTGCAAGCTATGCAGGCTCTTTTGGGGTTTTTGGGCATCTGTATTATGGCTTTGGCAAAACAAGCGCCTACATCATACTCGGCGCAATCGCGGGCACACTTGGTGGCATTTTTCGATTCCACCCAACAACATTTGCCATTCTCTTTATCCTGCTTGGAATCGCCATGATTTTTTTTGGTGCGCATATCGTGCTGCAATCGCAGCTTCTAGGCAAGCTCGAGCAAAAGCTCGCGGGTTTTGTCCCCATAGCAGCCATGTTTCACTTTGCGCGCACACTTGGCACAAGGGGCATTTTTGTTTTGGGCTTTGCCAATGGGCTTTTGCCATGTGGACTTGTCTATATGGCGCTTCTAACCGCTGCTGGGAGTGCTTCACCACTCATTGGCGGGGCGCTTATGGGCATTTTTGGAATCTGCACACTCGTGCCCCTGTATGCTTTTGGTGCACTCGCGCAATGGCTAGGCTCGCGCTATCGCGGCTTTGTGCTACGCGCACTCGGGCTGTTTGCCATTGCCTTTGGCATTTGGTTCATCATCACAGGTGTTGGTATGTTCACCGACCCAACCGCAACAATACATAAACATTAAATCCATCAAAATTTTTCTTTAAGGCATTATGCCACATAATACAGAATTCTAAACTACAAAAGGATTGAAAATGCCCAATGTAACATTCAAAGGGAATGTCGTGCGTCTCGATGGCACAAGCGTGAATGTCGGCGATAGAGCGCCTGAAGTCGAGCTTGTCTCTGGAGATTTGAGCACATTTAAACTCGGAGGCTCGCTTGGCAAATACCAAATCATCAATGTCGTCCCCTCGCTCGACACGGGCGTTTGTGCTACACAAGCGCGCAAATTCAACGAAAAAGCCGCTACACTCGATAATGCCGCTGTTTTTGTTGTCTCATTTGATTTGCCTTTTGCACAGGGACGATTCTGTAGCACAGAAGGAATCCAAAATCTCAAAACATTGAGCGATTTTCGTGGTGGGAAATTCTCAAAGAGTTATGGCGTGCTCATCGGTGATGGGCTTCTCTCCGGGCTTTCTGCACGTGCCATTTTTGTCATCGACCCCAATGGCAAAATTGTTCACAAAGAAATCGTTTCTGAAATCACCAACGAGCCAAACTACGAAGCCGCTATCGCTGCCGTGAAACAAGATTAACGATTCGTTAGTCAAGACACGTTATTATATTATGTATTTTTTTATAGGAGGTATCAATGTCGCTCTATAACCGACAAAATCAAAACATTGCCCGCGGGCAAACCTATCAAGAAGAACGTATTAGCACAGCGCTTTCAACATTTGTCTCGCAAACCTATCAATTGTTCGCGGCATCTCTGCTCGCGGCAACCGTTGGAGCATTCATTGGACTCGAGATGGTCGAGGCGATTCGCTCATGGTATTGGGGCTTGGTGATTCTTGAAATCGTTGCTCTCGTTGGGCTTATGTTCCTCAAAGACAAGCCGGGAATCAATCTCGTCTTGTTGTTTGCATTCACTTTCCTCACAGGGCTTACGCTTACGCCGCTTCTAAGTAGTGTCTTGGGTATGCCAAATGGTGCAAGTGCTGTTGTAAGCGCATTTTTGATGACAACCATTATCTTTGGTGCAATGTCCGTCTATGCGATGAAAACAAGCAAAGATCTTGCAAGCTGGGGTAAAATTCTATTCATCTCTGTGATTGTGATTCTCATTGGCTCAATCGTGAACATCTTCCTTGGCAGCCCAATGCTCCAAGTCGGAATCGCCGCTATTGCAACTTTGGTCTTTAGCCTCTATATCGCGTTTGACACACAGATGCTCTTGCGCGGCGCGTTTAGCTCGCCTGTTGAAGCAGCTATTGCGCTCTATCTCGATGTGCTCAATATCTTCATCTCTCTGCTCCAGCTCTTCGGAATCTTGGGCAGCTCAAACGAATAGAAACGAGTCCTAGAATGGTTACGACAATCTCACACGAAGAATTTGAAAAAACAAGCAAAGAGGGCAAGAACCTCTTTGTGTTTGGAGCAGATTGGTGTCCTGATTGTGTGCGAATCAATCCCTTTTTAGAATCGCTTTGCAACGACTTTGCAGGGCGAGTTGGGATTTTTAAGGTGTCCATTGACGCTGCTGCCAATCTCAAAGAATCGCTTGGAATCCGCAAGATTCCAACATTGCTCTTTTATCATAATGGCACAGAAAGCGGCGAACGGCTCATCGAACCCAACAACCGCGATACAATCGCCAAAGCACTCGAAGACCTCGCAAACAAATAGCAATCTTAGAGTTCCCCCCCCCCTATACAATCTCGGGATTTGCACAATATTGTGAAAATCCCCTCACTTATAATTATATCCATTTCCAAATAAGTTTGCGATTTGCCATTGCCAAAAGAATCTCCAAAGCCAAGCGTGAAGTAGAATCTCGCCGAGTTCCAAAACGCACAACCTATCACCTCCAAAGGCTATGCGGGAGGACTAAAACGCAAAGAGTGGCTATTAGGAGGGAGGGAATCCCTAAAGGCTATCAAGTAACGCGCAATTTAGGTAATTAATGCTATAATAGGCATTTTATGGAGGCGCAAAGAAATGGGGAATATCGCTGCCAAACTTTCGTCTTTGTCTCAACTACAAGAAATGAGGGCTAAACGCTATGGGCAATAGTAGTATATTGAGTGATGAAATAAATACTAATGACTATAAACAATATTTTTGTAGAGATTTTTCAAAAATACACCAAATAACCGCATATTTAGCAATGTTTCCGCCTAATCTTCCTTATCATTTTATCAAAAAATATTCCCAAAAGGGGGATTTGGTGTTTGACCCATTTTCTGGAAGAGGAACAACAGCATTTGAAGCTTGCAGAATGGGAAGAAAAGGGATAGGAAATGACTTAAATCCACTTGCAGTGTGTCTAACAAAAAGCAAAATTGATATACCCAAAAAATATAATATACAAAAAAGACTCGAAAAACTAAAACAAGATTTCACAACTACACGCATTACAAATAAACAAATTAAAGACATTTCAGATGATATTAAAATGCTTTATGAAGAAAGCGAAACCTTGCCACAACTTGTATATCTAAAAAATAATTTAAATAAAAATAGAAAGATTGATAATTTTATTCTTGCGGTTTTAACAGGAATTATGCACGGCAAACATAGAAAAGATGGGACTTCAATTTATTGTAGCATTGATATGCCTAATACTTTTAGTATGTCGCCTAATTATATCCGTAATTTCATTGCCAAACATCATCTTAAAAAAATAAAACAAAATGTTTTTGAACTTTTGCAACAACGCATTGAGCATTTATTTCAAAATCAAACAAAAGAATTTCAAAGTTTAGATTCTTATCAAAAAGGTGATTGCTTTAATAAAGATGCAATCAAAAGCACAAAAAAAATCATTAAAAAATATGGAGAAAATAGTGTCCAACTCATTATTACTTCCCCTCCATACTTAAAAAACATTAATTATGGTAAATATAATTGGATTAGGCTTTGGTTGCTCAATAAGGAAGTAAAAGAAGTAGATAAGAACGTAAGTATTTATCATAATATGCAAAAAATTAAAGGTTTAAAAGATAATTTGGCATTTGAAAATTATGCTAAATATATGCAAGAACTCTTCAAAAGTTGGGAAAAAATTTTGAAGCCAAAATCTTATGCTTTTGTTGTTATTGGAGATATTGACAAGCGCAACCTTGCAAAAGACACTTGGGATTACATACAAAATAATGGTGGGTGCAAATTACAACTTAAACACATTGCCGAAGATGTCATTGCCAATGATAAAGAAAAAAAGGTAACAAGAATTTGGGGTGCAAAAAAAGGCAAGGCAACAAAAATTGATAGAATCTTAGTTTTGCAAAAGGAGTAGGCAAATGGGCATTACAGACGAATTTCAAAAGAAACCTCAAGGAGAGTTGATAGAGGCAAAAACAAAATTTTTTGAGGAAATTAAGAAAGATAAAAATTTTGTTGGGAGTTTGTATGATTTGGACTACGAAGAAGCCAAAATCTTAGTCAATGATTTTGATAAGAATGCTATCAAAGGTTTGCCTCACGGCTGTTTATTGGTTGCAATTTATAATAATGAATTAAGACAAAATCAAACAGAGGCTATTTTACTTAGAGTGATTGGCGTTTGTGAAATTCCACAAAAGAAAGAGATTATCCAAAGTATGACAGATTCTTATATTTCAAAAAAAGAAAATAGAGCAAACACAGACCCAGATATTTATACAAAATATTTTTATCAATTTTCGGGCTTATCTTGTAGGGTTCTAGGGACATTCTTTTTAGATAAAGATAAAAAATTAATCTTTGGAACAGATATAGAAAATTTCTTAGGAGCGCATAATTATAGAGTGTATAAGCCTCAAAAACAGCAGCTACAAATCATTGTAAATGAGAATACAGAATCTAGCAATAACGAAACACAAGAAAAGATAGGAATCCTAAGATATGCTTCTAGCCAATCTTATGATGAAGATAAAAACTATGCTCCAGATGTTTTCTTAAGGACAAATGATATAGTTGCAAGACGCACAGCCTTTTTTGGAATGACAAGAACAGGTAAGTCTAATACAATCAAGATTATTATCAGTGCTATTGAAAATCTTAATACAAAACAAGAGAGAAAAATAGGGCAAATTATTTTTGATGTTAATGGTGAATACACCTTTAGCAATAGACAAGATGAAGGCTCAATCTATGATAGATTTAAACAAAGAGTCATTCGCTTTAGTACTTCGCTTAAAAAATCCCAACAACACCCAGATGTTAGAGCAGTGCAGTATAATTTTTATAATGATGAAACTTTGGAAGAATCCTTTAACTTGCTGTGTGATGAGTTATTGCTTATTAAAACGGCTGATTATTTTAAAGATTTTAGAAGTATTGATATAGTATTAGAAAGTGAGGACAGAGAGGAACAATCAGCTATTAATAGAAAGCGAGCAATTTATAAATGTATTTTAAAACGAGCAGGATTTGAACAAAAAGATGATTACAAACTCAAATTTTATCGCTTTACGCTTGAGGATAAAAATGAAGATAAAATGGATAAGGAAAGAAATAAACCACACGAAGGCATATCCATTAAAGATGCGTGTAAATATTTTGATAATGTGGATTTATCAAAAACAAGTAAAAAATATCAAGATGATAAACAATATGCAGCGTTGTTAAAAGTTTTTCAAGCTAAAAGCGTAAGTGGATATAAAGCTTTAATGGATTTAAAGTCCTTACATTCTCTTGAAGGAGGTAATGACTATAAAAAAGATATAGATGCTGCATTGCGCGAAGGAAAAATTATTTTAGTAGATTTATCCACTGCTTCAACCGAAACCCAGCAAAAATATATTGATAGGCTTTGCTCCCATATATTTGCCAAATCTATGGAAAAATTCACTAATGATGAAGAACCCGAATTTATCCAAATGTATTTTGAAGAAGCACATAATATTTTTCCAAAAGATGATAAAGATTTAAAAAACATTTATAATCGTTTGGCAAAAGAGGGAGCAAAGCTTAAAATTGGCATTAGTTATTCTACTCAAGAGGTCAGCTCTATTGCTCCAAGTATTTTAAAAAATACGCAAAATTGGTTTATTTCTCATCTTAACAATAAAGATGAAATTAAAGCGTTAGAAAAGTATTATGATTTTGCTGATTTCTCTCAAAATATTATCCGCAATAGTGATGTAGGGTTTGCTAGAGTAAAAACTTATTCCAATAATTTTATTGTGCCTGTTCAGATTCAAAAATTTGAAGTAAGGGATTAAAATGGCATATTTTAATGAAAAAGCCTCCAAAATCAATCATCAATATATTATTGAGAATCCAAAGGTTAAAGATTATCTTGCAAAATGCGAAAAGATAGGACAAAATCTACCTTTGGAAGTTGATTCTCAAGCCATCACTTCACCAATATCTAACATACAAAACAAATTTTCCTCTTGCATTGAACGCGTCATCACAATAGATGGTGGCTACCAAGAAGTAAATATCAATGATAATTTTCCCTCACAAAAACTTTGTTACTATAATATAGGTATTCTTATGTTTAGTGTTAAAGATTTAGAAGTAGTTGAAAGGCAACAAACAATTAACCCAAGCGATATAGGCAAATTAGAGAATCTTGAACGATTTAGCTTTGTGATACCCACACAAAATATTCGTTTAAAAAATGAGAATTTTATCACTACATTTAGAAAAACACTTTATGAAGAAGTTTTCCTCAAAAATTATTTAAGTGAGGGAAATGAAAAGAGTTCATTTATCCATACAATTAAATGGCTCATTTTTAAAGAATATTTAGATTCAAATTCTAAAGGGAAAAGTTCTATAACATTTGCGTGTCCTCACTGCAAGAAAATGCAGACATTCCAAAAGCAAACCCCCAATTATTTAGATGAGCAAAATAATTTTGTAAAATGTTCAGAATGTGAAAATATCATTTACATTACAGATTGTTTTGACTTACATACTCTCATTGATGAAATCAATGGAGCAACGCTTATAGAATCCTACATTATGAGTGCTTTTGAAATTATTTTAATGCTTTCAATGTTTCGATTCCTTTTTGAAGAAAACGCTATACAATGGCTACCAAAGATTCTTTTTATCAAAGATGGTCCTTTGGCTTTATTTAGTCGTCTTGATGATTTTGCTTTTAAAGTTGTGCGTCCATTTATACAATTTCTTTATGCAAAATCTTTGAATGAAAATATAAGCTATATTAATCTTGTAGGCTTGGATAAAAGTGGTATGTTTGTAGAACATCTTAAAAATATAGAATCTAAAATCCCTCTAGGAAGCATTCTTTTGCCAAATTTAGATTATATGAAAAAATACATCACAGGTAACAATACTTCAGTTTTTGGAGAAAATACTTATTTTGGGATTAAGATGTTTGTAAGAAAAGAAAAAGAATTATCCTTTGTTTTAGATGTAGCGATTCCATTTGATGAAAGCATCACATACAAGGATTATATCAAACAACCAAAAATTGAAGATTTTCCCTCATTAAAAAATATTTTAGAAGTATTGTTTCGGCTTAAATGTGATTTATATGAAAAATCTTTTATTCCTATTGCTATGGTTAATAAGCTCGTTTCTTTATCTAATATCCCAAGTAAAAAGATATTAACTATTTTTTCACAAGAAAAGTTATATTAATTTTGTATAATATTCTGAAAACTTAAGGACTACCAATGGCTACAAGTGAGAGCTTTAAGGATTTTGTACTAGAGAATCTTAAAAGCGCATTAGAGGATACACCTTATCACTTTAGCGCTAAAAAGATGTTTGGCGAATACTGCATTTATGTGATTGATAGGGGCGAGAGTGTGCCTAAGCCTATTTTCTTGCTTTGTGATGAGATGCTCTATGTCAAGCAATTTGAGATTTTAAAGCCCCTTTTAGAATCCGCTCCGCTTGGATTTCCTTACGCGGGGGCAAAGGAATCTTATATCCTTGATGTGGATTCTTATACGACTTTAAGAGAAGTTGTGCTTACCCTCGCTCCCACTCTGCCTATGCCAAAGCCCAAAAAGCCAAAGAAAAAGTGAGATTTAAGAAATAGTAACACTGCTCCCCCATAATAAAGAGTATAAAAACATTCCTGATGAAAAATAAGGTTCTAAGGCACAAAGGGAGTGCCACCACCCACAAATCAATCTCGCTTGAAACCCTCGCAATTTGCATAAGAGCAGCTAAGGGCTTGTTTTAAGCTTTATTTCTTGTGCTGTATTTGATATTCACTCACGCATTAAACCACGCTAACCTTATGAGATATTCGCCATTATTATGATGAAAATCTGCTTTGAGTGACTTCAAAGATTCTGTATTGTATGGGCTTTGCT
>CAJTQL010000018.1 GCA_910578285.1 uncultured Helicobacteraceae bacterium
TACTCCAGTAGTAGCGAACCAACTGCTTTTGGCAATCCAAACGCCATCGCCCCCCACAAGGGGGCAGTTTTTCTATCTTGCTTTCTATCCTTTTTCTCTGTTTCTATGTTGTTATCCGTCATTGCGAAATGCTTTGCGCGGTTGAATGCTCGGTGTTAGACTGCCACGCGTCCTAGCAGACGCTCACAGACAAGATGGGCTTTTGCGATTCCGCAATACGATGTTCCAATAATGTGCTAAAATGCCACAATCCAAAAGGAATATGATGAATCAAAAAAAGGCATTTTTGCCCAAAACATTGCTGCTTGTGTTGCGTGGAATGCTTGGTGGCGCGTTTTTGTCGCTTTTTATTGTGCTCTATCACTTTGGTTTGCGCAGCACATGGATTTTCACTCTGCTTGCCTTTGCTGCCATTGCCTATTATCTAAACAGCGACCGCTCTTACCGATTCTATCTTGGTTTTTTCACGGGCGTTTTTTGGTTTTATTGGATTCCCTTTAGTTTTCGCTTCTTTGGAATCGAATGGTTCATTCCACTTGCAATCATTGGAATCGGGCTGTTCTATGGCATTCTTTTCTATGTCTCGCTCTATGTCCGCAACCTCATCTATCGCGCCATTTTTTTATTTTTCTTGCCTTTCATCGCGCCCTTTGGATTCGATTGGCTCAATTTCCGCGTGATGTTTGCACCTTCCATATTCCATATCAACATCATCGGTTACGCATTGCTGCTTGTAAGCATCTTCTTGGCACTCTATTGCAAGGGGAGCAAAAAACTCCTAAGCGTTTTGGGAGTCATCTTCTGCCTCTTTTTGTTCCCAAAAAATAAAATCCCGCCAACCTCTGTCCCCAACATCGAGCTTGTAACCACACAGATACCACAAGAGCAACGTTGGAATCTCGCGTTTATCTCCGAGAATGTCTCACAAAATTTTCGCGCTATCGAATCGGCGATTGACGCGGGTAAAGATATTGTCGTTCTGCCTGAAACAGCATTCCCATTTGTGCTTGAAAAATCCCCAAATATTCTGAAATCTTTACAAAATCTAAGCTATAAAATCGCAATTGTCGCTGGTTCTTTGCGACAAGATGAAAATAAAATGTATAATTCTAGCTATGTTTTCACACAAGGCTCTTTCCGCTTTGTTGATAAACAATTGCTTGTCCCATTTGGTGAAACAATGCCGCTGCCACCTGTTCTTAAGAATTGGCTCAATGAGCAGCTTGGCAAGGGCGAGTTCGCAAAACCTGCAAATTTTATCCCAATGGATTTCGAGATTGACGAATGGCGTTTTCGCAGCGCAATCTGCTATGAAGCAACAAGCGAGAAGATGTTTCGTGGCAATCCCGAGTTCATGATTGCAATCAGCAACAACGCATGGTTTACACCAAGCACGCAGCCTGCACTCCAAGAATTGGTGATGCTTGCCTATGCAAAAGCGCACCATACCATCATCTACCACGCTACCAATGGCTCAAGGAGTGCCATCATCAATCCATTCAATCTCTCACATTTCTAAATTTAAGTCGCTTTTGGGTAGAATCGGTATAAATTATTCCAAGGAACACATGTGAATGAAATCTCCCACAAACCCTACAAAAGAGTGCTGATTAAGTTTTCTGGGGAAGCCCTTGCGGGCGAGAATGGTTTTGGAATCAACACCGAGATTCTCGAATACATCGCGTCCGAGATTCAAGATGTCTATCGGGAAAAGATTGAGATTGGAATCGTCATTGGTGGTGGCAACATCATTCGTGGAATCAGCGCCTCAAAGACGGGTGTCATCGGGCGTACAAGCGGCGATTATATGGGTATGCTCGCCACAGTGATTAATGCAATTGCTGTGCAAGAAGCACTCGAACATCTCGGGCTTTTTGTACGTGTGCAGAGCGCAATCGAGATTCAAGAAGTTTGTGAAGCCTATATCTACCGCCGCGCCGTGCGACACCTCGAAAAAGGAAGAATCGTCATCTTCGCCGCAGGGACAGGCAACCCATTTTTCACAACCGACACCGCAGCGACATTGCGCGCTGTCGAAATCGGCGCTGATGTCATCATCAAGGCAACAAAAGTTGACGGAATCTACGACAAAGACCCCAATCAGTTCACAGACGCTAAAAAGCTCAATACTTTGAGCTATGACCGCGCACTTTTGGATAATATCAAAGTTATGGACGACACGGCAATTGCGCTTGCAAAAGACAATGCGTTGCCTATCGTTGTTTGCAATATGTTTAAATCAGGAAATATCAAAAACATCATTTTGGGCGATAGGAGCACATGTTCGATTGTGCAGCCCGACAAGGAGAAAGAATGAAACGAATCGAAGAAATCGCCTCAAAAGCATTGCAACGCGTCGACAATGACCGCTATTTGCTCTCAAACATCATCTTTGCGCGTGTTGAAGAATTGAGCAAAGGCGCAAGACCTCTTGTGAATCTCGATGTGCGGATTCATAAACTCCCCGATATTGCCCTGCAAGAAATTGCGGAAGGAAAGATTGGAGTTTTAGAGAATAATGGCAGAGAATTCTAGCAGCCTTGAGTTTTTCACCGAAGTCAAAACGATCAACACTCCAGAAAAAGCGCAAAGTCTGCTCAAGAGACTCACAAATGGAGCGAGCGACACCATCTTAAACGCGCTAGATTATGCGACAAAAGCCCATGAAGGGCAGTTTCGCAAAGATGGAGGTCCGTATATCACGCACCCCATTCTTGTGTCATGCGTTGTGGCGTATTATGGTGGCGATGAATCCATGATTTGTGCCGCGCTGTTGCATGATGTTGTCGAAGACACAGAGGCAACGCGCGAAGACATCGCGACACACTTTGGCGAAGACGTGGCAAAACTTGTCGACTCGCTCACAAAGATTGTTGAGATTCGCGAAGAGGAGCTACCACCTGCAAGCTCAAATCGCAAGCTCATCACAGCTGCGCTCACATTTCGCAAGATGTTGATTGCCTCTGTAAAAGATATTCGCGCGCTTGTCATCAAGCTCTGCGACCGCTACCACAATATGACAACTCTCGAGGCTTTGCCGCCCAACAAGCAGATTCGAATCTCTGAAGAAACGCTTGTTGTCTATGCGCCCATTGCACATCGGCTCGGAATCTCCTCCATCAAAAATGAGCTCGAAGATTATAGCTTTCGCTACATCTTCCCCGAAGAATACGCAAATATTAATGATTATTATAAAGAACATGACCAAGAAATGCAGCTCAAACTCAATACCTTTCTTTCCAAAGTCAAGATTCTGCTTGTGAGCAATGGAATCCCTGAAGGCAATTTCCGACTGATGAGCCGCATTAAGCGCCGCTATTCGACCTATCTCAAAATGCAGCGCAAGGGCATTTCGATTGAAGAAGTGCTCGATTTGCTCGCACTAAGAATCATCACCCAAAGTGCGCTGGATTGCTACAAGATTTTGGGCATCATTCATCTTGAGTTCAAGCCGATTCTCTCACGATTCAAGGATTATATCGCCCTGCCCAAAGAGAATGGCTACCAAACAATCCACACGACCATTTTTGATAATTCGCTGATTTACGAAGTGCAGATTCGCACCGAAGACATGCACAAAGGCGCAGAATATGGCATTGCTGCGCATTGGAAATACAAAGCAGGCGGCGTGCTCACACCCTCACTTGGCTGGCTCAACGATTTGCAGTTTCAGAATAATACGATTGAAGAATTTTATGAACTTGCCAAAAATGATTTGTATCAAGAAGATATCGTAATTTTCTCACCCGAAGGCGATACCTATGCGCTGCCTGTTGGCGCTGTGGTGCTTGATTTTGCCTATGCGGTGCATACCGACATCGGCAACCATGCCCAAAAAGCCTTTGTGAACAATCAGCAAACCTCGCTACTTACGACTTTGCGCAGCGGCGACATTGTACGAATCATCACATCGCCTCAACCCATTGTGCGCTATAGTTGGCTCGATGCTGTCAAAACATCAAAGGCAAAACATCAAATTCGCACCAACACAGCAACAAAAATTAAAGAAGTTGAGCGGCAGAGTGCCTATAACATTATGGCAACAATTTTTGGCAAAACTCCTGATGAAATCATCGCGTTTGTCAAAGATGCAAATATCGAAAGCTCGATTCACCGCGTTTGCACCGATGAAACCTATCTCCAAGAGCTGACAAACCGCATTGAAAATGCGATTCGCAAAGAAGCGAGCTTTTTTACGTTTCTCAAAATCCGTGTGCTCAAGCTCAAGGAATATACATTTGAGAATCTCCGCATACTCTCAAACTTCAATATCAGCGAAGTGCTGTTTGATTATTGTTGCCACCCAAAACTTGGCGATGAAATCATCGCTTTCAAAAGTGGCAGCAAGGCGTTTGTGCATCACAAACTCTGTGAGCGCGCTTTTGGCGAGCTTCATCGCGGCGGCAAGATGCTGTTTGTCGCGTGGATTGCTAACATTATGGAAAAATTTGTTATCATTGTTGCTTTTGAGAAGCCCAAAACAATGTTGATAGAATTTTTGCAGTTCCTTGTGCGGTATGATATTAATATCTTGAGTGTCGATTTAGGCAGCAGCAATCCACATTGCGAGATTCATATCGAGTGCTATAATTATGACATCAAATCTTTGCGCAGCCTTTTGGAGCGATTTCGCATTATTGATATTTATAATCTCAAAGACGCATATAGCGCTAACTAGCAAGGAAAGCCATGCACATAGAAACCATTATGCAAGAAATAACGCGAGGGGTGAGCGAGGTTATCGGGTTCGAGCAGATTCGTTTCTTGATTGAGCGCCACCAAAAACATGGCGCAGAATTTCTCCTCAAAGCAGGCTTTGACCCTACAGCTCCAGACCTACATTTGGGGCATACTGTCGTGCTGCAAAAAATGGCAACATTCCAAAAATATGGCGCAAAAGTTGTGTTTTTGATTGGCGATTTTACCGCAACAATCGGCGACCCAAGCGGCAAAACCCAAACACGCAAGCCGCTTTCACGCGAAGAAGTTTTGCAAAATGCAAAAACATACGAACAACAAGTATTCAAGATTCTCGACCCGCAAAAAACCGAGGTACGATTCAATTCTGAATGGCTCGCCAAATTGCAGCTCGAAGATGTATTGGGACTTTGTGCAAAATTTTCTGTCGCACGTATGCTCGAGCGCGATGATTTTGAGAAGCGCATGCGCGCAAACGCACCAATTTCGATTGTCGAGTTTATATATCCACTCATGCAGGGCTATGATAGTGTTGCATTGCGCTGCGACATCGAGTTTGGAGGCACAGACCAAAAATTTAATCTGCTCATGGGGCGTCATCTGCAGCGAAACTATGGGTTGCAAGAAGATCAGATGGAGCAAGCAGTACTCATGATGCCATTACTTGAGGGCTTAGATGGTGTGCAAAAAATGAGCAAAAGCTTGGGCAACTACATCGCCCTCACCGATAGCGCAAAAGAAATGTATGCAAAAATTATGAGCATTTCAGATTCGCTTATGTGGCGTTATTATGAGCTTTTGAGCACCATTTCTCTAGATGAAATTGAATCGATGCAAGCCAAAGTTAAAAGCGGTGTGTTGCACCCCAAAAGCGCCAAGGAATCCCTTGCGCTCGAAATCACAGCGCGCTATCATAGCAAGAGCGAAGCGCACGAGGCGCAAGCGGAGTTTGCACGCATTTTTGCGCAGAATCAGATTCCACAAGATATGCCTGTTTTGGAATCAAAAGGCGCATTGTGGATTTGCAAAGCGCTTGTTGATGGTAAGCTTGTGAGTTCGACAAGCCAAGCTCGGCGTGAGATTGCAGCAGGGGCAGTGCGAATCAACCAACAAAAAGAACTTGATATTAACAAACAATTAGACGTTGGAGACTATATTCTGCAAGTGGGCAAGAGAAAGTTTCTCCGCGTTTTGATACAATAGAGGAAAAGCATGCAGCGAAAAACAACACTACCGCCCCTAACCATACGAGGCTATACGATTCCTTACCCAATTGTTCAAGGTGGTATGGGTGTTGGTATCAGCTGGGACGAATTAGCTGGCACGGTGTCGCATGAAGGTGGGCTAGGCGTCATCAGTGCTGTTGGAACGGGATATTATCAAAATTTTGCCTTTGTGGAAAAATTTGCCAAAAATCGCCCATTTGAGCCACAAAATTTCTATTCCAAAGCCGCATTGATTGAGATATTTAAAAATGCGCGCGCACGTTGCGGTGATGCGCCGCTTGGTGCGAATGTTTTGTATGCGATTAATGACTATGGACGCGTGGTGCATGACGCATGCGTTGCAGGAGCGAATATCATTATCACAGGTGCTGGCTTACCCACTGATATGCCCGAATTTACGAGCAACTTCCCCGATGTGGCGCTTGTACCCATCGTCAGTAGTGCACGTGCTTTGCGCATTCTCTGCAAACGTTGGAATGGACGCTATAAGCGGATTCCCGATGCTGTCGTTGTCGAGGGACCTTTGAGCGGTGGACATCAAGGCGTGATGTATGAGGATTGTTTCAAACCCGAATACCAACTCGAATCCGTGTTCCCCGAAGTGGTGAAAGAGGCAAAAAATTGGGGCAATATCCCGCTGCTTGCCGCTGGAGGAATCTGGGATAGAGCCGATATTGACCGCTTTATGGATATGGGCGCAAGCGGTGTGCAAATGGCAACCCGATTCCTCGGCGCGCATGAATGCGATGCAAAATATTATGCCAAACTGATGCCGACAATCAACAAAGATGACATCACGCTTGTCAAATCGCCTGTTGGATACCCAGCGCGCGCGATTATGCACGGCGTTTTGCAACGTTTGCAAGAAGGCACAGCGCCAAAAATTGCATGCGTGAGCCACTGTGTGCAACCATGCCAACGTGGTGTTCAAGCAAAGATTGTGGGCTATTGTATCGCTGATAGACTCGGAGACGGAGCACTCGGAGATGCAACAAACGGACTCTATTTCACAGGAGCAAATGGATATCGAATCGACAAAATCGTCAGCGTTAAAGACATAATGAATGAGATCATTTGCGATTAGGATATTTTGCGCGCTTTGGCTTTTGACTTTAGGCATAGCAGCGCCATTGCCGCAGATTGAGAGCGTGGAGCTAGACGAAGAAAATGTGATTTTGCACTTCAACAAAGCTGCCACAAAAGAAATTGTGCATTTTTTTCAGCTAAAATCAAATGATTTAAAACGTGATATTTATGATTTTGATGCCATTTTGCTCGATGGCATCATCGGCGAAAGCCTAGAAAATGGCGTACAGCTCAAAGTTGCACAAAATACCCCCCAAAAAGTGCGGCTTGTACTCTCACACAAAACCATGCTCCAAACAAGCATCTCTTTTAAAGGCACAAGCGTCTATATCACGATTATGCAGCCCAAAGCCAACAAAACCAAACCAAACAAGGAAAATCCAAAAGTTAAGCCTGCGGCAAAGGGACGCATTATCGTGATTGACCCAGGGCATGGCGGACGTGATTGCGGTGCAATGGGGGTTGCAAAGGTTTGTGAAAAAGTTGTTGTGCTATCAGTCGCAAAGGAGCTTGAAAAAGAACTCAAAAAACGTGGCTACACGGTCTATATGACACGCTCAAAAGATGTCTTTATCCCACTCAAACGGCGCACCGAGTTTGCTAATAGCAAAAATGCCGATGTGTTCATCTCACTGCATGCAAACGCTGTGTTACAACCACGTCAAAAGGAGTTGAGCGGAATCGAAACCTATTTTCTCTCGCCCGCACGAAGCGAACGCGCCAAGAGTGTTGCGGCAACCGAGAATAAAGAAGACATCGAAGAGCTTAGTGCACTCTCGCGCGAAACCGTGCTCGGGATTCTAAACGCACAGCGACTCTATGCCTCGCACAGGCTTGCGCTTGATGTGCAATTTGGCGTTTTAGGGGCACTCAAAAAGCCATACAACACAATCGATGGCGGCGTTCGCGAGGGACCCTTTTGGGTACTCGCTGGTGCGCTTATGCCATCTATTTTGCTCGAAATTGGCTACATCACGCACCCAAAAGAAGGTAAAACAATTGTGCAGCCCAACTATCACAAACTCCTAGCACGCGGCATCGCAAATGGAATTGATGGCTATTTTATAAAAAATTTTTATTAAGGACAATCTATGAGTAATCGTGTCGCAACAAGCGAGCTGATTCTTTCTGCGCTTTTTTTTCTCATCGCGATTTTCACACTCTGCGTTGTGTTGCTTACCTTTTTATTTGACAATTTTTCAGGACTCTTTATGTGGGCAAGCAAGGCAAACAGCCTCTATGAAACGTTCTATGTCCTCTTTGCCGCATTTGGCTGCGCCTATCTCGCCACCGTACTTCTACGCGAACGCTCATTACAACGTATGCGCAAAGATTTTTTTGTTTTCTGTCTAAGCCTGTTATTTGTGTTTGTGCTCAATCTTTTTTGGGGAATCTGTCCCTATTTCGTCCAAAGCGACCACGCCGACAGCCTGCGTGTGTTCGTGTCTGTGGGCAGCGGGCAAGTGATGGACATTCTCTGCTTTCTGCTCTTTTTTCTGCTACCATTTATCTATTATTATCGCATCGATTCTCATGAAAAACCGCAACAATTCTATACTTTTCCATATAGCCTTGTTCCAAGCCCTAATGCCATGATTGTTGTGCTGTTTGGGTTTGCGATTCAACCACTTGATAAGGAATCATGGTGGGAATGGTGGGGTGTTGGTGCAACAATTATTGGAATCATGATGCTCGCGATTCTTGTACGTAACCATCGGCGGCTTTTTGGTATCTATGAACGTTTCAACCTCACTTTACTTGTGTTTGCCACCATCGTGTTTTTTGTCTCACACTCTGTGTTTGAAGGCTATGCAAGCCAATATGCCGCCAAAAAGGCGATTTATATGCTCGCAATCAGTGGTTGGGTGCTTGGTGTCATAGAGCGTTACCGAATCGAATACACCAAGACACACATTAGTCTTTGAGGTAATATTCAATCGTTGAGACAACGCGGATTGTTTTGATGTGTGGCGTGCTTCTATCACGTGATTCAATGCTAAACTGGCCTTGCGATGCACGTTTGATTTTGCCTAGCTTGCTTTGCGAATCGCTTGCAAACTTCATCGCCGCCTCGCGCGCATTGATGGTTGCCTCTTCAATCATTTGGGGTTTAATATCATTGAGCTTGGTGTAGAGATACTCGGTGTTGTATTCCTCGATTCGGATAATCACCCCCGCCTTATTGAGCTCGCCAAGCTCTTCGAGCGCCTTTCTTCCACGCTCGATATCGCGCGTATAGACCAAAAGATTGCCCGAGCCTGCATAGCGGTATGCAACTCGTTCTTCACCGCCATATCGATTTGCGATTTTGTCAGTGATGGACGGCGCATTAACCGAAATATCATCAGACGCAATGCCTCTTGTTTGCAAAAACTCAAGAATCACCATTTTATCGCTTTCAAGCTGTCGATAAAGCTCGGCTACATCGTTGCTCGCGCGGTTGAAATTGATAGGGAGAATCATCACATCAGCCGCAACCTCTTTTTGACTCAATCCCTTGACAACAACACTACGTTGCATCGATTGAAAATCAAGCGCAATTCTGCTTGCACCAAACGCCAAAATAGCGCTACAAATCACCGAAAAAACGCCTAGAATCCCTGCACTTGTCTTGCTCATTTGCTCACCTTTTATGATTTTGTTGCTGCACATTATATAGGTAAAAATTTAATCAATGGTTTGTCATGCCTATGAAGACTTTGTGTGCCTTGACAATAGCTTTGCTTTATGGTATAATTCGCGCAACTAAAGCGCTAAGGTGTTGTGATGAATACAAAAAAGACCAAACTCGCATCTTCTATGTTTGGAATCTGCTTGTGTGTGCTCCTGTGCTTGGGTGTGTACACATTCATTAATGCAAAGGGCGCTTCTTATTTAAGCAACGATTCTGCTTCATGTAACAATTGCCATATTATGAATAGCGTTTATCATGACTATAGCAATAGTGTGCATGCATTGAGCCCTAAAGGAGAACCGCGCGCAACCTGTAGCGATTGCCATTTGCCACATGATTTTATCCCCAAATGGCTTGCCAAAGCCGAAAGCGGAATCTCGCATGCCTATGCTTTTACTTTCAATCTCGATGAGCTCCCAACACATCTTGCTGCAAAAGAAAAAAGCAAGGAGATGATTCAAGACAATTGTGTGCGCTGTCATATTGACACCGTAGGCGTTGTGGTAAACCCCACAACCATTCCCGGACACACACAAAGCGCACTTTCTTGTGTTTCATGCCACCCACATGTGGGGCATTAATCTAGTTCAAAGGAGACAAAATGAAACTCATGCCCATTGGAGTTGTGGTGGTTGTGTTGGCAATTTTTGGGCTTGTATGGCTCAATGCCGACATCAACCAAAAACAACAGCAACAAAACACTGCTGTGATGTCTAAACATGTCGTGGAGCTTAGCGATTCGAACCCAACATTTGACCATTGGGGGAAGAATTTTCCGCAATATCTCGATATGTATCTCACAGTGGAAAAGGAGACTCCTCGCTATACAGAGTTTGGAGGGAATTATGCTTATAGCAAACTTATTCGCTATCCACAGCTCACTTTGATGTGGGCAGGATATCCCTTTAGCATTGACGCAAATGAGGAAAGAGGGCATTTTTGGATTCAAGTCGACCAAATGGACACTGCAAGAAACAATAAAGATTTCTTGAACGCACATGGCTTCGCCAAATTTGGCGGGCAGCCTACAGCCTGTATGAACTGCCATAGCGGCTGGTCTCCTTATCTATACAAAGTTATTTCCAAAGGTGATTGGGTCGCATTCAACTCTGCAAAATATTGGACAATGATTAAACAAGTCCCCGCTGTGGAAGGAATTGAGCCTAATAGCGAGCAACACAGCGGACCGCATGGCGGCAAGCGCATGGGAGTTACTTGTGCGGATTGTCATAATCCATCGGATATGGGCTTGCGCCTCACACGTCAAGCAGCAATCAATGCGCTTGTGCAACGTGGATATAAAGCGAGTGCCGAATATGGAATCGATGCGCCTGTGGCTGAAATGCGCACCCTTGTTTGCGCACAATGCCATGTTGAATATTATTTCCGCCCCACAGGCACGAAAGTGAAGACGATTGGCGAGAGTATTGCCAACGACCCAACCCAAAAATGGTGGGATGGCACGCAAAAAACCTATGATGAATTCGATAGCTGGCGTAATGGCAACGAACCAACCGAGATTGAAGTCGCTGGAATCGAGCTTGTTTTTCCATGGGCAGAATGGAAAAAGGGGCAGCCGTTCCGCATTGAAATGTTCGATGATTATTATGAAAAAGTGCGTGATATCTTTCCATCAGATTGGGTACATAAAGAAACCAAAGCACCTATGCTAAAGATTCAACACCCCGAAACCGAGCTCTTTAGCGGTGGAGTGCATGCTGCAAATGGCGTGAGTTGCGCAGATTGCCACATGCCCTATATCCGCAAAGGTGCATTCAAAATGACCCAACACAATGTAACTTCACCATTGCAAGACATCAACGCTGCTTGTAAGGCATGCCATGCGCGCCAAAGCGAAGAGTTCCTCAAGCAACAGATTTTTGATATTCAAAAAAGCGTTGCATTTGATTTGCGCAGCGCTGAATATGCGATTGTAAGCCTGATTACCGACATTAAGACATTGCGTAGCAAACTCGGTGAGCTGCCTGCCTACCAAACAGATGGCAAGCCTGATGATGCGAAGATTTCCAAGGCACTTGTAAATGTGCTTGAACTCCACCGCAAAAGCTCGGTTCGCGCTGATTTTGTTGGAGCAGAAAATTCAACCGGATTCCACAACCCACGCGAAGCAAGCCGCATGCTTTTACAGGCAGTCAAAATGGCAAAAGAAGGGCAAGCCGAGCTTGCCAAGATTGCTGCCGCGCATGGAATTCAAGACTTCAAGATTTCACAGCTTGGCTTTGAAGATATGCAAAAGCTCAATCCCGGCGAGATTGTATACAAGAAAGATATGAATGGGCACAAAGCAGGCGATAGATATTATCCACACAAAAACATCAATTCTGCACCTCCTAGCCAGTTGCTTGAGCTTGACAAAAATGTCGTTCCCTACAATTATGATGTGATTGATTCAACAAAACCCATTGGAGCAAAACCGATTAGCAGCAAATAGGTCGCTTGTCTGCAAGATTTCTAAATCTTGCAGGCGCAATGCGAATTGTTAGCTTTTTAGGATATAATCACACATCAAAAAAGGAGAAACGATGCTACACGAATATCGAGATGAAATCAGCGAACTGCGACAGACAGATGCACACTTTGCAAAAATCTTCGATGAGCACAATGAGCTTGACCATCAAATTAAAGATGTTGAAGAAGGGCGAGAACCAATGGATAGCTTCGCGCTTGAGACGCTCAAAAAGAAAAAGCTAGCACTCAAAGACGAGGCGTATGCAATGGTGCGCGCATTTATCAAGGAACGAGACGGCAAATAGCTTTATGGCGCTGAAAAACCCTGCAAATGCAAAATTTGATTTTAAAGGAGCAGGGAATCCAAATGAGCCAAATGGTGCGTATCAAGTAGCTTTAAAAACTCTCTATACCCTCTCCTACACGCTCAAAATGAGCAAAACCACAAAGGCTTTGAAAGATTATGTAGAATATGTCGTGCCTCCGCTAGAGGGCTTGTGGTGGGGCAATGAGGAGTTGAGCAACAAGGCAAATTTCAAATGGCAAGCGATGATTGCCCAGCCTGATTTTATCACACAAGAACTTTTTGAATGGGCGTGTGAGGAGATGCAGAGCAAAAAGAGTATTGATTGCACAAAGACGCAATTATTGCGCTTTGAAGAGGGGCTTTGCGTGCAGATACTGCATATCGGATCCGTATGATGAGGAGCCACAAAGTCGCGCAAAAATAGAGGATTTCATCACTCACAATAGCTTGCAAAATGACATTGGCAAAGATAATCCCACAAGGGCGCACCACGAAATCTATTTGAGCAATCCAAACAAAACTCCTGCACCCAAGCTAAAAACAATTTTGCGCATTCCTGTGAAAGACAGACCTATTTGCCAAGCTTTCTAATGGCGCAATGAGCGACAAAAGCGAGGGAATCACGGAGCTTAGCAAAGAGCAAAAGGCGAAGGTGGTTGGGGGGTTTCGAGTTATTGAAACTTCATTTTTCAACTATCGTGAGGGTGGAGTTGTCTATCCATACAGCTATCAAACAGGAATAATATTCCGAACAGACAATAGCGATAGCAGGCTTCTTGGTTATGCTATGGATGTTAATAGGGAGGACCTTGTAATGCTTACACGTTACAATTACAATCCCGCCGGCTACAATTTTCAATTCGTCATTGTTGATAGAGCGTCTGGACGAATGAAGCGCACAACATGGGGTTCTGGACCTGCTTATATCTTGGGACGCTATGAAGGACAAGGCAAAAGCCACAATGAAAGAGTGCGCTTCCCTTATAGGTAAGGAACGCTTTTTGCTTGAATCTCTCTAATTGAAACATAATAGGAGAGATTCAATGCTCATTAATGTGCATTCCACAAACCAAAATTTTACGTTTGGGCAAACGTTAGCAAACAAAGATGATTCGCAAGATTTCATTTTTGCTTTGCCCTTTGCCCAAAGTGCTAGCAAGGATTCTGCTTTTGCAGAGACATTGACATTTGATTCTGTGCAAAACCAACCGCAAAACACCATCGAGATTCGCGAGAATCTTGGGCTTTTAGGCAGGATTCAAAAAGCCGAGCAAGCGCCAAAGATTCTAGGTTTTCCGCTCGATGATG
>CAJTQL010000019.1 GCA_910578285.1 uncultured Helicobacteraceae bacterium
ATTCTCTAAGCAGCAAGATTCGCAAGATGAGCAATCCTCTTGTATTTCCAAACAAACCACAGGTTGATGTGAGGATATGAGACTGCGTGTCTAAGATTTCTTGTCATTGTGAGCAAAGCGAAGAATCTCATGATTTTCGCCCCGAGATTCTTCATTCGCTTATGCGCGTTCAGAATAACAAAATGGGGATTCTTTACTTGTTAATTGCCACTTCGTCCTTCACTGTAATGACGTCCAATTGTCATTCTGAATCTCTTAGGCTGAAGAATCTCAAAATATCTCATAGCCCACGATTCTGCACCTGCATGCATGTTTGGAAACAAATCGTCATGACATTCCTTATTCATTTTATTGCATTTTTGCCGATATAGTAGTATCATATCGGAAAAAGGAAGCAGAAATGCGCGGTTTCATTCTAACAGCACTGCTTGGCATGATGTTTGCAGCTACGGCGATTCAGCCCATTTCTAACGGCAAAATCGAACAAATCCCAGCGAGTGAATTTGAGAATGTCAAAAAGACATTCAAAACACTCAAAAAGGTAACGGATTCGAAAGGGAGAGCGATTGTTGCAGACATTCCTCTTGACCCCGCGACCGATGAAGTCTTTCAGTATGCGCTCAATGGCAACAAAACAATGTTGATTGTTGTTAATTAAGGGGCAGAGGAGCTTTTTGGGTGATACGATTATTCGTCCAGCTACACTTGAGCTTGGGAAAACGCTATGTGCTTATCTTGGTAGCCATGACCCAGATACAACGGTTCCAGGGGGACCACAAGACCCACGTGTGGCAATCAATTCTGCTGGCGGTTGGTTCTATTTCACCAAGTATCCCGCAGGAGAATTGGTCATTATGGAAAGAAGTTCAGACCCAAAGAACAACCCCTCATTTTACTTTACTCTTGCTGGTGGAAAGCCTACTGTTCGACGTGTTCGGACACCAAATCTTACAACACAGAGTGTAAGTGCGCCTAAGGCTATTCCACTCAATGAATGGGTCTATATTCAAGGCAGGCAACAAGGGTTGGAACATAGTGTGGGTTGGAAAACGGCAAATGACGAAAGTACTGCTACAACAACTTTTGCTAATTCAGAAGCACCAGTTAACGTTTTTGGTGGTAGTTTTTTTGATATGGGTTTTGTCAAATTACCGCTTGGTTCAATAAAAGTACCGCCCTGCACTTTGTATGAAGAAAATAGTGGAGTAGGATGTCAGACTTCATGTATAGGCAATGCGAGTAATTATATGCCACCAAAGCAACAAGGGTTTCGTGTGAAAGAATTTTTTTGGAATTCTAAATCTCCCTTGTTTGCGCTCATGAATAATTACAATGCAGCTGAAAAAGAGCTATTTCAGCCGACCAATACTTTTGGTTTTGATATTGATTTAATTAATGCATTGATAGATAGCTATGATGAACGTGGCACAAACAACACCGTTTTAATATTTGAAGATATTGGAATTCGAGATGCCAACATTGACCTCTATCTCAATAACCTAAGTAGTCCAACAGTGTATGGTTTTGATTTGCGTCGATTACCCACCGTAGATTATTGATTAAGGAGCACACAATGAATACCCTCAACACAGCCATTCCGTCTTGGCTACAATCCACATCAACATCATCATCACAGATACAGCAGCTCAATACAAAAGAAATCGAAGAGCTTGCAGAGTATGTCAAAGCAACAAGTTACGAGATTCCCAATATCAAAAATCGCCGCTTTGAAGATTTTATGTCGGGAATCATGTGGAACAAGAAACTCCCCGAAAATGGATTCTATACGCCGCCGGGCACAATCTCTCGCGTTGGCGAAACAGCGAAACAAACGAGCGCAGGCAGTGTGTATGCAATCCTCAACGACAAAGAAATCTGGAACGACAAGGCGAACGCAAACACCATCAAAACAGCCTTTGGCGAGATGCGCGTTTCGCTCAAGCTCGATGGATACTATTATGACCTCGACAGCCTCAAGGAATTAAGCTTTCTTGACACATTCAATGATGGTTTCATCACCAAAGAGGATTACTTCGCCGATAAACTTATCTTGCGTGGCTATGACGAAGACGGAAACGAGATTGAGCTGAACTTCTTCGATGTCGTGGGGCAGTTCGACCTCACCGAGCTTTATAACGACAAAACAACAATGCTCAACAGCACGCAGCGCGCCCTAGACGCGAGCAACGCATGGCGCGCACAACAGAATGGATTCCCGCCGCTTAGCACCACATACCAGAATCTCCAGCTCTCGCTGTATGGCAACAGCAGCTACCGCGCCGAAGTCAGCTACCAAAAGCACGACACGAAAAACACGATTGCATTTTTCGAGAGCTATGCCGACAAAAAAGGTTGGATTGACTTCAAAAACGATGATGTGGCGCGGCGCATTTTCAGCAGCCAAAGCTTGCAACTCGCCTATCGCAAGGTTGGCGCGGACGGCGCATCGCGGCTTGAGAAAATCAGCTTTGCGACAAATTATAATAAGAATCTCGACATTTTTAATGCTGAAGTACCTGATGATAAGACAGGAATCAATGTCAAAATGCAAAAATATATGGCTGGTATGCGTGTGGGAAACCCCGACTTCGACCGCAGGGCGATATTTTCTGCGGTCGTAAATCAAGAGCCCATCAATGGTTATAATTATTGGATTGGACCAAGCCCGATTCTAAATGCCCAAGCCTTTAGCGATGTTACGGGGCTTGCCTATACCCAAGCGAATGTGCAAAGGGTGAAAGAGGGATTAGAAAATGGGGGCGAGGAGTTTCTTGATTCTTTAACCGACATCGAAGCCGTTACGGCGATGAGGCTTGACAAAGACACTGGCAAAATCACATTGCGCTTTAGCTCGGGACGCGAAACAACCATTGCAATGGAAGATTTATATTCCGACTCGGGAGAATTTATAGTTGACGAGAATGGTGAACGTGCAATGCAGATGAGCGGCGCGGCAGAGATGAGCGAAGAGGAGCTCAACGATTTGGATTTTGAGAAAGTCGGGGCGATTTTTGATGATTCTGGTAAGGTTACTTCGCTCAAGAGTTGGGGCATTACGGCGATTCAAAAGGCAACGTATGCAGATGGGCGCTTTCTCGGCTTTGTGCTCACAAACGCCGAAGGAATGAAATTTAATGTGAGGGAGATCTATAATCTCTCGTATCTCTCGGGAGGCTGGCTCGAGGGCAAACACGAGAAGCAGGCAGATTCGCAATCTGATTCTGCGTTGAAAACAGCGCCAAAGCCCATTGTTTCGCCCAACAAACCGATTGATATGAGGGCATAGTGTTGCGAGAGGGGAGGATTAGCGTCATTGCTTCGCGTCAGCTCGCAATGGCAAATAATAAGATTCTTGAGAAGATGTAAACACCTCACCCAATCACGTCCCGATAATGTAGTCTCTGCTGTTGCCATTCTAGCGGCGGGAACAACGTAATCTCAAAAGGCAGCTTCGCAAAATATTCTCGCAGTTTATACAACAATGGGTCATCATAGACGCTAAGCAATTGTTCGGTATAGCCTTGCGCTTTTTTATAATCCCCTGTGGTAAGCCCGTTTAAGATGTAACTAAACGCATCCGCAACGCGAATGTTCCCTTCATCGACAATATTAGGATTGATGATGAAAAAGTTATGATTACGTGTGCGCATATTCCAATTTTCACCGTAAATCTCGCTCAAATGCACATCGCAAGGATGCGGGATAGGGAACGGGATTCCAAGATAATTCACAGATGTAAATTTAAATGGACTCACAGGTAGCTTAATCACATGTTGCCCTCGCATAAAGCCAAACCATACCTTGCCATTCTCGGGTTTCAAGAAGCTTAGCTCGACAACGGCATCATCGGGCGGCAACCTCACCCCAAAGCCCCATTGCCCCATATATCCTCGTATATCGTAAGGTGATATTGTTATTGTGCAGCCCAAACGTTCGAGATTCTCGGCAAGCCATACCCTATCAACACTCCAAGGCAGCATCACATCAACATCAGAATCGCCCGGCAACAAATCACCATCGCGATAGATTCCAAGCAATGTGCCATGTGCCAAACAAAAGGGCACGTCAAGAGAATCAAGGAATTTTTTTATATCAAACAGCGCATTTTTGGATTTTTCATGAGCACTTGCCCCCCTTGATGTGGCTGTGGGGGGGGGGGGGGAGAATTTGTTGCCAAAACATCGGTGATGGCTTGGCGGTAGACGCGAACGCTTTGGGGATTCTGCCAATCGTCTGGAGCGCCCCTCCTGCAGCAATCCGCGTCAATACACTCTTATCAACCGCCAAAAGTTCACGCGCAAGCCGTTCAACTTTTGGCATATCGCCCGTGTGTTGGAGATACAATAGATACGACTTGATTCCATCAGCACTCTTAGGCGCAAGCTTGTAGGCTTTTTTGGCATATTGCTTTGTCTCATCGAATTTGCAGAGACCGAGGGCACATTGAAGCGCCAAGGTTTTGCGATGTTGCGGGTGGGGGCGCGAGGCAATCTGATGTTATCGTCATTGTGAGCAAGCAGCGCGAGCGTGGCAATCGACGAGCAGAGAATCCCGACACATTCGATTGCTACGAGGCTAGCACCCTTCGCAATGACGATTAGAATCTTTTGTGATTTTGCACGTTTGATTCAGAGCTGCGCTTGAGCGCGCACGTTCTTCTCCCGCAGCTGCCCGCACGCGGCGCTAATATCAAGCCCCAAGCTTTTGCGCAAACAAAGCAGCCCACGAGAAAGCAGAAACTCTTGAAACTTCCGCACAGATTCCGCGTTTGGGCGCGCAAAGCTGCTGCCCTCATGTGGGTTGAACAAAATCAGATTCACCTTTGCCTTAAATCCGTTCAAGAGCCGCACAAGCTCTTTTGCGCTTGCCAAATCATCATTCACATCTTTAATCATAATATACTCAAACAAGAGCCGCTTGCGCGAATCAAACGGAAATTGGCGCAACACATCGAGCACCTCACGAATGTTGTAGCTTCGGTTCATCGGAACAAGTTTGCTACGCAAAACGTCATTCACGGCATGCAGCGAAAGTGCGAGCTGTACGCCAAGGTTGAGCTTGCCAAGCTGCTCGATGCGCGGGGCAATTCCGCTTGTCGAAATCGTTTGCCTGCGCGGTGCAATCGAAAGCCCATCTTTGCTTGACAAAATCGTAATCGCGCGCACGACATTGTCAAAATTATCGAGCGGTTCGCCCATGCCCATAAAAACAATATTGAGCCCTTTTTGTGGTGCAAAGCCATTATCGCGCTTGATATGCACGACTTGTGCGACAATCTCGCCCGCGCTTAGGTTGCGGACAAAGCCGCCTTTGCCTGTGTAGCAAAACGCACAGCCCACGCGGCAGCCAATCTGGGAAGATAGGCAGATGGTGTAGCGCGCTTCGCTCGCCTTTTCGCCGCTTTGTTCCTCGCGCATTTGTAGAAGCACAGCTTCATAGCTATGCCCATCGCGCGTGCCAAAGAGATATTTCTTGCTCCCATCTATGCTGTGCTCAATCTTTAGAATCGTAACGCATTGTGTCGAAAACGATTCTTTGAGCGTGGTGCGAAGCTCTTTTGAGACATTGCTCATCAAATCAAAATCGTCAATATAGCGATGATAGAGCCAGCTATAGATTTGCTTTGCGCGGTAAGTGGGGCTAAATTGTTGCGCGAGTTCATCGAGCGTGTAATCATAGATATTGCGCATATTGTTCTTTGATGTAGGATTCAAGCCGTGCATTTGCCTCTTGGCTATGAGCGAGAAAATCGTCATGCGCGTCTGTGTTTGTATAGTTGGTGAGGCAGAATACGCCCTTTGCAGGGATTTTGAAATGCTGCGCCACACGCAAAACCGAGAAAAATTCCATATTCTCATATGCAATTCCACGTTCGACAAATTGCAATGCGAGAGTGGAATCGGTTGTGATGTAGTTGCTGCTATTCACAAGGATTCCATTTATCGGGTAATCGCCTGCGACAAGGACATTTTCAAGTGGGGTGTAACTCTTTTTTTCCCAAAGCGAGAGCTCAATTTGTGTTGCGCCGTTTGCCTCAAACACTTGCAAGAGTGGCAATGTTGGGTCATAGCTCCCTGCGCTGCCAACAAAGATGAGAATCTCGGGATTCTTTTGGAGCACAAGTTGTGTGAGATTGAGTGCGCATTCGACAAGCCCAATTCCAATGGCTTGCGCGAACGCGAAGGTTTCCATTTTGCCTGCACATAGAAACATCAGAGCCTCACATCAATGTTGCGTGCGCGTAAATATTGTTTGAGTGCTGGGATTGGAATCTCTTGGTAATGAAACACGCTCGCTGCGAGTGCAGCATCTGCGCCTGCCATGAAGGCTTGTGCGAAATGTTCCATTGTGCCTGCGCCGCCGCTTGCGATAATGGGCAGTTTGCACGTTTGGCAAAGCGCGCGCAACGATTCCAAGTCATAGCCCGCTTTTGTGCCATCTGTGTCCATGCTTGTCAGCAGAATCTCGCCTGCACCGCGCTCACTGATTTCGTGCGCCCATTCAAGGAGTTTTGTTTGTGTTTTGTTGCGTCCGCCGTGTGTGTAGGCAAACCACGTCTTTTGCGAAGAGTCAAACTTGATGTCAATCGCCACAACAACGCATTGCGAGCCGAAACGTTGCGCCGCGTCTGTGATGAGCTGCGGGTTGTGCAACGCAGCAGAGTTGATGCTGACTTTGTCGCAGCCTGTTGCGAGCACGCGCGAGAAATCATCAAGGCTTTTGATTCCGCCACCAACGCAAAGCGGAATGAAAACATGCCTTGCGACTGATTGGAGCACGCCAAACAGCAAATCGCGCCCCTCGTGCGTGGCGGTAATATCAAGAAACACGAGCTCGTCTGCGCCTTCGTCATTGTAACGTTTTGCTACCTCGACTGGGTCGCCCGCATCGTTTAGCCCCACGAAATTGATGCCTTTGACAACGCGTCCATTTTTGATGTCAAGACAAGGGATAATGCGCTTGGTGTTCATACTATTCCTGTGCGATTTTAGGTTACTAAAGTGTGTTATAATACCAAATGCCTTGTTGGATTGCAAGAGGACAGAATGCATGATTCCAAAAACCCACACGCCCAAGAAACATTTGGGGCAGAACTTTTTGCATGATGTATCTGTGCTAGATACAATCGTCCAATCCATTCCCCCTGTCGGCGAATGCCGCATTGTCGAGGTGGGGGCTGGCTTGGGTGATTTAACCAATCGGTTACTTGATTGTGGTCGGATATTAGCCTTTGAGATTGATAGGGACTTGCAAACCCATCTTTCTCAAAAGTTTGATAGAGAGCTGCAAAAAGGTTCTTTGGAGTTTGTGTTTGGCGATGTTTTGGAGTTTTGGCAAGGCGAGAATCTTTTGGATTCTGCCTATATGCTTATATCCAATCTGCCCTATTATATCGCCACAGCGATTGTTGTGCGTGCATTGCATGATTCTTTGTGCAAGGCGATGATAGTGATGGTGCAAAAAGAGGTCGCGCAAAAGTTTTGTGCAACGTCTGGTAGCTCTGCATTGTCAGTGCTTGCACAGAGTGTCGGCGAATACACGTATATTTGTGATGTGAGCGCAAGCGCGTTTTGCCCATCGCCAAAAGTTGATTCGGCTGTGTTTAGAATCGTGCGAAAAAGCGAGATTCCGCCACGCTTTCAGATTCTCTTGCGTGCTGCCTTTGCTGCGCCTCGCAAAACTCTGCACAACAATCTTGCAAAGCACTACCCGCAGAATCTTCTCGCACATGCCTTTGGAGCAATGGATCTCCCAACAAATGTGCGCCCTCATGAGCTCAACACACCACAGTATCACCACTTGCATAGAATACTTGAAAAAGGTGAAACCAATGGAGAATAACGAAGAAAACGAAAGGGCAAGCAGAATCGATTCTGCAGCAGATAGTAAAGAGAAAACAGACACAAAAGAGCAGGGCAGCAACAGACGGCGCTTTCCTCGCAGAACGCGTGCTAAAAGCCATAGCGAAAACCGCAAGCGCAGCACATCAAACGACAAGGCAGACGAGAAAAAACACAAAAATACAGAGGGTGAGCGGCGCACAAAGAATCCTACACGTGATGATTTGAATCTGATGAGCGACCTCAAAAAGGGCGTGGAGATTAACGACAAGATTCAACAAAGCCGCGTGGCAACGCACCATAGTTTGGACAAAAACAACACGGGCAATGTGCGGATCACGCCACTTGGTGGGCTTGGCGAGATTGGCGCAAATATCACGGTGATTGAGACAGAAAATAGCGCGATTGTCGTTGATGTGGGCATGAGCTTCCCTGAAGCGGGTATGCATGGAGTCGATATTCTTGTGCCTGATTTTAGTTATTTGGAGATTATCAAAGACAAAATCGCGGGCGTGGTGATTACGCATGCGCACGAAGACCATATCGGCGCTGTGCCCTATCTCTACAAAAAAATGCAATTCCCACTCTATGGCACTCCGCTGCCGCTTGGCATGATTTCAAGCAAATTTGATGAACATGGGCTCAAAAAATTCCGCTCGCTGTTTCGCGTTGTTGAGAAACGCAAGCCAATTGTGATTGGTGATTTTGAGATTGAATGGATTCATATCACGCATTCAATTATCGATTCTTCGGCGCTCGCGATTCGCACGAGCGCAGGCGTGATTTTGCACACGGGCGATTTCAAAATCGATCACACGCCCATTGATGGATTCCCAACCGATTTGCACCGCCTTGCGCATTATGGCGAAGAGGGCGTTTTGGCGATGCTAAGCGATTCGACAAACTCACACAAAGCAGGCTATACACAAAGCGAGGCAACTGTGGGACCAACTTTTGATGCTCTTTTTGCTAGAGCCACTGGGCGCGTGATTATGAGCACCTTTAGCAGCAACATTCACCGTGTCTATCAAGCGATTGAGCATGGAATCAAATACAATCGCAAAGTCGCTGTGATTGGACGTTCTATGGAAAAAAACCTCGAGATTTCACGACAGCTTGGCTATATCAATCTGCCTCAAAATATTTTTATCGAAGCTCATGAAGTCGATAAGTATCCCGATAATGAGGTACTCATCGTTACGACAGGCTCGCAGGGCGAGACGATGAGCGCGCTCTATCGCATGGCAACAGATGAACATCGCCATATTAAAATTAAACCAACTGACCATATTATCATCTCTGCAAAGGCGATTCCGGGCAACGAAACAGCGATTGCAACGGTGATTAATTTTCTCATGAAAGCAGGCGCAAGTGTTGCTTATCAAGATTTTAGCGAGATTCATGTGAGCGGGCACGCGGCGCAAGAAGAGCAAAAATTGCTCTTGCGGCTCATCAAGCCCAAGTTTTTCTTGCCTGTGCATGGCGAATATAGCCATATCCACAAGCATCGCGAAACGGCGATTAAATGCGGCGTGGCAGAAAAAAATATCTTGCTTATGGAAGATGGCGACCAAATTGAGATTACCCCCACAACAATGCGCAAAGTCAAGAGTGTGCGCACGGGCAAGAGTTATATCGACAATCAGGTGAGCAAAGAGATAGAAAACGATGTCGTGCTCGATAGGCAAAAAATGGCAAATGAGGGCGTATGTTTTTTTGCAGCCGAGATTTTGAGTAAGGAAGCGAAGTTTGCCGATAAGCCGAAGTTTAGCCTGCTTGGAATTGTCGGGCACAAAGAGGAGCGCAGCTACACCAAAGAGCTCGAGAACACACTCACGCTCTTCCTTGCTGCATGCAAGAAAGAAACGCTCGCAAACGCGCGTGCGCTCGAAAACGAGATTCGGAATCTGCTCAAAAAGCAGCTTTTCAAAAAAACTAAGCGTTATCCCGCAATTGTGGTTTCACTCTTTTTGCGCTAGGAGCGGCGATGTCTTGGGTTGAAATTTTTGAGCAAACCTTGCGCTTACAGGCGGATTCGCTGTTGTTTGCGAGCAAGAATCTCGATGCAGTGCAGATTAGCAAAGCGATTGAGATTCTCTACAACACGTGTGGCAAGGTTGTCGTGAGCGGCGTGGGTAAGTCGGGGCTTGTGGGTGCAAAGATTGCTGCAACACTCGCGAGCACAGGCACGCCAAGCTTTTTTTTGCATCCCACAGAAGCCATGCATGGCGATTTGGGTATGCTGCAAAAGAGTGATTCTTTGCTCGCGATTAGCTATAGCGGCGAGAGTGAGGAGCTGCTCGTGCTTTTGCCGCATGTCAAACGCTTGGGGATTCCAATTGTCGCAATGTGTTGTTCGCAAAATTGCTCGCTTGCACAGGCGGCAAATGCGTTTTTGAGTGTCTTTGTGTGCCAAGAATCATGCCCGCTAAACATCGCCCCAATGAGCTCGACAACGCTCACGATGGCGCTTGGCGATGCACTCGCAGCCGCGCTCATCAAAAAACGTGGCTTCGGCAAAGAGGATTTCGCCGCCTTGCACCCAGGCGGCACGCTTGGGCGGCAGCTTTTTGTGCGCGTCAAAGACATCATGCGCACACACAATCTCCCGCTAATCCCGCCGTCTATGCCGCTCAAAGAGGGGATTGTCGCAATGAGCGAGGGGCGGCTTGGAAACGCGATTTTGGTCGAAAACAATCGATTATGTGGGATTCTTAGCGATGGTGATTTGCGCCGTGCGATGATGCGCGAAGATTTTGATTTTGCCGCACCTTGTGCACGATATGCCACAGCAAATCCGTTGTATAGCGATGACTGCGATGCTTTGGCTGTCGAGATTTTGCGCAAAATCGAATCGCACAAAATCCAACTCTTGGTGATGACGGATTCGCAAAAACATGTCGTTGGTGTTGTGCATTTGCATGATTTGATTGAGGCAAAGATAAAATAAATGAATCCTTTAGTGAGCATTATTATCCCCGCTTACAACACTCAATTTGTCGTGGGCGAGGCGATTGCGAGTTGCTTGCGCCAAGAGTTTGTGGAGCTGGAGGCAGACATCGAGATTTTGCTTGTCGATGATGGCAGCAGCGATGGCACAATTGTGGTTGCAAACGAGTTTGCAACGCATGATTCGCGCGTTCGTGTGATTCCGCTATCCAAAAATGTTGGCACATTTGCTGCGCGCATTGCTGGAATCCGCGAGGCAAAAGGTGAATTTGTGCTGTTTTTGGATAGCGATGATGTGATTCCAAAGCATTGTGTGGCAGCCTATTTGCGCGCATTGCATGGCGAATTGGACGTGGATATTGTGTTTGCCAATCGCATGACGCATAGTAAGGATGCGCAAAAGATTACGCGCAATTTCACGCATCTCGCTGCGCCCTGTGCGTTGTTTGGGGCGCAAATTTTTGCCGAAGTTTTTGCAATCAAAACATGGCAAAGCTCGCGCTGGACGCAAACAGGCAAGCTCTATACACGTGCGATTCTGTTGCATGCTATCGGCTTTGTGCGCGAGACGTGGGGCGAGATTCCGAGCGGAATTGTTGGGTTTGAGGACGCTCTTTTTAGCCTTGCAATTCTGCAATTTGCGCAAAAGGCACTCGTGATTGATGAGATTTTGTATGAGTATTTATGGCGCAATCGAGCGGAAAAAATGCGCAATATCGTGGAAACACCTGTTGTGCCTCATGCACGTTGCATGCATGAGGCACGTGTGATTGGGCTTATGCAAGCCATTGCAGACACGCAAAAGGTGCGCAATTCCGCACTCTGCATGCATACAAATGCGCTTTTGCAACATATCAAATATGATTACTACGCTGGGCAGCGGCATGGCGATGTGTTCGTTGCGCTCGATGCGCCTGATTCTGTGCAAACGAGCATTGTCCCCATCTATTTGCGTGCTGTGGCGAGCAGTATGCGCTATGGCAAGCGCGGGCGCGCGATTTTGCGAATGTTGCTATTTATGATAAGTTTGGGTAGAATCAGGCGCTAGGAACAAAAAGCTAGGAGGCGCTGTGTTTGAGAAGATTGATTTGTTGATACGCGGCATCGAGAGTTCAAGAGAAGAGATTGAGATTCTGTTGAGCATGGCAAAAATTTCGTTTTTGGACTATATTCTTATCAAGCGCGGCGAGCAGCTTCCGCCCGATGGTTTAGGGGCTTGGACATTGCAACAGATTGATATGGAAGTTGCACAATTGCGAGAGCATATCGAAGCGCTTGAAAAAATCAAGAATGAAATTTTGATGTAAAATCTCGAATTCCCCCCAAAATTTAAGCAAAACATAAGCTCATTAGAGATACAATCACATTTC
>CAJTQL010000020.1 GCA_910578285.1 uncultured Helicobacteraceae bacterium
GGCGGCAATATGTATCGCGAAGGACCAAACAGCGGGCAAGCAACGATTGGGCGCGCCAACAGAGCGGGCAACGCATCGATTAAGGGCGGATACTATGAGATGTCCACAGCAGACTTGAGCGAGGAGCTCACACAGCTCATCGTAATCCAGCGCGGCTATCAAGCGAATGCAAAATCCGTTACAACGGCTGACCAAATCCTCAACACTTTGCTTGGATTGAAGCAGTAATCATAAGCTCCTAGTTCTCCTAGCTTTCCTTTCCCTCTTTGGGGAGAGGATAAGCCCATTCATCATTCTAAGACTTCTTGCTCCCATTGTAGCAATGCAGCTTTTTTGTTGATTCCTCCTGCATAGCCTGTGAGCGCGCCATTAGCGCCAATCACGCGGTGGCATGGAATGATGATGGCGATTGGGTTGCGAGCAACAGCGCCGCCAACGGCTTGCGCAGACATCTTGGCAATCCCTCTTTGGCTCGCAATTCTCTCCGCAATCGCGCGATATGTTGTTGTTGAGCCATAAGGAATCGTGAGCAAAATTTCCCATACTTCTTGGCAAAATGGCGAACCTTGTGTGCTAAAAGGCGGCAGCGGCTCGACTTTGCCCGCAAAATAGGAATCAAGCCATGCGCATGTTTGCGCGATGACTTGTGGCAATGCGCCACGCGTGCATAGATTGTTTTCTGTGTCAAACCAAACCCTTGTGAGCAGCCCATGCTGTTGTGTTAGCAAGAGATTGCCAACAGGCGAAGAGACGCAAAAAGTAGATGTTGACTCGGAGCACATCGCTTATTTTTTGGGTGTTTCTTCTGCTTTGTCGGCAGCTTTTGGAATCACAAAACGTTCCTCGGCAAGCTTGTCCATCAGCACAAAGAGCTCGGCGCTTGATTGTTCCATATGTTGGAAATACTCAAGCGCTTGTTGCGTGTTGTCTGCTTTTGTTGCGTCAAGCGCTGCTTGAGCGTTGTTGTGTACGCCTGCATGGAATGGGTCAATTTGTTTGAAATATTCGCTGTTAGTGAGAGTTTCTTGTGCTGGTCCAAAATACCATTTGCCAAAGCGGCAAGCAGTATGCTTGGGCAGCGGGTTGGCAAAGTTGCGATGTGAAGCCATATTGTAGGCATTGTTTTTGAATAAGATATGATCAACCATGATAAGGTTGAGGAACAATCGATTCTTGATACTCTCGACAGATTGGCTCATTTGTCCTGTTTGTCGGTTTAAATCAATCAGCGAATCTTCAAATGAGTGCATCGAGGCATTGAAAGATTCGATATGTTCTTGCATTTCTTCGCTGTTGCTGTAAATATCGCCGCTATCTTGCTGCAAAACTTGAATCGAGGTGCGGATTTCGCCCGTTGCTTTTTGCGTACGTTCAGCGAGCTTGCGCACCTCTTCTGCCACGACAGCAAAGCCGCGCCCTTGCTCGCCTGCGCGCGCTGCTTCAATCGCAGCATTGAGCGCGAGCAGGTTGGTTTGGTCAGAAATATCATTAATCAAATCGATAATCGAGTTGATTTCCGAGCTCCGCGTGAGCAGCATTTTGGTCGCGTCATTGTTGGCGGTGATGAGCCCTGTGAGCGTGTCGAGATTGTTAATCACGCCTTCGATGTCGGCAAGCCGCTCGTTTGTCGTTGTTGCGGCGTTATTTACAAAGATGCTGATGTCGCCAAGCCGCTGCACGCTTGTTTGGAATTTGTCTTGCATATAGGTTAGTTGCTCGCGGTTTTTATTTGTGCGCGTGAGCGCAATGACGAAATGTTCGCCATCTTCGCCTTGTGTTTGAGACATTGTGGCGAGGATTGCGTTGATTTGCTCCGCATTGGCAGCAAAGAGTGGTAGTTGCCCCTCTGTGGGAATCGGCACAAAGTCGTCTGTGCCACATTTGGAAATCGCCGCGACAACCGCTGTTGTATGGCTCTCAAAGCCATCAATCATGGTGTTGAGCAACGAAATCACACCCTCTTTTTTTTCATTTTCGAGATTCGCTCGCACTTGCAGATTGCCTTTTGAAAATTCCATCAGCACATGGTGTAAATCCCCAAGCTGCGCACGCGCTTTTTGTAGCATTGTGCCCAATACAATTGCGCATACGGCTACTATAACCAACACAATAACTAAACTAATGAGTAACATTTTTTGCCTCCAAACGTACTATCATAAATAGTTATTGTAGCATTAATCACAAAACGATTTTTAAGCGAAATACTGCTTTTTCTTGGTATGATTCCATATTTCGCAAAAGAGGTGCGCGTTGAGAATCTTTCTGGTTGTGTTTGCGTGCATAACGTTATTGGGTTGTGTGCAGATTCGTGATGAGAAGCTGCCACAAAAGGCGACACAGCTGCCTCAAAATATCTATGAAAGCCTCAAGCTGCCACGCGCGCAGGGCTATTATGTCGATTATGTGCGCATGCGACGTGGATTTGCTGTGTCGTGCCAAGAGCTGTTGCCCATTGTCGAAATCGAACCGCCCGAACTTTCTGTGCCGCTTGCCAAGATTCATCGCAATATTGCGCTGAATACGCATAGAGAATCGCTCGATTCATTGCCCAACGCCTACTGGGCAGAGCCGCTTGAGCTCATGCTCCAAAAGCATTTTGCTCGCGTTTTGCCGCGCGCATGCTATCGCACAACGCGCATTGCAGCAGATGTCGACTATCGGCTGCTTTCGTTTGTGCATGACTTTAGTATTTTTGCAGATGCAAATGATAATGGGCTTCGCGGTGTGGTTGATATTGAATTTTGGTTGCTTGCGCCAAAAAGTGGCGAGATTGAGCGTTGGCGCTTTAGTGCTCAAGAAAATATCGGCGCGCCTTATGATATGCAAGCTGCCATCGAGAGCCTGAATAAGGCTTTTAGCCGTGTTGTTGAATCGAATTTTATCCAAATGGCAACAATTCTGCAACCACAAGGTGTGCAATGAGATTCTATGTGAGCATTGGCGATGTGAATGGCATTTCTGTTGAGATTGTATTGCGCTCCTTTGCACGTTTGCGCGAGCTTGGCATGGACGCAATCTATGGAATTGATTCCGCGTTGCTTGATTCTGCGCATGCCTTGCTTGCCGATTGCGATTTTGCGCGCGTGCCACTGCAACCATGCGCGCTCGCGTTGCTTGATTTGCGCGAGGATTTTGTGCGCATTTTTCCCCATGCAGCCTCGCTTGGAATCGAGCATGCGCTTGCGCCCATTGCACAACCCACAATCCGCGCAGGAGAGGTGAGCGCAGATTGTGGATTGTATGCATGCAAAAGTTTCTTGTATGGAATCATGCTTGCCATGCGTGGCGAGGTTTCTGCGTTGCTCACACTGCCTGTGCATAAGCGCGCGTGGAGCGAGGCGGGAATCGCCTTTGCGGGACACACAGAGCTTTTGCGCGCCCTCTTTGGTATTGAGGTTATGATGGTTTTGGGCTGCGAGGCGATGATGGTGGCACTCTATACCGACCATATCCCGCTGCATGCGGTGAGTGCGCGCATTGCTGCAGACCATCTCTGTGATTTCTTGTTGTGCTTTGCGCAAAGCCCGCTTGCTGCATGTGAGATTGCCGTGCTTGGGCTCAACCCGCATGCTGGCGATGGTGGCTGCATTGGCAGCGAAGATTCCATCATCGCCACTGCGATTATGCGCGCAAACAGCACCTTAGCGCGCGAGGTTTTTGTGGGTCCTCTTGTGCCTGATGTCGCGTTTGCGCCCAAAATGCGTGCGCGATTCCAAACCTTTGTGGCAATGTATCATGACCAAGGGCTGATTCCATTGAAAGCATTGCATTTTGAACAGAGCGTGCAAATCAGTTTGGGATTGCCCATTGTGCGTGTGAGTGTCGACCACGGGACGGCATTTGATATTGCATATAAAAATCAAAATCCCTCAATCTCAAGTTTTATCAATGCTTTTTTGGTTGCACAAAAATTAGCAAAAAGGAGGATTTGCGATGAATGAAACCAATTCGATTGAAGAATTGCGACAAGAGCTCGCGCAAAAACAAAGCGAAATCGAACAGCTGCGCGAGCAGGTTGCCACACTGCAAGAAAACGAACGTATTTTGCGTCAGAGGCTAAGCGACACAGAATTAGTCGCATCAGATTTGCGCCATGTGAGCTCATCTGTGAATGATTTGATGAACCTCTTTATGGATTCGCCCAAACGTTTTGAGCAAAACGAACAGCTGCCGCCATCGAGTGCATTTTTGGAATCTGTCGAGTTGCAAAACGACAAGGACCTCTTGTTTGGAATCAATATCAAGCAAGAGTTTTTGCAGCAGAGCAGCGCAAGCACGATTAAATATTATCTTTTTGCTTGCCAATGCACAGTGCGCGAAGAATTTGAGATTGTGAATCTCAAGATTGAAACCAAAGAGCAGCTCGCGCTTGTCGCCGAGGCGTTTGCGCAATATGTCCGCTTGACATCGCTTAGCGAAGGGAATGATTTGCAGGGCATTGTCGAGGCGCTAGGTGCAACGATTCTCGAATCGCCCATGCTCAAGTATTATGGCGACAAAACAGCGCAACGTTATTTCCAAGAATTTGTGCAGGCATATAGTCGAGAACCTGCGAAATAAGGAGAAAGAATGATTTTTATCGATGCATGTTTTGGGCGCGCCACCTCGCACACGCCTGTTTGGTTTATGCGCCAAGCGGGGCGTTATCTGGCTGAATATCGTGCTACGCGTGCGCGCGCGAAGGATTTTTTGGGTCTTTGCAAGAATCCCGAGCTTGCCTGTGAGGTTACATTGCAGCCCATCGATATTTTGGACGTCGATGCGGCGATTTTGTTTAGTGATATTCTTGTGATTCCGCTTGAGATGGGGCTAGGGCTTGGGTTTTATGAGGGTAAGGGTCCGCACTTTGCGCAAACCATACGTTTTGAATCTGATTTGTCGCGTTTGCAGCCGCAAGCGTTTATGCGCACAAACTATGTCTATGAGACGCTCGCAAAAACGCGCGCAAAACTACCGCAAGACAAGGCGTTGATTGGCTTTTGTGGCGCACCTTGGACGCTTGCAACATATATGATTGAGGGCGAGAGTAGCAAGCAGTTTGTGCATAGCAAACGCATGCTCTATGCGAATCCGAATATGCTCAAAAAATTGCTCGCAATCCTTTGTGAAGAACTCAAAAATTATTTGAGCATGCAAGCAAGCGCGGGCGCAAATGCTCTTATGATTTTTGATTCATGGGCTGGCGCGCTTTCTCCTGCGGCATATCTCGAGTTTGGTTGGCAACCCATTTGTGAGATTGCAGATTTTCTGCGCGCAAAGCACCCCGAGATTCCGCTCATCGTTTTCCCAAAAGGCGTGGGAGGATTCCTTGAGATGCTCACGGGGAATTTTGCTGTACTTGGAATTGATTGGGGTATTCCTATGGCAAAGGCGCGGAATCTTGTGGGTGAACGTTTCGTGCTGCAGGGCAACCTCGAACCCGCGACACTCTATGACGCAAACGCAATGGAGCAGGGCGCGCGCGAGATTCTGCGTGCGATGAGCGGGCAGCCTTTCATCTTCAATCTTGGACATGGAATGTTGCCTGATTTGCCGCGTGAGAATGCGCAAAAGCTTGTTGAGATTGTGCACAAAGGGCTTGCGTGAAAAATGAGCAAAGGAATCGGCGCGACCCGCTTTTGCATGGCGCGCATGTGCTTGATGGCTTCACAAAGTTTGCTGGTTTGCTCTCTGCGTCATTGTTTGTCGTGCTCATTTTGCTTGTGTTGTATCACATCGGCTTGCGCCTGTGTGGGCTTTCGTCCATCGCGCTTTTTGAGCTGCAATGGCATGTTTTTGCGGCAGGATTCTTGCTCGCAATCCCTTATGCTTTGCAATATGATAAACATGTGCGGCTCGATGTGCTCTGTCAACATTATAGCCCAAAGCAAATGTATTGGCTCAAGATTGTGAGCAATCTCTGCTTTGTGATGCCCTTTAGTCTGCTGATTTTGCATTATGGCAGCGATTTTGTGATGATGAGCTATCAACAAAATGAGATTTCTGATAGTGGCGGGCTTACGCATCGCTATCTCATCAAGGCGGTTCCATTGCTTGCTTTTTGCCTTTTGTTTATACAGGCATATTCTGAAATTTTAAAAAGCATTGCATTTCTCAAAAACGATTCAAAAACTCATAGCGATAAACAAGATAAAGAGAACCAATGATTCTACCTTTCATGCTGTTTGCTATCGCATTTGCATTTCTGTTTGTCGGCGTGCCTGTCGCGTTTGCGTTTGGTGGCGCGGCGTTTTTGGTTGCGTGGCTTGCGCCCGAAATTGGAATCGACATCTTTGCGCTGCTGCCTGCGCGAATCTATGGCATTATGACAAATACGACACTCATGGCGATGCCGCTATTCATCTTTATGGGTTTGGTGCTCGAAAAAAGCGGGATTGCCGAGCGATTGCTTGGCAACATCAGCCAGCTTTTTGGGTTTTTGCGCGGTGGAATGGCGCTTGGCGTGGTGTTTGTTGGCGTTTTACTCGCGGCGAGCACGGGTGTTGTGGGTGCGAGTGTTGTGATGATGGGCGTGATTGCGATTCCGTCTATGCTCTCTGCGCGCTATGCGCCAAGCTTTGCAAGCGGCGTTGTAACGGCGAGCGGCACGCTTGGGCAAATCATTCCGCCGAGTATTGTATTGATTTTGCTTGGTGATGTGCTGCAAATCTCGGTGGGCGATTTGTTCGCCGCTGCGCTGCTGCCTAGCGCGATTTTGGTGGGGCTCTATCTCGCCTATATCCTTGCACTCTGTTTTTTGCGCCCCGATGTTGCGCCCGCGACAAAAAGCAATGCGAATCTACGCGTTTTGGTGCTCGACACACTCAAATATTCCCTGCCTCCTGTCGCGCTCATCTCTGTTGTGCTTGGCGGAATCCTCGCTGGGCTTGCCACTCCAAGCGAGGCTAGCGCACTTGGTGCGGCTGGGGCTGTGCTGCTCACGATTTTGTTGCGTAGTTTTTCGTTCTCGCTCTTGCGCTATGCGGCGCTGCAAACGGTGCTATTTTCGGGGCTTATCTTTGCGATTCTCATCGGCGCTTCGGCATTTACGCTTGTGTTCAACGAAACAGAGGGCGGGGATTTGATTTTTGCGCTGTTTGAGCAAAGTGAGAATCGATGGACATTTATTCTTGTGGCGATGCTGATTGTGTTTGTGCTTGGGTTTTTGATTGATTTTATCGAGATTTGTTTTATTGTTGTGCCGCTGTTTGTGCCACTGATAGCATATTTTGAGATAGATGCGCTGTGGTTTGCGATTCTGCTTGCGCTCAATTTGCAGACATCGTTTCTGACGCCGCCTTTTGGATTTGCGCTGTTCTATCTCAAAGGTGCAATGGGCAATGCCCTGCACACGCTTGAGATATACAAGGGCGCTGTGCCGTTTATTGTTTTGCAGCTCGTGTTGCTCGCGCTCTTGCTGCTTTTTCCACAGATTGTGATATGAGCAGCCAGCGCGGGAAGCGAACTAGAATTTGATTTTCTCACGTGGGGCGATGAGGCTTTCGGGTTCGAGAATCTTCTCGACTTGCTCGGCGGTGAGCAATCCTTTTTCGACAACCAAATCCCCGACTTTGAGATTTTTCTCGAGCGCCTCTTTGGCGATTGCTGTGGAGTTTGCATAGCCGATATAGGGATTGAGCGCCGTTACAAGCCCAATGCTCTTGAGGACATATTCGCGGCATGTTTGTTTGTTTGCTTCGATTCCATTGATACAAAGTGTTATGAATGTGTGTAGTGCATTCTTGAGCATATCAAGCGACTTGAAAAGCGTGTAGGCTGCCACAGGTTCGAAGACATTGAGCTGCAATTGTCCTGCTTCGGCAGCAAGGACAACGCAGCCATCTTGCCCGATGATATAATAGCACACTTGCCCGACAACTTCGGGAATGACGGGATTGACTTTGCCCGGCATGATTGAGCTGCCCGGCTGCATTGCAGGGAGCTTGATTTCGGCGATTCCATCGCGAGGTCCAGAACTCAAAAGCCGCAAATCATTGCAGATTTTGGCGATTTTGGTTGCCGAGATTTTGAGTGCTGATGAGGTGATGAGATAGGCGCTTTGGTCGGGTGTCGCTTTGATAAGATTCTCTGAAATTTCATAGTCATTGCCTGTTACTTCGCGCAAGGCTTTTTTAATCTCGCGTGTGTAGTTTGGATGGGAGTTGATGCCTGTGCCAATGGCTGTCGCGCCCATATTGACTTCAAGGCATGCGATTTGTGCGGTTTTGAGATATTTGATGTCATCGCGCACGCTCGCAGCAAAGCCACCAAACTCTTGCCCCAAAGTCATTGGCACAGCGTCTTGGAGCTGTGTGCGCCCCATTTTAATCACATCTTTGAATTCTTGCGCCTTGCGCTCAAATGCGTTTGCGAGCTCTTCATATGAAGCGAGCAGTTTTTCAATTTTATTGTAGAGTGTAATATGGATTGCTGTGGGGTAGGCATCATTTGTTGATTGTGAGAGGTTGATATGGTTATTGGGGTGGCAATATTGATATTCTCCCTTTTTATACCCCATTTTTTCAAGCGCGACATTCGCGATGACTTCGTTTGCGTTCATGTTTGTTGATGTTCCTGCGCCGCCTTGGAACATATCCACGACAAAATGGTCATTATATTTGCCATCATAGACATCATCGCATGCTGCATAGATGGCATCAGCGATTTTGGAATCCAAAAGCCCAAGCCGAGCGTTTGCAAGCGCGGCAGCCTTTTTGACTTGCGCAAAAGATTTGATGAAATCAGGATAGACGCGAAGTGTGGTGCCGCTGATTTGAAAATTTTCCTTTGCACGTGCTGTCTGTACACCATAATAAAACTCATTGCTAATTTCTTTGTCGCCAATGAGGTCATGTTCGATTCTTGTGTCTGCCATTGTATCTCCTTAATTTTAGCTGAAAATTTTATGCTTGCTGATTTGTTTCAGCAAACAAGGCATTATAGCAAAAAATGTTCATTTTTTGGAATCCTCCTTGAAAAAAATGCAAAAATTACGATATAGTTATTGTAACAATCTCTGAAGGACCAGAGGATTCAAAATCATTAATTCATCTAAGGAGAGACAACCATGGACGGTTTAGTTTCATCATTTCAATTCAGCTCCAGTCGTTTCACTACGAGCCTCTATGACAAGGGCGAAAACGACAAAACCACAACCACCACAACTACCACAACCACACAAGCCGTTGGCACAGCAGCAAACGCTGTGAGCGAACGTGATGCGAATGGCGGCAATCAAGGCGGAGGCAATGGCGGCAATGGCGGAATTGCCACAGCGATTCAGACAAGCGACGTGCAGTTTGGCTCGGTGCTTGGCAATGCAGTTGCTCAAGAAGCAATTGTGAATCGCGCGCTCGAGCTCGTGCAGAGTGTGCGCGAAACGATGTTTGGAGAATTGACCCAAGCGCTTGGATTTTCGAATGATATTATTAATAAGGTTAGCGAAAATCAGGCATTTATTGAGGCGCTCAATGGGAATGAATTTGCGATGAGTGGATTCACGCTCGAGTTTAGCACAACGCTTGTGAGCGGCGCACAATCGCAATCTGTGAATGTGAGCGTCTCGCTTTCGCAAAGTTTTCTTGAGAGCAATTTTGATGGCAAGCAGCTTTCGACATATACAGCGTTGCGCAATATGGTTTTGCTCACAGGCGAAAATCCACAGATTGACACACTCGATAGCTGGATTCGCAAGGCATATGATGCGTATGGCAGTAGCTCGAGCAGCAGCACATCGATTTCGTCTCTCACACGTGTTGAGTTTAGTAGCCTTAGCCTCCAAACCTCAAGCATTAACACTAGCAATTTGGGCGTGAGCCTCTCGACATTGTCGATGAATGCGAGCATCACGCAAATCCAAATGAGCCTCAACATCTCTGCAGGCGGCACAGATTCTGCAAAACTCATTGACCCACTCATCATCGACCTTGGCGGCGATGGTGTTGAACTTAGTGATGACACCTTCAGCTTCGACCTTGACGCCGATGGTGAAAGCGACCAAATCTCTCGCCCCAAAGGTAACAGCGGATTCCTTGCGCTCGATAAAAATGGTGATGGAATCATCAATGACGGCACAGAGCTTTTTGGCACACAAAATGGTGATGGATTCAAAGATTTAGCGCGCTATGATAGCAACGGCGATGGCAAGATTGATAAAGACGACCCAATTTATGACAAACTCCGAATCTGGAAACCGGGCGCAAATGGTGACCAAGGCGAGATCATCGGGCTTGGCGAAGTTGGAATTGGCGCAATTTATCTTGACGCAAAAAATAATGAACAGCTTATGCAAAGTGTAAGCGGCGAGACGCTTGGTGTGCAACGCAAAAGCGCTGCCTATCAGCGCACTGATGGCAGCGAAGGGCAGATTTATCATGTCGACCTTGCTAAACGTGAGCAGAGCAGTGCCGTGAGCAAAGATGCGGGGATTGCTGCATATCATAAATCCCAAAACGACCTCGACCTCTTGCGCACACTTGTTGGCAACACCAAAAATGAGGAGACAAGCGCGAATAATATAGGCAACAATCTTGAAAATATCACTCAACTCACGCCTGCTAAGATTCGCCAGCAAATCGAGGAGATTAAGCAGGGCAATGTGAGCGAAGAGAATCTCGCGCTTGTGCAGCTTGACGCGTTGCTTGGCAAAGCAAAAAACAACAATGGGCTAACCGCGCTTCTCAACCGCGTGGCATTTGATGGTAACCTTTCATCGGTGAATGATCAATTCTTCAATTACCAAGCGCTTGTCAATGCACAGCGGCTCTTGGCATAGATTTTGTCTTGCGAGATTCTAGGGGATTGCTTGGAATCTTGCAAGGCTACCTATGAGTTGGGTCAAGTCCGCTAGCACGGCTCGCAAATATTTGAGCTTGCTGCGGGGTTGAAGCCGCAAAATCTTGAAGCTTTTCTTCCAAGATTGTGGCAAAGAGGGCAGATTTTTCTTTTTCTGTCTCTGTTTGCTGGTAGTGTCTTTGCGTGATATGCGCATATTGCGAAACGGAATTGTTGGAAAGCAAACTATCGGCAAAAGAAAGATTCATTGTTTTTTCCTTAATTGGCTTTGCGCTCCTTTGCATTTCTTATCGCACAAGCAAATGTCATTCCTTTTGTTGCCATATATTTTGTTGCACCTACAAAATTAGATTTCAAGTAGCACAATCCTCTTTCTCCCAAGCTGAATCTCGCCTCGATTCTCCATTTCTTTGAGGATTCGCGAAATGACCTCGCGCGTGCTGCCGAGATGATTGGCGATATTCTCATGGCTCATTTGTATCTCGCCATTGTGTTCATTTTTGCGCAAAAAATCACGAATCCGCTCGACAAGTGGCTTGAACAATGCTTGTTCGAGTGTTGTGATTGTTTGCGAGAGCCGCTTGCTTAGGAGCGTGAGCGTGAAATCAGCGAGTTTGGGATATTTCTCTTTGAGTGTTGCAAAGAGTTTGGCAGGCACAATGAGAATCTTGCTTTTGCTGTTTGTTTCAAGCAGAATGTTGTGCTCGATAGATTGCAGTGTGCAATGTGAGCAGACCACACATGAATCGCCTGATTTGAGGCAAAAGAGCGTGATTTCTTTACCATTTTCACCGATGATATATGCGCGTATGCTGCCCTGCAAAATGAGCACAAAGCCTAAGCAGTTCTCACTATTATTGAGCAACATTTGTGCTGCAAATGTTTTGACAACCGCCTTTTGTGCGATATTTTGTTTGTCATCTTCGGTGATTCCAAACGGCGCAAAAAGGCTTAAAAGCTCCTTGTGTGGCATTCTCCCTCCAGAGAGTTTGTGAATGTGATTATATCACAGACGAGGTATATTTCCGTGCCATTTTTGGTATGACAGATTGGGGTAGCTTCAATGAGTTCAGATTCTATTGTTGCGAGCGCATGCAACGAACGTGGCAATTAACAAGTAAAGAATCCCCATTTTATTCTGAACGCGCATAAGCGAATGAAGAATCTCGGGGCGAAAATCATGAGATT
>CAJTQL010000021.1 GCA_910578285.1 uncultured Helicobacteraceae bacterium
CTGATAATATCACCCTCACAACTGGAGCAAATCATGATGTTGTTGAGTTTAGTGCTGGTGGGGGAGCTGGCGGTGCTGGGCAAGTCGAAGAATACACCGTCGATATTGGAAATACACGGCTTGCATATGGACAGAGCATCACAATCGATGGTGTTACGATTACCAATATCAATAAAAATACGATTCTCACGGGAGACCATATTGCCAATGCGTTCTATGAATATGCCAAGGGTGGCTATGAGCTTGGCACAGCAAACACAACGAAGTTTTCTGGGACAACAACTTTGAATGGTTCTGGAATCGCAAAGTATGTCTCTATGACAGGCGAGTTTGATAGCCTCACAAGTGGTTGGCTCACTAGTAGTGGTAATGCAACAGTAACATATGATGCTAGTGGTGCTAAAACCTTCAAAATCCAATCTGTGTCCCAAAGCAACGTCCCTGACCTCAATTTCACCTTTAGCGGTAATAGCAATGCCGATGTTCCTGCCGACCTCACCGCCACGCTTCAGCTCGCCCGCGCTGTGAGCAGCGGCAAGGGCTTTGCATTTGTGGGCGAATCTGCTGGGGCGACAACTGCCGTAACAGCAGCGGGAGCGTTTACATTCGCTAAAGTCGCAACGAATGAGACCTCAAACGTTATCATCAACATCGATGGAACGAACCATATCATCAAGCTTGTTGCGACCGCAGAAGCAACAGCAAAAGCAGTCGGAGCGGTTATAGAAGCTGTTCTTACGGGTGCTAGTTCTGGTGCATCATTGGGCACGAATGGAAAAGTTTATTTTGATGGCACACTCATTACAAGCGGAGATGCGAGCAGTGTTGGCGGAAATCAACTATTTGGCAACAATAGCGATAAATTGCAATTCAGCTTTGCTTCTTCTGCATCGAAAGTCTTTGTACAAGTTATCGACCCTACATCAGACGTTCGTGGCAAGGTTACTTTCGACCAAATTGGGCAAGCTAGTGCTGCAACCCAAAAGAGCATGTATATCAATGATTACATCACAACAATCCAACAAGGCAAAATCGAAGTGGACTTTGGCACTGGATTGCTCGCGGGGCAAAGCTATACATTCAACGACAAGACCATTGTTGCAACCAAAGACTTGACAGGCGCAGAGGTTGCCGAAGCGTTCACATACAGCAAAGGTGAAGCATTCGATGGCGCGGTGATTGTGAGTGATTTTGCCGGCACTAAAATCAACCCAGCGAATGTCCTCTTTGGAATCGAAGGTAGCAAGCTTACGATTCTTGACACAAACGCGACAGGCACACCAAGCGGAATCCTCGCTGCTGCCACAACAGACATCACGGGCACGGGCGTGTTTGCTGTGAATACGAACAAGATTACAGGCACAACCACACAACAAGGCAAAGGAAGCGGAGAAGTAACCTTTGCCGATAGCTATGTCGTCTTTGGCGGCGATGTGGGACAAGCGGTGAGCGGAGGTGGAAGTGGAAGCGATACTTCAATCGCTGCGACTATCAAAGCTGTTGTCAGCTCGCTGGATACGATTACAAACTTTGATGTGGCAAACGACAAGCTTGCGCTCAATAAGTTTGACGGCACGAAGTTTGTTGCTGCCGACCGAGCTAGCTCTGTAAGCGGCGATACGATTTATGTCGATACGGCTGGCAACACGCTTGGCTATAACATCACGAGCGGTATCATCAACTTTTCTGCGGGCAATGCAGCTGCTGATGCGATTACGCTTGATATGAAGCTCTATGTCGCAACCAACTATATCAATGACAACAAAATCGCTGGCTTTGAACATGGTGGCGATTTCTATGTGATTGGCACTGGCGGCACAAGCGGCGCAACAACCGATGACCTTGTCGTCAAGCTCACTGGGGTATCGGGCATTACCGATATTGGAGCGGTGTTGGCGTAGGCTATCCATACTTGGCTCGCGGCTTTGCATGGAATCTCGCTGGGATTCTGTGCGAGGTAGCCCCCGTTAAGGGGGCATTCTTCTATCGTCATTGCGAGGACATTGAGAATTTGGAGGTGCGACTTTAGTCGCACTCATGTTGAGTCCTAAAATAATGTGCGCTCAATTCCGCACCTCCAAATGGTTGCGACCAAAACAAGTGGAGCAGCCAAACATTTCAAGCATTGCAAATTGTCATGTTGAGGCAAAGCCAAAACATCTCTTTGGATTCCGATGCTTTGAGATTCTTCACTCGCTTACGCGAGTTCAGAATGACAAAAACAATGACGTTAGCGAGAATCTTTACAATTCAAAATAAAATCCCCTACGCGCTCTTGTGTCGCCATTCCAACATTGGAAATTGTGTTTGGATACTGCTTGAAACAAACATCTTTGTCTGAATCATAATCTCGCGCGTGTCGTTGCGCAACAAAATCCAAAGTTCGCGGTTGCCGCTTTGGCTCTGTGCAATCGCTTGCAGCTGCTGCAAAACCTCGCCGCTGTTTGCATCAAGCACAAGCAAAATGGGTGCGGCACTTTCCTCAAAGTCGCTTTGGATATAATGAATCTCGCATTTCTCTTTCACAGCATCATGCAATTCTAAAATTTTCATAATCTGCAGCCGCTCGCCCTGCTCTTGGAGCTTGCATTTGACGCACACAGGCTCTCGCGCGAGCCGCTCGCCAAAGCTCTCAATCTCTTTGAGCACAGAATCAAACACCATGAGCTCGATTGTGCCGTGCAAATCCGACAAAAACACATTGCCATAGCGCACGCCACGTTTGCTGAAACGAATTTTGATGTCTTCGATTTTGCCCACAAGCAGCAGTGTCGAGCCCTCGGCAATCTGCGTGAGCTCGCTGCTTTTGGTGTATGAGATTTTTTCCATTGCCGCTTTGAAATCATCAAGCGGATGCCCTGAAACATAGAATCCAAGGCTTTCTTTTTCGAGCTCGAGCAGCTCTTTTTGCTCATATTCAGGCAGTGTCTCGAGTGTGAGATTCACGCTCACAAATTCGTCATCATCGCAAAATAGCGAATTTTTTTGGTCTTCTTTTGCCCTGCGAATCTCGCGCGCGGTTTCTGTGATTTCTTCGATACTCTGCAAAAGCGTACGCCTTGAATGCCCAAAATGACTCATCGCACCGCTTTTAATCAGCGATTCGAATGCTTTTTTGTTGACTTTTTGCGCATCAATGCGCGAGACAAAATCTTCGAGGGTTTCAAACACGCCATTGGCGCGCTCATCAAGAATCGAGCTAATCGCAATCGCGCCAATGCCCTTAATCGCCCCAAGCCCAAAGAGAATCACCTTTTCTTCCCCCTCATCAGCAACGCCAAATTCATTGAGTGAGCGGTTGATGTCTGGCGGCAAAACGCGGATATTCATGTGCCGCGCTTCCTCGATATATTTCGAGATTTGCTCTGTGTTGTTGCCTTCTGATGTCATGAGCGCTGCCATAAATTCATGCGGATAGTGATGTTTGAGATAGCTTGTTTGGTAGGTAATCATCGCATACGCGGCGCTATGGCTCTTATTGAATCCATAGCCTGCAAATTTCACAATCAAATCAAAGAGCTCCTCTGTTGCTTCGCGCTCAAAGCCTCTTTGCACAGCGCCTTCGACAAATTCATTTTTGAGTTTGTCCATTTCTTCTTTAATCTTCTTGCCCATCGCACGGCGCACCAAATCGGCTTTGCCAAGGCTAAAGCCGCCAATTTTTTGCACAATCTGCATGACTTGTTCTTGATAGACGATAATGCCATAGGTTGGGCGCAGAATCTCGGCGAGCTCATCGAATGGATAGTGAATGGGTGCTTTGCCGTGTTTGCGGTCGATGAAATCATCAAGCATTCCTGATTCCATTGGTCCTGGGCGATAGAGTGCGAGCATCGCAATCACATCTTCAAAGCAGTTTGGGCGCAAGCGCTTGGCAAGGTTTTGCATGCCTTGCGATTCAATCTGGAACAGCCCCAAAGTCGCACCGCTGCTAATCAGCTCATAGACGGCGCTTTCGTTCATGTCGAGTGTGTCGAGGTCAATGGTTGTGTCATAGCGACTCTTGATGAGATGAATCGCTGCGTCAATGAGAGTGAGCGTTTTGAGCCCCAAAAAGTCGAACTTAATCAGATTGATGTCTTCGAGATATTTCATCGAATATTGCGTAACAATCTTGTCTTCGCCGCTGGGCTTGTAGAGTGGCGTTTTGTTCCACAGCTCGCTATCCGAATCGATGACCACAGCGGCGGCGTGGATTCCGATATTGCGCTTGAGCCCTTCAAGCCGACTGGCAAACTCCCAAATCTGCTTTGCCTTGTCGTTGCTTTCGAGCAACTCTTTGATTTTGGGCTCTTTTTGAAATGCGCCCGCGACATAGCCATCTTGCCCCTCAACACCCTTGCCATTGAGTGTGATTCCAAGCTCGTTTGGAATGAGCTTTGCCATCGAATCGGCTTCGGCATAGGGCATTCCCATAACCCGCGCGACATCGCGCAAGACGCCTTTTGCGAGCAAAGTACTAAAGGTGATGACTTGTGCAACATTGTAGCGCCCATATTTTTCAACAACATATTCAAAGATTTCATCGCGCCGCGCTTGGCAGAAATCCATATCAATATCGGGCATACTCACGCGCTCGGGGTTTAAGAAACGTTCAAATAGCAGATTGTAGGCGATTGGGTCAATGTTGGTGATTCCAAGCGCAAATGCGACAAGGCTGCCTGCCGCGCTCCCCCTGCCAGGACCCGTTGGAATCGCGCGCTCTTTTGCTGCGCGCACAAAGTCCCAAACAATGAGCATATAACCTTCAAAGTGCATTTTTGAAATCACGGCAATTTCGCGCTCTAAGCGCTCATAATATTCTGCATGCTTCTCGGGTGCAATGCTACGCAAGCGCTCCTCTAGCCCCAATTTGCAGCGATGGACAAAATAGTCGTGTTCGTCCATATTCAGCCCTTCTTTTTTTGCATAGTCATGCGCAAAGCGGAAATGTGGCGGCGTGGGATTGCCCAAATGCAGCTCGAGCGTGCATTTTTGCACAAGCTCTTGCGTGTTGGCAAGCGCTTCGGGAATATCGAGAAAGAGTGCATGCAGCTGCTCGGGGGATTTGAGGTAAAATTCGGCAACGGTGTGTTTGAGCCGCGATGTGTCGTTGAACAAGCGGTTGGTGGCGATACACATCAATGCGTCATGTGGTGTCGCGTCATTTTTGTAGAGATAGTGCGTGTCGTTTGTGGCAATCAGCTTTGTCCCGCTCTCTTTGGCAAGCGCGAGCAGAGGCGTCTCAATCGCTCTTTGCGCGGCGATTCCATGTCGCATAATCTCGATATAAAAATCCTCGCCAAAAATTTCGCGATACTCGTTGAGTGCCGCAAGCGCCGCCTCGTAGCCGCCGGCTTTGATTCCGCCGTGTTTTTGAATCCGCTCGGGTGTGTTGTTTTGTTCGACATTGAGATTCCACGCAAGCTCGCCTTGCAAGCACGCCGAAGACGCCATAAGCCCCTTGCAATATTTGCGTAGCAAAACCTTGTTGATACGTGGCTTACCATAGAATCCGTTGATGTACGCTTCAGAGCTTAGGCGCATGAGGTTGCGGTAGCCCTCTTCGTCTTTGGCAAACAAGCAAAGATGAAAATGCAGCGGTGCTTTGGCATGGAGGTCTTTGTCGTTGTGGATGTATGTCTCGATTCCGATGATAGGCAGCAGCCCTTGCGCTTTTGCGTTGGTGTAGAAATCGAGCGCGCCGGCGAGCGTCCCGTGGTCGGTAACGCCAATGGCGGAAAATCCGAGCTGTTTGGCACGGCTCATAAGCGGTTTCATCTTGTTTGCACCATCGAGCGTGGAATATTCGGTGTGCAGGTGCAAATGCGTGTATGGCGGGGTTTGGCGATTAGCAAAGAATGACATGGTTTGTTCCGTTTTTGCGAGGGATTGTACTCCTCTTTGCTTTTAGTGTCGCTTAGGCTTGTTTGCCCTGTGTTAAACCAAATGGGATATAATGAATCTTATTAAACAACAAGGAGAATATCATGTTTGAACTTCGCAAATTGCCTTATGGCACAGATTCTATGGCTGGGTTTCTAAGCCCACAAACTTTTGAATACCATTATGGTAAGCATCACCAAACATACATCAACAACCTTAACAACCTGATTCAAGGTAGCGAGTTTGCAGGCAAAGAACTCTATGACATCATCACAAAAAGTAGCGGTGGGCTTTTTAACAATGCTGCACAGGTGTATAATCATGATTTCTATTGGGATTGCATCAGCCCAAGCGCAAGTGAGCCTAGCAGCGAGCTCAAAGAGGCGATTAATAGCGAGTTTGGCTCGATGGACGGATTCAAAGAGAAGTTCATCAACGCGGCAACAACGCTCTTTGGCTCGGGCTGGTGTTGGCTCGTTTTTGTCCCTGCGACAAAGAAGCTCGAGATTGTCCAAACAAGCAACGCGGCAACGCCGATTACAGATGGCAAAATCCCGCTTTTGGTGGTTGATGTGTGGGAGCACGCGTATTATATCGACAACAAAAATGCTCGCCCTGCGTATCTCGAGAAATTTTTCGCGCATATTCATTGGGCGTTTGTCAGCAGCGCGCTTGAATGGGCAAAAAAAGAGGGCACAAATTCTGTGCGATTTTATATCAACGGGTTGCACAAGAAATAGCGGATTTGGGGCGGGGCTTTTGCATTGCCATCGCTCGCAATGACGTTGAAAATTGGAGGTGCGATTAAAGTCTGTCTTTGGTTAGTGTATGATTCTCGTTATGTGCGATTGAAATCGCACCTCCGAATCTCTCTTTGTCATGTTGAACGTTAGCGAAACATCTCTTTGCTATGACTCATTAATTCCAAGCTCCCAATCACAGCGCACAGCGGCAATGTTCGAGCCAAGACGAAGCGCTTGTGGGGCATGACATCGTCCGTGCGGAGCACAAGCCTTTTAAAAGCGTGCAGGGGTTTGGGGGTTAAGGGAGCTGCTTCGCAATTAAGCCTCCCATGTCCCCCTTAGAAGAAAAATACCAAGTAGAGAATCACTATAAAGACGAAAACTAGATAGAATCTAAGGCGTTCTTGCTTACCTGACGTCGTTGATTGCCGCACGCCCTAACGAACGTTCACAATGACGGATAGCAGATTCCTAGCAAGATTCAATTTGTCATTCTGAAGCCTTAGGCTAAAGAATCTTGGGTTACAAGAATCCAATAGAAATCTAAAGAAATGTTTCGCTAACGCTCAACATGACAATGGAGGTGTGGTTTTAACCGCACACAGAATCATGAATATGTGCGACTAAAGTCGCACCTCCGTTTTATTATCTCTCCCACGCGTTGGGCATACATGATTCCCCCTCCCTGTGCTTTGGGGGTTAGGGGGTGGGTCATCAATTGCCATTGCGAACGAAGCAATCAAAACGTATCGGGATTCTTTTTGAGATTCTTTGCCTGTTGATTGCTACGTTCGCGCCACTCGCTCGCAATGACGAGAAAATATTTGGAGCTGCGACTTTAGTTGCACTCTTGGGCATGCGATTTTCGTTTATGTGCACTCAATTCCGCACCTCCAATACATCTTCCGTCATTGCGAGCGAGTGGCGCGAACGTGGCAATCAACGAGCAAAGAATCCCCATGTTGTCATTCTGAACGCGCGTCTGCGAGTGAAGAATCTCACGCTGCAAGAAACATGAGATGTTTCGCTAACGCTCAACATGACAATGGAGGCGTGGTTTTAACCGCACATCATGGAAGTTATAAGCAGAATCGCGTGCCAACCAAAGTGCGACTAAAGTCGCAACTCCAAAGTTTGCCATTGCGAGATAATCCCCCTCCCTTTGCGGAGGGGGTTGGGGGTGGGTCGTCAATTGTCATGTTGAGCGTAGCGAAACAATCCCTTTGGATTCCGATGTCTCGAGATTCTTCACTCGCTTATGCGAGTTCAGAATGACAACATGGGCAACAGAATGGACAGCTTGACGTCATTGCAAGGCTTTAGCCGAAGCAATCGACCGTGTTGATTACCACGAGGCTAAAGCCTCTCGCAATGACAGATGGCTTTTTGCAGAATCAATTTTATTACCGCTATTCTGATTTGATATTCATCGTGTCTGACACTATGGCAGCAGTTCCTTTATCATCGTGCCCATTTGCAACCGCATCTACATCTGGTTTTATTGGATTAATTTTAACAAAATCATTAACAGCAAACCCCTTATAATAAGCAACAAATTCCAAGAAATCAGCCACAATCTTGTCTTTGCAGCTCTCAAAATCTGCATAGCCTTTTCGGAATTTTCTATCTGCTACTTCTACCCCAAAGCATTCATCTCTCTTCATCTTATCAAATGCATCACATTCTACTTTAGGATAGCCAAACTCGAGGTAAAACATATTTGTTTCATAAAAATAATAGAACCGTATGTAGATACCCTGCTTAGATGTTGGCTTTTCACCATTGACATAGTTTTCTCCAAGCACGTCTTTCCGCACAAAAACTATATCTTGTTGTCCTGCGTTGTTTATGTAGTCAAAATTTACCTTGCACACAAGCCCTGATATTTCTAGTATTTTATTGAGTCGCTTGTTTAATTCTGCGACCTTACTTTCTTCTATCATTGCACTATTTGTATTTTTAATAGCTTGCTTACAAAAATTTTCAAGCTCTTTTAAAAAACTTCCTTGTCAATATGAATGTCTTTATTCATAATAATTCCTTGTATTGTTTTTGATTTTGCTCTCTTCTTGAATAAGAGAGATTGCATTGAATGCCCCGCAAATTTGCAAGGCAACCAAAGTGTGCTTGACTCCTGTCTCTCTGCCGCCCCCGAAGGGGCGCGCCATAGGCGCAAATGCCCCTGCGAGAGACATGTAAATCTGCCTCGCACAAATCGAGATTCTTCAGCCTAAAGGCTTCAGAATGACAATCCATGCAAGCGCAAAGAGGTTAGCTTACGCCAAAATACTCGTAATGTCCGTAACACCTGTAACACCAGCGAGCTTGATGACGAGGTCGGCTGTGCTTGCGCCGCTTCCTCCACCGCCAAGAATCACATATGTATCGCTACCATGTTCAAATCCCACAACCTGATTATCAGCAACATTTTCTGTCGCGACATAGAGCTTTTGGTTGAGCGTAATCGCGTCAGTACCTGTTGCTGCGCCGCTCGCAGGATTGATGGTAAAGTTAATGATTCCTGAAGTCGTGCTTGCATTCAATGTGCTGCCAGCTGTATCAACAAAAATCGAGCTTCCAGAGACGGTAATCGCCCCTCCTCCGCTACTAAAGTTCAACGATGTGCCATCAACACTTTTGAGCAAGAGCTTGTCATTGCTTGTGTCAAAGTTTGTGATGGTGTCAAGCGCGCTTGTGTTGGCATTCACCACTGTAACAACACCTGCGCTGCCTGCTCCACTTGGTGCGCTGCCACCAACAACATTAAAGGTGACATAGCTATCAGAAGCAAGCTGCCCATCTTTTTCACCTTGTTTTGTTGTGCTGCCTGTAACACTATCTGTGCGCACAGCGAGTGTGCCTGTTCCTCCGAGCGTTGGAGCGGTGGTGATTCCACTAAGCTTCAATCCATCTTCAGCACCGGGCTTTTGCTCCATAAGAATGAGTGAGCTGCCGCTAATATCAAAGAGGACTTTGGCAGGGTCGATACCAAAAGTACCAACTGTAGCAACATTGCCCCCTGCAGTGTAGTTTTGCGCCCATTGTCCAAGCACCACAGCACCATCAACACCGCTGCTTGTTGAGTCTCCAAACGCAAATGCTTCGGCGACTTGCTCACCTGTGAGGTCTTTGGTTGCAACAATAGTCTTGTTGAGATAGGTATAGCTTTGCCCTGCAAGCAATCCCGTGCCAAAGTCAATTGTGAGTTGCCCTTGGGTGGCAGGGGTGGCGTCTTTGTATCCGACTGTGGTGGTGCCATAAGTTATCGAATCACCCGATTTGAAGCCACTAATGGAAAGCTGTCCACTCGCTGAAGCAAATGTCCAAGTAGACGGCATCGTAAAGCCAGAAGGTGGTGTTAATGTAAATCCGCTCGTAACAGAGCTACCCTTGAGCAATTTTGCAAGATCGCTGACAGTTACAGCTGTAGAGCCAGCAGAAGTGAATGCCTTTGAAAGAGTGAACTTCTGCTCTGTGCCATTGATTTTGAACGTGAGGTCTGTAGTGGCTGTTCCAGCACTAGACCCAGTAAAAGAGATTTTCAAATCACCAGAGCCAAACGACAATTTTCCACCCGCTACCACTGCTGCTGCCGCTTCCCCTGCAGTGTAGTCTTGCGCTTTGTTGGTTTCTGCGCCATAGCCATCGGTTCTGCCATTCCCAGAGAAGGTGAAGTTCAAGTCGCTCACATCTGCTTTGTTTGCGTTTGTAAAGATAAGCGATTTGCCATCTGTTCCAACGGTTACTGTTGCATTACCAGACGCATCAAGCCAACCATTGGTTGTGGTGAGTCCATCGAGCTTGCCTTCGATTTTGACATATTTGGAAACTGCACTACCAGCAGTGAGAATACTACCAACAGCAGTACCGACTGTAGCATTAGGACCACTTGCAAGATAGGCGCGTAAGAGTTCAGCAATCGCTTCTGCTGTGTAGATTGTAGCATTTGCTAAGACGCCACTTCCTCCGTTTGTAAATCCAGAGACGTTGGTGATTGTCAAGCCATCGATGGTGAAGCTTTGTCCTTGTCCAAGTCGCAATGAGCCCAAATCAACAGTGTATTGTTCATTTGCTCCAGCTGCTCCTCCACCCGCACTAAACTCAACCACGTCATGATTAGCCCCAGTTGTGAGGGTGATATTATCAGCCCCTTTACTTGCAGTAATCACAATGCCTT
>CAJTQL010000022.1 GCA_910578285.1 uncultured Helicobacteraceae bacterium
TCGATGGACTCACCACAACCAATGGTTGGCTTGATGCGTCTGGTAATGCAACAGTGAGTGTTGGAGCAGATGGCAAATCACTTATTTTTGAAAACGCAAACTTTGCAAATGTCGCAGACCTCAATTTCACCTTTGGTGGGAATGGCAGAACCGATGGCTATGGACCAGAAGCCAACAAAGTGCAAAGCTTCACTGCAGGGAAAGCAGCGGTAGCAGCAAAGACAACTGCAAGTGGTAATTTTGCTGCAATCAACGCTTCAGCATTGGCAACCGGAACTACAAAAACCGTTGATATAACATTCAATAATGAAACTTATACTCTTACACTTACAGTAAGCTCTGCTGCTGCCGCCACAGCAGCCTTTACTGCAGTTAACCTTGCAAAAGTTTTGAGTGGTTCTTCAGCGGGGATAGCAAACCTCACCACCACGCTCGTAAAGGGCAGCACAACAGCAACGATTAGTGGCTTAACATTTACAGGTGATAGCGCTGGAACATTCACCGTTTCTAACTTAGGTTCTGGCGATAGCATCAAAATCAGTGGCACAGAGTATGCCTACAGCCCTGCCACCCCTGCCGTTCAAGGACAACTCGTCATTGACTTTGGCACTGGATTGCTTGCTGGGCAAAGCTATACCTATCTCAACAAGACCATTGTTGCAACTAAAGACCTCACAGGTGAGCAGATTGCTGAAGCATTTGCATTTGGAGACGAAACAAGCAGCGGTGTTGATGGTGCTGTCGTGCTTGGGGAGTGGTCGCTTGCATATAATGCAGCGGGTACGGCTGCTGGTACTTCAGCCGGTATCGACCCAGCCAAAGTCCTCTTTGATATTAGCGGTAGCTCGCTTATCCTTATGGAGCAAAAGCCCGGTGTTACAGAGGGCTTGAAGATTGACGGCTTTACCGATGCTCCAACCCTCACCGGAACAGGTACACTCGCTGTGCGCACAGATGGTGTGACAGGCAGCACAACGCAACAAGGTGAAAAAGATGGGCAGCTTGCTTCTGATAGCTATGTCACCTTTAGTGTTGTTGGTGGCAGCGCACCAAGTGGAGCAGGCAGCGCTGGTGTTGTCACAGTGGTGAATGCAAATACAAATGCACTGGATACGATTACAAACTTCGACATCAGCAACGATAAGCTCTTGCTCAAAGATGTCAATGGCAATGCATTGAGCTTTGCTAACGGAGGTGGCAATGTTAACCTTTCTGGAAGCTCGATTTATGTCGATACAGCTGGCAGTACACTTCGTGCTTGGACTGATTCGGGAATCATTAACTTTGGTATCGTTACTGCGAGTGGTGCAGCAACAACCACTGAAGCGATTACGCTCAACCAAAAGCTCTATGTAGCAGCAGAAAATGTTGCTAATAATGCTGTTGTGGGATTTGAACATGGTAGCGATACATATGTGGTTCTTGGCGGTCAATCAAGCGGTGCTGGCACTGATGACCTTGTGATTAAGCTCGCTGGTGTTACAGGGCTTACAGATATTACGAGTATTTTGGCGTAGTGTCTTTGCTTGGCTCGCGGCTTGCGAGCTGGGCAGCAGGCGCAAGATTGCGCCTTGTTCTGCGCTCTCTTGAGCGCAGCCCTTGAAGGGGGCGCAAACTTCTAACATCATTGCGAGGACATTGAGAATTCGGAGCTGCGACTTTAGTCGCACTCTTGGGCATGCGATTCTCGTTTATGTGCGCTCAATTCCGCACCTCCAAATGGTTGCGACCAAAACGAGTGGAGCAGCCAAACATTTCAAGCACTGCAAATTGTCATGTTGAGGCAAAGCCGAAACATCTCATGATTCTTGCAGTCCTTTGTCATGTTGAGCGAAGCGAAACATCTCTTTGGATTTCTATTGGATTCTTGCAACCCAAGATTCTTCAGCCTAAAGATTCAGAAGGACAATTTGAATCTTGCTAGGAAATCTGCTATCCATCATTGCGAGCGTTCGTAAGAACGCGTGGCAATCAACAACCAAAGAAACCCCCAAATTGTCATGTTGAGCGTAAGCGAAACATCTCTTTGGATTCTGTGTCAGTTGATTCTATCTAGTTATCATCTTTGTCTGTAATTCTTCGCTTGGTGTTTTTTCTAAGAGGGGACAAGGGGGCTTATTTGCCATAGCAAACATGAAATGTTTGCGTGTTCAATGATAGCTTCGCCCTTATCCCCCCCCCAAACCCCTGCACGCTTTTTAAAGGATTAGACTATGTCAATGCCCCACAGCGCTGCGTCTCTGTTATGCCTTTTGGCTCGAACATTGCCGTTGCGCGCTGTGGCTGGGGTATTTAGAATTGGTGAGCAATGGCAAAATTGGAGGTGCGACTTTAGTCGCACTCTTGATGCGATTCTCATTTATGTGCGATTAAAATCGCACCTCCGATGTGGTTAATTTGGCACAATCGTATTTTTACGTGCGGTTTTTTGGAGAGAGAAAATGAGCAAGAACATGAGGATTGCATAAATGATATTTAAACTCGCAAATGCAAAGCCAATGCTAGATTTTGAATCAATCATCTGTCCAAAAATCGGCACAAGCAAAGCGGGTTTAACAACGAGGATAATTGCTGTGGTAATATAAGAGAAAAAGACAACACAGGCTCGAGGACATGTTGTGTCTTGCTCTTTATGGGGCAATGCTTTTGATAAAAACAGCCGAATATTATCTATGTTTGAATTAAAGTAATCAAGCAGTTTTTTACAGCAACCCATTATCAAACAAATTGCCAAAATGGCAAATATAGAACATGCGATGAGAGCGCCAATGGCATGTCCTATTGTAAGGCTATTTACTTTAAAATAGTTATTGCTAAGTAAATTGAAAGCAAAGTTTATAGCGCCAAAGCAAGCAATCAGAATAATCACATTATTTAGTATTAGTAGCAAATCTGTATGGTGGTCAGAGGTGAGGCGATAACAATAAAGCTGGATTCTGTCGACAAAATCTCGAGTATTTGTTTTTTCTATTTTCTTGCCCTTCCTATATTTTAGCTCAATTTCTTTGCAATAGAGTTCTGCTCGGTGAAACTGAGAGGCATCAAGTAGATTGTTATCTTTAATGAGGGCACTTTTAATGGCTCTAAAAGTCTCACGCAGTTCATTTGCAGTCTTATATTTGTATGGTTCTATTTTTGGTTCATCATGCAATGATTCTTTATATGTTTTCATTCTGTCATTATAAATTTTGATTATTCCATCTTCGACATTATCAAAATCAAAATCTAATTCAGCATTTGTAAAGCTCATGCTTTCGTTAAAAGTTGTTTTGAGAAAAATTGGAAATCCTTGAAATTTTGTTCCAGCAAAGTATGCAGTTTTATCAAATTTACTTTGACTAAAATCTGATATATCACTAAATAAAGTCTCATCAAAATATGTATAATCATTGAATGTTGATTCTATAAAATAAACCTGTTTATTAAAGCTAGAATCTACAAATCGTAATTTATCTTTGAAAGTAGCTTTATAGAAATCTGCTATTCTATCAAAAGAAGCACCAATAAAGGTAGCTTCTTTTTGAAAGTGAGAATTTTTAAAATCTACCTTGCCCTGAAAATGTGCATTGCTAAAATTAGTGCTTCCTTCAAAAATAGCTTCTTGAAATGATGCAGTTTCCATAAATGTAGTAAGCCTACTTGATTTTTCATTTAAAAGTGTGGAATTTGAGAAATCCGCATCACTTAAAAATTTTGCTTTTTTAAAGTCGGCGGTTTTGTTGAATATGGCTCTTGAAAATAGAGCTCGTTTACTAAAAGTAGTCGAAAAATACACTAACCCATTAAAATTAGAATCCTGAAAATCAGCTTCTCCATTGAATGTTGCCTTATTAAAATTCGTCTGACCATGGAAAACAACTCCTTGAAAACAAGCGGATTGTTCAAATATACCAGAGAAATCAATTTTGCCATTTTCTTCCCCAAGACGTGAACCCATAAAATTAACAATGTCTTTGAATGTCAATTTTTGAAAAAGTACTTCTTCTTTAAAAGTAACATTTATGAATTGAGCCTTTTTCTCAAAAGTGCAATATTCGAAAGCAACTCGAACATTATGAAGATTTTCCACAATTAATTCATCTTTAAAGTCGCATTTCTCGAATTTTAATTTGTAGAGCTCAAAAACACTCTTATGTTCCATGTGTTCATTATTTATCATATCTCCATATTGCTTAATATGCCCAATCGATACTCTCTTATTATCTATTGGACAAATCAAATAAGCATTATTTTGTCCAGTCATTTCGCAAAACTTATATTCATCGGATATCAAACCAAAAGCTTTTGTTATCCTGAATAAATCTAAGCAAATTCTAAATGTATTTTGAATATATATTTTGCTATCAAATGCAAAATTGTTTCTCAATGCAGCAAAAACTCGACAAGCTTCAAGAATTGCATATTTAATCTTCGTATCTAATTTGAAATGAACATCTCCTGATAACTTAACATTATCGGCATGAAAGCAAATGTGCAACGAAATACAACTCGTGTCTGATGAATGAACTTCTATCCAAAATGGCAATTTCTTGCTTTTTTGTGGAATCCGATAATCGTTCGAATCGTAAAATTTCAATTCAGAGGAGACAAAATTTCCATCCATTCCACTGATAGCTCGACTATCATAATATTTTTTGTCTAGCTCTATCGAACCAAATTCATTTTGTCTTTCAGTAAAATCTTGATAATTTTCAATATCCTCTTTTGCATAAATGCCATATTGGCAACAATCACGAACAGATTGTAAAAATTCTTTTATGTTTCCCTGATATTCCGACACCTCCCAATCAACATATGTATATTTCGTGTTGTTTGCCGTTTTGTTGAGCTCTACGCCATAAGAAGGTTCATATCTTTTAAGCCGAATATATGGTGTTTGCAATGGACATTTTAAAACAATTTCTCCACCGCCCACTCTTGCAAATTCCATAGTTTCTCCTTTTAGATAATCTTATTTAAAGAAAAATTCATTGTTAGTGGTCAATAAGAACTACAAATCAGAGAGGCTTGTATCATAAAAAACCTTAAAATACTTAGTGGCGCAAAGCAATAATGTCTAAGCCCGCGAGCCAAGTAACAAACTAGAGGAGTGAGAATCCCTCCGATTTGCTCACAATTCGCCTCATAAAGAGATTCTGCACACTTCGTGTTCAGAATGACAAAGAATTACGCAAGGCAAAATATTTGTGCTTCATCTTGTTATTGCAAGCAAATGTGCAATCAACAAGCAATAAAGCCTAGATAGAGATTCTAAGCCGTTTGATTGCCACGCGTTCTTACGAACGCTTGCAATGACGAATAGCAATTTTCAAATTGTCATTCTGAAGCCTTTAGGCTGAAGAATCTTGGGTTGCAAGAATCTAATAGAAATCCAAAGAGATGTTTCGGCTTTGCCTCAACATGACAATTTGCAGTGCTTGAAATGTTTGGCTGCCCTGTTCGTTTTGGTCGCAAGCATTTGGAGGTGCGGAATTGAGCGCACACATAAAATCATGAATGTGCTAGAGTCATGAATGAGTGCGACTAAAGTCACACCTCCGATGTTGCGTTGCTAGATATTCCCTCTCCCTGCGCTTTGGGGGCTAGGGGGGTGGGTTGTCCATTGTCATGTTGAGCGAAGCGAAACATCTCATAATTCTTGCGCTCGGGATTCTTCAGCCGCGAGCGGCTTCAGAATGACAATAGCTAGAATCTCTTGAGATTCTAATCAAGACGTCTCGACTATCGCCTCAACATGACAATAAGATTCCTTGATTGTTGTTCGCCATACATTCTACGAACGCTCACAATGGCGACAGAAAGATAATCAATAAAATTCCAATCCTGCTTTGATAGCGCATAGAAATTTGTGGCGACAGCATAGAAATCATTGCTGTCATAGAAGCTTACAATTTCATTTGTTGTGGTTGCCACCAAGCCAAGGTTGCTTATCGTCACAAAAAACACATCTTCGTGGAGTCGGGTTAGGTTGTTTTTTAAGTTCCTCAACCTCTTTTGTTTCTTTATCGTTGAGTAGCACTTTATCTCCAGACATTTTATACAATGGCCGATGACAAGCTTCGCAATAGAGTATTATTGACATTTTTTCTTGTTCTGTCATTTGTTTCTCCTTTTGTTTAGTTTGCACCCCCCCCCAAAGGGGGCTGCCCCACACAAATTCACAGAATCTGTGCAAAAGCAATTGGTCATCTCCGACCTTAGCCTACCCCAAAATCGTCCCAATATCCGTGATTCCGCTCACGCCAGCAAGCTTAATCACGAGGTCATCGGTCGTGGAATTAGCGTTTGCGCCAGTGGCGATGACATAGAAATCGCCAGCATGCTCGAACCCAGCAACCTTGTTGGCTGTAATATTGTTCAAAGCAGCAAAGAGCTTATGCTCAAGCGTAATGCTATCAGCGCCTGTCGTTGCGCCGCTCGCATTGATTGTGCTAAAGCTGAAGATTCCGTTTGCCGCGCTTGCAGCGAGCGTGCTTCCAGCAGTGTCGAGATAAATCGCATCGCCGCTTAATGCAGCAAGGCTTGCACCATCGGTTGCGAGATACTTGCCTGCTGTGCCGTCATTGTTGATGTCAAACTTGTTCAGCGCAAGCTTGTCGTTGCTCACATCAAAGTTTGTAATCGTATCCAGCGCATTTGTGTTGGCTTTCACCACTGTAACAACACCCGCGCTGCCCGCTCCACTTGGTGCGCTGCCTGCAGTAAAGCTAAAGGTTACATAGCTATCAGCCAAAATCTCCTCTTCGGCTTGCCCTTGTTGAGTTGTGCTGCCGCTCACATTTTTGGTGTTCACGCCCAAGGCTCCAGTGCCGGTGAGCACATTGGTGGCAGGAGAAAGAATCCCGCTTGGTGTGCCATTAGCTGCTCCAGGACCAATATCAAGAATCGTAAGCTTGCTGCCGTCAATTCCGTATGCCACTTTTGCTTCGACAATGTTGGCAGCTGTCCAATCAGCTACAATCACTGCGCCATCGAACGCCTCGCCTTTTTTGTATGTGAACGCCTCGGCGACTTGCTCCCCTGTGAGGTCAGATGTGGCGAGAATTGTCTTGCCATTGAACGTATAACTCTGCCCAGCGAGCAATCCGTCTTTGAAATCAACGACAATCTTGCCATCTGTCGCGGGGCTGTATGCTGTGCCGGTGAAGGTTACAGCAGCGGGTGCTGTGTAGTTTGTGCCTGTGTTGCTTTGCGAGATTGTCGCGCTCAAGGTTTGCGTTGTTTTTGTGTCTGTAACATCAATGCTGATTTTGCTATTTGCCAAGTCGAAGTTCCATTTATACCCTTCGGGCAATGCGAAGAGCGCCTTGACAGCGTCGGCATCGCTAGAACCAATGGTTGTGAAAGTTCCAACACTCAATAGTTTGACATTTGTGCCATTAATATTTGTGGTGCTATATGTCCCATTCTCAACAAGGCTCTTGATTTCTGTAACAAGTTGTGTAGCAGTGAAAGCTGTGTTTGCTGTTGCTTCGACCTTAATCTCCACACCATTGAGCGAGATGGTCGTGGTGTTTGCGTTCGTGCCATCTCCGACTGCGTTGAGTATGATGTCATTCGCCGTTGTGTTCCCCGCTGTTGCGCCTGTTACCGCTGCGTTTGTAGTAGCAGCAGCGATAGAAACATTCGCGCTTGCACCAGATGCAATCGCTGTGTTGCTGTTGCCAGCAAAGGTGAAATTGAGGTCGGTGAGGTTGCCTCCGTTTGGTGCTTTGACAACAAACTGATTTGAATTTGCGTTCCACTCAATCGTTGCGCCTTTCCAAGCACCCTTGAGGCTTTCGAGCGTGCCGGTGATGTCAACAACGGTGTCCATATTGCCAGAAGAGCCAGCGATTTTGCCACCAGCAGATGTCCATGAGATTTTCGAAATCGTTCCGCCCGTTGTTGCATAACTATTGCCGTTATTAATCCATTGCGTAATCGCGTCAGCCACCGCGTATGCGTTGAGCTTGTTGGCGCTGATATTGGTAATGGTCAGCCCATCAATTGTGAAACTTTGATATTTGCTAAGGCTCATGTTCCCGAGGTCGACGGTGTATTCCTCTTGCACATTGCCAGCTCCTCCGCCAGCAGAGAATTCAACAACATCATGATTTGCTCCAGTTGTGAGGGTGATATTATCAGCCCCTTTAC
>CAJTQL010000023.1 GCA_910578285.1 uncultured Helicobacteraceae bacterium
GGTGCGGCATTGCTCGCAGGCGTTGCAACTGCTGACACAGACCTATTTGCCAAGCTTTCCAATGGCACAATGAGCGACAAAGACGCAGGGAATCGCAGAGCTTACACTTGAGGAGAAAAAACACGTTAAGGGTGGAATGTATTACGCAGAAACACGTTATGCCTTTGATACGCGCAATATAACGGGCATTTCATTCTCATGTCAATATGGCTGTACAGATAATGAGAGTCGATGGTATCAACAAGGTGTGCGGGCAAGCTTTGAGCGCATTGTGCTTGTAACAAGCTACCAGACTAAACTTAATGGAGAGGGATATTATACCCATAATTTCTACATAACGAATATTATGGAACAACAAGGCAAACTTTATCGCCAAGTTTGGGGCAAAGTTACTGAAGAGATACTTAGTCAGTATAGAACAACCGCTCAAAACTTGAATTATGCTAGAAGGCTAGGAATGTGGTGATGTTTATTGTGTTACGGCAGTTCTAAAAACTTATGGAATACTTTTTGCTTGCTTACTGAAAGTTTTTATTTCAAGGAGCAAGTATGAACAATATCCAAACAAGCAGCCGATTTGAAACGCCGCAAGCCTCGCCATGGCGACAAAGCGAGGTAACGCAAAGTGCACAAAACTTTACGTCATTTTTGCAAAAAGAGCAGTCTGCAAAAGAAATCGATGAAGCAGATTTGGCAATTCAGCAAAAAATCGATAAAGAGATTGAAGCGATGAAATATTTTATGTACCCCATCAAACCAATGGAATCTGACATAGAATCTATGGAAAATTTTTCTCTTAATGATTTATATGATTTGAGCAAAAAACGAACGAGTAGTATTTCGACTCTTGAATATGAAGGGCAGATTGAAAATCTTCAAAAACTTCGCAATGGTAGCGCCGAAAATCGTGCGACATGGGATAGAATCGACAAGCTCCTTAGCCCTAATAGCGAGAAACCGAATCTACAAGTTTTGGGCTTGCGTCAAGCAGCGCTTGAGATGATTCTTGCGGGCGCGGGAGATGTCGCAGAAGAGATGGTTCAAAATGCTATTGCAAATGATGATGTTGCCACTCTCGATAAACTCTTTCAAAGTTATTTTTCAAAACAAACCTATCAACAACATTGTAAAAATGGGCTTGCTCTTGTTGCGTTTGATGCGAATGCGGACGACCCAGAATACCAAAAACTCCTTTCACAATATAAAAAAGACATTTTTACAAGCACAACGCGCGATGAGATTCTAAAAGAACTTAGCACTATGTTCACGGACAATATTAAACAAAAAACACATGAATGGTTTGAATCAGACCATCGTTGGCTCGGTATCGACAACGAAAATGCCAAGAATAATATCGATTCAAGCGTTGAAAACCTGCTTGCCATTATTCAAAATACGCATTCTACATTTGCGGAACGTAATCTTGCATTTATCGAGAATGAAACACAAGCATTTTTGGCGCGGTTTGGGGCAAAGTAGTTTGGTGTTGATTCTATGTTCATCTCGCGAGAATCTTGGCATTATTGCGAGCATTCGTAACAAAAAGATTTAGAATGATAATTTTAAGTCATTGCGAGGGGCTTTAGCCTCTGGCAATCAAACGTGTTGAGTATTTATGGGCTGTTGATTGCCACGCCTGTGCTAAGCAAACTTGCAATGACGATAGCCGATTCTTGTCGATTGCTTCGCCTACATACGCCATTCAAACAAGCGCAAAGCGCCATATTGCATTTGCATGGCGATTTCGTCTTTCACAGAATCAAGCTCGGGGCTTTGTGGTAAATCTTGCTCGTCTTCGGACATCAACGCTTGCATAGATTGCAACATTTCGCGTTCCTCATTCGTAAGATTCAGCTTAGCATTTGAATCTTTCAACTTTTGCAGCAATTGCTGTTCTTTAAGCTTTGCTTGCAAGTCTTTTTGGAGTTTTTCCAATTCCTCTAAAGTGAGCTGCTCCAAATCTTTATTTGCAAGCTTTTTATTGTTGAGCCCCGAAGAAATGGCGCTGTCAATCATCTGCACAGCGTCAGCAACACTCTGAAACTCACCAAAGCGCATAAGATGCCCGTTTGAATCGGCATCGCTCAAAATTAGCGCATTCAGCGCCTCGTTGAGAGTATCATAAAACCCGCCTTTTTGGTAGCCCGCGACTTCGTGTTCAACAAGTGTTGTGGCATTGTATTCTCCACCAGAAAAGAATCCGCCACGCAATGCGTCCCATTCGTCTTTTTCAATCTTGCCATTTTTATCAGAATCAGCACGCATATAGTTTTGTTTGTATGCCAAATCGCCAAACCAACCACTCACAAACGCCTCTGCCTTGCCGCTTAGGCGCAAGATTCCATCTTTGCGCTCATAAAAATCGCCAAAATCAAAGCTTTTTTGAAGTTTTGTAATCGCCTCTGCACTCAAAGTCAGCGTGATTCGCGTCTTGCTGATTGGGTCATCAAACAGCACATCGCGCGATTCTAGGGGCTTGTCTGTTGTATCTGTCGTTTTAAACGGATTGAGCGCCGCCAAGCTTTGGTTTGCGCCCGTTTGATTCACAAGAATCTGCGCATCGTCTTGTTCCTCGTTGCGCAGTTTTGCCATACTCCGCGCAATGGGGTTGTGGCGCATCGCCGAAAACACCGTATCTTGAAATAGATAGTATGTTTGAAACATTGCCATTCTGTTGCCTTGTTTGTTGCTAGTAGATTCCCCCGAAATGGGGGAAAAAGAAAACTAAACTAGCGTCTGCCAGTATAGTATATTCCAGTAGGTGAAAGAGCAGGTCTTCCAGCAGAAACAGCACTATTATAGTTGTTCAAATACTTAGAACTACTTGAATAGGTGAAGCTTGTTTGAAGATAGCTATTGCTGATTTGCTTTGACCCAGTTTGGAATAGGGTGCTTGAATAGCTAGTGATTGGCTTTGTGTATGAATAAATACCCGCACCAGGTCTATAATAGCCACCCACAATTTGTCGCTTTTCTGTTTCGCTAAGCACATACACCTGCTTGTCGCTTATTGTTCCATTTGTTGCAATAAGCATAAGGTCAATTTTGTCTGCATCAGCAGCAAATGCCAAACTTCCAAACAGTGCGAGCGCTGCAACTGTTGCTAGAGATTTCTTCATCATCTCTCCTTGTGTGATAAATTTGCCAACCAAGGATATAAGAAGCATTCTAGCAATCTTATACTTAAATATTGTTGAATCTATAACCCAACAAACTCCTAAGCCCCATGAAGCGCTGGCTTTACAGCTATATCGACATTTGTTTCAAAAACTAAAGCGAAAGTTGAGAAGCGAAGCCATTTGTCCTTGCGAGCATAAGCGTTGCAATCAACCGTATCAGGATTCCATACCTGTTGATTGCCACGCTCGCGCTGCTCGCTCGCAATGACACAATGTCATTCTGAACCTGCTTTGCAGGTGAAGAATCTCGTGTTGTGAAGATTTTGAGATGTTTCGCTTCGCTCAACATGACAAGCGGGGGATTTGACATCACAAAATAGAATCAGGGTACAGTTTTGAGTGCACAATAGAATCATTGTGTGCGACTAAAGTCGCACCTCCGCATTATGATTTTCTAAGCTTTATGATGATTAGGATTGCTATATTTAAACATAAAGGAGTCAACAATGACAAAGAATCTCACAAAAATCTTCATGAGCGCAGCATTGTTTGCAGGCATTGCAACTGCTGACACAGACCTATTTGCCAAGCTATCCAATGGTGCAATGAGCGACAAAGACGCAGGGATTGTAGAACTAAGCAGAGAGCAAAAGGCGAAGGTAGTTGGGGGGTATACTGTTAGTAGAACAATGTTGTTCACTGGATTTGATGGCGATTTTACTCATCCAAAGAAATACCAAACAGGTTTATTTATTAACCTGAATCAAGATGAAATAAAAAATCATTTTAATGGTGTTCTATTTCCAAACAATGAAACTTTAGTTATGATTACGCGTTATCATTATAATACGAGAGGATACACGAATGATTTTTACATATATAGTAAAATTTCTGGTAAAACGAGAACGTTACCATGGAATAATTTGTTGACTACAATTTTATATAAAGAAAAAGATATGGCAGAGAAACGTAATTATTCTATGCGTTTCATTAAATACTAAAAAGATTGCACTAGATGATATAGTAGAAGGGAAGGCAAACAACATTATATTATTATATTTCACACATGGAACAATTTTTGCTTGAATTTTCCCAAACAGGCAAGGAGAAATAATGCTCATTAACACTCGCGCTGCGAATCAAAACTTGACCTTTGGGCAAGCGTTAGCAAACAAGAACGATTCGCAAAATTCTGCTTTCGTTTTGCCTTTTGTGCAAAGCATAAGCGAGGATTCTATTTTTGCAGAAACGTTCAAAACAAATTCATATATACCACAAAATATGATAGAGTTGCGTGAAAATTTTGGCGTTTTGGAGAAAATCAAAAATGCCGAGCAAGCTCCAAAGATTCTAAGATTTCCACTTGACGAAAAGGGCTATTTAACAGCAACATTCAATAATGCAGCAGGGATTCCAGAAAGTTTTAGGATTCATGGCGATACGATTTTGGGTATGATGAAAGACGCAAGAGTACAACTCTCAAGCCCAGAGGATTTGGTAGGTTATTTTAAAACAACTTATGCGCGATTGCAAGAGATGATGGGAGAAAAACTCCATTCACCAACAGGATTTTTCACCCAAGAACAACTCGATTCTATGCCCCAAGCATTTGTTACACGTGATGGAAGTTTTGGAGGAGAGGTTCAAAAACTCTACACGCAAGAAGATGTTGCAAATTCTATTTATGAAATACGTTATGGTGATGGGAGAAGATATTACAACGACCCCAAAAGTTATTATGGAATCTTGCAGCTAGAACCAAAAGCACATTATATTGTTCCACATAAAGATAGTCCGAATCAGTCTGGTTGGTCTTCTGAAAAATATCTTGACGAAAATGGCAATCTCTCGCAGGGTGGATTATTGGCTTTTGCAGTGCAAGAAGGAAGCATGTATGTCAATCAAAAACCCGATTTCTATACGCAATCTTATTATGATATAGAAGAAGGGAAAATGACAATGGAAGAATACATTCGGCAATATGCAAAAGGTGATTTTTTGCCAAAAGACGAACAATGGGGACATCAGGAAAATGCGAAAAAAAATATCGCTATGGCATCGTGGATTCAGGATAAGGGATTTAACGAAAAAGATTTGAATGAAATGGACAAGAAAGATTTTGAGAAACTTCAAAATAGTTTCATTGATTTAAAGTATCTATCTTGGAGAATTCAAGAAAGAGAAGAGCTATCCAAAAGAACAAATGCGACATTTGATGTAGATGAGTTTATTTTGGAATTTTTTGCAGATAATTTGATAAATCCCAACTTGCTTGATGTCCCCGATTTATTGTTTGAGGAAATAGAGCAGAAAAGACAGCTTGAGGACGAACAATATCAACCTAAGAAAAAAGAAAAAGAGAGCATTATCCAAAAAGTAAATAACGTCAACGCTGCCATTGAAAAAGTCGAGCAGTTTTTGAAAACATGAGAAAAACTTATTGCATAAGCTATTGTTAATGACTTTTTGTTAATGATGACAAAGAATCCCTAATTTGCCTGTCTGGCAATCAACAATAGCTTTCTTCATATTTGAATGTATGCAACATCTAGGCTTCAATACTAAAAATTCCATCTTTTTTCTTAAACCCGCTGTAGCTTTGCGTATCATTCATATCATTTTCCCCGGCAAGAATACTCAAGCTTCTTTGAACTAAATTCCTATCCAAGTCTGGTAGTTTTATGGAATCTTTGTTTTGATTCCATTGAGTTTGCAGAGATTGATAGAATTGCATAAAAGAATCCATGGATTTTTGGGATTGATTTTGTAAAAATTCAAGCTGTTCTTTAGCAAGATTATATTTGCTCGCTCTTTGTTCCTCCCGTTTTGCCTTCGTTGCTTTTTCTGTTAATATTCTTAATATTGACTTGAAATTTTCATCGAGGGATTCCAAGAGTTTTTTCCAGTCTGTCTCCCATTGTTGTTGCTCCTCTCTCCTTTGTTCCGCCTCTTCGGCGAACTTTCTCTTTTGTCTTGTAGCATAGTCTGCATACCATTGTCTAAATTCAGCAATATCTGTTATTTCTGCTGCTTTAAGGTTAAATTCCCCGTCCTTGAGAACATCAGAAAACATCATCATTTGTAGTTCTTGCCGCTGATTTTGGTTAATATTATGGTCTGCACCGCTAACTTTGCCAAATATCGTACTTTCTCCCTCGATGACTTCTTGGTGCTGATTCATAAATGCAACAAGCAACCCGCCCTTTGTGATTGAGCCATCGGAATCGATGTACTTATCGGCTGAAAGCCCCCATCTAATATTGGTTTCTTTGCCACCATCGAGATTATCCAAAATATTTGTCGAGGGGAGATAGGTTTTGTCGCGTGTAAATGCAGACATGGATTCATTAAAGAAAACCGTGCTGATATTTTTATTTTCATTATTCGCATAATTGAATCTATCCATTGCCACAGCAGTGTCTAAAATATCATCATATACTTTTGTAACTTCTAGCGAAACCGCATCGTATTCAAAGCCTTGTGGAAGTGCTGCAAGTTGTTCTTTGCTAAAACTCCCCTCTTGCTCAAGTGTTTCTTTGCCTAATATCTGTGTGAGCATTCTATACGCATTCCCTGCAGTAGCAGCAATATCGATGGACTTAAAATACGTCTTAAATAAAAAGGCATTTTCTTTGTCCTGTGTTTGGATACGTACTAGCGATTCCATTGTGCTACTATGAATCTTGAAATCATCAGGAATCCCCGCAGCTTTATTAAAATCGCTCATAAAATAGCCATTGCTATCAACCTTATAACCAAGCACCGTATTTGCTGCTTTGGATTCGACTGTTGTTTGTGTTGTACTCATGCTAATATTTAGGCTTTGTTGGCGAATGGATTCCTGTGCCTTTTTAAACAATTGATTATTGCTTTGGAGCACAGAATTATTGCCATTTAAGGGATTCATTGTGTTGCTATAAAACATATTTCCGTCCTTTGATGTTTGCATTCTACGTTCAATCAGAAAAATGAAACGCTATCTTAAAATTTAAAGCTGTGCTGCAAGGATTCTGCTCAAATCATTTTTATGCAGACGCATCATCTCTGAAGCAACATAGCTATTCACGTTTGTCGAACGAATCTTGTAAAGCGAACCATTACGATTGATGCCAACAACAGCTGCACCAAAAGTATATTGAGGAATAGATGCACTACCAATTGCTCCATAACTCATTGTGCGTGTTGTTTTTGTAGCTGTAATTGCAAGAAATTCCCCTCTATCTGGATTTGCAATCGAAACAAGCTCATTGTAACGTTGTTGATTCGCATAGCTGCCTGAAGCACAATTTATCGTATAACCTGCACCACAAACAACTCGGGCACTCGATTCGTAGGGCGTCAATTCAGCCACGGCTGCAATCTCTAGCAAAGAAGTTCCCCAGCCAAGCTGCATATTTTGCAAAACAAATGCGCCATGCACATAATACCCCCCAACTACCTTCGCCTTTTGCTCTCTGCTTAGTTCTACAATCCCTGCGTCTTTGTCGCTCATTGCACCATTGGATAGCTTGGCAAATAGGTCTGTGTCAGCAGTTGCAATGCCTGCAAACAATGCTGCGCTCATGAAGATTTTTGTGAGATTCTTTGTCATTGTTGACTCCTTTATGTTTAAATATAGCAATCCTATCATCATAAAGCTTAGAGTAGTATAAAATTTATGTGACAATTGAATATGCTGGGATTCTTTACTTGTCGATTGCCACGCTATTGCAAGCTCGCAATGACGTTGGAAACTCATGGAGAATCTCACTATCTGTCATATCGGACGTATCGAGCGTTCAAGATGATTGATTGCTTCGGCTGTCGCCCTGCCATGACAATAGGCACGCACCGCAAGCAAACCAATGCAAATCTACTCAAATGCCCTCTTGTTGGGGAATTGTGGTGTGTAGCCCTTAAAATGTTCTGTTTTGGGGGCAATGAGCAAGGCAT
>CAJTQL010000024.1 GCA_910578285.1 uncultured Helicobacteraceae bacterium
CGATTAAAGAACAAGCACAAGGAATTGCACAAGTCAATGAGGCTGTGGGGCAGCTGGAGAATATCACGCAAGAAAATCTCAATATCGCTAATCATTCATCAGAGATTAGTACAAATGTGGAATCGATTGCAGGAAAGATTATGGCAGATGTTGAGCGCAAGAAGTTTTGATGGATAAGCTACAAACCTTAGAATACCAAAGCATTTTCATCTTGCGTGAAGCTTATCGCTCGTTTAAGAATCTCGCGATGCTTTGGAGCATCGGCAAGGATTCGACAGTGTTATTGTGGCTTGCCAAAAAGGCGTTTTTGGGGCATGTTCCATTTGAGCTATTGCATATCGATACGGCATACAAAGTCCCCGAGATGATTGCCTATCGCGACCAAATCGCGCGGGAGCTCAAGTTGCGGCTTGTTGTGGGGCAGAACAAAGCCGCTTTGGAGGCAAAGCAAACCTTTCCCGATGGCAATGTCGACCGCATTGCATGTTGCAAAAATCTCAAGGCGATTCCGCTTAATCATACGCTCGATGGCACATGGGAGAGACGTGTGTATGACCCACAGAGCGATAGCTGGAGGGTGCTACCCAAAGCCGAGCCTTATCATGCCGTGATTGTCGGCGTGCGGAGCGATGAGGAGGGCAGCCGAAGCAAAGAACGTGTGTTTTCGGCGCGCGATTGTCGCAATGAATGGGACGCATCAGCGCAGCCACCCGAGCTTTGGAATCTCTATAAAACCGAATTTGCACCCGGCACACATGTGCGCGTACATCCTCTGCTTGAATGGACAGAGCTCAATATTTGGGAGTATATCGAGCGCGAGAAAATTCCCATTATCCCGATTTATTTTGACCAAGGGCAGGGCACACGTTATCGTTCTCTTGGTTGTTATCCTTGCACAGCGCCTGTGCAATCGAGCGCAAAAAATCCCGCCGAGATTATCCATGAGCTCACAAGTGGCAAGTTCAAAGACATTGCCGAGCGAAGTGGCAGAGCGCAAGACAAAGAGGGAGGTGGTACGCTCGAGGCACTGCGCAAAGAAGGCTATATGTAAAAATGAGGGAACAATGCATTGGATTCCAATAGTTGCAGGCATTGCGCTAGCCGTTGTCCATTATTTTGCTTATCGCCTCTGGTTGCGTGATTGGATTGGCAATCGTCCTACATTGCTATGGATTGTGCGCGTGTGGCTCATGCTCAACCTCGCTGTGTCGTTGTGTTTTCCGATTGTGCGCAGCAAAACAGATTTGCCCGAGTGGCTCTATTGCCTGCTCGCTTTTCCTGTTGGAATCGGCTTTGTGCTCGCGCTTTCGCTCGCAGTTGTAGCAGTTTTGTATACATGTCTTTGCACATATCTTTATGTTTTGCAATGGCGCGCAAGGTGCGCGCAAGGTGCAGAAACACTAAAGGTGGTAAAGCCCGAATCTAGGGCAGATTCTGCAAAAGCGCTCGCGAAAGATTCGGCAAAATCTGCAACACAAACGCCCGAAACACCCGCCGAAAAGCCCGCGGCAGATTCCAAACCAAAGGCAGAATCTAAAGCAGCACCCACGACAGACAAACCCAAGAAACCCGCGCCCAAAGCCGCAAACGTTGATACAGAATCTGCCTTGCAGGCGCGCCGTGCGAGCTTTGCAAAGCTTGCTGCACTCGGTGGTGGAATCTTCTTTGCGGGGTACAGCAGCGCGGCAGTTGTTACAGCGATGTTGCGTCCCAAACTCGTTTCGTTTCCGCTCTCTATCGGGCTTGGGCTGTGTGTGCCGTGGCGCATTGTGCAATTGAGCGATTTGCATGTCGGTGGGCTCATCAATTATGACTATGTGCAGTGGGTTGTGCAAGAGACCAATGCGCTAAAGCCCGATATTATCGTGTTCACGGGTGATATTTTGGACGCGCCATTGCCTAAAATCGCTGATTGCCTCACCGAGCTTGCTAAACTCAACGCGCGGCTTGGCAAGTTTTTTGTGCTTGGTAACCACGAATATTTTTATAATGTCGAGGATTCCTTGCAGGCTTTGCGCAACATCGGCATTCGTCCGCTGCTTAATGAATCTGTGCAGTTGGACTCGACCTTGCAGATTGTCGGCGTGGGCGACCTCTTTGGGCACGTTCGTGGAGTCTATGCCCCAGATTTAGACACGGCTTATGCAAATGCGCGCCGCGACTTGCCCACCATTTTGCTCATGCACCAGCCCAAATTTGTCGCCGAGGTGCGCGCAAGCGCTCGCCGTGCCGATTTGATTCTCTGTGGGCACACGCATGGCGGGCAGATGGCGCCGTTTTCGCTTGTTGTGATGGCGCAGCAGGGCGGCTATCTAAGCGGGCTCTATCGCGTCAGCGAACACACACGCATGTATGTCAGTAGTGGCACGGGCTATTGGGGACCGCCGATGCGTCTTGGAACGCGTACAGAAATTACGATGATAGAAGTTTGCTAAGTTTGGCTATACTAAGAATTTAAAAGGAGTCCTATATGTTTTCAAAACTTGTCCCTGTAACACGTGATTTGATTGATAAAGGTTTTGTGCGCAACACCAGCTTTCTTTTTGCCAAATCCGAAACGATGTGTGAGCTCGTCTATGACGAACTTAGCGAGGCAATCTTAGCATTTCCTGTGGCGATGGTGCGAATCGATGGCGTGCCAAAGCTCGTTGCCTTGCTTTCTGTCTTGCCCAACCAAAACTGCTTTGTGAGTCCCGATGGGCGATTTCTCGCGTCCTATATCCCGCGAATCCTCAAGCAATATCCTTTTACGCTCTACCCAACAAAAGAGGGCAAGCGCATTTTGTGCGTTGATGAGAGTGCTCTTGCACCAAAAGGGCAGGCAAATGTGCAGGCGTTCTATGACGAAAACGGCGCGCCAACAGAATTCTTGACAAAATTTGTGCAGATGTGGGAGCAGTTTCGCGGGCAGCAAATCGACACCGACAATGCGATGCGCGCGCTTGACGATGCGGGAGTATTTAGTGAATGGGAATTGTTGTTGCAATATAGCGATGGGACGCAAACGCGCATTAGCGATATTTATCGCGTCAATGAAGAAAAAATGCGCGCTTTGAGTGCTGATGTGTGTCAATCGCTTGTGAAAAGCGGCGCGCTTGGAATCGCGTATGCACAGATTCTCTCGCACAATAAAGTCGCCGCGCTCAAAAGGATTGTATCTGAACATGCTAAATTTTTGGCGGAGAAAGAAAAACTGCTTGTAGTCCCTTCCGCCACTTCTTCGGCTACAAGCACAGCGAGCAAGCAAGAGTTTGATTGGGGATTTTGATTCTTGATTTTTCGAATCTGTCGTACGCGATTCTTCAGTCGCAAGCGGCTTGAATGATGGTCTCCCTTTTGCGAGCTTTCGCGAAGCAATCAAACGTAAAACAACCCAGTAGGCTGAAGAATCTCATGTTGTAAGAATCATGAGATGTTTCGGCTTTGCCTCAA
>CAJTQL010000025.1 GCA_910578285.1 uncultured Helicobacteraceae bacterium
GCATTGCAACTGCTGACACAGACCTATTTGCCAAGCTATCCAATGGCGCAATGAGCGATAAAGACACAGGGATTGCAGAGCTTACGCTTGAGGAGAAAAAGCAGATTAAGGGAGGAATGTATTATGTGGAACCAACACTTTATGTTTATGCACCCAATAGAACAGGTCTTCTGTTGTCATGTGATTATGGTTGCACAGATAATGAGAGCCGATGGTATCAGCAAGGCGTGCGGGCAGGCTTTGAACGCATTGTGCTTGTAACAAGCTATCAGACCAAGCTTAATGGACAAGGATATTATACCCATGAGTTCCATATTACAAATAAAATGGAAAATAAGGGTAAACTTTATCGTCAAGTTTGGGGCAAGGTTACTGAAGAGATGTTGCAACAGTATAGAATGGTTGCCGAAGACCTCAATCGACGTTATCGCTACTAAAGTGTCCAATGTAACCTAATTATATCTTGATTTGGCTAAAATGAGAACATATTTTGCTTGCTGTTCAAAAACACTAGAAGGAGCAAAATATGATTGTATCGCAGTGGAATACAATCCAGCCATTATCCCCACAGCGGCAACCACAAAAGAATGAGGTAACGGAAACAAAAAGCCATGATTTTGCAGCTTTTTTACATTCAAAAGTACAGCCTGCTGTGGACGATAAAAGCGAGTCGACTTTTCAGAAAAAAATAGATGAGGAAATTGATTTTCTCCAAAAAGAGTTGGATAGAATCCGTAATACTGCGGAGTATAAAAACATGGTTGATTTTATGTCTGCACCCTATCAAAAACAAATAGAAAATCTTGATGCAATCCGCAATGCCAGCACAGAGAAACGTGAGCAGTGGGAACGAATTGAGCAAATGCTTTCACAAAATCAGCATAAACCAACAAGTAGCGCAATAATGGGCGTTCGCCATGCTGCCCTTGAAATGGTTCTTGCAGACGCAGGCGATGTGGCAGAAGAAATGCTAAATGATGCAATCGTAAATAATAATCTCGATTCTCTCGAAACGTTCTTTCAGGGGATATTTATTCAGCGCGAGGCTCAATGGAATAAGGAAGGTGATTTTTTCACGATTTCTATGGACACAACAAGCCCTGATTATCACGGCTATCATGGTATTTTTACAAATACAACACGTGAAGGAATCCTCGAAGAGCTTGGCGAGGTTCTTACAAAAGATGACACAAAAAGCTTTATGCACCGTTGGTTTGATATGCAAGATAGCGAGAAACAAAAGCTCGATTCAAACGTTGAAAATCTGCTCGCTATTCTTCAAAATGCGCATTCTACTTTTGCTGAACGTAATCTTGCATTCATCGAGAATGAAACGCAAGTATTCTTAACGCGATTTGGGGCAAAATGATTTATAAGATTCTAGTTTCATCTGATTGACTCACAATGGCGATTAGAATCTTGCTAGAGAATCCACTCTCCGTCATTGCGAGCGAGCATAACATGCTGGTACGGCAATTGACAGGCAAAGAATCCTATGTGCGATTCAAAGTATATTCCTATTGTCATGTTGAGCAAACCTTATTGTCGATTCCAAAGGAACAATATTTGCTTACATAAAGGAATGCAATAGCGCAAAGGATTGCGAAACTAACCTAAAGGAACATTGATGAATTTTTCTTTTATTGATAGTTTGCTCAACCGCAATCCTGTGTCGCCATATATTTCAAATATTCCACAAAGACGCACTCAAGCCGCAGAAGTTGAATCGGATTCATCGATTCAATTTGCAACAATCTTGCATGCAAAATTGCAAGATTATCAACAAGAACTTAGAGACTTGCAAACAAGCCCATTATTTGCAGATTCTAATAATTCGTTTGGGATTATCCAAAAACTTGCCCAAAGTAGAACGGAACAAACGACACAAACAGAATTTGGTTATCGCATTGATAGCGAGGGATTTTTTACGAAAGATTTTAACAAAGCGGCAGGGATTCCTGAATATTTTAAAATCCATGTGGATTCTGCAAAAGAGCTCGTTGCAACACTCACAAGCCCATCTCCACTTGCACTCCCCGAACCTTATAATGGAATGGCAGTTTATCATTCAGTTGATATTGCGCAGACGATGGGCAATGCCTATCAACTTTTGTCTGCAATTTCAGGAAATCTGCTTGATTCACATGGGCAATATTTTAGCAATGAACAGCTCGAATCTTTGCCCAAAGGATTTACGACAAGAGATGGCAGAATGGATAGTGCGATAACGGGAATCTATCAAACACAAGAAGAATTAGACCTCGCATGGCAGGCTTCTAACCATTCGCTTCTTTCACTTATTGGCTTACGAGAAGGAATTATTGAAACTTTTATTGACCCGCAACGGAATACGATTGAATGGGACAATGAAAACTATCAAGACGCAGACGGGAATCTTTCAAAGGCTGGTGTATTGATGAAGTTTCTTAATTCTCATGCATGGGACGATTCGCTTTTGGTAGCAGACAAAACAGAACTTGGGGAATTGGAAGAAAAGAACAGGGCGCAAACAGCGCAAAATATATCCGATTATTATGACATTGTCGAGGGTAAAATGAGCTTATCAGACTATCTGGCAGGCAAGACAGATGAAAAAAGCTATTTTCTCTATTTTTTGCTTCAACAAGGGATTACAAGTCTTGAAAATATCAGCGATTCGACACTGCTTGAGCTTAGGAAACGTGCCAATGAATCTTATAACAATATAGCCTTAGTGCCTGCACAAAAGCAGGCGATTCCTAGTCTTGGAATGCTTGATGACTTTGATAAATTTGTAGGCAACTTGAAGAGATTCAATGCACAAACACTAGAAAATAGCCAAAACCAACTCGATAGCTTGGTTGTCAAAGAAGCCAATAAAACATTGCAAGCATTTTCTTACCAACCCACCTCGCTTGATAAGCTCATCGAAGCTTATAGCGGCATGCCAAGTATGGCTTTGTGAATATAGGGAGTTTCAATGCTGATTAACGCGCATTCCACAAACCAAAGCTTTACATTTGGGCAGACACTCGCAAATAAAGACGATTCACGAGATTCTATCTTTACTTTGCC
>CAJTQL010000026.1 GCA_910578285.1 uncultured Helicobacteraceae bacterium
GGCTTTGCCTCAACATGACAAATCAAATCTTCGGAGGTGCGATTTCAATCGCACATCATTATGAGAATCGCGCACCAAAAGTGCGACTGAAGTCGCACTTCCATTTTGACGTCATTGCGAGTCTGCAACGCAGGTGCGGCAATCCACAAACAAAGAATCCCAACAATATTCGATTGCCATAAATTTATAATATTTTAAGCTTCACAATAATATAATTCCAAACATATCTATAAAGAGTCGATCATGACAAAAGGCATCACAAAATTCTTCATCGGGGCGGCATTGTTTGCAGGCATTGCAACTGCTGACACAGACCTATTTGCCAAGCTATCCAATGGCGCAATGAGTGATAAAGACGCAGGGATTGCAGAACTAAGCAGAGAGCAAAAGGCGAAGGTGGTTGGGGGGTATTATGTTATTGAAACCTCCAAATTCAACTATCGCGATGGTGGAGTTATCTATCCATACGGTTATCAAACAGGAATGATATTTTCGCTTAGTAACCATGAAATGCGTAATGGATATGCTTGTCTTGGTGATGGTGATTGTCTTCAAAAAACTAGTCAAGGCTTATTTGTAAGTGCTCAAGATGTTCAACGTTATCGATACTATACTGCCCTTGTCAACCCTGCAAATGAAGAATTGGTAATGCTGACACGTTACAATTATAACCCCAAAGGCTATAATCAACATTTTGGTGTTGTTGATAGAGGCTCGGGAAAAATCAAGCGTATGGTATGGGGTGCAGCAGCGGCTGAAATTTTAGGAGCTTATGGCACACGTGGGAAAAACCATAATGCTAGGGTTCGTTTCCCCTATTAGTCATAATTTTGGAACAATTTTTGCTTGAGTCTCCTTAGTTTGTACTCGAAGGAGATTTAATGCTGGTTCATTCTCGTTCCACAAATCAAAGTTTTACATTTGAGCAAGCAGCACAAAACAGGCAGACAAACCTAAACACTACGTTTGTTTTGCCTTTTGTGCAAACTGCTAGTGAGGATTCTGTTTTTACGGAAACTTTCAAGACCGATTCATATATACTGCATAATACGATAAAGTTACGTGAAAATTTTGGTGTTTTGGAGAAAATCAAAAATGCTGAACAAGCTCCAAAGATTCTAGGATTTCCACTTGACGAAGAGGGCTATTTAACTGCAATATTCAACAAAGCGGCGGGGATTCCAGAAAACTTTAGGATTCATAGCGAGACGATTTTAAGTATGATGGATAAATGGAATCATACACTAACATCCGAAGAAATTCTTACACATTTTCAGCAAAAATACGAGCGATTGAATGAGATTCTGGGCGAATCGTTCCAAAATAAAACGGAGCATTATACACAAAAAGAGCTCGATTCTCTACCACAAGCCTTTTTTACAAGCAATGGGGATTATAATGGACAAATTAAAGAGTTACTGTACATTGATAACCCCAAACTTGATAATTATTTTCTTGGAGGCGCAATCGTTGGTGTCAAGGAATCTCCAAGCTATTGGAGACTTTTAGGGCTTCCAGCCCCCAATAGTCCTACACAGATTCCTATTTCGATTATTCCAAATGAATTTGAATTGAAAAATGCAACTTGGGGTGCACAAAAATATATGGACGACAATGGTAACTTTTCTAAAAGTGGCTTATTGGCATTTGCAACATCTTTGGTAGATATGCAATTTGATAGCCCCATTCTTGAATTTAAAGCTAACGCTTACCATGCCATCCAAGAAGGCACGATGACTATTGAAGAATATGTGAAACAATATGTCAAAGGCGACTTTATCGAAAATGTAAAACAACGAGAAATGCATGAACATATAACAAAAACACAAATCGCCTTTGCCTCATGGCTCAAAGACAAGGGATTTAGCGAAAAAGATTTGAGCGAGATGAAAGAGGAAGATTTTCAAAGTCTTCAAAAAAATTTTCATGATTTACTTTACGCTTATGAACGCATGAAAGAGGAAGAAAAATATTCCGAAAGCCAACTTATCTTTTTTGACCCAGAGGCATTTCTTTTGCAGCTTTTTGCAAGCCATGAAGCACTTGACCCTAAGCTTCTGGATACTCCCGATTCGTTATTTGAAGACATAGAAAGAAAAAGAGCACTTGAAGATGAAAGATACCAACCCAAGAAAAAAGACAAAGAAACACTCACCCAAAAAGTCAAAAACGCTGGTGCTGCCCTTGCAAAGGTTGAGCAGTTTTTGAAAACAGCATAGGAGAAAATTAATGCTGAAACGTTTCATTTTGTTTGCACTCTGCTATGCTTTTGCGCTTGCCTCTGACCCTATCACGGTGGATTCGCTATTCAAGCCACAATATGGCATTCGGAGCATCACCACTCTTAGTTTGCTAACAACAGGGAATGCAAATAGCTATCGTCTCTATCCCGAACTCACGATTGAAGGAGACCAAACGGTTTGGTATCAACCACGAAGGTGATTATCTTTCTATTTTTGACCCAAGCTATGGTGTCTATGTCAGCACAAAGCAGGAATTTTTTAGCATTTGGGACAAAGACCACAAAGGCGGCTATGCCTTGCTCATTGCCCCCAAAACAGAGAATTTTAAGGGCTATGCGCCGATATTCCCCAACAAGAGGGCGTTTGAGTAGGATTTGCATTGGTTTGCTTACAGCACATACCTAATTGTCATGGCAAGGCGACAGTCAAAGCAATCAACCATGTTGATTGCCACGTTCGCATGTTGTGCTTGCTCGCAATGACAAAAGAAATGGAACGTTTGAATATGCAATTTTCTATGCTGTTTTTAGAAACTGCTCAACCTTTGCAAGTGCAGCACCTGCGTTCTTCACTTTTT
>CAJTQL010000027.1 GCA_910578285.1 uncultured Helicobacteraceae bacterium
ACCGCTATCCCCCGCATCCACGCGCTCAACATAGATTGTGCCAATGTTATTATTATATACACGAAAAAAGACAAAGATTTCATGATTTTTGCTCAAGATTCGGCGACAATTGAGAATCGTTCGCTTGATATATTTGCTGTTTATTCGCTTTTGTCTGCATCGCTTCAAGCAAGATCTGCTGCGCCGCGTTCCGCAGTTCTGGTCGCCACTCTGTGAGGCACAATGCTTGAGAAATTGAAAAATCGTAAATCCTCTTGACAAAACGTCAAAGAAGTTGTATAATTACAACGCTAAAAGCAAATGAGCATATGGCATTGAGATTCATTAGAGTGATGCCTGCCCCCGCACAGAGTCTTTGTCCAAAGATTGTGTGCTAGGGCATTCTAGCAGATTGGTTCAAGTTTCCTCCTTGAATCATCGCATTCCTTAGCTTGTTTGGTTCTCAAACAATGGCGGTTTGATGTTTCTTTCAAGTGTCTGTTTGTGGAAATGGACATTTGACTTTGTTGTTTGCAATCGTAGTGCCCATTTGTGTCATTGCATGTGATGACCCACCCCCTAGCCCCATCCGCAAGGGAGGGGGAGAGAAGTTTCCCCTCCGCAAGGGGAGATTGCCCCGCATAAGGGAGAGTGGATTCTCGCAATGACGCATCGATTTTTTGTCATGTTGAGGCGATAGCCGAAACATCTCATGTATTGAGCTTCTTCAGCCTCATGGCTTCAGAATGACAAAGGACATGAGATTCTTCACCTGCAAAGCAGGTTCAGAATGACAAAAGGCAAATGTGATGTGCGACTAAAGCGCACCTACGTTGTCATGGTAGCAATAACGCATACCCGCACCCAACATAGCCCAAGAATCACCAAACCTATTCTGTCACTCATCTTCAATGTTCGTGTATGTGTCCACAGCATCACAAAACAATATCGAAATTTATATTAAGGAGCCATACATGGCAACAGCAAACCAAGTTTCACAACTCTTTGTCGCACTCTACAATCGAGCAATTGATGGAGTCACAGCGCAACAATACGGCGGTCGAGCTTACAATCAAAGCTTCATCTCTGAAGTCATCGGGCTCACTCCTAATTTGCGCACAATGACAAACCAAGAATTTGTTGAGCTTGTCTATAAAAACGCACTGGGCAAAGACAACAACAGCGATAAAGCAGGGATTGATTACTGGGTTGAGCAAGCAAACACCAACAACTGGAGACGCGAACAGCTCACAGACAATCTATTGCGCTCTATCAATGCATGGGCTGACCAAAATGCTGACACAACAAATCTCACACCAGATCAAATCACCCTTGCAAGCCAAGGCGCAACCGTGTTCCGCACCAAAGTTGCAATCGCTGAACAAGCAGCAACAACAGTGGGCGGGCAAGCAG